>DAOUFG010000111.1:0-9658 GCA_034430115.1 Thermoflexales bacterium | reverse complement strand
GGCCTGATATGCCACGTGCTTCGTTTCGCCTTCGGCAAGTTGCGCATTGGGGTCGGTTGGTTCGGCGCTTTGAGCCCAGTGCAAGATCTTGTACTTCTTGTTCCCTGCAACGGGGGCGGGCGTAGGCTGATCGGCCGCCTGGCCGCTTTCGCCGGTGGACGGGGCGGTGGTGGCAGCAGGCGCGCAGGCCGCCAGCGTGGCCATGCCCGCGGCCAGCCCAAGGCCCTTGATCAAATTGCGGCGGCTGATCTTCGTTGCTTTCGAGGTGGACATTATCTTTTTCTCCTTTGTTATTTCGATCTCGATTTAACGGGGACCGTACATATCTTTCGTTTGAACAACAGATATATGCACGAGATTTGACGTCCTAAACCAACATGCTCGCGTCGCGGCACACCGGTCACAATCTCCTTTTGCGAGTGGCCGGGGAGGCCCCGTTTGGATGTGACTGCTCGGCGAGATAAGTGCAGATGCTCAGTGATTGACGATCCCGTCCTCACTGGGCAGATCAGGGAGCACCTCCTTAAACGACCCGCTATAGAGGGTGTTCGTGATGAAATCTTCTTGTTAGCGTGTTGGATAGTTTATGATTCTCCAATGTAGTTTGGCAATAGCCGGCCGGACACAAAAGGGACGTGAAAGTGCCTTTTTGTCTACCGGCTATCGGATTGGCCCTCACGGCGTTTGTTTCATGGTGGATTTCTATGCGCCAAAACGGCAGTATGTTTCAATTGCAGGTGCTTGACCTGCGGGTGGAAATTCTCACCAAAGGCGTGTTGACCATGTTATGCGTGGTCAGTTTCCTCGGCTTGGTGATGTTGCCATTCCAAACCGAATATATGCCCACGCTGATGGTTTTTGCCTCCTTCCTGATGCTGTGCATTTTATGCATCTATCTGTGTTGGACGGGGAAGCAGCGATTACCGCTCTGGTTATGTGCCTGGGGCATCCTGGCCCTGAGCATCCTGCTGGTCGTGTCCAGCGATGGGTACATCTCGCCGCTGTGGGCTAGTATCACGTGTGCGCTGATGATTCTGCTCATCGGCCCCTGGGCGGGGTGGGTGGCCGTCGCGCTGATGGGTGGAGGCCTGACGTTGCTCTTGCATGTGAATCCTGCGCTGCTGCTTGCTTCGCCGGTCAGTGCCGCCGTGGTGATGGGGGTCATCCTGGTTTTTGTCGTGAGCATCGCGTGGCACGTGTTGACAAGCATGATGGAATGGATGAGCGAGGGCAGCGAGCTTGCATTTAAGCAGGCCCGCGAGCTACAGGATAAAAGCGCCGCACTGGAAAACGCGCTTAAATCATTGGGGCAGACCAGCTTCGCCCTGGCGCGCGCGAACGAGCAACTGGAGATTATGGTGAAATATGCCGAGGATGCGCGCCGTTCCAAGCAAGAGTTCGCCGCCAACATCAGCCACGAGCTGCGCACGCCGCTGAATTTGATCATCGGCTTCAGCGACGTCATCTTGAATGCGCCTTCCACTTATTATGCCGAACGCCTGCCGCCCAAGCTGATGGCCGACATCCAGACCATCCATCGCAACGCGAACCATCTGTCGTCGCTGGTGAACGACATCCTGGACCTCAGCCAGATGGACGTGAACTATATGACGATTGTGCGCGAGCCGGTGCAGGTCGAAGAGTTCATCCGGGCGGCGATGAACGACTTTCAATCGCTCGCCACGCGGCGCGGCCTGGCGCTGCAAATGGAAATCGAGCCCGGCCTGCCCGATATCTACGCCGACCGGACGCGCATCCGCCAGGTGTTGCTGAACCTGTTGAACAACGCGGTGCGCTTCACCGAGAAGGGGCGCATCCTCATCCGCGCCGGGAAGATGTCGGAACTTGGCCAGGCACACCGGCCCGCCGACGATGGTGACCCGCAATTGGGCGATGAAGTGGTGATTTCGGTCAACGACACCGGCTCCGGGATCGCCGCAAGCGACCTGAAGCGCATCTTCGAGCCCTTTACTCAGGTGGATAACTCCATTCGTCGCAAACACGGCGGGTCGGGCCTGGGGTTGACGATCAGCAAGCGTTTCATCGAGTTGCACGGCGGTCACATGTGGGTGGAAAGCCAGGTGGGTGTGGGCAGCACGTTTTATTTCTCGCTGCCAGTCGTGCCGCCGGCCAACGTGTTGGGCACCGAGAGCACGCCACAGCAGATTCATCGATATGAGGTCGGCACGTTAGCTGTCTTGGAGCAGCATCCCACGCTGTCGCGGCTGTTGGAAAGGCACCTGGAGGGAATCGCGATTACGCATGTGGATAGCATGGAACGCCTGGTTGCCGCCGCCCAGATCAGTTGCCCCGAGGCCGTGCTGGTGAATGACTCCACCGGCCAGGCCTCGCCGCCGGCGCAGTGGCCGGATGAACTGAAGCACATCCCGGTCGTCCACTGTTATCTGAGCGGCACAAATGAGCGTATCATGGCCTCACTGGGAGGACAGGTCCGCCAGGTCGGCGATGCCGCCGAGGGTGAGGCCCCCAAGCGTTGGCTACTTTCCAAACCCATCTCGCGCGAACAAATCGGCCAGGTGTTGGAGCGTCTGCTTGCCCAACGCGTGGAAGCTGCATCCGGCCATGAGAGCCCTTTGCGCCCGGCGCGCATCCTGGTGGTGGAAGACGACCCGGATACGCTGCGTCTGTATGGCCGCATGTTGCGCCTGGCACCCCTGGAGATGAAGCTGCCCTGCTCGGTGGTGGTGCCGATTGAAGCTCAAAGCGGTGAGGAAGCGATTGAGTTCTTGCACGCGCGCGGAGACCAGGGTATCGACGGCGTGTTGTTGGATATGCAACTCGGCGCAATAAATGGGTTCGACGTGTTGCGTAGCATGGATGCCGATGAGCATTTGCGGCACATTTCCGTGTGCATGGTGACGGGCGACAGTGTGCACGAGGAGCCGTTGGTGACGCCCTATCTGACGCTCTCTCGGGCCGATGGGCTCTCCACGCGCGAACTAACGCAGTTGATTGCCGCGCTCATGCCGGTTGTTTTGCCTGGGATTGAGGTCCGTGTGCCTCAACAGAGTGCAGCTTGGTGATGAGTTGTGCGGCGCTGAACGGCTTGTGCAAGATGTCCGCGGCGCCCAACGCATAGGCCAGGTCGGGCCCTTTTACCACCGAACTGACGATGACGGGAATCGGCGCGGTGAGCGGGTCGGCTTTCAACAGGCTCAAGACGTCCCATCCGTCGCGTTCGGGCATCATGATGTCCAGCAGGATGGCAACCGGTTGCAGCAGTGCCGCCTGTTCCAGCGCTTCGCCGGCGCATGTCATCGCCACCAGGTGATATTCTCCGCTTTGTTCCAGGTAGCGCTGCACCAGCTCAATCGAGTCGGGGTTGTCTTCGATCATCAAGACACAGCGCGTTTCGCATACCGGCATGATCAATTCCAGGACGCTGCTTTCCTGGCTTCTAGAAAGGTTGACCCACATGCCCAAGTCCCCCGCCAGTTGCCGCACGGTGTTCAGTTCCTCGCTACTGCCTTGAGCCGTGCTGCAAGGTTTGATGAACTGCAAGCACACGTTCGGAAGTGCAGGGGTGGCCCGCACTTCCAACTGTAAGTCGTGCTTGCCGCTCACCAGCCAGCTCAGGGCGCTGATGAGCAACTGGCGCGCGATGATGCGGCTGGCGCGCACGATTGGCAACGCACCGGGTTGGTTCACCTTGATGCTCAGGCCCTGCTGTTGCAAAAGTGGCTCGATGACGTTGAGCGACAGGCGCAACAGCTCGTCGATGCGCACGTATTCCATCAGCGGGCTCGACGCAGCCGGCTCGGCTTGCATGCTTCCCGGCACCGGTTCCGTTTGCTCGAAGATCAACGCAACGACCGCATTGATGGCCCGCTCCTGTTCGCGCTTGAAGTGCCGCACGCTCAGGCTCATTTCCGCCGCTGCTTCGCCCTGGGTCAGGCCCTGGATGTAGCGCAGGTTCAAGATGTTATAGATGCGAAACGCGCGCGATTGTTCCGGCACGGATAGCGGCGGGCGGAGTTGTTCGATGATTTTCTGCAGCGCTTCTTGCAGGGCGTGCCCGGTGGTGAAGCGTTCATGTACACAAGGTTGGTGAATATGGTGTTCCAGGAAAGCCAGGTCATAGAGCCCTTCCAGGGCATCGTGAGTCCAGTCATACAGTTCGGGCATCGTCACTTCCAGGCTTATGATACAACGCCGCGCATTATGCGACGCTACTTTGCAATACGTCTGCGATGATTGCCTGGGCCTCGTGTTGAATCTCGCTGAGGTGGCCCGCGCCCTTGAAGCTTTCGGCGTACACCTTGTAGACGTCTTCAGTGCCCGAAGGGCGGGCCGCGAACCAACCATTTTCCGAGACGACCTTCAGCCCGCCGATGGGGGCCTGGTTGCCGGGCGCGCGGGTCAGTTTTGCGATGATCGGCTCGCCGGCCAACGTTTGGGCCTGTACCATCTCGGGAGAGAGCTTGCCCAGGATGGCGCGTTGCTCAGCGCTGGCGTGCACGTCGATGCGCGCATAGGCCGGGCTGCCGAATTGGGCCTCAAGCTCGCGGTAATGTTCGCCTGGGTCGCGCCCGGAGGTGGCGGTGATTTCAGCGGCTAGCAGGTCCATGATAGGGCCGTCTTTATCCGTGCTCCACACGGTGCCGTCTTTGCGCAGGAACGCGGCCCCGGCGCTTTCCTCGCCGCCGAAGCCGAGCGAGCTATCCAGCAAACCATCCACAAACCACTTAAAGCCCACCGGTACTTCGTGTAAGCGGCGGCCCAGAGATGCCGCAACGCGGTCGATCATGGAACTGGAGACGAGCGTCTTGCCCACCGCGGCGCTGCCGGGCCAGCCCTGGCGGTGTTGGAACAGGTAATTGATGGCGACAGCCAGGAAGTGATTCGGGTTCATCAATCCCGCGCTGCGCGTCACGATGCCGTGCCGGTCGCTATCGGGGTCGTTGCCGAAGGCGATGTCGAACTTGTCCTTCAGCCCGATCAGGCCGGCCATCGCATAGGGCGAAGAACAATCCATGCGAATCTTGCCGTCGTGATCCACCGTCATGAACGAAAAGGTCGGATCGACGTTGCGATTCACCACCTCGATATTCAGCTTGTAGCGTGTGGCAATCGGCTCCCAATAGGCCACGCTCGCGCCGCCCAACGGGTCCACGCCGATTTTCAAGCCTGCCGACGTGAGCGCGTCCATGTCGATGATGTTGCCCAGGTCTTCCACGTAGGGCGTGACGTAATCGTAGCGATGCGTCGTCGCCGCGCGCAAGGCTTTGACGAACGGCACGCGTTGCACGGCCTGGAGTGAGCCCGTCAAAATATGGTTGGCGCGCTCCTGGATGGCCGTGGTGGTTTGCGTGTCGGCCGGGCCGCCGGTGGGCGGGTTGTATTTGAAGCCGCCGTCGTCGGGCGGGTTATGCGATGGCGTAATGACTACACCATCGGCCAGGCCACTGGTCTTGCCACGGTTGTAGGTCAGGATGGCGTGTGAGATCACCGGGGTGGGGGTGTAACCCAGGCCCGCCTGGATGATGATGTCCACGCCGTTGGCGGCAAAGACTTCCACCGCCGTGGCGAAAGCGGGTTCGGAGAGCGCGTGCGTATCCATGCCCAGGTAGAGCGGCCCATTGATGTCTTGGGCCTGCCGGTATTCGCAGATTGCCTGGCAGATCGCCAAAATGTGGTTCTCGTTGAAGGAGTTTTTGGTGGCTGAACCGCGATGTCCTGAGGTGCCGAAGGCCACGCGTTGCGCGGGCAGGTCCACATCGGGTTGATGCGTGTAATAGGCTGAGACGAGCCGTGGAATGTTCACCAGCAATTCTCTGGGTGCAGGTTTACCGGCCAGGTCGGATACGCTCATGCAAATCACTCCTTACTCACTGGGATACGAAATACAAAGCAACAAAGATTACTCGGGTGGCCTGATAACCCTTCGTTTCTTTGTTGCTTTGTGCGAGCGGTTCTCAGGCCCTACACGGCCAGTTTGGCAGCCGTCTCGGCCAGGCGCGTGGAGTAGCCCATTTCGTTATCATACCAGGCGGCTACCGACAGCAACACGCCTTCCTGCACAGCGGTCAGCGGCAGGTCGATGATGGACGAATGCGGGTCGCCCACGATGCGCGACGAGGCCCATTCTTCTTCCAGCACGCCCATGACGCCTTTCAACGGCGCTTCGGCGGCGGCCTTGCGGAAGGCATCGTTCACTTCTTGCACCGTCACGGGCCGCCCGGTGACCAGGTTCAACTCGGCGATGCTGCCGGTGCGGGTGGGCACGCGGTAGGCCTTGCCGGTGATCTTCAGGTCGCGCCAGATGAATTGCAGCGCGCGCGCTGCGCCCGAAGAGGAGGGGATGATGTTCTCAGCGGCGGCCCAGGAGTCGCGCCGGTCTCTCATCGGCTGGTCGGTCAGAGATTGGGTGTTGGTGTAGGCGTGTATCGTGGAGAACAGCCCATATTGAATGCCGAAGTTCTCCAACACTACCTTCACCACCGGCGCCAGCGCGTTGGTGGTGCAACTCGCCATGCTGACGATCTTGTGTTGTGCCGGGTCGAACTGGTCCAGGTTGATGCCGGGCAGCAGCACCGCGTCGCAGTCCTTCAGCGTCTTGCTGGGTGCGCTCACCAGCACGCGTTTGGCACCGGCGTCCAGGTGCACTTGCGCGCCGGGGCGCGTGGTGGCTCGCCCGGTGCAGTCGATCACCAGATCCACACCCAGGGCCTTCCAATCGGGAACGGCCTTCATCGAATCGAAGTAGGGGATTTCTCGCCCGCCGATGACGAAGCCCTTGTCGGTGGCCTTCACTTCTTCCGTCCAGCGGCCATAGTTGGTATCCACTTCGAACAGTGCCGCCAGGGTAGGGGTGTCTTTGATGTCGGAGATGGAGACGGGGGTAAAGAGGTTATTCTTCAGCGCGGCTTTCATCATTGAGCGCCCAATGCGCCCGAAACCGTGAATCGCAATCCTCGCCATGCTATTGCTCCTTTAACACTCATCTTTAGAGTGGTTGATCACACAAAACGGAATTAGTATGACAAATGGATTATGCCACCTTCCGGCAAGGCACCCTTTGGCGGATGCGCACGAGGAGATTAAGTTTTACCGCCATCGTCACATGCGCTTCAATTCCCACGGCAACCCGGCCACCATCAGAATCACCCGCGTGGCTGAGCGAGCCAGGCGTTGGTTTGCCATGCCCAGCGCGTCGCGATAGAGCCGGCCCAGTTTATAAGCCGGCACGATGCCCATGCCCACTTCGTTGCTGACCAATATCCAGTGCGATTGGCTGGCGCTTTGTGCGGCCAGGAGCGCCTCGATCTCCGCCATGATGGCCTGGTTGGCTTCTGCCTGCGTGGCCTCTTCGGGCAGCGTCAGCAGCACATTGCTGCTGAGCAGCGTAATGCAATCCAGCAACACGACCGGCGGCAGCGCCACGCCGCGGAGTGCCTCGGCCACATGGTGCGGCGCTTCGACGGTGCGCCACGTGGCGGGGCGTTTCTGGCGATGCGCCTGGATGCGCTCGCGCATTTCGTCGTCCCAGGCTTGAGCTGTGGCGATGTAGAGCACGTCGTCACCACCGCACTCTTGCGCCATTTGTTCTGCGGCGGTGCTCTTGCCGCTGCGCGCGCCGCCCAGGATGAGCGTCAGTTCAGGCATGCCACACCCTCCCTGCCGCCGCCAGCAGCGCCGCGCGGCTATCGAAGAAGTCGCTCGTGGAGAACACCTCCAGGGTCAACACGTTGCGGTAATCTTTCAGCCGGGCGATCACGGGGTCGATTTGTGCGGGCGACATCAGCGCCAGGCTTTGGTGGTCGCGCTCGCCGATGCCGTGCAGGTGGATCACCCGCGTGCGGGGCAGCCATGCGTCCAGCACCGTCAGCGGGTCACGTTTCATCTTCCACAGGTGGCCGATGTCGGTTGTGCGGCTGATCGGCAGCGCGTCAAGGATGGGCTCCAGCAGCGCCGGGTCCCACGCTTCCAGGTTTTCCACGGCCAGCAGCTCGGGCCGGCCCACCCAGGCGATCACCCGATCCAACGCGCGCAAGCTGCGTTGAACCCAGCCCGGTGTGTTCACTTCGCTGCCGTCGAGATGAAACACGTAGCTGAAGGGTTGTAGCGGCAACGTGCATTTGATGATCTTCTCGGCCTTCAACAAGGATTGGTGTTGCAGGCCGCCGTCGGCGCTCAGGCGAAGATCCAGCGGCAGGTGCACCGTGTAGGTGAGCCGATGGGCCGCGGCTAGGTCGATCAATGCGGCGACGGTCTTTTCGTCGGGCAGGTTGTTGGGGCCGTCGTCCACTTCGAACAGCACCAGCTCGATATCGTCCACGTCGCCGGCCTGGGCCAGCTTTTTGACGTTCGGCAGGATGTCGTCGGGATAGACGTAGGAAGTGCTGCCCACCCGGAAGGGTGTTCCAAAGCGGGTCACAGGAGCAGGATCAGGCATAGTAATTCCACCAATTCACAGATTGCGCCATAGGTGTCGCCGGTCAGGCCGCCGCCCAACCGTCTGGATGCCCAGAGCCCATAGAGCATGGCAAAAACGAAAGACACACCCAGCGCGATCAGCGCGCGCCAGCCTAATGCAGCGGCAACGGCGAGCGCGATGAGTGTGGCGACGATCATCTGCGGCCTGCCCAGCCCGTTGCGAAAGAACGCGCCGATGCCGCCGGGGCGCGCATTGGGGAAGAGCGCCACGGCGAACGTCATGGCCCAACGCCCTGCCACGGGCGCGAGCACCAGCATCGGGAACGAAACGTAGCGCACGGTTGCCCATTTGCCGAGTAACAGCAGCGTTACGCCGATCACCGCCCACGACCCGGCGCGTGGGTCCTTCATGATCTCCAACCGCCGCTCCGGTGAGACGGTGGCGAAGAGGCCGTCGCACGAATCTGCAAAGCCGTCGAGGTGCAGCCCGCCCGAAAGTGCCACCCACGCGGCCAGCGCGAGGAAGGCCGTCACATCGGCGGGCAGAAAGCGGATCGCTGCGACGGCGCTTACCAGCAGGCCGATCACCAGGCCCACCAGCGGATAGAAGCTGAAGGCCCACCCAGGTGAGCGGTTGAGATCTGGCTTCAGCCAGCCGGTGGGCAGGATGGTGAGAAACGAAAACGCGTTGAGCAGGTCCGATAGCATTACTCCGCCTCGCTCACCCCGGCGGATTCGAAGGTGGCCATTTCTTGCAGGGTGCGCATGGCGGCTTCCACGATCGGCAGCGCCAGCACTGCGCCGGTGCCTTCGCCCAGACGCAGGTCCAGGTCCAGCAGCGGCTTTAGCCCTAGTGTTTGCAGGGCGATTTGGTGACCAGGCTCCACGCTGCGATGCCCGGCAATCAGGTAATCCGTCACCTGGGGGGCGAACTGCGCGGCGATCAGCGCCGCCGAGGTGCAGATCAGGCCGTCGATCATGACGGGCACGCGCGCCATGGCTGCGCCGATCATGATGCCGGCCATCGTGCCGATCTCGAACCCGCCGACTTTGTAGAGCGTGTCGGCGTCGTGTGGTTGGTTCACGGCCAGCCCGCGCCGGATGACGTCGATCTTGTGGTTGAGCTGCGCGTCGTTCACGCCCGTGCCGCGCCCGGTGACCTTTTCCACTGGCTGGCCGCTGATCGTCGCGATGATGGCGCTGGCGGGCGTGGTGTTGCCGATGCCCATCTCGCCCACGGCCAAGATATCCAGCCCGCGCT
>DAOUFG010000110.1:0-7080 GCA_034430115.1 Thermoflexales bacterium | reverse complement strand
GACGTTGCTCGGTTTCTCCAGCGCGTGGCAAACCGCTTCGTCACCGCTGCTGCGCTGGGTGATCTTTGCTGCGTTGGCGCTGTGTGGCGTCGGGGCGTGCACATCGGCGATCCTCTTTGCCGCACGTTGGTGCCAGGTGATGCGCCTGCCACGTGAGATGCGCTGGGTGCCACTCGCAAGCCTGGTCGGGGTTTTGGCAATCATCGTCGGGGTCATGGATCAATCTTCCGCCGCAGCTCGCACACAGGATGTTGGGGCCCAAGATCAGGCCGCCCTCCCCACCGAGTTGCAAAATTCGATGAACCTGGTGTCAAGCGCGCTGACCCGCACAATGACCATCAGCGAATCTCAGGCCTGGCTAAATAGCCGTCTGCCCGAGAATGTTGAGCGCGCCTGGTTCGTCACCCCAGAGGGGTTGGTGGCGCTCAGCTCCATCACCACCGTCAACGAGATCAGCCGCAGCGTGATGGATTACATCGCCATCACACAGACATATGCGGCGCAAAACGCAGGCCTTTCTTACCGCGAGCTATCGGCACTGGCCTCGCTCCAGGGGCACGAAACACTCACGCGCGCTATGGTGATGAGCAATACCCCTGCATTGCTACTCGTCATGGTGAAACAGGCGCTGCTGAATGCATCGGCCACCCCACACGACGCTCACATCTACACGGAATTGATTCCCAACCCGGATGGATCCCTGGCGGGCATTATCGGCGTCACCTGGCTCCCCAGCGCACAAGGCCCCATTTCCGCACCACTCCTTCTCATCACAATCGGCTTTGTCATGATTGGCCTGGCCTGGGCAACGTGGGTCTACCTGGTGGAGCGCGAACGTTTCAGAAGCTCTCGGAGTAGCCAGGTACACCCCTGGCGATGGGCACTTATCACCGGCTTGATTGCGCCGGTCGGTCTGTTAGCCTATCTGTTTAACCGAAGTGAGGAAAGTTGAACATCCGCACTTTGGTATCATAGTGATCCTGTAAGGATCACTTTCCTTGCTAAATCCTACCAAAGGAACCAAATGGCAATGAACTCGAAGATCGATACTACCGCACGCTACCAGAGAACCCATGAATGGGCACGTTTGACAGGCTCAGAAGTCGTCGTTGGCATCAGCGACCATGCCCAGGAAGAACTGAGTGACCTCGTGTTTGTAGAGCTTCCAAACGTGGGGGCCAAACTGAACAAGGGCGATGTATTTGGCGTCGTTGAGTCCGTGAAGGCTGCCTCAGACCTGTATATGCCCGTCTCCGGCACCATCACCGCTACTAACACAGCACTGGAAAAGACTCCCGAAACGATCAACAAGGATCCATTTGGTGAAGGTTGGTTGATAAAATTCAAGCCCGATTCCCCGGCAGACCTGGATAGCCTTCTGGATGCGCAGGCCTACGAGAAATTCCTGCAAGAAGAAGGGTAAATAACGCCAATATGAATTACGTTCCAAATACCGAAGCTGAGCAAGATGAAATGCTCAAGCTCATCGGTGTCCACAGTTTGGAAGAGTTATTTCAAGCCGTCCCTGAAAAGTATCGTTTCCCCAACCTGGATCTGCCAGAGCCACTGACCGAGATGGAAGCCGGTTGGGAACTTCAAAGCCTGGCCGACGCCAATGCCGATCTGAATCATCATGCTTGCTTCCTGGGGGCCGGGGCGTATAACCACTATATTCCCTCCCTCGTGGATCACATCATTCGGCGCGGCGAGTTCTTCACAGCCTACACCCCCTATCAACCCGAAGTAAGCCAGGGCACACTGCAAGCCATCTTCGAGTTTCAGAGCATGATCGGTAATCTGACAGGGATGGAAATTTGCACGGCGTCGCACTACGATGGTGCCACTGCCTTTGCCGAGGCCGCGCTGATGGCCGTTCACACCACCCAGCGTAACAAGATAGTTATCTCCCCGGCAGTACACCCGCAGTATCGCCAGGTATTGCGCACCTATACGCAATTCAACCCCGAGCTGCAAATCGTCGGTGACGATGACCAGGCTAACGAAATCCCCGACCTGCTCAACCTGGTGGACGATAAGACGGCGTGCCTCATGCTGAGCAACCCGAACTTCTTCGGCCAATTCGAAGACGTGCAGGGCCTGGCCGATCAGGTGCACGCCAAGGGCGCGATGTTGGCCGTCTCGGTGAACCCAATCTCGTTGGGTCTGTTCACGCCACCTTCGGAATATGGCGCGGACATCGTGACGGGCGAGGGCCAACCGCTAGGTGTGCCGTTGAGCTTTGGCGGCCCGTACTTGGGCTTCTTCTGCACCAAGCGCGAGTACATGCGCCGCATCCCAGGCCGCATCGTCGGCGAGACGGTGGACAAGGAAGGCGAGCGCGGCTACGTCCTGACGCTCAAGACTCGCGAACAAGACATTCGCCGTGAAAAGGCTACCAGCAATATCTGCACCAACCAGGGGCTGATGGCGCTAGCGGCCTGCGTCTATATGAGCGTCATGGGCAAGTCCGGGCTGCGCCAGGCGGCAAACTTGTGCTACCAAAAAGCGCACTATGCAGCGGAACAGATCCGTAAGCTGGATGGCTACGAGGTTTGGGACGACCGGCCGTTTTTCCACGAGTTCGTCGTCAAGTGCCCTGCGCCGATCGCCGATATCAACGAGCGCCTCCTGCTCGACCATGACATCATCGGCGGCTTCGACCTTAGCCGTGAATATCATCGCTTGCGCAACCACATGCTCCTGTGCTGCACCGAGACAAATACGCGTGAAGAAATCGACGAGTTGGTGTCAGCATTAGGAGAAGTCGGGTAACCTCACTGAATACAGCATTGGCCCTCTCACGATGCCAAGAGGGCCATCTTCATTAAAGATGTCACCAGTTTTGCCGCGTAGCTTCTATGCACGAGATACGCTTACCGTCGCGCGCGACTTGCTGGGGACTCGCCTGATACGTCTGCTCCCCGATGGCACGCATCTCAGCGGCATCATCGTCGAGACGGAAGCCTATCGCCCCGGAGACCGCGCCTCGCATGCCTATCGCGGTCGGTCGGAACGGAATGCCGCGATGTTCGCATCCCCCGGCACGGCTTACGTCTACTTCACCTATGGGATGTATCACTGCCTGAACATCGTCACGGAAAGCGAGGGGATCCCGGCTGCGGTGCTCATTCGCGCGTTGGAGCCGGTGGAAGGCGTCGCCAGGATGCACCATATACGAGCGTCGCGCTCAAAATCCGGCAAGCCCATTGCGCTACGCGACCTGTGTCGCGGGCCGGGCCGGCTTTGTCTTGCGCTGGAGATTGATAAACGGCTCAATGCCTACGACATGCTGCAAGAGAAAAGCGCGCTCTACGTAGAACAAGGCACCCCCTACCCCGACGCGCAGATGCGCGCCTCCCCACGAATAGGCGTATTCGGCGACGAAACGGCCTTGAACGCCAAATGGCGTTGGTATGTGGCCGGCAACATCTTCGTCTCACATTCGGCGAGCTTAGATACAATCATCCACAAACGTAATCAATCGCTTCATTAAGGTGAGCGTGATGCAAAACAATCCATCCAAAGACTCGTGCGAGATCGGAAACGCTTTCGTTCGCATCGTTGCGAGCATCGCCCTACCATCGCTGCGCCTTGCGCTACAAGCCTGCGACAAAGAGGGTACCTGGCGAACCATCCTGGAACGCTGCGGCGCGAATCAACTCTCGGACGTTCTAGGTGCCGAAGTACCCGAGCACTGCACGCTTGAAACCGACCAGGCAGGCGATGCGACGTTCCTAATCATCGAGGGCACCTGCGGCCCGGCCAGGCACATTATCCAACTGCGCATCGACGCGCAATCCCCCTGGGTACAGGTTCACGAACTGCTGGTGTTGGATAACCAGGCAGCGACAACCGGCGTCAACTGGTTCGGGGCCGTCTGGAAGTTCACCGACTGGCAGGAACCGGGCGAGGTTTTCTCGCCGCTGCTCGTGCCCGAACCCGGCGATGTGATCGGCCAGCACGTGATGCGCTCGCCTGCGTTGACGGCACAATGTGATTCACGCGCAGCGGTGTTGCTCAACGACGTCGATACGATCATCAAAACCCAGGCCCTTCCAGCCTGCATGAACCTGCTGCGCGAAGCGGGGGCACCTATTTTCCGCACCGGCCTGCGTTCACAACAGATACGTGGGCACGTCTATTTTCAAGCCACACAAACGGCGGCGCATCAGGTACGCTTCCATCATGCCTATCAGCTTTACGTCTCCGCCCAGGCCACGCCCGGTGCGGCAACGACGCAGGCCAGTCATCGCGCCTGGGAGAGCTACGGCGCGCGAGCACTCAAAGCTGCCCCACCTCTCCAACTGAGTTACGCCGATTACGCGCGCCAGGTGTACCCGCGCATCCTGGACATGTTGTGGGCTGAAACGACGCTGAATAACACAAGAGTCGGGTCCATCCGTGAAAACCGCTCCTATCCTAACGACATCTGGATGTGCAACTGGTTCAACCCCGCGCGCACCGCCTATGGCATGTATTTGTGGGGCAAGTGGCTTGGCATAGAGGACTGGATGGCGCGGGCAACCGCCACTCGTGATCTCTACCTTTCCGCGCCTCAAGATCGCGGGCTATTCCCGACCGTGTTCGTCTTCGAGGAATCCACTCAAGATGACCCGCATCAATTCCAGCGTGGCCGTTGGGTGCACAGCCATCATCAGGGCGGCGGCCCTGGGCTGTATCACTGCCTGGATATGTCGTGGTCGGCTTACCAACTGCTGCGCTGGCAACGCGACCTGACACCCAGCCCGCAAATCACCACGTTCCTGCGTAATTACTGCAAGGGGCTTGTTTCTCTCCAACGCGATGACGGCGGGCTTCCGGCATTCGTCGATGCCACCTCGTTTACGCCCGTCACTTATGTGGACCCGGCGCCGCTGCTGCAAGACCTGGCGCAACATCCGGGCGGGGATCCCTATATCCCCCACATGTATCAACGCGCGTGGCCTCCCGAACGTTTCGAGCGCAGCGCGGAAGATGCCGCCAGCCTGTTGCTGCTGGCCGAATTCGCCTACCAATTGCCCGCAGATGATGCCGACCGCCCGGCCTTTATCAAAGCCGCCGAGCGAATCGCCGGCTTTTTGGAGGCATGGGTCTTCCCGGAGTCACGTTGGATTGATTTCGAAGTCTATTACTCCTGTTCGGCCAAGCCGATCGATTTCTACGACCATCGGTCCGGGCAATGGCCGCAAAACACGTTGTGCATGCACCTGGCAGCCGCCGGGTTGCTGGCGCTCTATCAGGCGACGCAACAGAATCATTACCTGGAGCTTGCCAAACACGCATTGGGCCGGCTCACGCTCTACCAGCAGGTATGGGACCCGCCCTTCTTGAACTTCTATGGCTTTGGCGGCTACGGGGTAATGAACACCGATGGCGAATGGGATGATGGGCGCCAGGCTCAGTTTGCCGACACGCACCTGGACTTCTTCCGCCTGACCGGCAATCAGGAGCAACTGGAGCGCGCCCTGGCAGCTTGCCGGGCAGGCTTCACCACCGTTTACCTGCCGGCAAATGCCGCGGTATACCCCACCGGCTGGGTGCAGCAACCACGCGGCATCGCTGCAGAGAATCATGCGCATGGCGGGCAGGATGACCTATGCGGCGTGAGCGGCTTCGACTGGGGCATTGGCAGCGCGCTGGCAACAGCGGCCTATCTGCGCCTGCACGCCGGCGTCTGAACAGCCATTCACATTGATCGCTATAGAGATGACTTATGCAATCTTTTAATGGTCTCGGTATGAGCCTGAACAATTTGTGGCGCATCTCCACCGCGCAATCGCGTTCGATCAGCCCGGAAAACCCAACCGGCGCGAAAGGACAAGGGGGAGCCGCCGTCGAAGGCACCGCCTCGTCCAGCGCGCGTGATCTGGGCCGGGGCTGGAAGATGAACCCATTCTTCAACATCGAGGCGGGCCAGACGCTCGAAATCGCGAACATCAGCGGCCCTGGTGCGATTCAGAGCATGTGGTTCGGCGGCACGACCGCCCTGCAACATCATCGCCAGACAATCCTGCGCATCTACTGGGACGATCAGGCGATCCCTTCCGTCGAATCTCCTTTGGGAGATTTCTTCGCCGCCGGTTGGAACGGCTTCGCCCAGGTCAGTTCATTGCCGGTGGTGGTCAACCCAAACCGTGGCTTGAATTGCTTTTGGGAGATGCCCTTTCGCAAGCGCTGTCGCATCACGCTCGAAAACCAACATTCGCAAACGCTCAACACCTACTACCAGATCAACTACACGCTGACGGATATCCCCGCAGACGCGGCCTACTTTCACGCCCAGTTCCGGCGCGTCAACCCGCTGCCCTATAAGCAGGTCTACACCATCCTCGATGGAGTGAAAGGCACAGGCCACTACGTTGGCACCTACCTGGCATGTGGCGTGACCAACGACAACTGGTGGGGCGAAGGCGAGATCAAGTTCTACATCGACGGTGATGCCGACTTCCCAACTATCTGTGGCACCGGCACAGAAGATTACTTCGGCGGCTCATACGATTGGGACGTGAACGGTCACTACACAACTTACACCACGCCCTATCTTGGGATGCACCAGGTGGTTCAATCCGACGGGCTATACCGGTCTCAACAACGCTTTGGGGCTTATCGCTGGCACATCATGGACCCCATTCGTTTCCAACAGGACCTGCGCGTCACCATTCAGGCGTTGGGCTGGCGAAGCGAGGGGCGTTACCTGCCGTTACAAAACGACATCGCATCCGTGGCCTTCTGGTATCAGACGTTACCCACACCGCCATTCCCGCCGCTCCCCGACCGCGACCACCTGGAAGTGATCTAGCCGATTCACACAAGGCTACCCGAAGCGACCTTCGATGTAGTCCTGTGTGCGTTTATCTTTGGGCAGCGTGAATATCTGCGCCTTGGGGCCAAACTCCACCAGTTCCCCACTCAGGAAGAAAGCCGCATAATCGCTCACGCGGGCCGCCTGCTGCGTATTGTGCGGGGCGATGACGATCGTGAGTGATTCGCTCAGGTCGCGCAACAGCGTCTCGATCCTCGCCGTTGCGACCGGGTCCAAAGCGGAAGTAGGCTCGTCCAATAGGATCACCTCCGGCTGCA
>DAOUFG010000109.1:0-58623 GCA_034430115.1 Thermoflexales bacterium | reverse complement strand
CTGCACGGCGTCGGCCAGGATATTCATCAGCATGTCGATTGGGATGACCGGGAACGACCAATGTACCTGGTACAGGTCGATGGTATGCACACCCAGGCGCTTCAGGCTGCCACCCAGCGCCCGCATCACCGTGCGGCGCCCAATGCGCGTGGGCAGTGGCGCGAACTTGGTCGCGACGACCACCGGGCGCTGAGACTGGCGCAAACACTCGCCCACAATCTCTTCCGAAACGCCACCGCCATAAACTTCCGCCGTATCCACCAGGTTTAGACCTGCTTCTACGCCGGCATTAAAGGCGGCCTGGGCATCTTGCTTGCCATATTCTTTGCCAAAGCCCCACAGGGACTTATCGCCCCATTGCCACGCGCCCATACCGAGCGGTGCTACGGTCAAGTCGCTCGTGCCTATTTGGATCGTGTTGAGCATAGCCCGATTATCTATCACCACGGAGGACACAGAGAATGTCATGTGAAATCATCGTTGCGGCGCAGCTATTGGCACCTGAAAACCATTGCGGCTCTGAGTCCCGTCTGCACCCGGTCTTCGCGCAGATGCCTGGTCGGAATGACGTGCGCCCTATCTGCGTTCATCGGCGGCGAATGAATTCCGAGTTCATCCTTATCCGTGTGCATCTGTGGTGAATAAACTTCCGAATCTTCATACACGGATGTCTTGTCGATTTGCCTTCCCGAGCAATTTGAACGAAAACATAGCAAAAGGTTCAACAGGCAGGTTCACCCATGAACGAAAATGTCGTATTGATTGGCGCAGGCAGCGCCGTATTCACGCGCGGCCTGGTGGCAGATTTGATCCAGCGCGGCGCGCCCTGCGAGCTAGGGTTGGTGGACATCGACCCGCAGGCCCTACGCGTGGCCGAGAAGCTGGTGCAGAAGATGATCAGCGCGAAGCAAGCGCCCATCCGCCTGCGCGCCGGCACCGACCGGCGGCAGGTGCTCCCCGGCGCGACGGTGGTGATTTGCACCATCGGCGTGGGCGGGCGGCGCGCCTGGGAACAGGATGTGTTCATCCCGCGCAAATATGGCATTTACCAGCCGGTGGGCGACACAGTGATGCCCGGCGGCACCTCGCGCGCCTTGCGCATGATCCCGGCGATGGTCGCAATCGCACAGGATGTGCTGGACCTGTGCCCCACAGCATTGTTCTTCAACTATGGCAACCCGATGGCGCCAGTATGCCGCGCCATCCGCAAGGCCACTGGGGCGAATGTGGTGGGCTTGTGTCATGGCGTGTTCGACGTAGGCAAATGGTTGGCGCAGCAACTCGGCGTCGGCCCCGAGCGCGTGCGCTACACCGCCGTGGGCATCAACCATCTGACCTGGTTCAGCGAGTATCGCATTGACGGGCAAGATGCCATGCCGCGCCTACAACAGCTTGCGCAGCAGAAGTTGAGCGAGCACGCCACACTGGGCGAGGTGACGAACCCGTTCAC
The DNA here is from genome assembly GCA_034430115.1 of Thermoflexales bacterium. Classification (GTDB taxonomy): domain Bacteria; phylum Chloroflexota; class Anaerolineae; order J036; family Brachytrichaceae; genus CAIXPS01. The sequence goes on along the minus strand of DAOUFG010000109.1, from coordinate 57,173 downwards.
CTGGCAAATGCTCCAACTCTTTGGCGCGTTCCCGGCCGTGCTGGACCGGCACATCACCGAGTTCTTCCCGCATCTGTTCAGCCAGGCCAACCACTATTACGGCAAAACGCTGGGGACAGGCCCCGACACCTTCAGTTTTGAGCGCACTATCGAAGACGGCGACCGGACCTTTAGCGAGATGAGCGAACAGGCCCTCTCGCCCGACCCGCTGCCGGCCGATTACTTCGCGCGCATCGGCGGCGAGCATGAGCAGGTGCTGGACATCGTCTCCAGCATCCGCCGCGACGCGGGCGACATCTACTCGGCGAACCTGCCCAACCAGGGCCAGGTGCCCAACCTGCCGCGCGAGGCAATTGTGGAGGCGCCGGCGGTAGCCACCACCAGCGGCGTGCGCGCGATTGCCCAACCGCCGTTGCCGCCCGGGTTGGCCGGCACGTTGGCGACGCGCTTCCAGTGGGTCGAGACGGTGGTGGAAGCAGCGCTCAGCGGCCAGCGCCGGTTGGTGGTGCAGGCGCTGCTCATCGACGGCGCAGTGGGTTCGGTGGAGATGGCCTACAAGCTAGCGGATGAATTGCTCGCCGCCCAGGCGGCTTACCTGCCGCAGTTCAAGTGATATTTCCCTGCGCCGAGACATGGAACACTTGTGCTAAGATGGGCAGGTTACAACCGCGCCGGATGGGGAAAGAAAAGTGACCCCCAGGGTTCACTTCGGCGCGCAGGAGCCTGAACTGAATGGCACAAGAATCTATCGTCGTGCGTGGCGCACGCGTGCACAATCTGAAAAATATTGACGTGGAGATTCCACGGGATAAGCTGGTCGTCATCACCGGCCTGAGCGGCAGCGGAAAATCATCACTGGCGTTCGACACGATCTTTGCCGAGGGGCAGCGTCGCTACGTGGAGAGCCTGTCCGCCTATGCGCGCCAGTTCCTGGGCCAGATGGAGAAGCCCGACGTCGATCACATCGACGGGCTCTCACCGGCGGTCTCCATCGACCAAAAAGGCTCCAGCCACAACCCGCGTTCCACCGTGGGCACCGTCACCGAAATATACGATTACCTGCGCCTCATGTTTGCGCGCATCGGCATCCAATATAGCCCCGTCACAGGCCAGCCGCTGGCCTCACAATCGGCTGAGAGCATCGTGGATGCCATCTCGCACCTGCCGCCCGGCACGCGCGTGCAGATCCTGGCGCCCCTCATTCGCGACAAAAAAGGCCACCACCAGGGCATCTTTGAAGACATCCGCAAGGCGGGCTTTGTGCGCGCGCGTGTGGATGGCGAAGTCCGCGACGTGAACGAAGAGATCGAACTGGATCGCTACAAGATTCACAACATCGAAGCGGTGGTGGACCGGTTGGTCGTGCCGGACGAGCAAATAGAGATTGGGGATGCGGGATTAGAGGTACGAGATCAGAGATTAGAGAATGGAGATTCAAAGAAGCCGAAAACTGATCTCCAATCTCCAACCCCCAATCTCCAATCCGAGCACACCCAATTCATGACGCGATTAACGGACTCGGTAGAGACGGCGCTGAAACTGGGCGACGGTTTTTGTGTCGCCATGCTGCAGGAGCCGCCCCCACCCCAGCCTTCCGAAGCACCCGCGGAAGGCGATGGACATCTTCCCTCAGCGCCGGGAGATGGCTGGCACGATTTGCTCTATAGCGAGAAGCGCGTGGACCCGGCCACGGGCATCAGCTACCCTGACCTGGAGCCGAAGCTTTTTTCATTCAACGCACCTAATGGTGCCTGCCCCGATTGCCAGGGCCTGGGCAGCAAGATGGAGATTGACCCATCGCTCGTGATTCCCAACACCGAACTCAGCATCGACGAAGGGGCAATCGCGGCGCTGCAATGGTCCAGCGACGACTCGAACTATTACAGCCAGTTGCTCTCGGCGGTATGCCACCAATACAACATCCCGATGGATAAGCCGTGGCGCAAGCTGAGCGAGGCACAACGCCAGGTCATCCTATTCGGCACGGGCAACGAGCGGGTGCGCGTGGAGTATCGCAACCGCATGGGCGACCGGCGGGTGTTCGACTCGGCCTTCGAAGGCGTGATCCCCAACCTGACGCGGCGCTACCGTGACAACACCTCCGAGTGGACGCGCGAGCAGATCGAAGAATATATGACCTATCGCGTGTGCCCCACCTGCCAGGGCAAACGCCTGAAGCCGGAGGTGCTGGCCGTGCGCGTGGGCGAATTGAACATCGCCCAGGTGGCCGACATGAGCATCGGCAAGGCGCTGGCTTGGGTGAAGGCGCTCGTCGGCGGCAGAGGGGCCGGAGATATGGGGGGCCGGGGAGCGGAGGAGCCGAGGAGCAGGGGAGCAGGGATGAGGGGGAGCAACGGAGCGGCGGAGAAACAGGAAACCCCCAATCCCCAGTCTCCAATTTCTACGGCAAATTCTCTGACTGAGCGTGAATATTTCATCGCCGGGGCGATCCTGAAGGAGATTCGCGCACGCTTGCAATTCATGGCGGACGTGGGGCTGGATTACCTCACGCTCAGCCGCGCCGCGATGACGCTGAGCGGCGGCGAGGCCCAGCGCATCCGCCTGGCCACGCAGATCGGCTCACAATTGATGGGCGTGCTCTACGTGCTGGATGAACCAAGCATTGGCCTGCACTCGCGCGACCAGGCCCGCCTGATCAAGACGCTCCAACGCATGCGCGACCTGGGCAACACGGTGCTGGTGGTGGAGCACGACGACGACACGATGCGCGCCGCCGACTGGATCATCGATATGGGCCCCGGGGCGGGCGAACATGGCGGCAACGTCGTCGCGGCCGGCACCATCAAAGACATCATGAAGCACAAGACGTCGCTCACGGGCGCCTACCTGAGCGGGCGGCTGCGCGTGCCCGTGCCGCCCAAACATCGCGACGGGAACGGCAAGACAATCGTCATTCGCAACGCGCGCGAAAACAACCTGAAAGCGCTGGACGTGAAAATCCCACTGGGCAAGTTCGTCTGCGTGACGGGCGTGAGCGGCAGCGGCAAAAGCTCGCTAATCGTGGAATGTCTGTACAAAAAGTGCGCCGACGTGTTGAACGGCGCGCTGGAACGCCCCGGCGCAATGGACGGCATCGACGGGTTGGAAGCGCTGGATAAGGTGATCAACATCGACCAGCAGCCCATCGGGCGCACCCCGCGTTCCAACCCGGCCACCTACACCGGGCTATGGTCCCCTCTGCGCGACCTTTTTGCGGCCACCCCCGAAAGCAAGATGCGTGGTTACAAGAGCGGACGCTTCAGCTTCAACGTGAAGGGCGGGCGCTGCGAAGCGTGCGAAGGTCAGGGCGTGATCCAGATCCAGATGCAGTTCATGCCCGACATCTACGTGACGTGCGACGTGTGCCACGGCACACGCTTCAACCGCGAAACGTTGCAGGTGCACTATAAGGGCAAGAACATCGCCGAGGTGTTGGATATGAGCGTGAGCGAGGCACAGGTATTCTTCAAGGACCTGCCGGCCATCTCGCGCAAACTGGACACCCTGGCCGAGGTGGGCCTGAGCTACATCAGGCTGGGCCAACCAGCCACCACGCTCAGCGGCGGCGAAGCACAGCGCATCAAACTCTCGCGCGAGTTGAGCAAGCGCGCCACCGGTCGCACGCTCTACGTGTTGGACGAACCCTCCGTCGGTCTGCATGCCGACGATGTGCACAAGCTGATTCACGTGCTGGATAAACTGGTGGACGACGGCAACACCGTCGTGGTGATCGAACACAACCTGGACATCATCAAGGTAGCCGATTGGATCATCGACATGGGCCCCGAAGGCGGCGACGGCGGCGGGCGGGTGGTGGCCGAGGGCACACCCGAAGTAGTGGCCGCGACGCCTGGGTCTTACACGGGCGAGTATCTCATCCCCGTCCTGGAGCGCGATGCCACCTGGCAAAAGCTGGGAGATAAAGTCAAGAAGCCTGTGGCAAGCAGAGGCAAGAAGAAACCGGCGGCCAGGTCAAAGTCAAGCTAAGCGCAGTCATGGCGCCTACAAATGCGCTCATACAGCGGCCCGGCACATAGCAATCAGGCGATGCCCATCCTGCCGGTGAAAGATTGTGCCAAGCCATGTCACTACCCGGCCGGCGGCATAGAGTCGTGCCAGCGGCGGCGGCAGGGCCCGGCGTTCCACCCGGTAAAAGCCGAAACGGGCATAATAATCGCCCAGGGGCTCTTCACAAAACAGGTAAATCGGCGCGTGATATGTCGCCAACAACTGGCGCACCAACTGCTCGCCGATGCCCTGTCGTCGATATGCCGCATCCACCACCAGCGAAGCCAGTTCGCGGCTGCCGTCGGCGTGAGGTCGCAATTGTGCGACGCCCACCACGCGCCCATCCGCTTCCGCCACCCAAAAGTTCACCCAATGCAGGTTCACCGGGTTCAAGCCTGCGCCTCGCACCATCGCCGAGATGGTGTGCTGATCGGCCTCGGTCGCGGGGTGTAGCGTGGTCATGCCATCTCCTTGCCCACCATCTGAGCGTGCACCAGGCGAGCGTAATAGCCGTCTTCCTTCATCAACGTCTCGTGGTTGCCCATTTCAACGATCACGCCGTCGCGTAGCACCACGATTTGGTCGGCTTTGCGGATCGTGGAAAGCCGGTGTGCAATCACGATGGAGGTACGATTCTGCATCAACCTTTCCAGGGCTTCCTGGATCAACATTTCCGTCTGGGTGTCCACGGCGGAGGTCGCTTCATCCAGCACCAGGATGGGCGTATCGGCCAGGATTGCGCGTGCGATGGAGAGCAACTGGCGTTGCCCGGTGGAGAACTGCGAACCGCGCTCGTGCGCCAAGGTGTTGTAACCCTCTGGCAGCTTGCTGATGAAGTCGTGGCAGTTCGCCATCTTGGCCGCATTGATCACCTCATCCATGCTCGCATCCGGCCGCCCATAGCGGATGTTGTTCATGATTGTGTCGGTGAAGATGAACGGCTCTTGCAACACCACCGCAATCTGCGAGTGCAGCGACTGTTGCGTCACATCGCGAATGTTGATGTCGTCCACCAGGATGCGCCCGCCGGTGACGTCATAGAAGCGGTTGATCAGGCTGGCGATTGTGGTCTTGCCGGAACCGGTTTGCCCCACCAATGCCATCAGGTGCCCCGCCTCGATGTGCAGGCTGACGTCGTGCAGCACGTCGCGCGTGTTATCGTAGCTAAAGGTCACGTGATCGAGCGTGATTTCGCCCTTGATATGCGGCAACACCCTGGCATCGGGCAGGTCCCGCACCTTCGGTTGGGTGTCGAGCAATTCAAACACCTTTTCCGCCGAAGCCAATGTAGATTGCAGTTGCAAGTAGACGTTGGTGAAGGTGCTGATAGGCCCCCACAACGCATTGATGTAGGAGGTGAACGCCACCAACGTGCCCACCGTCAACGAGCGGCTCAACCCGATTTGATTTGCCGCAACGTAGAGCACCGTCGCGAGCCCGGCGGCGCGCGTGATTTCTACGATAGGCCCCAACCAGGCGGCAATGCCCGTCACGTGAATCCAGGAGCGGGTCAGCCTGGCATTCGATTCGCGGAACTGGCCGAAGTTCACGCCCTCGCGCACGAAGGATTGAATGACGCGCATCCCGGCGATGTTCTCAGCCAGGAAGATATTGAAGCGCGTGTTATATTCGCGCACCACTTCCCAGCCCTGGTGAATGCGTGGGCGCACATACAGCGCTGCAATCAACAGCACCGGCAACGTCGCCAGCGCGATTAGCGCCAGGCCGGGGTCGATCACGAACATCAAGATGACGACGATGACCGCCGACGTCGCATCGTTGAAGAGCGCGGCAAGCTGGTTGGTCAAGAAGTCATTTAGCGTGGAGACATCGCTGAGGAAGCGGCTCATCGTCTTACCCACGGGCCAGGCCTCGTGGAAGTTAAACGACAAATGCTCCACATGATAGAACAACTGGCTGCGCAGATCGAACAACAGGTCCTGGCTGACGCGCACGATGGAGAGCGAACGCACCATGAAGCCGGCGTAGTTGAAGATGTGCAGCACCACCGCAGCGGCGATGATCATGTAGAAGGTCTGATCGATAAAGCCTTGCGAGATATAGTTATCAATCAGGATGCGGTCGATAAACGGATAGAGCTGCCCGATGGTGACGCACACCATGTAGACCATGATCGTCAAGAACATGCGGCGCCGATAGGGACGCAGATATTTGAATAACCGCTTGAGCACCTGCATGGCCGGCATCTGCGGCAAATCGCTATCGATGTCCGAATCCACAGGGCGCTGAGGGCGTTTAGCAATAGCTTTTAACATACCAGATCCGTTATAAAGGGTCGCGTATCCACAGGCGTGGATTAGCCACCGCTTGTGTGCAACGTGTTGATTGGCTCAGATGCGTGGCTCAATAGCTCGGTCATCGACTCGGCCGCCGTCATACGTTGCAGTTCCAACACCCGCTGGTAATAGCCGCCGCTACGCATCAATTCGTCGTGCGTGCCATACTCCACAATTTCGCCCTCGCGTAATACGGCGATATGGTCAGCCTTCTGCACCGTTGACATGCGGTGTGCGATAAGAATGGTGGTGCGCCCCTGCATCACGGTGCCGATGGCGTCTTGCAACAGGCGCTCCGTCTCGGAATCCACCGCCGACATAGAGTCATCCATGATGAGGATCTTCGGGTTCAGCAGAATGGCGCGCGCGATAGCAATGCGCTGGCGCTGCCCGCCCGAAAGCCCCAGACCGCGCTCGCCCACGTCTGACTGATACCTGTCGGGCATGCTCATGATAAACTCGTGCGCCTGGGCCAGCTTTGCCGCACGCTCAATCTCTTCTTGCGTGGCATCCGGGCGACCAAAGGCGATATTTTCCGCGATGGTGGCCGAGAACAGCAACGCATCCTGGGCAACGATACCGATCTGGCCGCGCAGGCTGTCCAGGTCCACTTTACGCACGTCCTGCCCATCCACGCGGACGCTGCCGAAGGTGGGGTCATAATAACGCCCGATGAGGTGCACCAGGGTGGATTTGCCGGAGCCTGTCGCGCCCACCACGGCCAGCGATGAGCCGGCAGGAACATGCAGGTCGATGCCTTTCAAGGCATTGGCTTTGGCCGTCGGGTACTTGAAGGTGACGTTTTCAAAACTGACGTCGCCACGAAGTTCGCCCAACTTAATCGCGTTTGGCGGCGTCTTGATGCGCACTGGCTCATCAAGCATTTCAAAGATGCGCACAGCCGCCGTGGACGATTGGCCCAGAGCCGTTAATTGCGTGCCCAGCGCGTTCGCAGCGTTTAGCATCAAGCTGGTGAAGCTGATCGACGCCACCAGCGTACCCAACGTCACATCGCCACGAATCACCTGCATCCCGCCGATCGCGATCAAAGCCAGTTGCATAAAGCGCGGAACGCTCGCCACATAGGGGAAGCGCTTATACCAGCGGTCGTTGGCCAGGATGACCAGCTCGCGCAGTTTCTTCACCACCAATTCGTATTTGTTCTGCTCCTGCCCTTCCTGTGCAAACGCCTTCACCACTTTGATGCCCGAAAGGCTATCTTGCAGCACGCCCGAAACGACGGCGTTTTGCTCATGGATCTGGCGGTTGATCATGCGCCAGCGGCTATAGAGAATGTACAGGCTGATGCCCGAAGCCACCGAAGGGACGATTGCGATCAGTGCCAGGGTCACATCCAGGGTGAGCAGCGCGATGAGCATCGCAATCATGATGGTGATCTGCAATACCGAATCGACCAGGATGAACGCCAGGAACATGCGCGTACTATCCACATCGCTGGTGATGCGCGACATGATGCGGCCTGTTTGCTCGTTGTCGTAAAAACTATAAGAGAGGGCTAATAATTTCTTGTAAAGCGCGGTGCGGATGTCGGTCACGATATATTGCCCCAGGCGCTCACGATCACGGCCATAAAAATACTGTGAGATTGCGCGTCCTGCGGCAACAGCAAACAGAATCACCAAATACCCCGGCAGCAGATCAACTTGCTTCTGGTCTATGACGTTGTCAACGATGGCTTTCGTTACAATCGGCGCAACTGTCATCAAACCGGCCAACGCCAGGTTCAGTGTCGCGAGCCAGAGAACCAGTGGCCAGTGTGGCTTTAAAAAGCCAAGTAACCTTCTCATTTATCCCATTTTGCCACAGGCTGAGGAAACAGTGAGTGACACCATAACGTTCCCCCAGCCTAAAGATGTCGTATGAGTATAGACGAAAACGGCCATAAGGCGTGGGGCCGGCAAAAGTGACAATGAAAATGTGAACGCCGCAACAGCTTCATCACATCGTTTACTTGAAAATCGATACGCGCTTTTCGGTGCCGGAAAACAGGCGCGCAATGTTTGGGCGCAGCGCAATCAGCACCAGAGCAAGAATCGCCCAACCAAATACGCTATAGGAGATTGGCACACTATGATTCACAAAACTAAAAATGGTGAACACCAGCGCCACTAACGTGGCCGATAAGATCGTGGCCAGCGAAGCGTAGCCGACGACGAAAAGAACGAATACGCCGACGACCAGGGCCGGCAACCCACCCAACGGCCATAATGCCAATGCCGTGCCGACCGACGTCGCACCGCCCGCCCCACCTCGAAAATTCAGGAAGACGGAGGCATTATGCCCCAGCACCACGCCGGTGCCGGCCAGCGCCTCGGCCCAGCCCATCGTATCGGGGAATATCTGCCGCACAATGAGTACGGTAATAGCGCCTTTCCCCACATCCAAAAGCGCAGTGACCAACCCGGCCGGGAAACCCGCGACTCGAAAAACGTTCGTGCCGCCCGTTCTACCACTGCCTTGATCCCGAATATCAATGCCTTTGACGAGTTTGACGATGACGAATCCAAAAGGGACGGAGCCGACAATATAGCCGGCCAGGCCACAGGCCAGGGAGACCATTACTGTTACCATTGCTGTACGAATGGTAACACCATGCAAGCAAATTCGTTACCCCTCGGCAGAGTTGTGTAGAATTTCACTTGTAAAGGCGGATAATCCATGCTTTCAGAATCGATGCAGGACTACCTGAAGACGATCTACCAGATCGGACAGGGCACAAGCAGGGTGACGACGAACGCCCTGGCGGATATGCTGGGTGTAACGGCTGCCTCGGTGACGGGCATGTTAAAAAAGTTGGCCGATATGAAGCTGGTGGCGTATGAGCCATACCAGGGCGTGATGCTCACGCCGGCCGGCCAAAGGCTGGCGCTGGAGGTCTTGCGCCATCACCGGCTGACCGAGCTATATCTCACCGAGGCCATGGGCTTCAGTTGGGATCAGGTGCACGACGAAGCCGAACGCATGGAACACGCCATTAGCGACGAATTCGCCGACAAAATCGCGGCCCTGTTAGGCGACCCCCAACGCGACCCGCATGGTTCGCCGATCCCCACCAAAGAGGGCCTGGTCGCTGCGACGTCACAGGTGACGCTCAATAGCGTTCAAGCCGGGAAGACGGTAACCGTGGAGCATGTCACAGACGAAAGTCCCGAAACACTTCGTACATTGGCCTCACTTGGGTTGACGCCGGGAGCCGTCGTAACGCTAACCGGCCACAATCCGCAAGAGGATACGCTCAGCATCATCGTGGGTGCCTCAAGCGCCATCGATAATGCATCGTTGACCAAGATTATTCAAGCCAAACTGGCAAAACAGGTATACGTTGTAGACAAGTGAACAAATCCAGAACCGCTATTTTCTCACTCAGCATCACGATTCTGCTGGCAGGGCTCAAGATTTGCGTCGCCATCCTGAGCGGCTCGGTCAGCTTGATCGCCGAAGCAATCAACAATTCGGCAGACCTGGTTACCTCCCTCGTGACGCTGGTCGCCGTGCGCATCAGCGATAAACCCGCCGACGCCGATCACCCTTATGGGCACGGCAAAATCGAAAGCCTGAGCGCATTGATCACGGTGGGCTTCCTGTTCGCCGTTTACATCTCGGTGATCCGCGAAGCCATCCTACGCCTCACCAACCCGGCGCCTATCGAAAACGGGCTCCTATCGCTGGGGGTGGTTGCGCTGGGCATCGGGTTGAATATCGTGCGCGTGGGGGTGCTCTCGCAGGCCGCCAAAAAGTATCGCAGCCAGGCGTTGGCCGCCGAAGCGCTCAATTTCCGCACCGATATGTTGTCGTCGGCCATCGTGCTCCTGGCCGTAGGGCTGGCAGTGTTGGGCAATGGCAACCCGTTGCTGGAACGCGCCGATAGCATCGGCGCAATCATCGTGTCGGGCATCGTGCTGGTGTTCGCCGTGCAACTGGGCAAGCAAGCCGTAGATACTCTGCTCGACCGCGCGCCGACGGAGCTAACCGAGCGCATCCAACATGCCGCCCACCAGGTGCAAGGCGTGATGGATGTGAGCGCCGTGCGCGCGCGCGAAGTGGGCCCGCAACTGTTCGTAGATCTGACGGCCTCGGTGCCGCGCACCATGTCGTTGGAAGGGTCACACGACGTCGCGACACAGATCGAGGATCAAGTGCGCCAGAGTGCCCCCAACGCAGATGTGCTGGTGCACATTCAGCCGGTGGCCGAGGCACATGAATCGCTAATCGACGAATTGCGCGCCGCCGCGCTGCGTTCGGGCAAAGCGGTGCACAACATCAGCGTGCGCGAGATCGGCCCCGACACATACGTGGATCTGGACCTGGAAGTGAACGGCCACCTGGACTTACAGGCCGCCCACGACATCGCCACCGACTTGGAGCGCAACCTGAAGCATCAATTTCACCTGGCGCGCGTCTCGGTACACATCGAGCCGACCAACGAACCTATGCATGCGCGCGCGCTGGGCCAACAACCCACTACCCTCCACGAAATCGAGCGCATCGCAAACGGCGATTCGCGCATCGTGCGCGTGGACAACATCGTGCTGGATCGCGTGGGCAGCCAGATCAACCTGGCGTTGGATTGCCAGTTCCGCCCCGACATGTCGCTCACCGACGCGCACCTGGCGGCAGAACAGCTTGAGCGGCGACTGCGCCGGCACCTGCCAAACCTGGGCCAGGTGCTCATCCACACCGAGCCGGTGGATGCCGTGGACGTGGTGTAGAGATTTTAGGTTGATACGCGCAGAATTCATCGCTTTGGGATACATGCAGGGGTAAATGAAATCATTTTTACCCTTGCGTCCGCAAATGAATGTTGTATAATCTAGCGCGCTGTTCCTCGATAGCTCAATGGCAGAGCAACCGGCTGTTAACCGGTAGTTATGTCAGCCACATGAGACCGCGAAACGATGCAATAAACGTTGAGAAATCCCCACTTACAGGCCCGTACCAACAAGTAGGCCGGTTATGATTCGGCTCACTTACCAGTAAACATTTCGCTGCTCTATTCGGGTGCACTTTCTCTCCTGGCTGTAACCATGCCAATAGTAGACGGCTAAGGAGGGAATAGATAGGATCATGTCTAAACCGATACGGAGCAAGATAATGATCACACGCATTAGCACGTTCATAGATGACTTCATCATTGCCAAGAAAACAGAGGGGTTGTCGGAGCGCAGTCTTCGCCTTTACAGATTTGTGTTGAATGGATTCGCAGAATTCCTTGGTGAGAATGCCACGATTAGAGACATGACCCTGGAAAGGGCCAGGGCCTACGTGGCTCAATTGCAATCACGGCGCGGGCGCTATCAGAACAATCCCTATCGAACCGCTGACGACGAGCCTCTATCCCCTAGCACAATCTACAACTGTGTGAGAGTTATTAAGGTGTTCAGCCGGTGGCTTGCCGACGAGTCCTATATTGCCAGTGACCCGCTAGTACGTCTGAAGCGTCCCAAGATGCCACAGACCGTGGTGGACGTACTGAGCGATGAGGAAATAGAGTCCTTCTTCGCACAGATTAGGCCAAACAGCTTCAAGGGTGCTCGGAATATGGCAATCTACATGTTGCTTATCGACACAGGAATCCGCGCTAGTGAGCTTTGCACACTCACTCTTGACAGGGTTGACCTGGAAAAGGGAGAGATTCTGGTAACTGGCAAAGGCAACAAAGAGCGGAAAGTGCAGATTGTGGACAACACTAAGAAGGCCCTGGCGCACTATCTACACTACTACAGGCCAGAGTGCGACAATCCACACGTCTTCGTGACCTACGATGGAGAGGATTTCACATACAACGCTCTGGATCATCTCACGAAGAGTTTGGGAAAGAAAGCGGGCATTCCGCGCTTGCACCCTCACCTATTCCGCCACACTTTCGCGGTGAAGTGGTTGATGAATGGAGGGGATGTACTAACCCTGCGGAATTCGTTGGGACATGCCAATTTGAGCATGACAGACCACTATGTGCAACTAACAGATGCACAACGTCAGACCAAGCATGACCGTTATTCACCAGCAAGTAGTCTAGACTTCAAACGTACCCGCCGCATAAGAAATCGGCAACGCCGGGAAGATTCAGTCTTCGCTTAGTCAGTTGGGAGCCCAACCAGGAGCCCCGCAGAGTACATCTCTCGCGGGGCTTTTCTATTTTTCTCTACCGTCCATCATGTATGCACTACCACGTATTTTCAGGGACTAAGGGGTGTTTACCGGAACGTGCGACCACCAGCAGAACTTTCAAGGAAGCCCTGGCGGATGCGCTCGAACTTCGTAGAGCCTGTGTTGACGATGGCGCGACGGCGTGGGTTGGCAGCTTGAGACGGGATTGGTACACCGAGCCAAGGAATGCCCAGGCTGCCGGGTTGGAATACATTGAGATCGTTGAGTGTTATGAGCCGGATTGCGAGAAGGAGCTGGATGAGCATTAGTAAGTGCGCCGAGGAAGCGCTTAAGTGGTTTTATTGGACAGGTACAGACCACCCAGATATGCGGGAAAACATTTGGGTGACGAAGAAAGATCGCCCAGATTGGGTAATCAATCTGGTGTGCGAAGCGCACGACAAAGGTAGTGTGCTTCCTGACGACTTCATTTACGAGTATGTCGTGGATGCCCTGGATTACCTCTCTGATGCAGACAACGATCCAGATGACTATGATCCAGAGTCGGACATTTACAACGGCGATCTACTTAAGTGGTTGGCATCTAGCCTTGCGCGGGCAGATTACGTTGACGTGGTGAGGCGTGAATCCGGGGATGATTACGATCTCATGCAACTCATTGGGCTTGGACAAGCTCAGGAGAAGCGAGACGTTTATGAAGCGGTGCTGACCTGGCTACAAGAACACGAAGACGAGATTGATCCTGCCGACAACGACGATGACTACGACGAGATTGCCGGAACCATCTTCGATGATTCTGATGAGCCGGTAAGGTTGTAATGGCAAAGTTTCGCTATGGGATGCCGCTCATGACGTGCGGGGTTTCTGCCAAAGTTGCAGAAGATAAGAACTTCGCGGCGTGGGTAATTCAGTGCTTTGAGCGGCATATCTCTGGTGATTGGGGTGATGTTGGCAAAGAGGATTGGGATGAGAACGAGTGGTCCTTGGCCAACGGCGAGCGGTTGTTCAGCGTGTACAAGGGGGACGACACAATCTGGATTATCACAGAAAGTGATCGTAGCTCGACAACAATTTTATTCCCAGATGAGTATTGACATGACATTGGCAGAAGTAATTGCTAAGGGTTTTGAAACTGGATTCAACCGAGATGTGACCGAACTACTTCGAGAGGCGTTTCCCTGGCTGCAATACTCGCAAGACACTGATATTTCGGGGATAGATACCATCGAGCGACTTCAAGAGATATACAACAGTCTCGGTGGTCTCATGGACGCGGAAGAGTGCCCGATGTGTGGGAAGAGCATCGACACATCAGGCGATGCAGAGTCGATTGAACGGCACAAGATGTGTGTCGCATGTTGGAATGAGCGGAATGAATACACAGCCGATTAAGGAAGTATTGATGGCGCTTTCATGGAAGTCCCGCGTCTCAGAAGAGTTTGGTCAGGGCGTTGTTACTGGCCTAATTGCCGCGCTACGGGCATACGGGATGAGCAGTAAAGAAGCATACGAAGTGATTGTGGAATGCCTACCGCGAAACTACGACGCGGCCTGCATCCCAGAGTGGGTGATGTACCAATGAAGATGCCGGATGAAGCAAAGAAACTTGGGACAGATAGCGAAGTGAAGGTGGGCGATTGGATTCTTATTATCTCCACGACTAATGCTTACGTATCTGAAGTGTGCCAGGTATCGTCGGAAGAATACGCGCTTATTGATGTAACAAGCGGGAATAGATGGGACGACATGGTAGAAGTCTGTGGCGACGGGTCATTGACGTTGGGAATGTTGATCGGCGAAGGCCAGCAGGAATACTACTCAATCGACTGGCACGAAGCAAAAGAGTGGGTAGAAGAGTTGCGTAAGGACACAAAATGGTAAGTCTTGACTGGGATAGCAGGATCAAGGTTGGCGACTTCATTCTGGTTCGTATTGGCGATTTCCCCGTTGATGTCGTGCAGTGTTGTTGTGTGGATTGGGACAAGTACGCCCTCATAAGCTTGATTGATGGAAATCGCTGGGCTCAGCCGTATACGACTCGGGCTTGCGACATGTTCCTGAGTGACCTGTCCAGGAAGGACGATTGCCGCTTCTTCCGCGTTGAGCGGGAAGAAGCGTATCAGGCGGTGACGAACATCGTAGGTCTGGGGGAAAGCCAGCAAGTGGGCGGACTTATTCAGTGTAGCGCTATCTACAGGTTCAACGGTTGCACTCTTGGGGTTGAGGCAGGGACGCGGAAGGTTCACTACATATATACGGTGGATAAGCAAAGCCATTTCGGGTTTGATTGCAGCCTGTTCAGTGAGATTGGGGAGCCGTGGAAGCCGTATTTCAAGCAAATCATCGCGGAGAACAACCTGAAGATTGAGCTATACGACAACGGCGAAGACTACTATGAGCGGATTGAATAACCATGTTGTCACCTGGGGTGACGTTAAGTTTTGTATCAGGTGGGAGGACGACGAAGACTCGTGCCCGCCCTGGGGTGAATACGACGGTAAGGCGAGGGGCTATTACGTAGATCGGGATGCGGGAGTCCTCTATGGGCCACAGTATGTCGCGGACAGTAAGATATTTGTGCTCGACCACTCTGGGGTGAGCTATAGGTATCTGGACGATGACAGAATCATCGTGAACGCGGAGGATGCGGACTGGCTGGCGGAAGGCGAAAGTGAACGGGACGTAGAAGCAGTTGATTATCACCGGAACACCACGCCGCCAACCGTAACGATCACTCGGTTCCACAAGGAAGTTCTGGCCCGAAACATCAGAACGCGATACTTCTACGGAGAATATCGCTATTACCACCCAAAACAATATCTGCCCTTCGATGAGAACAACTGGCGTGGTGCCAACCAGCAGGAGGTCGAACAGTGTTGGCGAAGGGAGCAGGATAACCTGGGGAATCACTCCATTAGCACAGGCGACCTGATGAATGATCTCGACATCCTCTACGTCGTGGAAGACTGCGAGAGGCAAGAGGCTTATGGCGTCCGGTGGAACTATACGCGGTGTGTTGTGAGCGCCAGGGTGAATGATGTTGAGATAGCGACCGAATCGCTATCCGGGATCGAGTCTGACGCGGATGATGATTATCTGCGGCCTATCGAACAAGACTTGATTGACACGCTCAAAGCGGAATTGCCCGCGCAGGCCGAAAAGTACCGTGAGATTGCGCGAATCCTCTCCCCTGCCCTATAGAGAAGTGGGCCAGCTTGAAACTGGCCCATTTCCCCCTCTTCACAATGTGAGTTCCAGCCTCTAAGGTTAATCGCATGGCGCTAATTGCTGTTGTTACCTTTGATACCCCGGAAAATGGGCGCACGGAGATGACGAATCGGACCCTTGCCAGCTTGCACTATCAGGTTGATATGTCCAAGAATCGAGTCGTTGTATGCGACAACGGCTCATGCGAACAGACGAGGATGTCACTTGAAAGCTCATTGAGGTTAGGGGTCATAGACACCGTCTTTTACAACAATGAGAACCTGGGTACCGCGAAAGCGATCAACCGGATCATCAGGATTCGGCGGCCCGGTGAAGTCGTTATCAAGATGGATAACGACGTGGTGGTCAATCAGAAGGACTGGCCGCAAAGGATGGAGGAGGTCTTCCAGCGCGACAACAAGATCGGGATTGTTGGTCTGAAGCGCAAAGACCTTGAGCAAAGGCCGAACCACCCAGACCTGCAATACCGCTCGCAGCTACAGATGCTCCCTCACAAGCGCGGCGAGCCGTGGATCGTGGTGGAACAATGCGAGGACATCATGGGCACCTGTGAGGCATTCAACCCGCGTTTGCTGGATAAGGTCGGATACCTGTATCAGATGGGCGGGGTGTACGGGTTCGACGATGCGGACATGGCTGTGCGCAGCCGGTTGGCCGGGTTCAGGAATGTATTCCTGCCGACCATCGACATTGACCACGTTGACCCAGGTGGGACGACATACACTCATCAGAAGGTTCAATACGCCATGAGCCGGGTAGACCAGTATCATGTCCTGGAGAATGGCTATCGCTCTGGCAAAGAGCCGATCTACAGGGGTTCGGGATGGTAATAACACTGTACGGTGGCCCGTTCTCCGGTGAACAGCTTGACTACGATGAGTTGCCGAACGAGATAGACGTTGAGTTCGGGGAAGGAACGGCTAGTTACACCAGGATTGAGGGGGATGCCGCGCAATTCCTCAAGCCTGGCGTAATCGGTTATGAGTTTGTCGGGTTATCCAAGTCAATGACATCCGAGGAATCCTGAAGTTGTTTGCGGGTGACAAGGTATTGGGATTCCGCGCTCTCGGTTTGGTCAGGCAGAAATAGCATCTTCAGGAACGCTTCGTGGGTTTGAGTGCTTTGCAGTGCGGTAAAGGCAGCGACCTGATCGCGGTCAAGTGGACGTTTACCACCATCTGCGGGTGCTTTCCCAGCCGCGATGCGGCTCATGTTGGATAGCCAGTCATAGTAGTCGTCGTGATAGAGCTTGAGGATTCGTTGGCGCAAATCCGTTTGTGCCATCTCTTCCATCAGGGTCTCAAAGACAATCTCGCTGGCTATCCCGATGTAGTTGTTCCTGCGCAAGAAGTCCACTTCTTCTGGCGTCCGCAAACCCAGGATGTCCGCCAGTTGAGACCTGTTGGCTGTCGGGTTCTGGAATCTGGCCTCGCAGTAGCGAATCCCGTTCACGAGATAGTGCATGGCAGTTGGATTTTCTACGTCCACCCCAAGCTTGCGAGCCTTCTCAACGTACTTAAATTCATCAGACATAACTAACGATTGTAATGATTCTCTACCGTTTTGTGGATGCTAAACCTGTATGTCTATGCCTGGAACGATGGCGTCGATTCGGTGAGGATTGGCCCGGTAGATCGGGTGGAGCTAATGCAAGGCGCGTGTGTATCCGTCTATCTACAGGCCGATCCAGCAAATCCACACATTTACTACCTGGAAGGGGGAAGTCTTGAGGTTGATGGCAGGCAATATCGAAACGTCACTATCTGCAATATTGGAGATTCGTTGGCATGAATTTTACTTTTGAGCACTGTGGAATGAAATTGCAACTCCGTTCCAGCGATATGGGGATCGACCTGTATGTGCTGGACGAGAAGGATACGGCGGTGGCGGGTGTTTCAGTAGATAACGTAAACGGCGAAGCGATGGCCTCAATGTGGTGGCAGGGAATGCCTTCAACCGATCTGCACTTCACCCCGCTAGGTGTGGAGGTGAAGAAGTGATTACGCCGGAACTACTGCGCGGGATACACAAGGGTTATCTGCAATACCTGGATGATGGCGGGGATCGCGTGCATGTCGATCTCCCGAAAGGTGATCGTCGCCACGGTGAGAAGAGGGCCAGGGCAAGCAGATTGGGCGTGTGCCCGATTGCCTCGGCTTATGACCGATTGGGGACCGAGCCGACGCATCCGCACCTGCTGCCGCACAACAATTACGCGCTATTGAATATGTTCCGAGAAGGGAACATGGTGGCCGAATTGTGGCAGGAAGCGCTGACGTGGACGGCAAACGCCTCGACACTTGTAGAGGGTGCTCAGCATGAAGTCTCATTCGAGAGCGATAAGGTCGTGGGTCGCGCAGATTCCGTCATTACCACTTGTGGTGGTAAGTCGTTAGTTGAGTTCAAGCGCACCGATGCCTGGAAGATCAATCCCAAGTGGGCGTTCCAGTGCGCGGCATACATGCGTATGAGTGGGATCAACAGTGGCTTCCTCGTCATGCAGAATCGCACGGGCGACAACATCTACACGTTCCGCCACGAACGGGGAGCGGCGATATTCCAACACGAATACCGCGATGAGATTGCCACGGTCAGCGATGAAGAGCTTGATGAGGAAATCGAGCGCCAGAACCGCGCAGTCGTGGAGTTGCCGGAGCCGGAGTTCCGCCCAGGTGAGTGTTGTAGCGAGAAGGCGGACAAAGCATACCCGACCGACCGGAAACTGGGCGCAATTCATGTGAACTGCCCCTACTTCGGGCATTGCTGGCACTGTTCTGGCGATGTATACACAACGTCATTCAAGGAGGACGGAGTGTTGGTATTTGGGCAAGGAGAATCAGTATTGTAGGGCACCACTGGCACGGATGGTGAACAAAATTCCAGGATGGTGCTGGGTATACAATGCAAACGCTACATTCGCGAGGACAACCGGGCAAACGCAATACCAATCTGGACGGCCCGATTCCTTTGTTTTTGCGAATCTGATCGAGGGGTTTCCAGCCGTTGTTATCTGCATTGAGTGCAAAGCATTTTTCGGGTCTGCGTATCTGGGGAATCCAAATAACCCAGAGGATCGCGAGGGATGGTCACTGGCCCAGCGCAGCTGGTGGCAGCAGGTGGCTGTTCCAACACATTCCCTATACTACATTGCGCTCTGGTTATACCCGGAGCGGGTACGCCCACCCAGAATCTCGCAAGAGAAGGCGAGCCTATTTCTCATCCCGCCTGAAAGCTATCTCGCCACCGAGATGAAGCTTGGGGGAAGGCGCAAGATCGCGGCGAACGAATCGCTGGAACGCCAACGCGCTTTCCGTTTGATTACGGCGGACACTGAGTTCAAGGATTTCAAGTTGGAATACGGGGGCGGGCTATTCCACATCCCGCCCACACATCACATTTACAAGTCAATCGAGGGGGCTATATGCAACGTGAGGTCGTAGCGTATGGATCGCCCGCAGCGCTTGAATTTGTAACCGAACATGATCCGGTTAGGGGGGCGCAGGCGGTCAACGCTTTGCTAGACGTATTGTGGGATCAGGGCTCAATTCGGACGGTAATGCCGAAGTTGCCAGGGGAAACGGACGAGGCGCACATCCGCCGTTGCGCGGGTGAGAAGCTAATGGCGAAGGTGGCCGCCGCAGGGATCGCAATCACCAACATGCACGCATTTATCGCGATTGCACTACGAGATGCGTTCCTCTCAGGCCAGATTGCGATTGTCAAGCCGGTTCTGGAAGATCGCTCCACCAAGACGATTGGCGGGATGCTCCAAATCTGGTACGAAGAAACTCACCTTGATCTCGCGCTATCCGAATACCAGCGCAAGATGCTGAGCCTATTCCTGTCGAAGCTGCTGCCTGAGCTTATCGCGAACGGCCACGAAGTGACGGATGACCTGATGGCAACCATCATCGACGAATCCGGTTGCGGCATTTCGGTGCCGGATAAGGTGCGCTTCGCGATCTCCGCCGTTTCAGACGAGAAGGCTCGCACCGGAAAGGTCTCAAAAGAGACGGTTGACCTGGTGTACGACCGAATGATGGACGACTCGGTTACTTCCGTGCAAATGGAAGCCGAGCTTCGGGAGCGAAAGGGCAAGAAGGAGATCGTGCTGGTGGATGGCAACGTTGAGATATTGCAGGATGGCAAGCGGCGGTACACGCTGGTTGTTAATGATGGCCTGGGGGAAGCCTTTGAACGGGCCACGGACAAGATCATCAATTGGAGAATGCAATGACGACGGCTCAGGCAATTCAGGAACAGACGAAAGTAGTGGAGCATGTGTCAGAGCAACTAAGTACGATCACGCTTGAGTTGGAGCGCATCGCCTCATTCCTCAAAAGTATCGACGTGAATGTCGAATCGGTCCAAGTATCTGCCTCGGAAGCAGCGGATGCCGCCAAGGGGATCGCGGACACGATGGACGCCGAAACGGACGATGACCTATGAGGGAAGTCGTTATCGCTTATGAGCATTACATCGATGAGACGAACGACGAAGTGGAGATTCGCGATAGCCGCAGGTTAGGGCCGCTGTATAGATTTCCCTCGGGTGAAACAGTCAGAATCCCCAACTCCGGTTTCGAGAAGGAAGGAATCACCTTCCGCCTCTCAGGATTCGGGAAGCGTGATCGGCCAGTAGCGGGTGCGCTACCCAATGAGCCGATCAACTGGTTAAGGAAGTTCCTCGGGCCGTCGTACTCGTTCAATTTCAACGACGAATTGCGCGGTGCATTGATCGCCATGCTCAAGGATCACGAGTGGTCTGAGATCAAGAAGCAGATCATGGCCGCGCACACGGAAGACGTTGGCAGGCTGCAAGCGGTACGGAAGGTGTTGCTTGAGGGTCAGTTGGGCTCCCAACCAGAATCTACCGTTGAGGTTGAGACCGTATCGGATGAGCGGTTGAAGGAATTGGGGTTGTCATAATGGGGATGCGGTTTAAAGCAATTTCGTTTTGGGGATTCAAAGTCGATAAGCAGCCGTGGAAGGAAGCAGGATACTCCTGGGATGAGTGGTACTCCCTCAAGAAAGGTATTGGCTACAGCGAGTTTTGCGATGACACTCGGAAGGCAGGATGCTATTGCTACATCTACAACAATTGTCCAGACGGTGGAAATGATGACTCGTGTTACGTGGCGGCGAAAAGCATCGAGATGACAGATGGGAGTGCGTGTCCTGTGACAGGGTTGTCGGAAATCACGCCCGATATGGTGCACCTTGTTGACTTCTGCAAGGTCATGGGGATCGATATGCGTGAGCCGGAATGGTTCATGATGGGTCGTTGGGAATAAGCTTGTTTTGAAACATGAGCCGCGAGTTATCCTCGCGGCTTTTTTGTCGGAACATGAATGGGACTAATCGTTTTTTAGAGCTTCAGACTGTAGCGGCCCTGGCATCCTATAAGGATGGTTCGGGGCAAAGGATGTTGGACTTCTACCCGGAAGTCATCGATTACTTCACCGATCCGCAGGCGAAGTCGTTCTACAAAGCCATCAGGATTGTGCAGGATGACAACGCGGTGGCAATTGCCAAGCAGATGACCCACGATGGTCTTGAGACCGAGCCGGGTGAAGTGAAGGATGTCCTGGGGCTACTCGATAAGTATGGTGAGGTGAACATTGATACGAATGTTCGCCTGCTACGGGAGTTGCACTCGGAGGATGAGGCAGGCCGGTTACTGAGGGAAACGCAAGAGAAATTGCGTGCCCGGAAGATCACGGTTCAGCAGGCGGCGGAAATCCTTAACAGCGGCCTAACACAGCTATCTGTCCATGATGAATCGGAGTTCGTATCGACGGACGATTGGCAGACGAAAGCGGCGCTGATGTTCAGGGATCGTCGGGAAGCGGTGAAGTCGGGAAAGCTATTAACCTGGCCGAATGACATCCCCACACTTCGCAAGTGGGTGCCCTATATCGACTATGGCACGCTATCCATGCTGGTTGCGCCAACAGGTGTAGGCAAGTCCATGTTTGCGCGGCGGGTAGCTCACTGGTGGGCCAGGGAGCATCATCGCACGGTGCTCTATTGCTCCACAGAGCTTACCAACTTCCAGATGATCTGCCGCGACATAGCGGATCGGACGGGCAAGCCATTGGATGACTGCCTGCAAGGGAATGTGTCGGAAGAAGACCTGGCGTGCCTCACGCCTTATCCTGGTGGCGGGAGAGTGATCTATTGGGAAGCGGCGGGTAAACCGTTATCCTGGGTGATCTCAGAAGCCACGAAGTACAAGGCGGACATCATCTACGACTACCTCGATATGGCCCCGGAACTCAACGATTCTAAGAAGGGCTCAAACGAGGCCAATCGTATCGGCGTCTTCCTCGGAGAACTAAAGACCTATAACCAGCACAGCAAAACGGTGTCGTTCATCATTCAGCAAATGGACAAGGCCAGCCAAACCAGCACGGGTAAGGGTTGGCGGCCTCATCTGCTTGACGGTAAGGGAAGCTCCAATATTGCCCAACGGCCCAACTATGGCCTGGTGCTGGACTTCAGAGAGCTTAAGGACACGCTGTGCGTGCCGCATCCAATCCTGAAAGGCAAGCAGTTCATCCAGGGCGAGGGGGAGATTTCGTGCTTCGGGAACTTGTGGCTTGAGAAGAACTCCTTTGGGCGTGGCGTGGGGCGCATCCCGGTCTTCCGTTTCGGTGACAGAAGCCGCATTATTGAAGTGATTGAGCACAAGACAGGGCTGGATGATGCGATGGCTTGAGACATTCCAGAAGATTGAGGCGGCACATGACGCCATCTACAACGAGGACTTTGGATACGCCGTTGTCATCTTCCCAGACAGGAGTTGGGCCATCATGGATGAGCGGTACGAGCCAGTCTGGTCGTGGCCCACGGTTGACGACTTGGATGCGCAGTTGCGGCGGTGGGCTGAGAAGTGCTTTGGAATTGAGGTTTGGTAGCGATGGAATGGCTGAATACGTTCAAGAAGATCGAGGCCGCGTACAGTAAAGCGTTCAAAGAGGACTTCCCGTATGTGGTCTCCATCTTCCCGGATGGGAGTTGGGTCGTGGGCGACAACAATGATTACATTGTGTGGGGATGGGGAACCGTGGATGCACTTGATGAGCAACTACGGCAGTGGGCGAAAGAGCAATTGGACATCAGCGTGTAGCCATGCTCGAAGCGGCAGTGCAATATGCAGATCGCGGATGGTGGGTATTCCCGATCAAGCCGCGAGGCAAGACGCCCATCACCGAGCACGGCGTGAAAGACGCTTCCTGTGACGAGGCGGTAATCAGGGGATGGTGGGGCAAGTGGCCGCAGGCGAACATTGGGTTGGCTTGCGGCCCATCCGGGTTAGTAGTCGTGGACATCGACGCGGAAGGGCTGGAAGCTTGGAAGACGCTATACAGGCAATACCACGAAGTCATTCCCGAAACCGCCACATCTGTCACTGGCGGCGGCGGATTCCACCTGATCTATTCGACTTATCTCGAAATCCACAACTCCGCGTCGAAGTTGGCGAAGGGCGTCGATATTCGCGGCGCGGGTGGTTACATCATCCTTCCGCCGAGTATTCACCCATCCGGGAACGCCTATCGCTGGCAGAAAGCAAACCAGCCGGTAGCGCCATTCCCAAGCCTTCTGGCTTACATGCTCGACAAAGAAGAGAAACCGCGTAAGGCCACGAAGCCGGTCATAGGTGATGGTTCACCGGATGCCATCACGCGCTGGTTGGCGACGGCACAGCCAGGGTGTCGGAACGCGAGCCTCTACTGGGCCGCGTGCCGATTAGCGGAAAACGGTAAGTCGGGAATGGAGATTGAGAGGATGTTGGCCCCTACCGCTTTGGGGATTGGATTGGGTGAGCGTGAGATACGCAAAACAATCCAGTCGGCGGTTGGGAGTAGACATGACTGAGCTATATGAACTATATGGTAAAGCGCAAGCGGCGTGGGATGAATATGACCACATCTCAAGTTTCGTGACCCACGCTAGCAAGCGCGGCCAGGCGACAAAGGAAATGTTCGCCAGGATAGAGAGAGCGCGGCATCACGCGCAAGAGGTGCAATGGGAGTATGAACAACGACTCAACGCTTATCAGAGTGAAGTCAGCAACGCACAGCGATAGTCTCGGCGAAGCGACCTATTTCACCGTCTACATCAACGACGCGGAAGCAGCGCGTGGGGTGTGTGATTCGGGGGACTTCGACGTGTTCGCCAGGGCGTTGTTGGTTGGCGGGGCAGCGATCAGCGGGATCGAGGTCTCCATCGAGTGACGAACTGGGAATGGATTCACGACCCGGACAACATGTATACGCTCATGTGCGTGTGTGAGGCTGGTGTGTTAGGCGCGGAAGATGTTGATACGGTTGAAGGCATGAGCAGGCGTATCCAGGAACTCGCCAGGCGCGGGTTCCTGGATAGCGAGGGGGAGCCAACGGAGTTAGCGCTATGGATCATGATTCAAGCGATCCCAACGACGATGCCAGATGGGACACTGCGCAGGATCGCCTGATTTCGCGGTTTATTCATTGTAAAAGGCGAGCAGAAGAACGATATGGCATCGAACTGACCTGGGAGATTTGGTACGACATTCTCTCCCAGATCAAACAGGGGATTGCCCGGAAAGCGGCGGATGGGGAGAACGGGAAGGAAATCTACCTCGTGACGGTCCAGAGCCGCCAGGTGCCTGTCGTTGTTCAGGATGGGGAGATATGTACGTTTATCAATTGGGATGGGGTGTATCGGATATTGGAAGCCGTAACGGTGCGCAAGATGCGCGAGAACCCGCGATATGGGCGCAAGAAGAACAAATACCTGCGGAGCCATTTGCGAAAAGCTGTCGAGCCTGCCGAAGCCTGATCCAGGTAGGTGGTTGGTCGCAGCGGAACGCGATTGAACTGGCGCGGCTGTGGGATCACACGATAGGACGCCGATTTCGATACGAGATCGCGAGTGACCTGATTGGCCGGAAGATTCGCAGCTTTAAGGAACTAGATCAGGATGAGTTGTACGCAATCGAATTCATGGTTCGGAGGGCGGGAAGCGTTTTGCGGGCGGAGTGCAACAAACGGATCGATTCTCAGAAGGTGAAAGCCAATGGATGCAGAACGTCTCGCGGTGAAGTGGCAAGTATGGCTTCGCCAGGGATGCAAGAGTCCCATTGATGGAACCTCTCTTCCAAACTGCGGCGGTGCTCTTCACGAGGTCTTTGTCCAGCGCAGTGATGTGCCGGTAAGTTCTCCCGCGAGACAGGCCATCTTGACGTGCCCAATGAACCTGGTGGTTGTCACGGATTGGCAGAACGAGAACATGACGGCGGAGATGAACCGCGCCAACATGCGCCATCTCATCAATTCCTATGGGGAAGAAGTGATTGATGCCTGGTTACGGGCTTTACCCATGAAGTTGAAGAAGACAGTGAGGGGATGTTTGGTGACAGGGTAGCATCTACCGCTTTTATCGAGGCTAACTATGGAGAAAATTCCAGAATCTATTGCGAAGAAGTTGTTTGCAGCCCAGGGAAAGTTGGTTTGGGTTGAGAAGACTGGTGTGAATATTTCACAGAAATATAGCTATACCAGGGCGGAGGATTTGATCTCGGCAGTCAAAAGGGCGTGCCAGGAAGTCGGCCTGAGCGTCATCGTGAGCAACGGGAATCCCACCTGGGAGATCGTTGAGAAAGAGCGCGCGAATGGCAATAAGGGTTGGGACTCTTATTGGCGGCTACTCGCAAACGTCATCCTGGTTGATAGCGAAACGGGCGACGTGTGGCAAGTGCCAGGCGAGTTCGCGGGTGAAGGCGTTGACTCAGGCGACAAGGCTCCGTACAAGGCTCAGACCGGCGCGAAGAAATACGCGCTGATGGGCGTGTTCGGTATCGCGATGGGCGATGATCCTGAAGACGATAGCGATGAAGATACACGTGTCGAGTCGAAAGGTGGCACCCATATCTTCGCCAACATCGGGGAATTGAAGACCTACCTGGCAACGCAGAAGCGCACCGAAGACCTGAAGCGGGTCGATATGCTCGTGAAGGCTCATAAGGGGCTGACTGAGATCGCGAAGGAATTGGGGCTGTAGGTTGTAGCGAGGGGCCACGAAAGGCCCCTCGCGGTTCAGGTTCACATGGGTGACAAAGTTTATCTAACTCGTGAGATGTTTGAGCACGGAACGTGCCTGCTGGGCGATTCGTGGGTATCGGATCGTATATGGCTTATCAAGAAGGAACACGTCGCAAATGTGGCCTCCTTCAAAGACGAAGAATTGGCGTGTGAGTTCCTTGGCTCAGACATTCGTGTCTATACCAAGCCGGAGAACGAGGCTGATCGGATTGTGAAATCGGGCTCGCAGAAGACCTTCGAGCGTGCGCCAATCTGCGTTTTTGACCACGCATTAGGTGAGGTCGTCCAATCCGTCTTCTTGGCGGACGATAGCATGGTGCTGCTCGACCCGGAGGTCGTGAAGTGGTTCGGGATCGACAAGGTAACGGGGAAAGGCCCAAGTGATCCGGTGTCCTACGCGCCGTTAGGTCTGTGGGTGATGCCGCAGCGTATTTGGTCCAGCGAATGCGGCGAAGCGTTCAAGCGGAATACAAGTCTGAAGTTCAATGAGTAGCAAGTTCTTTGATATTTCCGGCGTGACCGGGAAGGTTGATAAGGGCAAGATTTCGGAAGGCCAGCAAAGCTCGAACCTGATGTTCTCGGCGGTGGCGGTGCTGGTCAGCGGCGGGATGATCGTCGGCAACCTGCTGATCTCAGAGAGGTTCATCGAACCTATCACTGGCCGGGGATTGGCGATTCTGTTTACCGTGTTCTTCAATAGCGCGGGAGAATTGCTCATCTCGCGGGCGCTCATGACGGAGGATTGGCGGAGAGAGCAGTCCACGGTCGTGACGATCTTCATGTATGCGTTGCTGTTGGGCATGTACAGCTATGACTTCATCTCAAACCTGGCCGTGTTGCAGGCGAAGGCGTATGAGGCGGGAAGTGTGACGACGATCACCGCGATTGCCGTCATCGTGCTCGCTTTCCTGCTGTGCTTCTCGGAATGGTTCTTCATGCTGTCGTGGCAATTCGTGACGCACGATTGGAAGGTCTACTACGACGCGAAGTACACCGTTAAGCCAGCGCAGAAGGTGCCACCGCCCCCGCCGATTCAGCAGCGCGGACCACTGCCCAGCCAATCGCGTAAATAGCATCTGATTGCTACAATAACCTCGGGTTCACCATGAAATACATTTACTTCGTGCTAATCTTTGTGCCGTATCGAAATGGTGGTTGGGGAAAAGTCTCGGATTTGTATGAATCCGAGGTGTTGATTACAGCTACGAACTTTGAGGAAATGAGAGGCAAGATCGAAGATATGTTCCACGCTCTCTATCCTCAAAGCGACGGCGTGAACTTGGAAGAATATCGCCTTGTCGGAATCCGTGGAAACTTCGATACATCGGACGACGCGGATACTGTGATGGAGATGTTCGAGTCTGCCGGATACCACTGTTCGCGGACAGGAAACCAAATAGACATTACTCTATGATTCGATTTCGGGGAAATGGGAAAGAAGTTGACCTCACGCTCAAGAACCCAGACGGCAGCGTAATCCCTAACGAGCTTCAGTTCGTCTCTGCGTTTATAGGCTATGGCTGGTGGGATCAATTTGCGTATACGGCGATGGTGAAATCGCCGCGCTTGGTGTTGAAGGGCGTTACTGTGACAAAGGGGATGTGGGAGAAGATCACGGACGCCATGCAGGAAGTGGGGATGATCGTGAAGCGGAAAGGGAAGCCCGCACAGGTGAACTTCCTGCCGGAGAAGCGGTACGAGTACATCGAGGCTGCCAATGATGGGGAAGCGAAAAGAACGAACTGCGGGATGGTGGCGGCGTGGCTTACAAGCGAGGGAACGTGGAAGAGCGACTCCACAGTTAGTGCCTGATTACGAAATTTGCTGTGACAAGTGTGTTCAATCTGTCGATAGACGGCAAATCGAGATACTGGCTACCAGCCATGCGCGAGGTTGCTGAAATCTGGCTGTACAGATGAACTCCAAAGATCAATTTGCCCCTTCCGAAAGGCTGCACTACTCAAGTAGCGTCGAGTATCGGCAGCTACACTTGGCGTTACATGATGGAACATCAGGCGGTCTTGGTCCACAGTAACTTGTAGACCGACCTTGTTCACTTCGCGAAATATCAGCCGCAAGTATGAGCGCACAGCATTTTTTACATACTTACGACAATCATAATCTGCCCACATGTCCCATACCTCTATAGCACTACGCATGACATCATCAAGTTCAAACGCGAACTCGCCTTGATCCAACTGGCTACCAAGCAACGACGCCAGTGCCATCCGAACCCTTTCCGAGAGCATCGACTTTTCGTAATCGTCATTAACCGTAATGCTGGGATCAATTGGTATCAGGTAGAGAGGCCGGGGATCATCACCATCGGCAAGGGGCATGACCTTTATGCCAGGTTGTGTCGCATCTTGTAGGCCCGATAATGGAATCCTGGATCGCGGCTCCATTGCCATGTATACCCCATCCTGTAATACCGTGATGCTTATACATCCTGAATCGGTTACAGGTATGGAGGTGTCCTCTAGCTTGGTAGCGAGGGCATTGATAGTATCCTGCATTGCGGAAATGTTACTATCCCCCATCGCATAACAAAGGAACGAGGACCAGCATTCCTCTGAGGGTAAGCCGAACACGCTCGCGACATGCTGCCCGACGCATGATAATAGCGAAGCTGCTTGGCTCGCTTGCTTGCTATCAGGCCCAAAACTCTGCTTCTTACACTCTATTATTAAGATAGTTTTCTTCTCAGTATGCCGCAGAACGATGTCGGGCGATGGCCTTGGGGTAAAAGGGATGGGAGGAACACTGCTATTTGCACGCGCTTGGGCCTCTAGTGCGGTAGGAATCCGAGGTCCTATCTTGTAGAGTTCGTAGCCCTCCTTATAGAATAATGGGTCTACAACAACACTTGGTGAGGGCCATGATAAGAAGATCATGAGGTTCAACTGGAAGAGCGGCGTTTGTTCAAAACTCATGTCAACCATCCCTCCCTAGTAGGGTGCCACGAACAAGCTCGTCATATCCAGTATCACCAATCCACATCTTTACGCCAGGATCGACAAAACGCTGCACGTTCGTTAATAAGCGATGAGCCGTGTTACCACAGGTGCCCCGAGGAAGTATCGCAACTATCCTGTAAGGTGTGATGTCTAGATAGATGCGTTGCCACAAGTGCATATCTACTCCGTATACATGTGCTCGGTTCGCACTCAACCGTATGGGATTACCCCAAAGCCGCAAGGGGCCTTGACTATTCTCGAATGTGACATCTAGCAGGTTGTTATAAATCTCATTAGAAAGTGGTTTTGAGAACTCTAACGTAAGTGGTGCACCTGTGATTGCTAATGCCTCGCCATCGGTGTGGTTAATTCGCTCGAAACTTAGCCAGAGCTTCTGTTCAATAGCCTCGGTCAACCGAGAATATAGCCTTGTTATCGAGAATACCTGTTCTCGACCTTCGCGGAAGTCATCCGAGCGATAGGTAACTTTGCCCCAAGACCAGAACTCATACCCCCCTGGCGATTTGTCGGCAGGAATACGCATCATTCTTATGGCTTTGAAGGGCGGATGAACCTTTTGCAAGTCTGGAAGGAATGTGGCAATCCGTGATGCTCGCTCTGTGATACTCGATATTGATGCCGGTTGTTCTTCGATGTCTTCCTCCTGGTTTTCATCGAAGTCATCGCTTTCTGGCACACCATTAGGTTCAAAGCGTGCCCTGTGCTCGAATTTAAACGTGATGGAGCGATATGGAAACTGCGGTAGTATAAGTGTCTTCCACAAGGCCGTGAAGTAATCACCAGAAAGCCAGAGTGAATCTAGCTGAGGTGTTTCCCTCACGGTTCTCTGTATTGCTGGGTCAGCTTTGCTCGTTTGGCGATAAGTATGCAATGCCCAATAGCGTGGCGATACAGGCTCGATATATCCAAGCTCTCCATTGTTATCTTGTACTGAATAGAGACGGTCATCTTCTATAGGTGCCAGATCCCATCCAGTTCCCCTTAGGGCTTTCACCGTTTCTGCAATTGTTGGGTTATGTGGCGATGTCTCGACGACGTAGGACTTTATTAGTCCACGGCCTTCGCCGAGTTGATGACGATCAATCTCTTGTCTACGCTGGTATGCGTAATCATCAAGGAAGTCAAACACTGCTTCCCGCGACCGAAGATTGGGTACTTGGCTCATTTGACTTGCCTCATCCAGACTTGGTTAGGCGGATAGATGGCGAGAACGTTCTCACTTAGTATAACGAACCAATTCATTGTAGTCCATTGTCTGATGCTAACTGACATGTGCTCTTGTGTGATGAGCCATGAAATATCGTAGGGGATTTCTGGCAAGAATGGCTATTTGCTCTGTTGCGCCAAGCAACGCGACTCGGTTGCATAACGAAGATCGTTTTTTACAATAGGCGGCATGGATAAAGGCAATCACGCATGTCCAGTTTGCGGCCAAATCGATCAGGTTCAGAAGGTTTCCGCGATTGTTGCAGATCAAACGCAACATGTATCAGGGGCGGGCTATGATGGTTCATACAGTGGAACACAGGTATCATCTCTAGCCCAGAAGCTAAAGGCACCGAATAAACCAAGTTCAGGATGTGAGGGAGACATCATATTTATGGCGCTTGGGGGTATCACATTTCTGTTCTTTGGCCTCTTTTCCGCAGGGAACTTAATGTCGCATTTGAGATCAACAGTAGATGTACTCATGTTCTTGGTCTCTATTGGTGCCATAGTATTAGGCTTAGTGATTATGGTTCGAGGCCGTCGTACTCACAATCAACGAGTAGCTCAAGTGGAAATGCAAGAAGTCCCTAAATGGCGTCATGCCCGAGAGCGCTGGGAGGCTCTTTACTATTGCTACCGCGATGATGTGGTGTATGTCCCTGGTGAAGCCAGTGTTCCCGTGTCACAGATGACGGAATATCTTTATAAGTGACTGTCAAGTAATCAGGCAAGCGGCAAGCGCCAGAGCGTTGCGCTTTCTGAAGTATCATTTCCCCAACAGGGGAACCCATGACACCGAAAGCGCTGCTAGTAAGAAACCACGCAGTTTGATTGTCTTCTTTATGCAAGGACTCAAAATAACATCCGCTTGATCGGCTCTATCTCATTTGCTACCAGATCAAGGTTAAGGCGATTTAGAATATCGAGAGTAAGTGGACGTTTTGCATCCCAGAAGATAAGCGAACTAATAAATCGCTGTGCGGGCTCGGAGTTGAGCAACCGTAGCACGAAAGTTGCCTCTTCTTTGGATTCGCACGCAATAAAATTGCAGGTATCATCTAGCACTACCGGTTTGCCCTCAAATGGTGCAACAAGAGCAAACTGTAGTTTCTTGTAGAGGGCTGAGATCGCTACCTTCCAAGGCGAGAATGAGTAACTGCCAACACCAAAAATCGAGAATGGTGGCCTGTTCCTATACAGGCTACTCTTACGATTGCCTAACAACTCGTGATGACTATTGAGGTATTCCCATGTCTTTGGGGCTCTGTGCCTAATAGGTTCTGTGCTCTCTCCAATATGCCGTTGTGTAACTATCATCCAACGTGTCGGTGCCGAAGTTGTGCTGTTTGCAATATCCGAACTCTTTAACATCGGGTACAGATAGGTGCTTTCCAGTTCGCACAATTCGCCAAGCCCATTCTTATAGCCGCTAGGAGTCAATTGAAGCTCCATGACTTTAGCGCTGTCATGCTTAATGCCAGATCGCCACCGATATGTTCCTGTTCCCTGCAGAAACCTCCACCGCTCATAATCGCCAACATTGGCAATAAGAGCACCATCGACATATCCAAAACTTGATGTGGGAGTGACGCCTGCAATGGAGTTGTAAACTGTACACGCTTTTGCCGTGCCTACACCAAGAGCTACGCTAACGACCAGGAGGCACGCATCAACAGATGCTCCAAAATACTTGAAGGCATCAATGTTATAGATGCTTGCTTCCGAAAGGTGGAACTCCCGCTTCCAAGCATACGCAAGAACTTTTCGTGCCACAATGGTCTTGCACAACACCGCAATAGTCGTGGTAGTCTGTTTGGCGGCTTCCAGCAGGTTAATAAGCATCCATTCCGAGATATCGAAATTGCTCTTACCTGTTATCGCATCTAGCCCAGAGTGCCCCTGAAAATTACTCTTCTCGGGTAAATTAGTGCTGCCGAGGGTTGACAAGGCCGCGTTCGTCACCCACGGAGGATTGCCTATTATCAAGACGGGCGGTATCATGGAACGCAAAACCTGACCCCAATTCACACCGAAGAAGTTCCACGGATACACTTGGACCTGAGCAAGGTAATGCCGACTTGTGATCTCTTTGCTCAGATGGTTTACATACTCGGTGTTGATGTCACATCCAATAGCTTGCACAACGTTAGGGAAAACGTCAAGCGCAGACAGAAGCAAGTTACCTTTGCCACAAGAAGATTCTAAAATGGAAGATGGGTTGGAGCCTTGTGTTGATAACAAGACGCATATTTCTCTCGCCAGATCGGGAGGCGTCTGAAAATCACCATATTCGGTATATTGCTTCTTACTTCTTGCGTTACTCATTATGCGATTCTTACAATGCCTTCTACTAGATTAGCCTGCGCAATTACACGACTGTACTGTAGCCGCCACTGAAGAGCATTTGATATTGTGAGGTATCCCAGTCCAGGGGGATTTGCGATTATCTCTTCGGCAAGTCGCTGAGCTTGGATATCATCCACCGGAAAGAAGCGATCTATCATAAATCCAATAATGTCATCTACGTTTCCATGCCTTGCTAAGATGTCATGGATACCCTTTGTTGTTTGGTAGTCCGCCGTCCTCGATTCATCGATAAAAATCGTGTGCAAAATCCTAAGTTGACTGGTACGAGTTTGGGGATCGTCCATCTTTTCATACACGAACAGAAGAACTGAGTAGCCAAGTCCATACACCTTCTGTCTTGCGGATTTAAAAGGGCATGATGACTGCGGTTGGCGAATACTCGTAACCTTGACGTCTATATTCAAGTCAGGAAAGTCGATTCCAGCTGCGGAATTCCCATGAGTGTAGGTGTACCTACCGACTAAGGAATCCTTGAATTTGTGCTCGACGTATGTCCCCACAGCTTTGCCATCAGTAACTCCATATATGGATGGTTCTGCATGATTGGACTCGTTCCTTGAAAAGGATGCAGCTTCATTACACAAGTCTGTAATCGTTAGCTGGGGTAGTTGCTCTGATAACACGATTTGCTCCGCACTATAGATTTAAGCATTCTACCTTACGGTGTGATTGAGTGTGTTAACCAATTGCTCCGTTGTAGGCACGGAAGCACAAGCCTGACCCATTGCAAGACAAAGACCATGTCGCTCGGGTTTTGGACGGCATTCACTATCGACGTTCATCAAAGTCGATTAACAACGAGACTAGTACAGCCTCTTGGAAATGACCGACAAATTAACCTTTATCGTATTGCGGGCAAAACCGGAGGTTGATGGAGCTTATTTGTCGAGGACTTCCAGGAAGATGTACTAGCGTGGCGTAAGAATCCGAGAAGTGTGTCGGGGCGACGATGCAAACGGTAAAAGCCAGATAGTGTAAGGGAATTTGTGTATACCTCTAGTGGAAAATAGGCAGGGAAAGTTAGTTATTAAGGAGAATCTCACTATTTTTCATTATCCCAGGTGCCCAGTTTCTTGTTGAGAACATTTCCGCCTGTATGGCGAACGTCGTCTTATGCTAATCAGCTACACAAAAAAAGATAGGGCCGCCCAAAAGCAGCCCTACCCTTAGCAGACTGATCTTGCCATACCATGCCGCGCCAGGCAAGTGGTCATCTGTACTCAGATGACTCCCCAGTCGGTGGCCGACTCATCAGGATTCTTTAGAACCTCCGCCTGAACTGGCACCTTCGCATCTGCTAAACGAAGGACCACCTGGTTGGGGTTCGGAGGCAATCCAAAAATGCTTCCACTGAAGATCACCTCCCAATCTTGTCTGTGCCGAAGATCATACCACATGCCAATTCCGAATCCAGACGTTTTCTCGACACGGAGCTGATACCAGATTGATGCCGAGACGATACCACACAGATGTAATTGGACTAGGAAGTAGATTCCCAGCATGTCACAGCTTCCATGCGGAGTTGTCGTTATCAATCCCGCCGATCCTGATGTGGATCACCCGCTGGCCGACCTATACCGAGCACTCTATCTGTCTGCGGATAGTAATGGAATACTGTATCTGAGCCGAGAGGACCGTCACCTGCTGAATGAAGCAGCTATCAAGATAGAGTGTGAGTCCTGAGAAGAACAGTGTTCTTAATCGATGTTAATGTCGTTTGCCCCTGTTGCTTGGAGCAACACAACTTCGTTGCATCGGTATAGTCGCCACTTTATAATGAGGAAGGGGAAAGATATTTCAACATCCTACATGACACAATATCTTGAATGATAGTCCAGCTCCTTCGTCCAGCAGGATTGTTAGATGTGTTTGCACACCTTATATAGCACAACTGTCTGTTAGTTCGTAACATCATAAGCTCTGACATATTCATAAGGGTGATCAATCATGAAGAAATGCCAGTTTTGCATGAAGGAAATCGCTGATGACGCCGCATTCTGCCAATGGTGTGGTAAACCGCAACAATTTAATAACGAACAACAATGTGGCAGTTCAAATTCAGACTCGATAAAGCATACCAAGAAGGATATTTACGTCACAAGGAAGAAGGAGCGAAGTGGGCCTTTTAATATGGCAGACATAGAAGAGCGGATTGCCGATAGACGTTTGTCCATTACAGATTTGATGTGGTTCGAGGGCATGAAAGACTGGCAACCTATTTATGTATTCACCAATACCTCTGAAGCTAACAAAGCACTAGAACACGCGGAGGACATGCGGCCCGAAGATGGCAATGATGATCCGAAAAACTGGCTGGAATTTGCGGGTGAAATGTCACTGGCTATAAAGAAAGCTGGTGGGTATACGCCAAGAGGTCACGCATTATTGGGTTTGGCGTATATAAAATTAAATGACGCAAAAAAGGCTAAAGTAGAGTTTGAGACCTCCGTTGCACAGGATAAATATTACTCCCTGGCACGAGGTATGCTCATTTTATTCGCGATGGATGAACTTGGCATACCTCAGGGTATACCAAAAAATACTGGTAGTGGCGTAGTAGACTTTACATCTATAGTGATTGGTGTCAGTGTTGCACGTTGGAAGGTGATCAAGTTGAGTAATATGATCGATGAGATGGTTGCTGCATATCCCTATGATCTTCGATCATCCGTTAAGGTTGGGTATTGGTTAGGTGCCAGCGACATAATGCTGACCGTTCATGATACAGTGCAGAACATTGAGGCATTGTCCAACAAAGACCGTATCGTCCGAGCCATACTAGACGCACCGTGGGACAAAGTTGAAGCCACAGAGGACGAAAAGCAGCAGATTGAGGATATCAAACATCGAGCCGAACGGCGTTTAGCAATGATAAGCTGAACACCGATGCACACTTTGATCTAGTTCGGAGGCAACAAATGTTCGTTCAGACCCTAGTAAAACGCATAATTTCAATTCTTGGTATAAGTTGGTTGTGCCCAAAGTGCAACGCTACGAATAGTGATAATGCGGAGGCGTGCCATGTTTGTGGCTACCACCCCAAATAAGCTGTAACAGACCGATTCACTGACATGACAATGAATCCTATAGCAGTGCACCTATCTTGATGATTCAGTGGTAAAAAGGGAGCCATAAGCTCCCCTTCTTCTTACACCTTCAACCCCGCCTTGATAAGCTGGTCTTTTAACTCCCCGGCCACCGTATTGAACAATCCCTCGATGATCTTATCAATTGCATCCACGTCGATCTCTTCGAGGCCCATTGATGCCAGGAACGTCTTGGTGGCTTCCAGGGCATAAGTCTTAGCCGCGTTCCCGGTATTCTCGATCAAGCCGGTCAATCGTGCTTGCTGTGCCGCGCGAATACCCATGTTCGCCGCGTCGATCAACTTCTTCCAGTTGTCCTCGCCCATGCGCGTTTCCAGGGTTTCTACCGCGTTCGGGATGAACGTCTTGCTCTTCAGGGCAAGAGCACCGCACACCGCGCTCGCCACCGCAACCAAACACAGACTCACAAACACAACAACTTCACTCGGAATATTCATCATTGCCTCCGGTTGGGAGCCCAACCGCTATTGGAGCCCGAACAAGGCCCCTTCAACATACTGATCCACGCGGCCCTCGCGAATCACGCTGAACCCCTTGCACATTCGCGGCATATCGGAGATGTGCTCCTTCACGTAAGCCGGGTCGTTGGCTAACATGGGGTTGTTCACCAGTGTGTACAGACCATCCCGCGATAGCGTGATTCCCGCGTGATGCTCGTGCGCGGTCAACACGTTACAGTGATGGATGTCGCACAACGCTTGTGCTTTGAGCAATCTGGTCTTCGCGTACTTGTTCTGGTGCGCGATCAGCCACTTCCGATCCCCGCTAAAGAGGTACATGTAGTTCAAGGGGCTGAAGTGCACCCTGGGCCGATCCGCGCTATCAACGACGCTCCGAACAACATCCTTTAGCCCGTATTCTGCGCGGGTCATCTTCGTTAGCCGCTCGTCGTGGTTCCCGGTAATCCAGTAGATGTCCTTGAAGTACCGCAGATAGTATTTCATCAGCTTCTCGGCCAGGTCCATCTCCGCGTCATAGCTCTCCGGGTAATCCGTCTTCGGGAAGGTCGAGAACGCGGCCATGTTAAACAAATCGCTCGCGATGATGAGGATATCCAGGTTGACTTCCGCCGACCGCGTAACGAGGGCTTCGTCCGTATCGTTCACATGCACGTCGCTGACCACTACCGCGTCCCCGCGCACCTCCATCGGCGGCGGGATTGGAACAGGCTTGCAGGTTTCATCTATGACAAAAGGTTCAACCTTTCGCTTGTAGATTTTCTGCACCTGATCCTTGGTCATTCCCAGGCTTGCCGCTATCTGGCTGAACGGTGCCCCCATTTCCCGCATCTGCGCTATCGCTTCTTCCATTCTTCAACGCCTCAATCTGCTTTAACAACACATTTCTCTCTGCCACCAACTCATCAATGCGCTTCTGCATCGCGGTGATCTTCTGCTCCATCTCGCTCCGCTCGCGGGCATGGTCTTCCTTCATCGAGGTGATGATGACCGTCAACGCCTGAATCTGCGTAAGCAAAGACTCGCGTTCTTTCTCCAAAGCGTCCACACGATCATGTAGCGTCTGGATTCTCCCCTGTTGTTCCTCGACCAATGCCGCTGCCGCCTTCTGGATCGTGTCGGCGGCATTTGCCTCTATCGTGGTCCGGCTGGCCCGCAGGCGGAAGAGCACAGTAGCAACCGTCGCGACATTCGTAATCAGAGTTCCGCCCAATGCAATCAACACAGTGTCATTCATGGCTCACCAATACGTCAACGCACCGCCATGCCGTCTATGGGCCACCCGCCAGCGGTCCATTTCATTCTGAAACCTAATCAGTTATTGTCAAGTGTTAGTTCTGCTCAACATGCAATCGCAAGCAGAATTCCTCGTTCGCCACCGGGGTATAGGCGTTGTTCGCCACCAGCACCCAGAAGATGTTCTGCGTGTTTTCCCCACATTGAAAGCCGATATTGAGATCATTTACCTCATACAGGCAATTGGACGGTAGGGAAATTGGATTGGCAAACTGGATTGCCCCAAGGCAGGATTTGATTTCCGCGTCGGTGGGGTTGAACAACACGTTATCCTGTGGAGCGGTGATCGCGTCGTCAAACAGGTAAAGCGTGAAATCTCCCTTCACGCTTTGTGCCGCGCTATCGGTCAGTGTCGCGGCCAGAATCTTACCGTTCCCAGTGTTAATGCGGCCAACGGCGATTGAATTCAGCGACGAACCGCTCTCAAATGCGTTTAGCGCGTCGCCAGCCGTGTACTGTGTCGTGTTGTTCGGGCGAGCGAACGAGGACGTGGCGATGGCAATCTTGCCGCCAACCTCGCCGACGTGAACCTCGCTCGCGACGGGAGTAGTTGAGATATTGTCGTTAGTAGTGAGTGCGCGGATTTCAGCCGGATTGACAGCCGTGCCGCCGCTGTAGACCTGGACATCAAGCGCCTGGTGGTTATCCCCCTCCGTAGTCCCCGTAATGTCGGCTGCGGCTGTCGTCCCCATCGCCGCGCCACGAGCAATCGACCTCTGCGTCCCATCGGTCAGCGTGTCGTTCTTTGCAAAGCCGACAGAATCGACTGCGATAGTTGCGCTTACCGGCAGAGTAATTGGGCAAGCCGCGATTGAGGTCGGGAGGTTGCCCTGGTCGGAAGCAATCACGACCGGCAGGGATGCCGACATCGTGGCCTGTCCTGGCGCGAGGTCTGCACCAGAGCCATCGGATCCTACTACGAGCTTGATTCGCGGAACTAATACCGTTACCCCACCAATCGATAATTCGTCAGCACCAAAAGCTAGCCCGCTGCCAGGCGTAGCCGTGTAGTTATCAGCCATGATCCATCATCCTTTACGCATTAAGCTGCGCGATACTTAACATCCATCCATGATGCCCAATCTACAAGCCCTCTCGCGCCGGTGGCATTCTTAGCAACAGCACGAATCGTATATGTTTTGCCGGACGTCAGAAGTGCATATGCTTTAATAAGTATGCATACTGTTCCAATACCTCCGGTGGCCCACGATCCTTTACTATCAGAATAGTGGTCAGCCGAGTCATAGTACAAAGAGAATGCTCCGACAAGCTGATCGTTGTTCTGGCAAGCTGCCGCACCAGCGTGTTGCGCAATCGACAAGAGTATTGTTACCTCAGCGATTTCATTAGTGGCGGGCGTATGGGAAGTAGATAACCCAGTTATGACTTGCCAACTTGTCGTCAAGCCTATTGCTTGTGTTATATAGAACACATGATTATCTAGAATCTGAGCTTGAACCCCGGTATTCTTACCTGCTGCAAACACGTCGCCACTCGCCTTAATTTGTCCTGTGCCAGCGCCCGAAGCGGTCCCGATATTGACACCCCCGGCGAAAGACCCGCTACCAGATGCTTTCAGTTCTCCCGCCGCCGCATCAATCGCGGTCCCCAGGTTCAATCCGCTTGCGAACACATTACCACTCGCCTTAATTTGTCCCGTTCCTGCGCCGGTAGCAGTGCCAACGTTGATCCCGCCACTTGAAGATCGCCCGCTGGACGTGTAGTATTCGCTGCCGTCTTGGACGTTGAGCGTGCCTTTGATGGTCGTCGAGTCGAAGGTGAACTTGGCATAGTAGCTGTTCCAGGCGTATGCAGCACCAATCCCGCTTCTGTAATACGGTCCGCCAAGGGTAATCGATCCATCGGGGCTAATGACCAGTGAGGCTTCATCATCGTATGTGCTGGTGCTCGCGTTGGGCGAATAGGAGCGCAGCCAGATGCCGCCGACGGACGAGTTCTTCTGGAATATCTGCAAGAAGGCGGGATACCCGCTGGCTACCTCGTCGATGTAATACTGCATGTAGCCAACCGGGTCGCTTGGCGAGCCGAACATATAGGCGGCCTTGTGGTAGTCGGACGAGGTGATAGTCGAGACCGCGATGCCGGATGGGTCGATTGAGACATTGCCGTCTCCGCCTTTCACGATAAGGCCGTCAGTGGGCTCATAGCGCAAGTAGTTCCCGGCAGCATAGTCGCCGATCCCAATGCCGTAGCGCGTGGTGCCAGCGGTGTCCCAGCCATTCAGGTCGCCTATTCTGATGCGCTCGGAGATTGTGGGCGTTCCGCTGGCGTTATCCAGGGTAAACACCGAGAAGCGCGGGGTGTCGTAGGATTGCAGTTCGATCCAGCCGTCGTCATCCCGGCCGAGGATTGCATAGGGTGTCCCAGATGACCATGCCGATGCTGTTCCAGCGCCCATCAAATCGTGCGTGATCTGGTACACCGTCCCGCTAATTACATCCCCAACGCGCACAAACTCGCTTCGGAACGAGCCGCTGGAATCCTTGCCACGCATGAGCACAATGTCGCCAACGGTCATCGATTGCCCGAAGTCCATCACTGGTTCCGTCTGCCCGGATGGCACCCACGGCTGGCCTGGGAACGTGGCGGTCGCCAACGACGTGTCGGCGGCCAGGCTCCCGGTTCCCTTTGGCACGATGAGGTATCCACCGAACAGTTGCGCGGTCTCTTCCTTGAAGAGCGTCATATCGATGGAAGCAACGTGCAGACTGCGGAACCGATTTTCATCGCTCCCCAGGTCATAGGTATCTGGTTCTGTCGGGAAGAAGCCTGGCGCGGATAGAGCACCAGCTAACGTGCCACCAGATAGTTTGAGATACCTTTCATCTCCACGACCAGGCGTAAGGTACTGCGTGTGAGGGTCGCCGGTTGTTAGCCCCAATAGGCTGTTGTGCTGTTGTCCAGCAAACCACTCGCCAAAGCGCGTCTCATTGGCATATTGCGTATGGGGGTCGGTGTCCGCAAGATGCGTGGAAATCGCGGTGGTGATGTCGCTTGGAGTCGCCGCCCCGATTGCGGATGGGCTTAAGTAGTCCGTGCCGCCGACCGCGTGAGTCCTCGCGTGCTGTAGCGGGAGCGACGTGTTTCCGACGCTGCCGGAAACATACTGCGTTACCCCAACTCCGCCCTGACTCGCGTAGGCGAACCACTGGTTGCCTTCCTTTTTGAGGTATACGGTGCTCCCTTTCGCGGGGGTTCCGCCGCCAGCCAGGGGAACGTCGTAGCGGGTGGTCATCGATCCAACTACTCGCACATCGACTGTGCCCTTGCCGACACTCGCGACCTTCGCTACGCGCAGGTTTGAACGCTTGTCGTTGACGGCGTTATAAACAGTAACCGGATTTCCTATATTCATGCTTCCCTCGCATCACACTCTTCCGCCAGGGCGTTCTCGCTAATCTCTATATGCTGCGATGTCGCGATGTAATCCTGGGGAGGCTGATACACCGTATCGCCGCCTGGCGTTCCATACGTGCATGTGAACTTATCCCCAGGATGTATCAGCAGGCGGGTTCCTAGCGTTGTCTTGGATTGCCTTGCGTATTGCTTGGAGAGAGTTACGAGTAACTTCGCCTCATCCTTTGAATCCTGCACCGTGCTCAGAAGCCGGTTCTGGCTCAGGCCGAAGCGATAGCCATATTGCTGCATCCAGGCTTCGTCGATGTATTCCCCAAACTCCGCGCCGGAAGCGCAGATATGCCCAATCGGTTCCGTTTGCGTGTAATCTTTCTCGTCCGCGTATATCTGGGAGTCGATTGTGCCTTTGCTGTCGCGGGTGAACCAACGAGCAAAGTACAACCCTCCTTCCGGCGTTGTGCGGGAGAAGATATGGCGGTCTTCGGTAATCCAACTCAGCGCATCCGTGCCTGTCTGCCCCATATCGATCACATGGTTCTCGATCTCGTCGCAGAGTTCCGAAATTGTCGCGGTTACGGTTGGCGCTTCGCCGCACGCGATGCTGATCGGGCCGGGGGAAGTCAGCTTATTCGATACCGTTGTGCCGGAGCTATCCGTGTAGTCGTAGTCATCCAGGTTGAAGGTCCACACGTTACAGCCGTCAGCTTCGATTGCCACCTGGTTATCGTGCACGATTAGCCGAATGTTGCACTTCCTGGATGTGTCTTCGATATGAGTACCCTTGCTGTAGGTGCCGGAAATATCCGCATCCGCAACCATCACCGGAACGCGGTCCAGGTACTTCGTCGTTCCATTGATCCCGCTCGCGGTATTCTGCAAGCTCAACCGAATCGTTCCAACCCGCCCAGAGGCACAGAGTGCCGCGTCAATCAGCATATCGATGTCAAGCAGGTAGCCATTGCGGAAAGCGATCCGCAGCGGAGCTTCGGATGTGCTAGCGTAGAGATGAGTATTAATGTCCAGAACGAAGTCGGAAAGCGAGAGATTGTCCCCGTTCTGGTCGGCCATTGTCACGGTAGAGCTAAGTGCGCCGGTGTAATAACCTCTGGTTCTGAAGCCCACTCCCCGCGTGCCAGCCAGTGAGCACAGGTAGTTGAGATCATCCTGCGCGGAGTTGAACAATCCCGCGTACACATCATATTTGAAGATACGAATCAGGTATTTCAGCGGGTCGGTGGACGGATACGCGGTCGGGTAGTAGCAGACGATTGCGTCCGAGTCGTGGGTCAGCTTGGACGTGCCAAGTTGCCCACGGCCAGAGACAATCGCCACTGCGCCA
Organism: Thermoflexales bacterium; assembly: GCA_034430115.1. Classification (GTDB taxonomy): domain Bacteria; phylum Chloroflexota; class Anaerolineae; order J036; family Brachytrichaceae; genus CAIXPS01. The sequence continues at coordinate 15,292 of DAOUFG010000109.1, read as the reverse complement.
TCTGTTGAGTTCTCGTGGCCCGCTTGCGTGTTTGGATACGGCTGATCGATGGCATACGGATATTGCTTATCCAAGTACAGCGTTCCGCTGGCTACATGGTCTACGTGGTATGAAGTTGAGGAATCATCGGGTGTGATGTCCGTCGAGGATGACCGCGCGCTAAGCTCCACCAGCATGTCTTTGGCATAATTCGTCGTGCCGAGGGTTCCCCCAAGAGCGCCCTCGATGTCGCCAAACCCATTGCCGGGATTAGAGCCCCAATTGGTGAACGATGTGGCGCTGGCGGCTGCCCCGTTGATCGTGGAGTAGAACGTCGGCACCTCGCACCAGTAGATTGCATTGGCCGCGAGATGCGCACCATAGTCGCCGCGCTTGTAGGCGACGGACGTGTAGTAGCGGATTACTTCGTCATCGACGATGAAGTAGCCGCGAGATGGGAGCCCGAAGTCAGATGGCTTCCCGATGAAGAAACGTCCATGATGGAGAATGAGCCGCCACGAGTCTGCGCCGTATTTCACTGGGCTTGTCTCGTCCCATCCCGCACCAGACATCTCGTTGCCACTCTTCAGCGTGTGATCGACGCCATTGGTCTCCACGCGGCGAATCGAACCGGCTGTCTGGTCGTCCGTCACGAAGTAACCTGTTCCGGCAACAACCACATCGGTATATGAAGCGCCTGTGTCGGTGTAGATGGTGTAGCCATCGTCGGTGGTGGTCTTGGAGTACCCGGAGTCCGCCGTGCCCCACGTGTCGGTCGGGCCTAGCGCATACACGTTGTAATACCCAGAATGGCTCAGGCTCAAGTCAGAGAACTTCACCGTCTTGCCGCTGCTATCAACAGACTGGACCGTCTTCACACCCCAGGGCGGGATAAATAGCTTCATGCCAGCGTGGAAGAAGGAGATCGGCGTCTCATCGGAGAAGGTACTTCCCGCGATTCGGCTCATCGTCCCATCCGTGCCAATCAGGAATTGATAGTCGCTCCCGTAGGCATCGTTGTGCGATACGTCACCCTTCAACATGACGGTGTAAGACGAGTAGTTGTTTGCGGAATCGGCGGCATCGGTTAGCTGCAACTCCATGTCGCCGTAGTAAGCCTGCCGGAACCATTCGGCAGAGGCCGGAACGTCGGTTCCGCACCCGTAACCCCAATACGTGTCGGTGGCAAACTTCTGTCTGGCCGTCTCGTTAAAGCGATACTCCATAACGGGTGTCGTCCAGGCGTTGTCGGCCATGTTGAGCGTGTGATCCACGATCTTGCGATATAGCTGAACCCTTCTACCGCTCACACGGGTCGTGTACTGGTAGTCCACGTTCGGAGATGTGGCCGTCGCGCTGCTTGGGTAGTAGTAGTATTCCTCGCTCCCCGCTGTTGCATTGGGCACATGGAAGAGGGACGCGATGGTGTCCGCGTTGATCGTTTCCCACATCGCTGTCGCGTGAGGATCGCGAGATAGGTTGCCCGTGTTGACCGTCATCACTTTTGGCAATGCCTGGATGTGCCCGCTCCATCCGTTTGCCAGAGGAATTAATACCGCGTTCTCGTTCCCGTTTGTGTCCGCGCCAAATAGCATGGCGGCAGAAGTGAGAGAGTAACTATCCTCATTGGTGAACCGCATGGTCATCTTGGAGAGCCCATCGCGGCCATCCTGTGTCGAGGTTGTGGCGACAAATGGATCGTTAAGAGCCACAGAGCTAAAGGCTGTCGCGGTCCCGAATTGCACGTCCCGCTGCGCCGTTTGCACCAGGATTTCAGACATATCTCCGAGGGTAGACTGGATGACCGTCCTGCTCCAACGGTCTATGTCCGTCTGTGCCGCCCACTGCTTAAGCTTCCACGAGCCAACATCAATCGCGCTCACGGAGCTTGTATTTCTACCGGCTGGCGTGATCGGATCGGGTTGCTCATCTACCGCGAACCTGCCGAGGGTAACGCCGTACCTGCTATCGCCGGAGTAGTATCCCGCGCTGATCGTGAGCAGATTCCCGACAGACAGATTATTGACAAGCTGGTAGTTGAAGGCGTCCACCGATACCGAGTCCGAACTGGATTCAGCGCGGTCGATGGTCACGTCAATGATTTTGCCCGAAACGTCGGTTGGGATCCCAACGCCGTCGATGACGCGGAGCGGGGCTTTATACAGCACCCCGCTTCCGAGCCAGTAGGCATACGTGCCGTCATTGCACAAAGACCCGTTGATAGCGCTGGCGCACACGAAACTTGAGTATTCACCGATAGACCAGTTTTTCAGGTCTTCGGATGTCTGATACATCTCAAATTCCACCTGTGTTCCATCGGTAAACGGGCGGGTAACGGTGTTGCACAGATAGTACAAGCCGTTCATCTTCCAGACGCCATTTGGCCTGCAAGTCGGTTCCGGGAGAGAATCGTCGGAATATAGTGTGTCGTCGATGGGGTAGACCATCTCAAGCTGGCTCTCGATCCCGTTCGTGACGCGGAATTGCCAGGGCCTATGACCATCGTAGGCGATTACCTCAATGCTCCGGCCATCATCCAGCGCGTACACGCTAGACCATTCCGGGTTCACGCCGTACCAGGTGGAATAGGTATCTGTAAGTGCGCTTTGAACGAACGTGTTGAGTGCTTGCGCGCTATTTGAGGTGACGAGCCAGTAACGTTGCGTTGCAAGGACAGCCCCGAAGTTGTAGTACCCAATTGCCACAACGATCCCAAGCGAGGTGTGGCACACGCTGTCCACGCGCACGACCTTTGACGCGGAATTGACCATCGTGACCGGGATTTGCGGGCCGTATGCCGTTGAGGGTCCGCCAACGCCGCTCGTGACGTACACCTGGGGGTTGCCGCCCCATGTGAACCAAGCGCTGTAATACCGATAGCCGTCCCAATCCCCATGCAGGCTTGTGAGGTATTGAGTCGTCAGGCGCTTCCTGCTTGAGTTGGCGGAACCGATAGTCCACGAATACGGCGATTCGGGGTTCCAGGCCGTTTGATATAGGACGCCGGAAGAGTCTACCCCGGCGAGATAGCTGGGCGCGACAGATCGCGCAACGCCGGGGCACGTGCCCGTATCACTGATGCTTCCGACCTCCGAGAACTGTAGAAGCTGGTTCTCGGATAGCACTTCGCCCCACACGGCGCGGGAATCCTGCGCTTCGAGCGTGGCGATAACGCCCTCATCTTGCGTGAAGCTCATGCTCGCCTCCGCAATTCAAACGGGATTTGCTGATTCTTCTTCAGCGGATCGAGGAATTTCGGGGCAACTGCAAGTGTCATAAATACCGCGATTGGCCCATTGCCGTCGTGGTCGATGAGCCATAGCTGACGCTTCGTGTAGACGCTAGATTCGGTCCACTCCTTGAGCTTCGCTACAGTCACGCAATCCGAGTCATCGTTCGGGCTGATCTTGATCGTGCCGGACCACACATCGTGCGAGCCGCCGAATGTCATGGAGAGGGTGCCGTTTAGCGTGTACCGGAAGTCCGCGTTCATCTCATTCGGCTCAGCGTAGTCACTGGCGAGGGTCTTTACCTTGTAGTAAACACCTTCGTACTCCGATTTGATTTGCATGTAGGCGTTCAATTGCTGTATGACCTCCGGCTGTTCCGCTTGATTGCGCTTGGCAGATGCGGCATAACCGCTTCAGCCAGCACCTTCCCGTTCGGCATCGTGACTTGGATCGTGAAGCCGCTGGATGCACCGCCAAGAGGAATGATTTGCCCATTCGTGTTCGGGATGAAAATTTCCTGCGTGCCAATCTTGTACGGTTGACCAGCCGACGCCGGACCTGGGTAGTCATGGATTGGGAGCGAAGGCGACGATTGCCCATTGACTCCGCTGTCAGAGTTTGTGGTATCTGATGTATCGCCGGAGTCTATTGGATTGAAAGTGGTCTGGGTCGCAGTTGCAAGTGCCGCAAGAATTTTGTTCCAGAAGTTCACTTCCATCTGGAAGGTCTGCTTGAGCCTGTCCTGTTCCTTCAAACGCATGTCCTGGATACTCTGGTTGAGCGTTTGCACCATGTCACGCTCTTGCTGGGTCATCCCAATCCAGGTCTGCGATAGCTTGTAGAGTTCCAGTTCCTCTTGCCTCTGCGCCTCGAAGCGGGTCGTCGAGAGCTTGTAGTTGGTTTCCGCCGCCGAAGCCTCAGCATCCAACTGCTCTTGACGAATCTTGTAGGACTCCATCGTGCGGTTGTAATTTTGCTCCGTCCAGCCCATCTCTTGCTTGATGCGGTCGCGCCGGATGTCGAAGTCCTCATCCCGCCATTTGGCCTCTTGCTCGAATTGCTTCTTCTGTAGGGCAAACTGCTCCTGGTCGATCTTGGTGATCTTCTGGTAGTGCTCTACCTGCTTTTTGAAGTATTCTTCCTGCCGCGTGAAGGATTCCTCTTGCCGATCCTTCTCTTTCTCGTTCTGCCCGGTTTCCAGGTTGTATAGCTGGTTGGAGCGGTTTCGTTCGCGGATGAGTTGCTGTCGCTCATAGCCTGTAGCACGGCGGATGGACTGGTCGTAGTCCTGGTTCTGCCAGTTGTGTTGGAGTTGCCGCACCTGCTGGTTGTAGGCGTAATCCTCTTCGTAGTATTGCTTCTGGCGAGCCATCTCACCGGCCTGGTACTGGAACTGGTAGTTCTGGAAGCCGATGTTCTCCGCCATCTGCTGCCCTTGCAGAGCGAAGGACTGCCGTTGCCAGTCGTTCCTGATGTTCTGGCGTGATTGCTGGCGGTTGACATCCTCAAGCTGCCAACCGTATTGCGTCATCTGCTGCGAGTTCTGCGCGGCGGCAGATGCCATCTGAAGCGCGAGGTCTTGCCGTTCCCACGAGATAGAACCGGCTCCCGCGTTGTAGGCGGGGATACCATTCTTCTTCATGTAGTCGGTATTGACCGTGCCACCCATCTTGGAGGCGTAGTCCATCAGGATGGAGATCAGTTGTTGCGGCTGCTCGGTGTTGACGGTGAAGGCGTGTTGAACCTGGCTCTCCTTCTTTTGGAGCGCTTGCCCGGCGTTATAGAGCCTATCCTGAACCGAGTATTGGAACGAGTCGCTTAAGGTCTCAAGACCGGCGATGCCGCCGTAGCCGTATGAGCTACCGTTCGCGGCGGAGATGATCTGCTGCTGATAGCCCTGGCCGATAGAGGACTGCCCAAGCCGTGCCCAGGTATCAATCCCCTGGAAGGTTGTTGCACTTGATAGTGCGCCAGCCCGTTGTGACGAAACACCGGCAAAGTAGCTCCCGATCTGCGTGCGCGAGGGCATACTGTACCCGTTCAAACCGTACATGCTGCGCTCGAACAGGTTGAAGCCAGTGGTGATGTCCATCATCGGCTTCATCGAAGCTATCGTGGAGTTTGCGAATGGAGAGCCAGAGTTAAACATCCCACTCGCATTTCCCATCGTAATCGCAGTGGAATCGCCCTGCGCGGCACGAGCCACCATTTGCAGCGCGGCAGCATCGGTTGTGGTAGCCGTCCGTCCACTAGATTCATCCCAATTCGATAGGATGTTGCTGATCTGATTCTCGGAGAAGCCGCCAGAGATAAGCGTGGAGCGCAAGTTATCCGCGCCCAGGACATCCATGTTGGTTGCGCCCTGCGCGAGTTGTTGCCCCGAGAGCGTCTTGCCAGCCTTCTTCTGGGTACTGAGCCTGCTAATCCCACCTGCAACGCTGAAGTTACCCATTGCGCGGGCAATTCTGGTGGCATTGGTTAGTGTCTGGCTTGCATCACCGCCGCGAGAGGTGACATCAGAAAGGTATTCAAGCGCACCTTGAGCTTCTGGCCCCTGGGTAACACCATAGACAAGCGAAGTAAGGCTCTTCGCGGTATCCAGGCCAATGGTGTATGTCTGGGCGATATAGTTGGGGATGTTGCCGGTAAGCGTGGCCTGTTGCGCGAGAGGTGACATCTCGCTAACCGCCCACTTACCCTTTGCTGCGATCTCCGCATTAGCTTGGGCGATCTTCTCGTCTCGTGCTTTCTGGTCGAGATAGGGTTCAGGCGTCGGATATGTGACACTGGCTGATGGACCAAAGATGTTCGCTAACCCAGGAGATGCGAACGTCCCACCGCTTGATCCGGCAGCGATATTCTCCCAAAGCGACATCCCTTGCTGGCTGCCACTACCACCACTCGGGATGCCTTGTTGCCTGTCTCTCCACGCCTTGCGTGCTGCTTGCCTATTTTCATAATCCTGGTCAGCAAAGAATCCAGTAGCATCATTCCAGATGGAAGCGCCTTTGGTGGTCCCATACTGAACTGCTGCGACCGGGTTACTTTGTGCACCTGAGACGTAGGATGCAAGCGAGCCAACGACAGCAGCCAGAGCAAGACCACCCACTACTGGCGCACTTGCCCCAAGCGCCCCGGCAATAAGAGCGGTCCCGGCTGCTGGCCCTAGTACCGTCGCGGCTGTCCCAACCAGCCCTGCTCCTAGTCCCGATCCATTCCCTGACCCGACTAGATTCGTGATGCCACTCACGAATGAGTTGGCGTTTCGACCGAATCCAGTGCTTATATCGGCAAGCGTGTTTCTGGCGGAGTATCCCTGAATGTCCGAAAGCTTCCCCTGTCCGCCTGATTGGTAGAGCGCACCCGCAGCCGTAAGTTCTTGCTGGTAATAACCCTGCGCCGCACTAATGATTGGCTGTACGGTTGCCCGATACCCGCGAGCCATCTGAAACTCGGCCATCCCGCTCAAGAGATGCCCGGCAAGTGTATTGAGTACCCCCTTACCGCTTCTGCCACCTGATTGCGAGAAGACAGAGTTGATGTCCTGGTCGGGGAATCCTTGATCCTTAAGCTCCGCCCGCATCATGGTCTCGTAGGCGTTCTGGCCCGCCTGCACGCGACGAGAGCTTGAGAGAGCAGCCTTCCCCTCCGCCGTGGTCGCCGCCGAATCGGGCAGTTGAGCACGCGCCTCGACTAACCCGGCCTGACTCTGCGTGATCTTCTGCCAAACTTCCTTTGCCGCGCCAATGGTCTTGGTGTGCTCGCGGATGTTGGCGATGTTGTCTTTTAGTGCATCGCGGGCCTCATTGACTTTGGCCGTGAACTCATCAATGGAGTTCTTGTCACCCGCAGAGAGGGAGGGGCTTTGTTCGCCGGATGGGAAGCGAGTCGTGTACTCGGACTCGCCATTCTGCATGTCTACGGCAATGGAGCGCAGACGCCCTCTTGTGGGATTGCCCAGGTCTGCATCTTCTCGGAAGTACATTCCCCAGGCTGAGTTGCGAGCAGAGAACCGCTGATTGCTTGCACGTAGTTTGCCGGAGTAGTAATCGCTCACATTTCGGAAGAAGCCACGTTCGCGGTATCCAAGGCCCTCAAGCTCCTGAGCATGGCTCTCGAAATCAAACTCACCATTCGGGCCGATTTGAGAAACCAGGTTTTCAAATGTACCGACATTTTCTGGCCTCGTAGCACGACCCTGCCACTTCGGGCCTGCCTGCTCCGTCAGATGATCCCTAACTGCACGGTAGATCCCCCTCTCGAAGGTATCCGAGTTGATGTTGACGTTGAAGTTGCCAGCGCCACTTGGTGCAGCGGTATTGCTGGATACACCAGGGTCGCCGTTGTCTGGTGGCATATCGCTAAATGGATCATCTGGTGTGTTGTTAGCCGGTGGCCTATTGCTGCCGCCACCGTACTGTGAGCCACCACCACCATGCGTAGGCCCGGAAGCGGTTGGGTTCCCAACTCGCGGTGAAGGGCCATTTGCCGCACCAGCAGGCGGTGTCGGTGTGTCATCTGCTGGCTCCGTCATTAGGCCGTTGGAGTCTGCCTTCAGGAATGGCTTTGTTAGGCCAAGTCGTTCCTGGGCACGAAGCATTGGCCGCCTTGCTGATGGAGAGAGAGCCAGCCCACGAACAAATTCACCAAGACCGCGCTTGGTCTTTTTCCCTAGCATCTGGGCGATTTGCCCATAGAGCGGGGTATTCGTGAGTTGTTTGTAACGGTCAATCGTGTTTTGCCCAACGATGAAACCGTTCCGACCGCTGCGGATTTCATAACGATCTGTCCCGACCTGTGACACATCACCATTGGCAATCTTTTCATTGAACTGATATGCCTGCGCAGTCTCAATCAATGTCTGGGCACCAGAAGCGTTATCCGAATCTTCCATACTCACCAGACCATTGAGCGCGTTCGTGTCACCGCTTCGGTAGTTCGTTACCGCCTCGCTGATTGCCTGCATGTGCGTGGTATCGCCATGACGGCCAAATAAGGCTCCAATGGTCTCTGGGTCAAAAACGTACTCGCTCCCGTTCCCGCCATTCGTCATCGAGGTAAGCAACCCCTGCAAGCGCTGGTTCGGGGAGGTCGTGGCGTCGTATTGCAGTTTGCCAAGGTGCTCAACCCACTGCGCGGCTGAGCCGTTCGAGCCGAGGGTCGGGTCAATCAGATCAAGCGGGGCCTGGTAAATGCGACGTATTGATTCTCTCGCGAGGTGAGCGGGCGAAGCGATATTTGCCGCATCCTCGCCGTACTCGTTTCTAATAGTAGAACGAAGCGTTTCACCGTATCGTGGGAATGCCTGGTTGATTGTGTTGTCATCAGATAGCGCTCCTTGCAGCATCTTCTGCAAGTTCCAAATGCCCATCTTTTGGTGAACATCGTTATAGCGTCCGACTGCTCTGCCTAGAATAGACGCTGGACCAGTGACGGCTGCTACAGTCTTCGCCAGTCCAGGGACGCCAGTGCTGGTAGCGAAGTCAATTGCCTCCTGGCGTGCTTCCGCCCAGGGGTTTTGTCCTTTCTGGCCGAAACCTTCAATGGTTGGGTTATATGCAGAGATGTCGCCAAAGCCATGTGTGAAGTCGCGTGCCCGAACAAGCGGCATCCCACTCTTGACGCTCGGTTCGGCCCCATTGCCGATATGTGCAAGTGCAAGCTGCTGTGCTCGGGTGCTGAAATTCCGGTCACCACCCATCGCCCACAACGTCGTGAGAGCTTGCGCGCTGACGGGCAGGCTATTACGAGTAAACTCGCCCATACCACGTAGAGGCGCAAAGTCTTGCTTATCCTTATCCCAACGGAATCCACCGAGGAAGACCGACTTATCTACGTCCTCATCGCGGACGTGGGCCATCTGATATGCGCGGCTTACGGTCGGAGAAATGACGTTCTCGTTGTACTTAAGGGTAAGTGCGCTCGCATCGGTAACGCCAGGCCAGCCGCGACCAATCATGCCCAATCGCTTCGCGTTCGGGTCTTGCAGGCGCTCGGTAAGCTTCTGTTGTATTAGTGACGCCTCTTCTGGCGTCTCGCCCATCTGCTCTGCAAACATCCGCACCTGTTCGGGGCCAACGATGATCTCGTTATCCTTCACGAAATCGGCGGATGTGTAGCTGAACGTCCCACCTACTGTTCCACGAAAGGTTTCCGCGCCTCTGCGAAGCTCATCTGTATCCTGAGCCTGAAGCCCACCGCCATATTGCTCAAGACGACCGGCACGAGTAACCTCAAGCGGCGTGGCTAGATTACGGCCCTGATAGTCCTGATACTGGGCATATTTTTCAGGCCCGAAGATGCCTGCCCACATATTGAAGAAGTCGCCACCGTGCTCTGCGTATTGGCTCATCACCGAAGGCGGTAGGACGGAGTAGGACTTATCTCCCTGGCGTACTGTGAGCATTTCCCGCGACAGGTCGTGACCATCCGGGCTAATGTTTTTGAGCCAATCGGAAATAATGCCAGCTTGCGCATGTGGTGTTATGGATGGGTCGGTCGGGTCAAATAGGCCGCGAGTTTCTTGGGCGAGCGCACTGGTGATGTCGTAGCCGCCACGGTTCTGAATCGCCGCAATCATGGCGTAATTCGTGCCATTGCTTCTGTCTGCGAATGAAGCTGCCAAATCCGGCGATACCTGTGCTATCGTGTCAAGCGTTTCCTGGTTGACGCGAGAAATCCTGCCGTGGTATTCCGGCGTCATCGTGATGGCTCTAGTTCGGATTACATTCCCATAGTCATCGCGTGGAAGCAACGATTCCATGCCCTGCATCGTTGTAGAGATAGCCTCTTGGGGCAATCCCCACACATCTTCCTGGAACTGCTTGGGCGTATAGGATGGATCAGTCTTTGCGATGGGGTCGTAGAGTTGCTGTTTGACATATGCTTGCGCGGCAGCAAAGCGTGGGTCAGTAGACGCGAAGACCCCCAGGATATTGGATGCGAGGAAAGTGCGTTGTTGCTTGATAACATCCGGCCCAAACGCCTGATCGATGTGTTGGGCTCCCAACTGCTCGGATAGACCTTGCTCGTAGTAATTACCGATCTTTGAATCGAGCTTGTTAGCGAGGTTGTCATAGCCAAGCCGCTGCGTGAAACGAATCCCGGTTTGCCCCCTGGAAACACCGCCAAATGTGAATGTCGCGTCGTTCCCAGTGATCTTGTTGTAAGCGCGTGACAGCGTTGGCATCAACGCATCTGCAAACGGTTTAGTCTCGCGCTGTAGACTCGCGAGCGAATTTGTCAGTTCCCAGGCGGAGTATTTGGTTCCATTGACATCGATCTGCTCGTCTGCCATCTCCGCTACACGGAGCATGTTTTGAGTCTGCTCAGCGACGTGCTTCCCGTAGCCAAGGGAGATTCCTACATCCGAGATTGTGCGGAACTGAGCGCCGGTCGCCTCCGCGTCTACCGTTTGACCTGTTGCGTCTAGTGTGGCGAGTGCCAACTTCCCTGGCCCATACGAACCTGGGCGCAATAGTTTCAGGTCCGTGAGTGCCATATCTCGTGGAATGACCTGTACATGCGTGGATTCAGCCCCAAGGCCGCGCAGATGCAAGAACTCAGGGCTGGCAGCAGCCGAGCCGGAACCGATCTGTTCACCAGGATTAATAAAGCGGTAGGTAGAGGAGTAGAAGTTCCCATACCTACCGGAATCTATCGGTTCACGCCCCTGAATTTCCGCCCGTTGGCGGAAGTCCAGCTTTAGACGCTGTGGAAGTTTAAGACCCTCAAGAGCCTTCTGGCCTTTGTTGGAATAGAAGGAAATTTGGCCGTTCTGGTAATCCCAATTGGACAGAGTGTAGTTCCCTATCCCCTTTGGAGAGAGTAGGGACATCGAGTTCGATTTTGCCTCTTCGGGCTCACTTATATCACCGAAGTCCTGAGCCTGTATAAGGCTGTTGCGGGTGGCATATTGTTGGATCAGGCTTTTGGCATTGGGGCTGCTGCTGCGCACTAGGCGTGTGGACGCCTCGCGGTCTAACGCATACTGCGGCATCGAGCTTAGGGGAGATGTGGCAGCACGATAGCCGGAGGTCAACGCCATGAAGGAGTTCGTGAAGGACTTCTGGAACCAGCTTGGGTCTTGCCACGCGGCATCGCCAGAGGATTGCCAATTCTCGGCTGCATATCCAATCGCGGCTTTCACCTGCATACTCAGGTCTTCGAGAGGGCTGAAGGGGGTTGGTTTACCGTTCTCAGGCAGTTCCATTGCACCGGAGAAGACACGCCCATAGGCGCTGTATATATCTCCGCGATGTTGAAACTTGTCGATACGAACGGGGTTCATTCGCCCCGGATCGGGGGAGATAACTATCGAGGGAGACCCGTTGAACTCGTCAAGCCAAACCTGGGCATTGCCAAAACCCTTACCTCTCAGGGATTCCTGCCACTGCTTGAGTTCAGTATTGAGTTCCGGGTTGCTGATAATCACGCCTCACCGCCTTTGGATTAGCCATCTCGTCCTGCCGCCTGCGAAGTTGGATCGCACCAGCGCGAGCGTTCTGGCAAACCGTCAATTGCTGCATGAGGATGTGAGGTTGATTGAGAAGTCCACCGGGCCAGGGTAATGTGTGATATGTTTCAAGTTCCCGCAGCATCACGACTTGCTCGGGAGCTTCCGGCTGCTTCTCTTCGATGATGATGCCTGCTAACTGAGGTTGTCTGAGATAGATCGATTCGTAATAGTCTTTGGCCGCCTGTCCTAGCTCGGCCAGTGACTCATAGTATTCCTTTGCTTTTAGGCCCCCAATCTGGATTCACTTCCAGACACGCCTCATAGATTGCGCGAGCGATTGGCACGCGAGTAATGCCCCACCAGCGTTTGAATTGCGCCTGGTTCTTGATACGCCGGACACCACCGACATCCTGAAATGCCAGGTCTTCGCCCTCGTCGGGATGGCCGCTCTTCGGTAGCTGCAAGTCTGTGGCGCATAGCGTCAGGCCAACTTCAAGCTCCGCGATGTAGTCAGGGTTGTTTTCATACAACTCTTGGTAGTTACCATCCTTGTCGATCATGGACTTGCGCCGGGTAGTCCAATCTGTGATCTGTCGATCATCCTGGGTGGTGCCCTGGCGGAACGTCACCGAGAAACCATGCTCGGAATCGTATTCGGGTTGCTCGATGCGCTTTACTTTGCCATCGTCGTCAACCGCGAAGAAGAATTGCTGTTCGGTAGGAATTGCGAGAATCATTTATTCCCCAAGATGGGGCAGTGGGATTGACCACTGCCCCAAAAAAGATCAGTAGGCCGCCAGGTTTTTGATGTAGTCGTATGTGTTGAACATATCGAACCACCACGGAGCAATCCCAGCGTTGTTAGTCTCCGTGACAATACCCGTTACGGTCGTTGTGAGCATCTGCGCACCGGCCAGTTGCGGAGCCGCGATTTGCCAGTTGATCGAGTCAGTGCAAAAGTTCATCGAAGGCGTACCGGCTGCGGTCACGGATGAGATCACTGCCGATCCAGTCTGAATCTGAGGCGTCCATTCCGCTGCGCTGAAGCTTCCGCCATAATTGGACGCATACAAGATGCGGTCGTACAGCTTCGGGTTCTTCCACTTGTAGACCAGCGTGATAACCGCGCTACGAGTCAACGGGGAGAGATCGTCCATATACATCGAACCGACTACAATCTCTTGCTGTGGCCCAGTCAAACCATTATTGATCGCGATTTCCGCGCCCATGAAGGATTCCACGCTGGAATCCGTAACGTTGTAGGTGTCCGCAAGCGCTCCAATGGGATCGAACGACAAGGCAATGTTCGACTTGCACGACAGAGCTACGCCAGCAGCGGATTCGTAGTTGGAGTCATTGCCTGAAACTTCCGCATCGTTCGCAATTGCCTTGCGACCACTCAAGGTCGTTTGCACAACCAGCGGCCCCATCTGCGGGATCGTCAGAACCATCCCGGCAACCTTGGCGTCAACAAGATACTCGGTAAGACCGTCAGACCCGTTGGAGCCAGGGGTATAGCGCCGGACGCACATCCACGGCAGAGACAGTTGGTTTTGCTGATTGACATAGATGCGCGTGGCGTGGAGTGTGCTTGTGCCTGATGGAGCAGTAGCGGAATAGCTACCGGCAGCCGCGTACAACAAGTAACCAAGGCTGCCTTGCAAGCGGGCTTCCATCGTCATCTGACCACCGGCCACTACCGCGTTCTTGTACGTCCCATCGACGAACAGGCCACTACCTACCGATGGGGTTAGCGCATCCGTCAATTCCTGGATGCCTACGTTGACGCGGGTCATCTTGTGCTTTTGCCACGCGCCGTTTACCAAACTGCCTGGGACTGCAAAGGCCCCACTACCAATCTTTGCTTTCTGAATCGAGAATGCGACAGACCCACGATTACCTGCAACTGTCATTTTGAAACTCCTGTCGCCAAGCCCGCCAACTCGACTGCCAATTTCGGCTGTTGCCGCTTATCCCATTCGCAAATATCGTGATACGCCGCCACGCGCTCCCCGATACGTGTGTGAATATTCCAGTTCTTCAAACAAGACTCATATCCCGCGATTTGCATCTCCACACGATGCTTCGGGTTTGTGATGACTTCGCGGAGAGCCTCATACCAGGCGTCCTGATTGTGGTGATCTACCAACAACCCGGTTCGCCCACCCTTGATTGCATCCTGGTAATTCGGTAAATCGCCGGAAGCAATCACCATGCACCCGCCAGTTGCGCTCCCAACTGGCCTGGCGCTCATCTGCCCCTCGATTGCTTTTAAATTGCTTTTCGAGTGATTGAATTTATCGTCGGGATCGACCGGCGCAAGCAAGATGTCGATGTTGCGCAGGATGAAGCCGTATTCCTTGAGCGGGATGTAGAAGTTGTCCGTTTCCATCCCAGGAACCATCCCCAGGGACCGCAGAGTCACCAGATTAGGAACCGACCGGAGTTCATCGGGCAGATAGCCGGATACAAACAATGAAACATCAGGAAACTCCTGGCATATCTGCTTTAGCGGCTCGATGACAACTTGCCAATCCTCGCGGTGCGTCTCAGAGCCGGTCAGCCCGATACACAATCCACCGATCTTCCGCTTGAACCCCCCGTTGATGACTTCCGGCACGACGAGGTTCGGGATTACCACGACGTTGCGGTTGTATTTCCGCATCACGCGCTTCAGATAGGGCGTGGATACCGTGATCGCGCTGAAATAAGAGAGGTCTGGAATCCCGCCCTCGCATACCTTACGGTACTCATTGGTGTAGTCGTCGTCGTAATCCACAACAATGCTGCAACCAGCGGCCCGCGCTGCGGTCACGAAAGTCTTCCAGTCATCCCCGCCACCAGTGAGACGCTGCACCAACACCATGTCCAGATGCGCGAATGGGTTATGCCCATCCTTGACCATCTTCGCAACGTCCATCGCGGGCATTACCCACGTCTGGTGCCCTAGCAGTGACATCTTGTGGAGCGGGTAAACGACACGATACGCTTCAACCGCGCCGATGTTCTCATTCGGGTTGATCCCAAGAATCCTCAAACCTTCTCTCCCCGCGCATGTTCCTCAATGTCTGCGTCCAGCGTGACATCCACTCGCGGCACAACCACATGCAATACCCCGGTCCAGGGTCCATAAGGCGTACACTCAAGCTCGATCTTTGTCACCTTGAGATCATTCACGATGTTCTGCTGCGATCCGTCATCATTGACAAGCAAAACCTTCGTAGTCTGTGGAAGTCCATCCTCGCTAACAATACGTACTCTCATCAGTGCTTCATCGCTTTGAATCCGAGTGCAGTTCGCGCACGTCGCGCTACCTGGGAGTCCCCGCCTTCAGCGAGTCGATGCAGAAGCGAGTCCTTGATCGTGCCATCTGGGTTGAAACCAGCCTTGCCGTAATGCCGCTGGATGTATCCCCGCAAAGCGCCCTTCTTAATCGTGAAATGCCCCGCCTTCCCCAGATCAACCTTCTGTTCAGCCATTACATCTTCTCCGTTAGCACCCTAAAGCGAATCTTCCCTTTCCAGATGAATGTGCTTGGCGGTCCGCCGCTCTCCCGAAAGGTCACGGAGTCAACGGTCAGATAGAACGCTTCTTCCCCAAAGTCGTCGGTGAGGTTGATCCCCGA
>DAOUFG010000108.1:0-34775 GCA_034430115.1 Thermoflexales bacterium | reverse complement strand
TTGGATTTCGCCGGCCACATGAGCGACCCGATATACGCCGCCGACAGTGGCACGGTCATATATGCCGGATACTCACTAAACAGTGCAGGTCAGCCTGTGGGATATGGGCAATACGTCGTGATCGATCACGGAAACGGTTATCAGACACTTTATGCACATGCCAGTCAACTATTCGTGTCCTGCGGCCAACAGGTGCTGCAAGGGACACAAATTGCGGCTATCGGCTCGGTGGGCAATTCCACCGGCCCACACTTGCACTTCGAAATCCGTCACGGAGGCACTGCCTTGAACCCGTGGAGCCTGCTGCCGGCGCAATAGTCATCATTGACTTCTTACTGTGAAACCAAACCCGCTGACACAACAGGTGACCATCCGAGCACGCTTCTTGAAGCGTGTCGTGCGCACGTACCTCAACTCCGACGAGATTCGCTGGCGCATGCTGGTGACCACCGGCCGTTATACGTCGCACATCGCCGTCATCATCGTGGCACTGGTGGCGGTGCTCCTGGCGGGCGCACACCTGGGCAGCAACGCACCCGCCTTCGAACCCGAAATCACCATCAACGGCGTCAGTTCGCCTTCGGGCGATCAGATCAGCGCGGGCAGCGGGCGCATCTATTCGCCCGCAGAATTGCAAACCTACATGGCGGTGCTCAACCAGGACAGCGGATTACTCTCACGGCGCGCCATCGCCGAGACCAGCGCACCCGTCGAGGCGCGCAGCGGCATCATCACCTACACCGTCCAGGCAGGCGACACGATCGAAACCATCGCCGCGCGCTTCAAGCTATTGCCCAGCACCTTAGTGTGGTCCAACCAGGAAGTGGAAGATCAACCCGACCAATTGAGCATTGGGCAGGTGCTCTACGTCCTGCCGGTGGATGGCATCTGGTACGAAGTCCAGTCCAACGATACGCTGAACGACATCGCCGACGAATTCAAGGTCAAGCCGGAGGACATCGTCAATTACCCGTTGAACAACCTGGGTGGCGGGGCAAATCTGCTGGCCGGGACGAAGATCGTGATCCCCAACGGCGTGAAGGCTGCCGCCGCGACCAGCGTTGCCAGTTCAACCAGCGGCGGATATGCCGGTTACGGCAGCAGCGCCGCGGTGAACCCGGCTGCCAGCGGAAACTTCATGTGGCCCACCCAGGGCACGCTCACCCAATATTTTGGGGTCTACCACTCAGGCATCGACATCGCTTATGCCGTGGGCATCCCCATTATGGCCGCCGATGGGGGCTACGTCTCCTACGCCGGTTGGGACAACACCGGCTATGGTTATGAAGTACTCATTAACCACGGCAACGGGTTCACGACGCGTTATGCACACCTGAGCCAGTATTACGTGGACGCAGGGCAACCCGTAGCGCGCGGACAAGTAATCGCAGCGATGGGCAGCACCGGCAACTCCACCGGCCCGCACCTGCATTTCGAAGTGATTTACGGCGGCGTTCCGCAGAACCCATTGTTCTATTTGCCGTAGGAAGATCGACGCATTAAGAGGCGGAAATGAAGCGTGAAACGTGACGCTCATTTCCACCTCGTGCGTCACGTTTCGCGCTTTGGCGTTATCTTTTCACGGCATCCTTCGTCATATACTGATATACATCATTCATGACGATCGTACTCTGATTGATTGCTTCGCAGATTTCATAATCGTAGTCTCCTTTTTTATTACCTACTATGCTCTTGCGGGATTATTCTCCGGCTCTGATTTTTTGCGCATTGTCAAAAACAACGTGGGAATTGCTGCCACTACGCAGAAGCCAATCGCCCACCAGAAAGAGACGTTGAAGGCATTGGCAATCGCATAAAGGTCGGTGGCGACGTGGCCCACCATTTGATTCTGAGCAACGGTCGCAAGAATAGCCGATCCGAAAGCTCCGCCGACGGTCTGAAAAATCCTTGTGGCGATGCTCGCGTGAGGAACCTGCTCTTTTTGAAGCCCAACATAAGCGGACATCATGATCGCAATGAACAAACCACCGAGCCCAGCGCCTCTTATCAACAAGGTGACAGCCAGAAGGACTAAATTCGTGTCCGCACCCGCAAAGGCAAACGGCAACGTACCGATTGCAGTGGCGGCGAGGCTTAAGAGCACAATGTTGCGCGAGCCGTCACGGTCGGCCCACTTCCCGGCCCAGCTTCTGGTCAGCAGCATACCCACGCCCTGAGGGAGCAGCCACAATCCGGCATACAAAGCACTTGCGCCGCGCACTTCTTGATAATAGAGCGGCAGCATCAACATGGCCCCGTTCGTGATGATGCCACTAAAAATCAGCAAGATATTAGAAGCGGAAAAATTGATGGATTTGAATAGCCGCACATTTAGAGCCGGTTCCCGTTTCGTATTCAGCGCATAGACGACATAGGAAATCATCAAAACGATGCCGATAATAAGTGGAAGATAGACCGCGCTGCTTGTGATTCCCCCGTGTGTGGCAATCTGGGCGATGCCGTAGATCAGAAGGGCAAACGCGGGGGAAAGCAAAAGCATGCCGATCACATCAAGCGATGCTTTCTTTTCCACAAGCTTGTCGGCCGGTATTCCCCACATGGCTAACGGGATCGCTACAATGCAAATCGGAATATTAACCCAAAAGATGGCACGCCAGCTCAAGCTGCTGACGATAATTCCTCCTAACACCGGGCCAAGGATCGGCCCAAGCAGAGCGGGGATGCTGACAATCGACATGATCTGCCCGAGATTGCGTCCTCCGGCAACCTGTACAAGCACTGTTTGCAACGTCGGCATCATCAATCCAGCGCCGATACCTTGAATGACCCGGAAAACAACCATGCTGCCTATATTCCATGACAGCATAGAGCATACAGAGCCGATTAAAAAAATCGCCAAGGAAAAGATGTAGGAGCGTTTGCCCCCAAATCGTTTGGTGGCCCATCCTGAGATCGGAACGGCCAGCCCCATCGCCAGAACGTATCCTGTCGTAATCCACTGTACGGTAGAAATGGTTGCTTTCATATCGGCCGCAATCGTATGGATTGCTACATTGACCATCGTCGAATCAAACAGCGGCGCGAGCGCACCGACGACCAGAACAATGGCAGCCCTGAGCACCATTGGGTCAAGCCTTTCTTCTGCTGATTTTTCATTTAGCACTACATTCATGTAAAACTCCTCTTATAGTCGCACAAGAAACATCTTGTTTCTTATATGGCCACGATATAATAAATACAGATTCTTGTCAATAGGAAACCGTTGGTTTCTTACATGTGTTTCTACGACAGAGGTACATAGATTGTTGAGGCTCGGAGGGAAGTAAAGCATAGAGGAAAATAAAACATGGGTGAACGAAAGAAAGGGTCACGTCGCCGTGGAGAAGTTCTGGAAGAGGCGATCCTGCATGCCGCATGGGAAGAACTTATCGAAACCAGCTATACGAATCTCACAATGGAAAGTGTCGCGGCAAGGGCCGGGACAAATAAGGCCGTCCTGTATCGCCGTTGGGCCAATAAGTCTGAGCTGGCGATTGCGGCCTTGCGCAGGTATTTACCGAAAATCACAGATGACATCCCAAATACAGGTAATCTGCGAGATGATGTGTATGCCTATCTGCATGCGCGTGTTGAACCGCTGAAAACAATTGGTGCGCAGACGATCAGGGGACTTTTTATGGAACCACTGGTGTGGCGCACGGTAATCCCGTCCATGCAACAGATCATCGAGCGGAAATCAGAGGACAAGGTTACGTTGGCTTTGACGGCGATTTTGAAAAACGCAGACCTCCGTGGAGAAATCCGGCTTGAGAAATTGACGCCTCGGATCATCTCACTACCATGGGATCTGCTGCAGCACGAACTGATTACCAAGCTGGAACCACTATCCGACGAAGCGATAGCAGAGATTGTTGACGATATTTTCCTCCCGCTAGTCCGCCTGAGCACAGATAGTGAATAAGGCACTGGTAAAAGTCGTCTTAGGTCCTCTCGCATAATTCCACTAGAATAGGCGCATGCCTGTATTGCTGTTAATCCGACACGGAACAAACGATTGGGTCAAACAAGGGCGTCTGCCCGGACAAGCACCCAATCTGCACTTAAACGAAGAGGGCCGCGCGCAAGCCGAGGCCGTGGGGAAATTCGTAGCAAAGCAGCCGCTGACGGCGGTCTATTCCAGCCACCTGGAGCGAGCCATCGAGACGGCCTGGCGCGTCGCGCGGCCGCATGGGCTGCCGATTCATATCCGCCCCACGCTGGCCGACACGCACACCGGCGACTTCACCGCCAAAACCATCGAAGAAATCACCAAAGAAACCGGCTCCCAGGAATCATGGAAGATCATCGTCGAAAGGCCGTCCGAGGGCAGGTTGCCAAATGGAGAATCTCTGCTGGAGATGCAGGCGCGCGTCGTCGCCGAATTGGAGCGCATTTGCGCCGCTTATCCCGACCCGGAACCACCGCCGCCCGCCGAAGGCACAGACAAAAAAGACGCACCCAAGCCGCCGCCCCCCGCCGTGATCGCCGTGGTGATGCACGCGGACCCGATCAAAGCAGCCCTGGCACACTACCTGGGGATGCCTTTTGACAACTTCCAGCGCCTGGGCACCTCGCCTGCTTCGGTGAGCACCGTTATGGTACATGGAAACCAGGTCATGGTGGTCAATATCAATCAAATACCCTATTAATCTAACCGACAAAGGCTTGACAAATCCTTCATAACTCTTACCATATGCGGCGTGGGGTGTTATAATAGCCTGTCATTCTTACGATGATTCCTGGAGTTATGTGAAGGGAATAGGGAGTATAAGCGATGAAACCAACTAAGCTTGAGAAGACGATTATGGATGCCATCAAGGGTGCCAAGCTTGGGTTGCCAGACTGGTCTGCGATTGCAAAAGCAGAGCATATTTCACTTGAATACCTGCAGTCGCGGGTGGAGTGGATGCGCAAAGTCGGGATGATCAAGTAATATTGTGCAAACCCACCTGAACTGTTCTACTCGTCATGAGAGGGCGATGCTGAAGGGGCATCGCCCTTCTTATTTCCCCACCCCACGCCTGGCTCTAACAAATCGCTAACAGGGCGCCATTCATTATCTAATTCACCCCGCCTAAGCTGATAACCAATAACTCAATGAACATTTGTGATTGATCTTACTGGTTCGACGTGCAACAGGCACGCAGAACCCGGCAGATGAATTACCTGGAGAAGGGGTGGAAAAATGTCTAAGATAGTTGGTATTGACCTGGGAACGACCAATAGCGTGATTGCTGTGTTGGAAGGCGGCAGCCCGACCGTGATCCCCACCTCGGAAGGCAGCAACCTGCTCCCCTCGGTAGTAGGTTTCAACAAGAACGGCGAGCGGCTGGTGGGCCAGCCTGCTAAGCGACAGGCAGTGGTGAATCCCGAGAACACCGTGTTCTCGATCAAGCGCTTCATGGGGCGACGGTTCGACGAAGTGGAGGGTGAGCGCAAGCGCGTGCCCTACCAGGTGATTGCCGGCCCCAGCAACGACGCGCGGGTGAAGATCCCGAGCACGAATAAGACTTATACGCCACAGGAAATCAGCGCCATGATCCTGGGCAAACTGAAGGCGGATGCCGAAGCTTACATTGGCGAACCGGTGACACAGGCGGTCATCACAGTGCCGGCTTACTTCAATGATAGCCAGCGCCAGGCCACCAAAGACGCCGGGCAGATCGCCGGCCTGGACGTGCTGCGCATCATCAACGAGCCGACCGCGGCGGCGCTGGCCTACGGCCTGGACAAGAAGAAGGATGAAACCATCCTGGTCTTCGACCTGGGCGGCGGCACGTTCGACGTGAGCATCCTGGAAGTGGGCGAAGGCGTGGTGGAAGTGAAGGCCACCAGCGGCGATACGCACCTGGGCGGCGACGACTGGGACAGCGCGGTCATGGAATGGGTGATCGACGAATTCAAGAAGGAGCAGGGCATCGACCTGCGCAACGACCGTCAGGCGCTACAACGCTGCCGCGAAGCAGCCGAAAAGGCGAAGATCGAACTGTCTTCTATGATGGAGACGGAGATCAACCTGCCCTACATCACTGCCGATCAGAACGGGCCGAAGCATCTGATGATGAAGCTCACGCGGGCGAAGTTTGAGCAATTGAGCGAAGGGCTGGTCAAGCGCGTGCGCGGGCCGGTGGAGCAGGCGTTGAGGGATGCCAAACTGAGCATCAAAGACATCAACGAAGTGGTGCTGGTGGGCGGCGCAAGCCGTATGCCGATGATCCAGGCGCTGGTGCGCGAGATCACGGGCGGCAAGGAGCCCAACAAGAGCGTGAACCCGGACGAGGTCGTGGCCGTAGGCGCTGCCATTCAGGGCGGTGTGCTGGCCGGCGACGTGAAGGACGTGCTGTTGCTGGACGTGACACCGCTGAGCCTGGGCGTGGAAACGCTGGGCGGCGTGATGACGGCGCTCATCCCACGCAACACCACCATCCCGGCGCGCAAGAGCGAAATTTTCAGCACCGCGGAGGATAACCAGAGCGCCGTAGATGTGCGGGTGTTTCAGGGCGAGCGCCCGATGGCAGCCGACAACATGATGCTGGGCCAGTTCCGGCTGGACGGTATTCCGGCGGCCCCGCGCGGCCTGCCGCAGGTGGAAGTGACCTTCGACATCGATGCGAACGGCATTTTGAACGTCACAGCCAAAGACAAGGCAACCGGCAAGGAGCAGCACATCAGCATCACCGCCAGCACGAACCTGAACAAGCAGGACGTGGAGCGCATGGTGCAGGAAGCGCAACGCAACGCGGCGCAAGACGAACAGCGGCGCACGCTGATCGAAGCGCGCAATGCCGGCGACAACACGATCTACATGGTGGAAAAGTCGCTGCGTGAACTGGGCGACAAGGTGAACGGTGCCGACCGCGCCAGCGCAGAGGCCGCGATCAACGACCTGCGCAGCGCCCTGAAGACCGACGACCTGAACCGCATCAAGCATGCCACAGAAGCATTGCAGCAGGCGGCCAGCAAGATCGGCAGCGCGGCCTACGGGCAACAGCCCGACAACAACGGGCAGGGCCCACGGCCGGGCGGCGAGAACGATGAAGGCGTGGTGGAAGGCGACTTCCGCAACGTCTGATCGTGAAGATCATGCACAAACAAACCCTCCGAGGCCTATCAGACCTCGGAGGGCTTTTGTTTTCATGACGTTCGCTTCGGGGTCAGGCGAGTTCGACGATGAGCTTCTTATCCAGCGCAGAAGCCGCACGTTCAAGCGTTTGGAGCGTAACCGATGGATTCCCCGGATCGAGCAGGCGGTCCACCGATGATCGGCTGGTTTTCATCTTTTTCGCCAAGACAGCCTTTGACAGATTGCGCTGCTTCATCTCCTCCTGAATTTGGTAGGCCAGCACACGTTTAATCGCCACTGCCGTCGTATCCTCCAAGGTTTCTTCTTCTCGGAGGAAATCATCAAAGTTACTACCTAAATGCTTATTCTTTACGCGCTTCATTCTTCACCACTCGTTTTTCAATCTCATTAATCTCAGTCTGGCCGTTCCCAAGTCAGACTGCGGAATCTTCTGTGACTTCTTCACAAACCCATGTAGCAACACAATCTTGTCTGCCAATACCGTAAATAGCACACGTGCAATACCATCTTTTAGATGAGACCGCACTTCCCATAAATCCGTTTCAACTTTACGAACGAGGGGCATACCTATCGGCCATCCAAACTGCACCGTCTTGATATCCTCACCTATCACTTTGCGGTCTTCTCGCGATAAACGCCTTAACCATTCACGTACCGGCTCATTACTCGCCTCTGTTCGATAGAAGACGACTTGCCAGAAGTCGATACTTTGTCCAGGCCCATTTTCATCAGGCACGTTGTGATCCCCCATTAGCATGAGTGTACCAAAAATGGTGCGCGCGTCAAGTCTCATGTCACACTACCTTCGATCATTCAGTAGCGGGGCCTCTAAACGAACGGGATCACCTCCTTGTTCATGAAGAGCCTCCATGCTATAACCAACACATCCCATTTTGGTCAGAGGTTCCCATCATGAGCGACACCGAACAAACCATCTTTGATGCCCTCTACGCCCGGCGCAGCATTCGCGCCTACCAAGAGTGTGACGTGGAACGCGACAAGATCACAAAGCTGCTCAAAGCAGCCATGGCGGCGCCCTCGGCGTGCAACTTGCAGCCGTGGGAATTTATCGTCGTGACGGAGCAGGGACTGCTAAAACAATTGAAGGGCACCCTGGTGGAGGGCAACTACAACGCGCCGGTCGCGATTGTGGTGTGCGGGAACCCGACCAACATCCCCTGGGAGGGCGATGGCTGGATGCAAGATTGCAGCGCGGCGGTGGAGAATATGCTGATCGCTGCGACGGCGATGGGGCTTGGTTCGATCTGGCTCGGTGGGTTCGACGATAAGGCGCTGGCGTCGCTTTTGTGCATCCCCACGCACGTACACCCTATGTGTGTGGTCCTTTTTGGTTACCCGGCCCAAGAGAAGCCGCCGCGCACCCAATACAACGAGGAAGCGGTCTACTGGCAAACCTACGACCCAGAGCGCAAGCGCCAACTGCGCACGATTGACATGAAGTTTGAGTTGTGAAGGAAGTAGAAAAAGACACCCGCTGTCTTGCAGATATCGGGTGTCTCTCCATGCTGGGTGACACCACTGCTAACCAGGAAATTACTTGCAGCACACCAACAAAACAGCTCTCGCGCGTCAATACAACGCGGGATTGACGAACTTCAAAAGTGCCAGCATCACTGCCGGGGCGTAGAACTGCGCGCGAGCAAGCACGCCGTGCGTCAAGATGCCCACCGCCCCCTCGTCCTGCTTAGAGTTCACCCGCCCAAATACGCGATCGTCCGCGATGCCCAGTTCCACCCCACTGCGCACCAGGTCGGCCACCTGGGGCGGCAACTGAAAGCGCCCGGTGCTGGCCACGCCCAACGTCCCGCGACGGTCCACACAGGCGCACCACGCGCAGGCAAACAACCCCGCGGGCAAATCCACCACGCCGCCCTCCAGGCCCACGCCAAAGTGCGCTTCTGGTTGTGCGCTCAACACCGCCCGTGCGCGCGTCACCGCCCCGGCGATGGTCTCTTCATCGCCGATCGGCTGAACGCTCACGCCCGACGGCACGCTCAGGCCGGTCACCTCCAACGGGTCATAAAAGGCGGCGGCACCCTGGCGCACGGCTTGAAGTTTGACCGGGTTGGTAGAGCCTACCGCAAAATGCGCGGGAGCATATGTCATTTTCATCGTTTAGAGCGCCTTGCGAAATAACACTTGCAAGCGATCAGGGTTCGACAGGCTCACCATGATCGCTTTACCTCTGGGTCAATCTGCAAAATGCCATAGAAAATGGGTGCCTTCATCAGCGTGGCGCTTGCGCTACGGGAACGTAATTGAGTTGTTGGGCAATGCGCTGGCCTTCGTCGCCCAGCGCCCAGGCCACGAAGAGCCGCATCTCGCCCTGGGGTTCGCCGGGCGCGATCAGGTTCAACATGCGCGTCAGGGGATAGCTTCCGCCGGCGATGTTGGCCGGGGTTGGCATCTGGCCGTCGATGCCGACCACCCTCACCGCCGGGCTGACGGTGCTGGTGATGCGCGCGGTGGGCACATAGGCAATTGCCGTCGCCTCCAACGAGACGAAGTTCATCGTCACCTCCACCGTAGGCATCAGCACAGCGCTCAAGGTCAGGGAGGCATTGTCCATCACCACGTCGTCGAACGTGGCGCGCGTGCCGTCGCCCTCTTCGCGCACAGCCACCTGGATGTCTTCCAGGCCCACCACGCCAAAGTCGCTCCAGCGATTGTGCACCCCGGAATAGATGTCGCGCAGGTTTTGCATCGTCAAGGAGTCGATCGGGTTGGCCGGGTTCACGATCACGGCCACGCCGTCCATCGCCAGGTCCGCCACCCACGGGTCGGCGCGCCCCTGCACTTTCGGTGGCAATTGTGACACGGCGGCGAGTTCGGCCTCGCCGTTGAACACCCGGTCGGCGGTGGCCTGTGCGTTGCCCGATTGAATCGCAAAGCGAATGTTAGGGTGCGCTAAGGTATACGCGTCGGTCAAGCCCTGCATCAAGGGCAACGTCGCCGTGTCCGCCGCCAGGCGCAACGTCACCGGCGTGGGCGTCAGCCTGGGCGTCTCGGCACGTGAACAGGCCGCCAACAGCAACGCCGCACACAGCGCAAGGCACAACCGCCTGCCCACCGGCGGACCGGCTGCATCACACGAAGGGCGGGGATTGATCTTCATCTCCTGCGTTCGTAACATCGTTGGCGGCGTGACCACCCTACCCGGCGTTAGCGGCATCGATGCTTTGCAACAAATGCCAGGCCAGCTCCTGCTCCTGGTCCAGCAGCGCCAGGTTCACGTGCTCCAGGGTGTCCGTCTTTTTGTGCCAGTGCGGAGAGATGCCATTGGGGGTCTGCGAGCCCAGCGCGACGCAGCGCAATCCGTTCTTCACGCCCACGCTCAACTCGCCGTAGCCGGTGTTCAGGCTCACCAGCGAAGCGCCCAATTCCGGGTGCGCCTGCACCACCTGCCCGGCAATCTTGATCAGTTGCGGGTCGCTGCGCGCTTCGGCCAGGAAGCGCTCGCCCAACACGATGCACGGCGCGCCGCCCTCCGCGCCCACCTGGTCGGCCACCAGGTGCACTGCCCCGCGCGTTTGCGCGGCATTGGCACTGAAGAAGGCATCTGCCCCATAGCAGCCCACCTCTTCACAGCCGGTGAACACCACCACCACGTCGGTATGCGGCAAAGGCGTCTCAGTCAGCCGCTCAGCGATGCCCAGCGCCAGCGCCACGCCGCTGCCGTTATCCTCGGCCCCACGAGAGAACTCGGTCAGGTCGGCCTGGATCATCAAAACGAACACGGCCAGTTCGATCAGGCCAGGCAGCAGCGCCACCTGGCGCAAGATCATGGCCGGCGTGAACACGCCCACGATGAAGAGCACCAGCAGCAGTGCAGCAGACACCAGCCCCGCCGGCAGCAACAGCCGGAACACGCTCAACCAGGTTGGGGAACTGAACAACAGTGGCGTGCGATGCGTATCCACGTGCGCCGTGATGTACACCGTCTGCGCCGGAGGAGCGCTCGCGTCGCTGCCGGCGCGACGAACACGCGCTGCAACGTTTTGGCTATAGTCGATCGGCAACAGCCAGCGCAGCGGGTTTGAACAGAATTGCATCTCCAGGATCACCGAGATGAGCACCGTCAGTGTCAAGATCGCCGCCGCGGCGGCCCCCACCGGCTGCGGTTGCCAGAACAGGAACAGGCTGAGCAACACCAGGCCGGTGAATAAAGCGTAGGGCGCATAAGCCGACTTTGCGCTCAAGAACTTTTGGCGTTGTGGGGCCAGCTTCAGCGCCGCCAGTTGTTCAGCGACGTAGTCGGCCGCTTTGGCTTCCTCTTCGGTAGTGCTACCGCGCGGACCAATGGTCTCGCTCAGGTGGCGGATGTGTTCGAGTGATGTCATGCGTTGCATGATAATCCATGCACCACGGTAGATCAACCGTAGGGGATTCGTAGGTCGTTCGTCAAGGAGAGGGGGAAGAAAGGCTTATAAATGAGCCAAGTAGAGTCAGGGTGGGACCTCCTCTTCTCCTCCTTTTGCTTTGAGAGCCAGCGTTCGGCGTCGCTGGCTCTCAACGTTTTTCTATAGCATCATTGTTGCGCTATCTACTGGATCGTAAGCGTCCCTTTCATCAACACGCTATGCCCGGGGAAGGTGCAGATATAGGGATAGTCCCCGGCGGGCGGCGCGTCGAAGGTGACGCTGCTCGTCTCGCCCGGCTTGGTGAGCGAGGTGTGCGCGATGATGTTCGGGTCATCGGGGATGTACCCCTTGGCTTCTCCGGCGGTGATCCCCGCCGCCGACACGGAATCTTGTGTGCCGGGCTTCACCAATACCCAGTTGTGCGATAGTGACGTGGAATTGTTTTTAAAGTTGACCGTGATTTTCGAACCTGCTGGGGCCTGCAACTTGTCCTTGTCGTACATCAGTTCTTCACCCTTGGAACCGATGTCCAGGGTAACAGGGCCGCCGGGTTGGGCCGCCTGGGTGGGCGCGGCGGAACCGCCGCACGCGGCAATCAAGGCGCTCCCCGCTGCAACACTACTCAAAACCCCCACTGACCGCAAAAACATTCTGCGAGAAATTGTCGTCGCCATTCCAATACTCCTAAAAACAGTTTATGTCGGACACCTTAGCCCAACCATACTTTGACACAATGAAACTTCAACCAGTCTGTTTGACACCCGCCAAACAAACGGCGCCAGTATATCACCCACCTTATGACCAGGCAACAGCTTGTGAAATCCGGCACGAACGATGGAGAAACCCCGCGAAAATGGCGGACAAAAGTCAGCCTGGGGTGAGGAACCCAGCCAGTAAGCGAGTATGATGGGTGAGTGTATGGCCAGTAATGGAGGTTTGCGAATATGTCTTCTAATCCAAACCCTGCGACGCAGAAACCGAACATCTTTGCAGCGTTAGTCAACCGCATCCGGCTGGTCTTTCGGCTGCTGGGCGATTCGCGCGTGCCGATCTACTTGAAGTTCCTGCCGTTCCTGTCGATCGTCTATCTCGTGATGCCGTTTGACTTCATTCCCGACATGGCACCCCTCCTGGGCCAGGTGGACGACCTGGGCGTGTTACTGCTGTCGATCGAGGCCTTCATCATGCTTTCGCCACAGGACGTGGTGCAGGAGCACCTGGCCGCGCTCGAATCCAAGGGCAACCCTTCCGCCAAAGGCGACGTGATCGACGGGGAATGGCACACCGTGAACCGCGACTGAACGCGCTAATCACTTAGCGGCGGCTGCCAGGGCAAGAGCGCCCAGGCATGCACATGCGCAAGCAGCCGCACGAGCCTATCCAGGCCGTCAAAATGTGCTTGCGGTGTGGGCAGCGCGGGCAACATGAACTTACGCGGCGGCATGATGCTCACCGCCCTGGCGCGCCGGTCGGCCGGCAAGCCGGCCAGTTCCTGGGCCTGTCGCAGCGCAACGGTGAAGTCCCCCAGTTCGTCCACCAGCCCGCGCGCTTTGGCCATTGCGCCGGTCCACACGCGCCCGCCCGAGATTGGCTCCAGGTCCGCCACGTCTAGCTTGCGCCCCTCCGCCACCAGGCGCTTGAAATCGTCATAGGCGCGCGCGATTGTCGATGCGACAGCCGCATAATCATCCGCATCCAACGCCTCCGAAGTGCTATACAGGCCGGCCCGCTCGCCGCGCTTCAACGTCACGCGGTGCAGCGAAAGCTTGCCCTCGGCCTCGTGCAAGTTGGGCTTCATGGAGATGACGCCGATGCTGCCGGTGATGGTGAGCGGCTGGGCGATGATGCGCTGTGCCAAAGCCGAGACGTAATAGCCGCCCGACGCGGCCACCCCGCTCATGTAAGCCACCACGGGTTTCTTCTCGCGCAGCTTGCGCACTTCGCGCGCGATCAAGTCCGAAGCCAGCACACCTCCGCCCGGCGAATCCACATACAGCACCACCGCAGCGATATGCTCATCCTCGGCGGCGTGCCGCAAGGCCTGCGTCACCGATTCGGAGCCAGAGAAGCGATTGCCCAAGAACGGCACGGGCACCGGCAGCGGCAGGTTCTGGCTTTTGCCTTCTACAATCGTGCCTTCCACGCGCACCACGCCGATCAGCTTTGGTGCATAGGCCTGATAGGGGATGAGCAACGTCCCGGCTACCTCATCGTAGAGTTCCAGCACACGGGGCGGCCTCGCTTTCGGCTTATCCACGGGAGACTCACCCGGCTGGGGCGCCAGGTAAGTCTCTAATTCATCTTCATAGAGCGCCCCGTCTAACAACCCGCGCAAGGCGGCATCACGCGCGCCATATGGGGCCGCGTCGATCAACGCGCGCACCTGCTCCGGGCTGAGCTTGCGCCCTTCGGCGATGCCGTGCACCAGTTCATCGTATTGCGCATCCAGCAGCCATTCCGCCTGCGCGCGCGACTCGGCTGAAAAATCGGTGCGCACGAATTGATCAAAGGCCGACTTGTAGGGTGAGACGTTGATCACGTCCACCCCGATGCCTGCGCGCTCCAACGCATCCTTATAAAAGAGATACTCGCGCAGAAAACCGATCACGCCCCATTCTGCGCTGGGGGGCATGATGATCTGGTCGCAGGCACAGGCCAGGTAGTATTGGAACGGGCCGAACGAATTTGCGTAGGCAATCAGCCGCTTGCCATGCGCACGAAATTCCTGCAACACTGTGCGCAAACTCTGATAGGTGGCCGCGCTGGCCATGCACTCGATCTTCAGCACCACGCCTTCCACGCGCGGGTCCAGGGCGATTTGCTCCAATATGCGTCGCACGACGCTCACGCTGAGCGGGTCGGGCGGCAAGAAACGCTTGACGAACGGCAGGCGAAGCGGCGAGCGCTGCACCGGGATTTCGCTGATCTCGCCGCTGAGCGTGATGAGCACATAGCGTGGCACGTGTCTGCGCCGGCGGAAAAAATTTGTGATGCCGATGCGCACTTTGCGAATAGGGATGTTCACCTTCGCCACATGCCGCCTCCATCTCTCATTTAGTCAGTCGCCTGCTCCAAGAAGTCGATGTCCACCGGCACGCCCACGGGCGTCTCACAGGTGGCCGGTTGATCCAGGCAGATCACTTCCGTGCGATCCTCAGCCGGGATGTTGACACGCCCCGGCGCACCAGATACTAACACGCGATAGACGCCCGGCGCCGGGACGACATGCTGTTCGGGTACCCGCAAGCGAACGGCGTCCTGGCGCGTACCCGTCACGCGGAACGGCCGCCCCAGGCAGAGCGTCGCCTCACGCACGTCGCCATTGGCCAGCGCCGCGCGCACGCGCGTGCTGGAGACTTCGGCCTGCCCGGCGCTGATCGGCGCTATGACGTTCACGACGAAGCCATGCTCCGCTCCCTGTTCCTTCAGGTAGGCTGCGTCACCCTGGCGCTTGTTGCCCAGCGCGAAGTCGTGGCCGATCCACAGGCTGACGATGTGCAAATGGTGCAGCATCAGGCGCACGAACTCGGCAGCCGAGGTCTGGATCGTCTCACGGTTAAAGGTCATAGTGAGCAAAACGTCCACGCCCAGCGTCTCCATCTGCTGCGCCTTCTCGTCGGGCAGCGTCAGATAAAGCGCTGGCGCGCGCCCCAAAACGACGCGCGGGCTGGGGAAGAAGGTAACCACCGCCGCCAGTAGCCCACGCGAGTGAGCATCATCCACCACAGCGCGCAACAGGCTCTGGTGACCCAGATGCACGCCGTCGAACGTGCCCACCGTGCCTACCGATGCGGTGGGCAGCGCAATCTCTGAAAATGAATGAAACTTCTGCATAGCTTAATCGGCACAGGGTCATTCAGTTTGATGAAACACCTTTAAGGGGCGCAGCAACTTGCGTGCCGCATCATACTGGCCAATGGCGATAAACTGCTGCTGCGCATCATACACGCGACACGCGGCGCCATCCGCCGGGTTCACGTCGAAGTTGGGGCTAATCGGTTGGCCCATCACGAAGCGCAACGTCGCCTGCGCATCCAGGCGCGCCACGGGCAAATGCGTCACGGCGCGGTCCATCGGTAATAGAGACTGCTGCCAGCGACCTTCCGCCGCCGCCTGTACGAACCGCTCCAGCGGCACGGCCTCCGTCACGCAAAAGCTGCCGCTTTGCACGCGCCGCAACGACGTCAGGTGCGCACCACAGCCCAGCAATTCGCCGATGTCACGCGCCAGGGCACGGATATAGGTCCCGGCGGTGCAGGTGACGCGCAGGTCAACGAATGATGCGGGATGGGGAACAGCAGGCAAGGGGCTTGCATCCGGCTCGTGCGCCTGATCATCCACCAGCCGCAATTCCAACGCATCGATGCGCACCTGTCGCGCTGGGATGTCCACCGTCTCGCCATGCCGGGCCAGCTTATATGCGCGCTTGCCGCCGATTTGGATGGCCGAATATTGCGGCGGCGTTTGCATGATCTCGCCTTTGAAAGCCTCCGCCGCGCGCTGCAGGTCGGCCGGGCCAAACTGCACAGGGCGGGTTTCGACCACCTCGCCGTCTAGGTCATCGGTGTTGGTGCGTTCGCCCAACTTCATACGCCCGGTGTAAGTCTTGGTTTCGCCGATCAGGTATTCGCTCAGGCGCGTGGCGTTCCCGATGCACAGGATGAGCAAGCCGGTAGCAAAGGGGTCCAACGTTCCGGCATGCCCGATGGCGCGCATATTGATCGCGCGGCGGACCCGCGCGACCACGTCATGCGAGGTAAACCCGGCCGGTTTATCGATCAGCAGCAGGCCATTCACTTTTCGCGGATCATCCGGCGCAAACGCGGGATAACGCGGTTGACGGCATCGCGCATCGGTCCGGGCAATGTGCATCCCGACGCCGCCGGGTGTCCGCCGCCGCCGAATTCAAACGCCACCTGCGACACGTCGTACCCCGGCGCGCTGCGGAAGCCCACCTCAATGCTGCCGTCGGCATTCTCCACGAATACCACGGCCACGTGCGCTTCCATGGCGGTGATGAGCGTGCCCACCAGGCCGGCGTCGCCGCGCTCCTCTTTCACGCCCAGTTCCTTGCGCATCTTGCGGCTGATGCTGGCATAGACGATGCCGTCTTCCAGTTGCGAAGCCACGATGCCCGCGGCGAGAAACTTCAGCGAGTCGTATGAGCGCAACACCAGCGCCTGGCGCGTGATGTCGGGCAATGAAGCGCCGGCGCGCATCAAATCCATCGCCGTCGCCAGCGTATCGGGCGAGGTGGAAGAAGTGCGAAAGACTAGTGTATCTGTGACGATGCCCGTCAACAACGCAATGGCCATCTCCTGCGTGATGTGCACGTCCATCCGCCGCAGCAGTTTATAGATCACTTCCGCCGAAGAGCCGGCCGTCGGGTCTACCACGTTCACCGCGCCAAACAGCGTGTTGGTGATGTGGTGATCAAACATCACCAGCGGGATGCGGGCATGCTGCACCGGCACAAAAATCGTGCCCAGGCGTTGCAGGTCGCTCGCGTCGATGGACACCAGCAGGTCAAAGTTTCCCTCGCCCGATTGGCGTATGTCATGCACCCCGGCAAGGTAATCGAAACGTGGATGCGCCGGGTCCTGGCAAGCCATTGTCACCGTCTTTCCCAGGCTCTGCATGCCCTTGCTGAACGCCAACAAGCTGCCGATGGCATCCCCATCGGGATATACATGCGTGATCGCCAGGATGCGTTGGGCACGCCGCAGATAACCTTCGGCCTCCTGCCACGCCTGCGGCAGATTCACGCCCAACGCGGGTTGGCCCTGCAATGCATCGATGGAATCTGAATTAAACGCAAATGGAGAATTGCTCATGACCGGCCGCCTGCTTGAGAGCTTGGAGGATTCTCCACATTGCGCGCCGCTTCCTTGGCCTTCAATTCATCCAGCAACTGCGACATGCGTGCGCCATGCTCCAGCGATGGGTCATACTCGAAAATCAATTCCGGCGTGTGGCGCGTGTGCAGGTTCAACCCCAATTCACGGCGCAACCAACCCGCCGCGCTTTCCAGGCCAAGCGCGGCCTGTTGTTTGGCTTGCTCGTCGCCGATCAAACTGTAAAACACTTTCGCCACGCG
The DNA here is from genome assembly GCA_034430115.1 of Thermoflexales bacterium. Lineage (GTDB taxonomy): Bacteria > Chloroflexota > Anaerolineae > J036 > Brachytrichaceae > CAIXPS01. The sequence goes on along the minus strand of DAOUFG010000108.1, from coordinate 17,212 downwards.
TGTATCAGACGACACTTCCACATCCGTCACCGTTACACCCGATACGCGCGGGTCGCTCAGGCGGCGCTCGATCAACGTCGCCAGTCGCTCCCGCACAAGCTCGCTCACGCGCTTCTCGTACTTCTTGCTCATCTACTTATATTCTTCTACAAAGAATTCCAATGTGTCGCCCGGCTTGTAGTCGGTGAAACCGTCCAGGCTCACACCGCACTCAAAGCCCTGGCGCACTTCCTGCACGTCGTCGGTCAGGCGCTTAAGCGAGCCGACAGCCCCGGTGAATAGCTCCTTGTTATCACGGGAAAGACGCGCCTTCGCATTGCGCTGCACCACGCCGCTGCGGACCATGATGCCCGCCACCATGCCAACTTTACCGATCTTGAAGACCTGCCGCACTTCGGCGGTGCCAATCGGGCGCTGCACCAGCTTGGGCGCCAACATGCCTTTCAGCGCCAGTTCCACGTCTTCGATCATCTTGTAGATCACGTCGTAGCGGCGCACATCGACGTGGCTGGACTCGGCCTTACGCCGCGCCGCGTTATCGATATCCACCTCGAAGCCCAGGATGACCGCGTTCGAAGCCACGGCCAGTTCCACGTCGGACTCGGTAATGCCACCGATGCCCTTGTTGATGATCTCCAACTTCACTTCGCTGCCCTCGGTGTTCAGCCGCTCCAGCGACTCCACGATGGGCGGCAGCGTGCCCTGGTTGTCGGCTTTGATGATCAGGAGCAGCTTCTTGGCCTTGCCGGCCTTGGCCTGCGCAAAGTATTCCTGCAAGGTCGTCGCGCGTGACGGCCCATTCTCCCTGGCGACGGCGGCCCGGTTCTGTTCGGCCCGTGCACGCGCCGCGCGGTCGTCTTCCACCACTTCCAGGATATCGCCTGCCACTGGCACATCCGACATCCCGATAATGCTCACTGGTGTGGACGGCCCGGCCTTCTTGACGCGGTGACCGCGGAAATCAAACATAGCGCGCACGCGTCCATGCACCGTGCCCGCCACGAAAGCATCACCTAGGTTCAGGGTGCCGTTTTGAATCAGCACGTTCGCCAGCGCGCCCCTGGATTTATCCAGTTCGGCCTCCAGCACCGTGCCGATGGCCTTGCGTTCGGGGTTGGCACGGATCGTATCCAGCGAATCGGCCAGCAGCACGATGCCTTCGATCAAGTCTTCGATGCCCTTGCGCTGCTTTGCGGAAACGGGGATCACCATCGTGTCGCCGCCCCAATCATCGGGGATAAGCCCAGCCTCGGCCAGTTGTTGCTTCACCAGGTCGGGGTTGGCATTCGGCTTATCGATCTTGTTCATCGCCACGATGATCGGCACCTGCGCTGCCTTGGCATGTGCGATCGCTTCGCGCGTCTGCGGCATGACGCCGTCGTCGGCCGCGACCACCAGCACCGCGACATCCGTCACCTGCGCACCACGGGCGCGCATGGCGGTGAACGCTTCGTGGCCGGGGGTATCCAAGAAGGTCACTTTCCTGCCCTCGTTCTCCACCTGGTAGGCACCCACGTGCTGCGTGATGCCACCCGCCTCGCCGGCGGCTACATTCGTCTTGCGGATTGCGTCCAGTAGCGACGTCTTGCCGTGGTCCACGTGGCCCATCACGGTGACCACCGGCGGGCGATGCTCGTGCATATCCGCGGATTCGCGCGCCAACAGGCGCTGGCGCAGCGTTACGGTTTTCGTCAGCACCGTCTTGCCCGTCGCCGGGTCGATCACCTGCGCCGCCGGTTCTTCCAGGGGCACGGCGACTTGCTTCGGTTTGGCTTCGTAACCAAACGCATCAGCCACAATCGCAGCTTCGTCAAAAGAGAGCTGTTGATTGATGTTTGCCATCACGCCGTTGTTCATCAACTCGCGGATGACGTTAATGGGGCTGTTGTTAATCAACGTGGCAAGTTCACGGACGGTCGTCGTCTCGTGCAACTCTACAACTTTCTTTTCCGGTTTCCGCTCAGGCTGTGCAGGCTGTCTGCGATCAGATTGCGCAGGCGCACGGTTGTCCCGCCCTCCCCGGCCCTGGTTACTGCCGCCGCGATTACTATTGCGGCCGCTCGCCGGGTTCGCCGGCTTTGCAGAATCTCTTGTTAAGGTCGCCATTTGCACCACCTTCCACGAGCACCCCTGTCTAATCGACAGTTCAATCCGGCCTTCATGCCGGGGCGCTCAGCTAACGTGTTATAGCAAAAACAACGCAGGCTGGATCAGCCTGCGTTGTTGGATGCGAAACACAAAACTATTCGACGAGCGAGCTTAACATCCGCTCTATGATAGACACGCTCAGAGCGTCTCAGTCATATTAAGCTCCAAATACTCGCCGGTTCATGTGCGGTCCAACAGGAACACCACATCATCTTCTGATGTGGGCGCCCTTGTTTGACCATTGTTCCGCTACGTATCAACACAGCTAATCGTTGCGGGCGTGCATATCAATTGGTACTGCCCGCCCAACTCGTCCGCTATGGGAATTGACTAAAATATGCCAGAATGGCATCGATATCCTCTTGCGCCACCGGCTGTTCAAACGCGGCTTCCAGCCGCTTATTCTTAATCGCCATTTCTGCGGCCTGATGGCTCTTACTGAGATACACGCCACGGCTGCCGCTCAACTTTCCACTCACATCGACGACGATATGATGATCGGGCGTGCGCACCAGACGCACCATTTCCCGTTTAGGATGTTGTGTCTGTGTGCCGACGCATGTGCGCATCGGCACATGCTTCACCCGCGCCTTACTCTTCATCCAAATCGTCGAATAACTCGTTCGCGCGGCCCGGCTTGCGACTGCGCTGCACCACCGTGCGCCCAAGCTCCTCGTCAAATACTAACACACGATCTCGCCCGCCCTTCTTTCCTTTATCTTTGTCCTTGTCCTTATCCTTCTTCTTGGGGGCCCCCTTCGCGGCGCCAGGGACATCCGGCGCTGTTTGTCCCATAGCCTCCAAGAAGATTTGCTGCGGCGAGCGTTCTTCTTCCTCTTCTGTCTCTTCAGTCTCTTCCGCTTCGGGTTCCTCTGCGGTCTCCGTCTCTTCGGCAGGCTCACCGGCCAGCGTTTGCTCCACGGGCGTTTCGGGGGCAGCCGCTTCGGGCTGGGCGGGCGCTTGCGCTTCCGTGGCAGGCACAGCCTCCGGCTCGACCGGTGCGCTTTCCGCCGCCGGTTGCGGCTCGCTGCCCTGGTATTGCTCCAATACCTTGTCTAGCGCCGTCTTGATCTCACCCAGCGCCTTGGAGCCAACACCTTCAATCGACAGCAGCCCTTCGTCCCCACGCACGCGCCGTTCCAGCAACTGCCCCACCGAGAGCACCCCGGCGGCGATGATGTGCTGCATCACGCGCGGCGACAGGTTCAATTGCTCAATCGGGACGGTGTATGTCCTCTGTGGGATGGCAGCCAACGCTGCATTGAGCGCCTCACGCCGCGCATCGGGCACGGCAGGTTCCACCTTTACGTCCGGCTTGACGCTCTGCGTCGAATAGGCATACACGCTGTCCAGTGTGCGCTTCACGATGAGAAATTCCTCAGATGAAAGTGGCGTAGGCGTCGCGCGTTGGCGCACCAGTAGCTCACGCAGCATGGGCACGGACTGCACGACATCGGGGCCGACCCAATCTCGTAAGCGCGCGTCTTCAGCGATCTTCACCAGTGCCTCGCCCAGCGCTTCGCTGCCACTCTTAATATCAATGTGCCAACCCGTCAGCTTGGCGGCCAGGCGCGCGTTTTGGCCCTCGCGCCCAATCGCCAGCGAAAGCTGATCGTCCGGCACGATCACAGTGCCACTCTTTTGGTCTTTGCCATCGGGCGTGGGATGCACAGCCAGCACTTTGGCCGGCCCCAGCGCCTTGGTAATAAACACCGTCGGATCGGCGCTCCATTCGATCACGTCGATCTTTTCGCCATTCAATTCATTGACGATACTCTGCACGCGCGTCCCGCGCTGGCCTACACAGGCTCCCACCGGGTCAATCCCCGGTTGAAGAGCCGCCACAGCCACCTTAGAGCGAGACCCGGCTTCGCGGGCGATGGACTTGATCTCCACCTGGCCCTTCTGAATCTCGGGGACTTCGATCTCCAGCAGCCGGCGCAGCATATTCTTGTGCGTGCGCGACAACATGATTTGCGGGCCACGATTGGTGCGCTTCACCTCAGTGACGTAGGCACGCACATGCTGCTGCGGGTTCAGCCGCTCACCCGGGATTTGCTCCTTGCGCAGCAACGTCCCTTCTGCACGGCCGAGGTTCAGCATGGCGCTTGTCGAGTTGACGCTCTGAACGATGCCATGCACGATCTCACCTTCGCGCTCGGCGTAGGTGTTATATTGGAAATCCCGCTCGGCATCGCGCAGCTTCTGGACGATCATTTGCTTGACGTTTTGCGCGGCAATCCGTCCGAAGTCTTTCATCGTCACGTCTACCATGATGATGTCGTCCAGCTCTGCATCCGGCTTTTCCAGCTTGGCCTCTTCCAGAGATATCTCGGTGCGATCATCCATGACGACTTCTACGACTTCTTTCTCGACAAACACGCGCATGTCGCCATTTTCGATGTCTACCTTGACTGCCACGTTTTGGCTGGCCATGATGTTCGCGTTCTTGCGATACGACGTGGCCAGCGCACTCTCCAACACTTGCGTGATGATCTCACGCGGCAGATTGCGCTCGGAACAGATTTGGTTTAAGGCTAACGTAAACTCGCTTTTCATCGTACGGACTCCTGCGCCGTAGAAAAGGAAGAGTGGGTTCATCGCCCACTCTTCCATCCGTATGCCAGAAGTTGTTTAACAGTGACTAGTTTACCAATGGCACTGGCTCTTGTCAACGCTCTCTTTAAGATTCTAAAAGAACCTGAAATTTATTGCTTCTATCGTTCTTGCTGAATATAACTCCGCATTGCACCATAAAGTGGCGTCGTTGAAAAATCCGGCTCCAACATTCTGAAGTAATACCATGCCTGGTTGCGCTCCGCGTCCGATGCGCGCTTAAAAAACCAGACCGACATTACGCCGACCCACGGCCATTCCTTCCTGGCACGCTCATAAGTCTGGGGGACATAACGCGCCTGGTCCTGCTCAGTGACCACGCCATACTTGCCCCAGTCCTCTATTGTACCCGGTGTATTGGGTACCGCATCCCAATTTAGCTCAGACAGCCAAATCGATTTGTTCGCGTCGCCGTTGTGTACCATAATATCGCGCAACAGGGTATGCCGGGCGACGTTGGTCGTTAACGGCGAGAGCCGGTGGTCGCCCGGCCCGGAAAATAGCCCGTACCCCTGCGCCGCGAGCACGTCAAAGCATTTACCGGCGCCGGCATTGTACATGCGTTGCAAAAAGATCAGGTCGCTCAAGTTGCGCCCGTCCTGCTCCACGGTGGGCGCAAGCGCCGCACTAATAATGACGATGTTCGGGTCCACCGCTTTGGCCGCCTGGTAGGCGCTGCACAGCAGCCTGGTGTAGTCCTCCGGGTTCACGCGCTGATCGCCCCACTCCGGGTAGATGTTCGGCTCATTCCAAATCTGATAATAGTGGATGCGCCCCTTATAGCGCGTCACCACCGTGCGCACGTAATCGGTGAAGTCGGTGAAGTCGGCCGGCGGGCCGAACTGGCCCAGGTCCTTATAGCCCTGGTGCGACCAGGCAGGCGGCGAACTGAGGCGGGCGATGAGTTGCAGATCATACTTATCCGCCAGCGTCACGATGTTGTCATATTTATCCCATGCGCTACGTTCGGGCGGGTTGCGCCGGTCGGTATAGTCGCCCTTGCCGTCGATCTCGATATCGGCCCAGGGGAACTCCTGGCGCACCCAGGTGAAGCCGGAGTCTTTGATCATCTGCAGGCTGCGCTCCCGCTTAGCCGGCTCCACTTCCTGCTCCAAAAATGTGTTCACCCCATACGGGCTCAGGCCGCTCGCATCGCTGATCTGCGCCTGCGGTGCCAGGTCAAGCGGCGGCCGCGCAACGTTCAACAACAGGTTCCACAACGCGCGCAGTTGTGATGCGCGCGCCTGCTCGCCGGTGAAAGCTTCCAACTGTTGCCCCGTGCCGGGCCACATGAACCAGACGGCAAAGCCCACCGCTGCCAGGATAACGACGATTCCGGGTAACTTTGATTTCATGGTGACTGGAATGTGATGAGTGAAACGTGAGGAGACACGTTATTTGATGAAGAGATATTTGCGCCAGGCATCGTGCCCCGGGCCCATCAGCAGCGCCATCGCCCAGAAGCGCGGGCGCACAGGGGGGCGCAGGAGCGGCATATTGGCTTCCTCCGGCGTGCGATTGCCCTTCTTGCGATTACAAGCGCCGCAAGCGGCAACGGTATTCTCCCAATCGGTGCGCCCGCCGCGCGAGCGCGGCAAAATGTGGTCGATGGTGAGATGTTCACGCCCCGGTTGCACACCACAATACTGGCAGGTGAAGCTATCTCGCATGAGAATGGCCCGCCGAGAAAGTGGCATGGGCAAATTATGAGGGATGCGGACGTAATAGCGTAGCCGAATCACCACCGGCGCCGTAAAGCTCATGCTTTGGCTATGGATCACCAGCCCGTCGGACTCGATGACTTCTGCTTTCTCCGACAAGAGCAGATGAATGGCGCGCGGCATTGGAACCACGCTCAATGGTTCATATGTCGCATTTAATACTAATACGCGGCGCAACGAAGGCGCCGCAGATGGAAATGCGGTGGCAGTTGGTGTCTCTTCTCCTTACTAATATCATGCCTACAACAGCGATACATTATATATCCGAGCATTCACGCAAGATAGACCTGAACTCTTAACATTCGGCGGTGGGTCTTTTTCACCTTTCCCCGGAGGATAGATATGTAAAGCAATCCATCGCCGCGTCAGCAAGGGCCAAACGTTATGTAACCAAACCGGGGCATTCCTTAGTGGTGGTGGCATATCGCATCGCTATTTCATCGGAAAAGGCCGGATTGTGCTCCAGCCTGTCTTCCGGGTTTGCAATTCGCGCTTGCATTGCGCGGCCCTCATCTAGCGGGGTGGGCATCCTGGCAACTGGCCGCGACAAGCCGCTTATCGCAGGTCAGCACCCAATTGAGCAAGTTTTTGGCGCAGTTCGGGGCAATCGTGCGTTGTGTCGTTGGGGAAGTCCAGCGTCATATCGCGCCGGCCGGCGTTGCGCAAACAGATGCTGAAGCGCTGCTTGCCCTTAAACGTCAAGAGCGTCTGATGCACGGCCTCCAGGCGCGCCACGTCTTGCGATGTATCTCCGCAACGCCGGATGACAATCATCAGCAGATTGGTCAGCGGTGACTGGAAGTCGCCGGTGCTGGAATATGCGGACGCGGGTGGCACCCTGGGTATGGCGGGGGACACAGACGCGCTCTGCGGTTCCACGCGCGGTGCAACAGTAACGGGCGCTGCTACTGGCGGTGCTGCTACTCTTACGGCCACCGGCGACTCAACTTGTGGCGTGGGATGCGCCTCGGCCATCGGGACGTGCGCCGCCTGGGTCATCGGCGCTGGCGCTTCTGCATGAGGCGCAGGTTCCGGCAGGGCCGGTGTAGCATCAGTCTGCGCCGGTGGCGCGATCAGCGAGCCATCGGGCGCCCAAATGTCGCAGTCGTTCGGCAACGAGGCTGCCCCAGGGTAAAAGTCTGGCTCCGGCGGCGTCTCGTAATCGGCGGCGCGCTCTTCATGCAGCACGTTCTCGCGCGAGGCGGGCGGGTCGCTTGCGTAGGGGACGACCTCTTCCGCGACGGCATAGGTCGGCGCTGCATCTGCGGAGACGGCGCGGGTCAGGCTATCGCTGACGCGCTCCACCAGCAGCTTAGGGGCATTCCCTTCGCGTACTTCGGCCTTGCCCCACACCACCACCACCTTGTCGCGTTGAATTTTGTCCTGGTACTCCTCCCAGGTGCGCGGGAAGATGGTCAGTTCCACCCGGCCATACAGGTCTTCCAACTCGGCGAACGCCATCGACTTGCCCGTCTTGGAGACGTGCGGGCGCACCATGGTGATCACGCCGGCCAGCACGACCTTTTGGCCGTGGTCGCCCTCGGTCAACTGGGCGCTGGTGTGTGTGATGTACTCGCGCAGGCTGGCCATCGCCGCCGAGAGCGGGTGCTCCGACACGTAGGCGCCGATCAGTTCCTTCTCGTAATTGAGCAGTTCTTTGCGCGGGATCTCTTTGACGTTGTTGGGCAACACGATGAACGTCTCGTCGCTGTCGCCACCGAAGGCGTCGAACATCATGAACTGCCCGCGCTCGGCGGCTTTGCGCGCCTGGGTCGCCAGGCCCACCATCTGGTCGATCACCGCCAGCAGCTTATAGCGCGGGCCAAATTCATCAAAGGCGCCGACTTTGATCAACGATTCCAGGGCGCGCTTATTGACCTGCGTCATGTCCACGCGGTTGCAGAAATCATCCAGCGACTTGAATGGGCCGCCCGCCTGGCGCGCCTTGACGATGGCATCCACCGGCCCCTGGCCGACGTTCTTGACGGCCATCAGGCCAAAGCGGATCTTCGACCTGACGACTGCGCCAGACTTCTGATCTTTGCCTGCCGGCGCTTCTTCAACGTCCTCGATGGAGAAATCGGCGATGCTGTTGTTCACGCTGGGCGGCAAAACATCGATGCCGTGCCCCTTGGCATCGGCCACCAGGGTGGCGATCTTTTCGGTGTTGCCGGCTTCGCAGGTCATCAACGCGGTCAGGTATTCGACGGTGTACTTCGTCTTCAGATAAGCCGTCTGGCAGGTGATCTGCGCGTAGTCGGCGGCGTGCGCTTTGCAGAAGCCGTAACGCGCGAAGAACTCAATATCGCTCCAAATCCCCTCGGCCAATTCTGCGCTGTAGCCCTTCTTAATAGCGCCTTCGCGGAACTTGGTCTTATGTTTCGCCATCGCCTCGGCGTTCTTCTTGGCGACGGCTTTGCGGATGGTATCGGCCTCGCCCACCGAGTACCCGGCGATGTCGCGCGCCACGCGCATGATTTGCTCTTGATAAACGATGATGGCGTAGGTCTCTTTCAGCGCGGGCTCCAGGTCGGGGTGGCGGTAGGTCGTCTCTTCCTCGCCGTGCATGCGCCGGATGTAGGTGGGGATCTGTTCCATTGGGCCGGGCCGGAACAACGCCACCGCCGCGATGATGTTTTCAAAGCGCGTGGGCTTCATCTGCATCATCAGGTTGCGCATGCCCGTTCCTTCCACCTGGAAGATGCCCATCACGTCGCCCTTAGAAAGCGTCTGATAGATGCACGGGTCGTGAATCGGAATGGTGTTTAACGTGAGCGAAACGCCGTGCCGCTGTTGAATCAACTCGCACGCCTTGCGCATGATCGTCAACATCGATAGACCCAGGTAATCCATCTTGAGCAAGCCGATGGACTCCAGGTGCATCATTTCAAACTGCGTGATGGCGTTCAGGTTCTCGCTGAGGGGAGTGCCCGTCAGGCGGTGCAGCGGCACGTACTCGATCAGCGGCTTATCGGCGATCACCACGCCCGCCGCATGCGTGCCGGCATTGCGCACGCTGCCTTCCACCAGCATGGCCTTGTCGTACAGGTCGTGTAAGTGTGCTTCGCCATCGTAGATATTCTTCAGGTCGGGCACCTGCTCCAGGGCATCCTTCAAGCTGACGGGTTTGCCCGGGATGGCCGGCACCAGCGAAGTCATGCGCGAGACTTCACCCACCGGCAGGTCTAACACGCGCGCCACGTCTTTCAATGCGGCGCGTGCCGCCATCGTGCCAAAGGTGATGATCTGCGCGACCTGCTCCTTGCCATATTTGGCGATGGTGTAATCCACCAGCCGGTTGCGCTGATCGTCGGGGAAGTCCATGTCGATATCAGGCATGGTCACGCGCCCAGGGTTCAAGAAGCGCTCAAACAACAGGTCGTTGCTCACCGGCTCGATATTGGTCAGATCCAAGACGTGTGAAACGACGCTGCCTGCGCCGCTGCCGCGCACATTCCACCAGATGTTGTTCTCACGCGCAAAGCGGATCAAGTCCCACACGATGAGGAAGTAGGTGGCAAACCCCATCGTGATGATGATGCCCAACTCATATTCCAGGCGCTGGCGCAACGCGGAGGGCCGCAAGTTCGGGTTGTTCGCAGAACTGGGCAACGCCAGCGACGAGCGCTTGGTCATGTCAATCGGCTCGTCGCTTTCGCCCGGCACCGGCTCCAGGGTGACGCCGTAGCGCTCTTCAAAGCCCTTGGCACACAGCGCGCGCAGATAGTCGGCGTCCGAGGCGTACTCCACGGGGCGCTTGAAGTTGGGCAGGTGGAACTGCTTGGTCTTCAGGCTGACGCTGCATCGATCGGCCAGTTGCGCGGTGTTAGAGACCGCTTCCGGCGCAATCGGGTCGAAGGTGGCCCGCATTTCCTCTTCGCTCTTCAGGTAATACGAGTCGTTGTTCATGCGCATACGCTTCGTATCGCCATAGAGCGAGTTGGTCTGGATGCACAACATCAGGTCGTGCGCGATGGCGTCTTCCTTCTTCACGTAGTGCACGTCGTTGGTGGCGACGAGCGGGATGTTCATCTCGTGCGACCACTGCACCAGCGTCGGCGTGATGGGCGCAAGCTCGTCCAGGTCGTGTTCCTGTATCTCCAGGTAGAAGCGATCCTGAAAAACGTCCTGGTACCACTGGATGGCTTGCTTGGCTTCTTCCATCTGGCCGCCCAGGATCAGGCGTGGGATTTCGGCGGAAGGGCAGCCCGACGTGCAGATGACGCCGGCGGAATATTTCGCCAGCGTCTCGTGGTCGATACGCGGTTTGTAATAGAAGCCGTCGATCTGCGCCAAGCTGGCCAGGTGCATCAGGTTGCGGTACCCCTCGTTATTCTCCGCCAGCAACAACAGGTGATGCGGGCCGCGATCCTGCGCAGAGTCCTTCTGATCCATCCTGCGGCCACGCTTGCACAGGTAGGCCTCTATGCCGATGATGGGTTTGATGCCGGCGTCGTTACAGGCATCGAAGAACTCGATTGCGCCGTACATCACCCCATGATCCGTTAGCGCCAGGGCAGGCATGCCAAGTTCCTTCGCGCGTTTGGCGAGCAACTTCACACGCCCCAGGCCGTCCAGCATCGAGTATTCCGAATGTACATGCAGATGCACAAATGACACAACCCACCAACCTTAACGTATCGAGTGTGTAAGGAGCCCCGGCTCAATAAAATATCACCCGGAACCCCATTCTAGTTAGAGACGATGAAGGAGTCAGACCTGGTTCGCATGTCTAACTCCTCTGTTTCAGCAGGATAGCACAAATGCGCCGTTTCGCGCTTTATTTTAAGGATTGCATAACGAGGCGGGGCCAGGCCACCACCGTGCGAAACACATCCCCAGACATCTTGAACATGCCGCCCTACATGGCATAGATTCGCTTGTAGATGTAGGGGCGCACGGCCATGCGCCCCTACGACAACGACACATCTTTACGAGCGGCGGATTGTTGGGCCGTCCTCATTCATGCGTGTGTCACGGGCAACAGATGGCGTCGAGCCTTTGGCTGTGACGAACCACACAACCTGCTCATACGTCGGGGAGCGCTGAATCGGCTAAAGATAGCCCCGTGAATCAATTCACGGTCTAGCGGCAAACAAAACGCGCTAAAGCACGTTCATAGTACATGCCGGTGCCTACGCAATGCAGCTAACATGCTTCAGCATGTTTTCACTCCATAGACTGTGAATTCATTCACAGGCACGCAACCATCTCATAATGGACCAATTCGCTGTCAAAACGGGCCAGCATCAGTCACATCGTAAGCAGGAGGCTCCTCCTCTCTCACAGCCAAGGAATCTATCTTTACTGGAGTATCGGTCTTCGCCGGTCCCTCGTCCAACTCGGCACAGTGCTCAAGCGCACGAATGACTGCCCCCTCAGCATGATGCGTTTTTTGTTCCCTGACATACTGTTCGGCAAATGGCCGTTGCTTTTCCCCCATCGTCAACACACCATAGCCTCGCTGCCATTCAAACACCACCCCCAGCGAGCCAAGGTCGTGCGAGCTTGCTCCTTTCAACCGCTTCACCACGTCTGCAACAGAAAGTGTTGGGGGAATAGAGACGACCAGGTGGACGTGATCGCTCCATCCATTAATTGCATAGACGCGGACACAGATATCTCTCGCTTTGCCCAATAGGTATGGGTATAGCCGCTTTTCAACCTCGGGCGTAATCAACGGCTCACGATTCTTGGTCGTCCAAACCAGATGATAGTAGGTTCGCCAGTAAGGCATTGGGCCCCCTTCGTCACACACATTCCGTAAATGGGTTCAGTCATCGGCGAGCCGTCTCTACTGAGAGAAGCTCCAGCCACATTAATGGCCCCAGACAGTCTATGGCTCCAAAGTGACCCTATCCCCGATGCGCACTTTCCCCGGCTGCAACACGCGCGCATACACGCGGCTCCAGCCGCTGTGCATCTTTTGCAAGATGCGATCCGAGTCCTGATCTGAAAACGAACCTGTGATGTTGTTACACGGCGTCGTATACCGGGTCACTTCCAGCAGCACTTCCTCGCCCAGGCGGATGCGCTTGCCCGGTGCGACGCTTTCCCAATCCACGCCGGCCAGCGTGATGTTCTCGCCTACCGAGCCAGGGAAGATCGGATGCCCCTCGGCCTGCAAAGCCAATATTTTCTCGAGCGAGTAAATGCAAACGGCCCGATCCGGCCCGCCGTGATGCACCTTATCGCGATGCTCATCGCCGGCAAGCCCCAGCGTTTCGACTTGCGCATGATGAACGGCGCGCTTAGGCACACCACCGCGCGAAATACTGATCTGAAATATGTGTCCCATCTGATCCATCACTCCCTCACAATACAAAAAAGAGATTGGAGGCTGACTAAAGTAGTTAATCCCAAATCCCCTATCTCCAATCTCTAATCCCTACCTTCCAACAACCTGTCCAACAACGCACGTTCACCTTCGGGGGTGTTCACCTCGCCATCCAGCCAGGCGGTGCGCAAGCGCGTGAGCAGCTCACGATAACGCGGCCCCGGCGGCAACCCGCGCGCGCGCAGCGCAGCGCCATTACATACGGGCTGCACCTTGCGCCAGGTATGCCACTGGGCGAACATCGCATGGCGCTTCTGGTCGTTGGCGTCATATAGCCAGCCCATCAGCAACGCCAGGCCGCCAAACAAATGCAACAGCTCCGAACGCCAACTGGCCTTGCCGGTAAAGAGCAAGGCCGAAAGCGTGCTGAGCGCCCCCAGCGACACGAGCGCATCGCGCACCTCACTGGTGAACGGCACGAGCGCCACCCAGCGACTGGTGCTCATCTGGCCCTGGTCATACGTCAGCGCACCCCAGGCGACGGCGTGGCTTAAGTCGCGCTCCGCCAGCCCAAGCGAGGCGGTGTCCCATTCGCCCCGCGCCAGCAACATGCGCGCCCGCTCAAAGCGTTGGGCCAGCGCTGCGGGTTCCGGCACGGCAATTCCCAGCGCCCTGAACACGCCCCACCCCGCCAACAAGTTCAACGCCAGCTCTGGTGCGGGCAGATCATAGATCAATTCCTGGTCATACTTCACCCGCTCACCGCTCAGGTCCTTCACATAGGGCAGGCCGGCGTCGATCCATTCGCGCGTGGCCGGCTCCACCTGGAAACCAAAACGCGTGGCATAGCGCGCCGCGCGCCACATACGGGTGGGGTCGTCGATAAAGCTCCGCGCATGCAATGCGCGAATCACCCGGCGGCCCAGGTCGGCACGCCCATTGAACGGGTCCAGCAGCAACGCATCGTTCAAGCGCAAGGCGAGCGCGTTCACCGTGAAATCGCGCCGCGAGAGGTCTTCGCGCAACGTCGCAGGCCGCACCACCGGCAAAATCGCCGGGCGCGGGTACGTCTCGACGCGTGCCGTGGCAATATCGGTATGCAGGCCGAAAGAGGTCCACGTGGCCGTGCGGAACTTCTCGTAACTTTGTAACTCGCCGCCATGTGCGGCACGCACAGCCTGCGCGAAGGGAATGGCGTCCCCTTCCACCACAAAATCCAGGTCGCCGATCGGTTGGCGCATCAGCCAATCACGCACAGCCCCGCCGACCAGATAGAGTTCGACATGCTGCGCCTGCGCCGTGGCAAGCACGGCGTCATAAACCGAGCGTTGTTCGGGCGAAAGATAAGCCGTGAGCGATTGTCTTGTATCCACAGTTGTTTCCGGAATTATACGAAGCCGGCGCAACATTACAATTGCGGCGTGCCGGCCCGCGCATCATTTCTCTCAACAATACGGCATAGCGTGAAAGTGGGTGGGAATGACCAATGCACACGCGAGAAAACGAAATGACCAAACGAGCAAAACGCATAACCGCTCCGCGCCGACTCAATCTCCTGGCATATCTTTGGCCGGGCTTAAGATTGTTGGGTGGGACTACGCTTATCATCGCTATCGCGTTGGGAATCAAGGGGCTCACTCCTGCTCTCCCCGGCCCACTAATCCTGGTGGGCGCGATGGCTTGCCTGTTTGCCTATTGGATCTGGTTCGGGCGGTCTTTGCGCCGACAGGCTATACGCGGACGATGGATAGCGCTCACCATGATGGTGGCCGAGTTGTGCCCCGTGCTTGGCGTGCTAATATCATTTTCGCTTCAAAAGACGGATGACGGCATTCCTTTTATCATTGGGCTCAGCTTGAGCATTCTCCTGGCAGTTGGGATGTTCCTCATTGTTTTATTGAGCTTCATTTTTTAGGCTGATCGGTCACTCTCGACAAAACCAGCTAAGAATCTATAGGAGGCATTTATGCAACATATCGCAGTACTCGGATTGGGCATCATGGGCGGTGGGATTGCGCGCAACCTGTTGAAGGCGGGCTACCCGCTGGCGGTTTATAACCGCACCAAGCAAAAGGCTCAGCCGCTCATCGACGCGGGCGCTACGTGGGCCGACTCACCCCGCGCCGCCGCCGAAGGCGCGGACATCGTGATCAGCGTAGTGGGAGATGACGCCGCTTCGCGCGGCATCTGGCTGGGCGAACAGGGCGCCCTGGGCGCGATGAAGCAAAACGCCGTCGCGCTGGAATGCACCACGCTCTCGGTGGGCTGGGTACGCGAGATGGCATCTCAGGCACAGGCGAAAGGCGTGCGGTTCGTGGATGCGCCCATGGCCGGCAGCAAGGCCGCTGCGGCAGCCGGGCAACTGACGCTCTTCGTCGGCGCCAGGGCGGAACTCTTCGAGGAGTTGCGCCCGGTGCTGGCCGCGTTTGCCACCAACGTGATTCATTTTGGGCCCACCGGCAGCGGCGCGATGTACAAGCTGATCAATAACATGATCGCCGCAACCCATGCCACCGCCCTGGCGGAAGGCATCGCCATGGCCGAGAAGGCCGGGCTGGATATGAACACCGTTCTGCAAACAATCACCACCGGGGCGGTCGGCAGCCCAATTGTGAAGATGAAGGCGCAGCAGATGGTGTCACGCGACCACACCGACACGAACTTCGCCCTGCGCTGGATGCACAAAGACCTGACCTACGCCTTGCGCGCCGCCGATGAACTGGGAGTGGCGGTGCCCGACGCCGCCCTGGCGCACGAACTGCTGCGCATGGCCATGCAACGGGGCTGGGCCGACCAGGACTTCGCCGTCGTGGCAGAGATCGCACGAGATTAGTTTGCATCCACGAATCCACGCGAATCATCGCGACCGCGAAGCAACCCAAAGAAGCGCGGCCTAGCGTGTGCACATTGTTTCGTAAAGATTTGCGCAGATTCGTGGATTCATTCCGCGCTCGAATCATTTCGGTATGTATAATGATTGGCCTGACTCCATGACGAGTACCGCTAGGCACACATGTTTTGCGAGTTCATCCGTTTATTAATCGTGCCACGAAGCAGGAGGTTGGTACTTACACATGACTAAGAGCTTGCGCGTATTGATTGCCGACGACGAATCAATCATACGTATGGGTTTGCGCGCAATCCTATCTGAGTTGGGGCATACCGTATATAGCGCAGCAGACGGAGTAGAGGCCGTCACACTGGCCTACCGCGAGCAACCCGATATCGCGTTGCTTGACGTGCGTATGCCCTTTCGCGACGGGCTTGACGCGGCTGCCGAGATTGTGAAGAGTCGCCCAATTCCGATTCTGATCCTGACGGCTTATAACGAAAGCACGTTATTGGATCGCGCCGCGTCGATCCCGGTGCAGGGATACCTGATCAAACCGGTCAAGCGCGATGACCTGGTGGCCGCCATGCGCATCGCGATGGCCACCTTCAGCGATCGCCGTCACCTGGCCGAAAAAGTGGACGAACTGCAAGATAAACTCACCTCCCGCAAGTTGATCGACCGCGCCAAAGGGTTCTTGATGCAAAGCGGAATGAGCGAAGAAGAGGCCTATCACGAGATACAGATGCGTGCGCGCTCGCGCCGCACCACAATGAGCAACATCGCGCAAGAGATTATCGACCGGCAGAGAAAACCGGAAGGTGAATAATCAAGCCCCTAATACGTCTATCACGCGCCGCATGTCATCTGGTAACGGCGCGTATAGATGGATTGCCTTCCCCGACGAAGGCAATTCAAAAAGCACTTCACTGGCATGCAGCAGATGACGCGGTGCCAACGCGCGACTGAGCGCGTCATGGCGCGTCGCCCCATACAAAGCATCCCCAACGATTGGGAAGCCAATCGACGCGAAATGTACGCGCAACTGGTGCGTGCGCCCGGTAGCCGGTCGTGCGCGCACGAACGAATAGGCGCTGCCCTTCTTCAATTCAACGGGCTCAGCATTTGGGAACTCGATCTCTGAGAGCATCCGGGTTTCTGCCACCCTGAACACCTCGCCGACGGCATACTGCGTCACCGACTCGCGCCCTCCCACAATGACGGCCATGCGCTGGCGGTGCAACGGGTCGCGCCCGATGGGTTTGTTGATGATGCCGCGCGGAGGATGCACGTCGCCCACACACAGCGCCAGGTAGAGCTTCTTCACCACACGCCGCTTGAATTGCGCTTGCAGCGCGCTATAGGCGGCTACATTCTTGGCCAGCAGCACGATGCCACTGGTCTCTTTGTCCAATCGATGAACGATGCCGGGGCGCGTTGGGTCGCCGACGCTTGCGATGCCCGGCGCGTGCGCCAAGATCGCGTTCGCCAGCGTGCCATGTTGATTGCCCGCCCCCGGGTGCACCACCATCCCGGCTGCCTTATTCACCGCAATCACGTCGTCATCTTCATAGAGGATATCCAGCGCGATTTGTTCCGCCTGCACAATGGCGGGTGCCG
>DAOUFG010000107.1:0-7000 GCA_034430115.1 Thermoflexales bacterium | reverse complement strand
CGCACATCGGGCGCAAGAGCGGCCACAAGCGCCGTTCGCCGGTGAATTATGCGCTGATCGACGGCGAACTCTATTGCACCGCCGGTTTCGGCAAAATATCGGATTGGTATCGCAACCTCATGGTGCACCCCAACGTGGAAGTGTGGCTGCCGGAGGGCTGGTGGGACGGCACAGCCGAAGAAGTGACCGACCCTGGCGCGCGGCTGCTCTTACTGCGCCAGGTGCTCATCAATAGCGGGGCCGTTGCACCGCTGATGGGTGTTCGCCCGCGCGAGATGAGCGACGAAGCGCTCGACGCCGTCACACGCGACTATCGCCTGATCCATATCCATCGCACTGCGCCGTGCACCGGCCCCGGCGGGCCGGGTGATCTGGCGTGGGTCTGGCCGCTCTCCACCCACGTGTTGCTGGCGCTGTTGTTGCTGCGCCGCAAGCGCAAATGACCGTGCGACCTGGTGAAGGCTAACTGGGCATAGTTCATCCTTCTTTGCGCAACTAGGTGAGCGCTGGTTATAATTTCACTATGCCACTCAGCCAAATCCACCACGTCGCTGTTGTCGGTACTGGACAGATGGGCCCGGCGATTGCCCAAACATGCGCGATGGCCGGCTACCCCACCACGCTCATTTCGCGTTCGCAGGCGAACCTGGAAAAAGCACGCGCCAAAATGCGCGCCAACTTGCAAGCCATGAGCGCCTATGACCTGTTGCGCGCCGATGAAATCGATGAGGTCGTGAGCCGCGTCTCTTTGCGGGCTGACGGCTTTGCCGGTGCTGCCGACGCGGACCTGGTGATCGAGGCTGTCAGCGAGGACCTGGCGCTGAAACAGTTACTCTTCGCCGACCTGGAAGAAGTGTGCCGCCCAACGACGGTCCTGGCCAGCACCACCAGTGGCCTGCGCGCAGGGGATATCGCCGCGCGGGTGCATCACCCGGAGCGGGTGATCGTCGCGCATTATTGGAACCCGCCGCACCTTTTGCCGTTGGTGGAGGTCGCACCCGGCCCGCAGACCTTGCCCACGGTGACGGATGCGCTCGTCGCGTTCTTGAAGACCACCGGCCATGCGCCGGTGCTGGTGCGCAAAGATTGCGTGGGCTTCATCGGCAACCGTCTGCAACACGCGCTGTGGCGCGAGGCGCTGGCGATTGTGGAGCAGGGCATTGCCACGCCCGAAGAAGTGGACGAGGCGTTAAAGGCCAGCTTCGGCGCACGCACGCCGGTGTTGGGCATCTTTGAGCACATGGACCTGGTCGGGCTGGACCTGGTGGAATATCTGCATAGCTACCTGCTGGCCGACCTGGACACGCAATCCGGCCCGAACGCGGTGCTGAAGGAGCGCGTGGCGCGTGGCGACCTGGGCGCGAAGACGGGGCGCGGCTTCTATGATTGGTCTACGCACAGCGCGGCGGACGTCGTGCGCGCGCGTGACACGGAGCTTTTGGAGCGGGCCAGGAAGCGGAAACTGAGCGCAGATCAACACGGATGAACGAAGGCGCCGAAAGAAATACCACGAAGAAACAAAGACACAAAGGACACGAAGCTATCCTATTTCTTGTGTCCTTTGTGTTAGATGATCTCGCGTCAGGGGCGCGAATCTCCAATCTCTAATCTCCCTTCCCCCTACACCTCCGGCGTCTGGTACACCACCTGCCCCTTCACGGTGATCTTCACCGGCACCAGAAATTGGCGCAACGTCTCCAGGCGCGGGGTCATGCCCAGGCCGGGCCGTTCGGGCAGGTGTACCTGGCCGGCGCCATCCACCGTGATGGATTCCTGCGTGAAGTGGCGGGCCAGGTCGCTCGCCTCCACCGGGTATTCGCACAATACGTCGTGCTCCAACCCGGCGAAGGGTTGCAGCGATGCGCTCAGCGCCAGCGGCGTCGTGAAGGTGTGATTCACGAACGTCACGTCCTTGCGATGCGCGTAACGTGCCACCTCGATGGCCGTGCTGATGCCGCCCACGCGGCCTGTATCGATCTGCACGAAGCGGATGCCGCCGTGGTCGATCAGGTGGCGCGCCATGTAGGCGTTGTGCGCGCCCTCGCCGCCGGCCAACCGAACCTCAAACCCACCCCTCGCGCGGGCCGCCTGCGCCAGCGTTGCATAGGCTTCCAACGCGCCAGAGACGAATGGCTCTTCCAGCCAGCCCACGTGGCACTCGGCCAGCACGGGCAGGCGCGCCTGGGCGGCGGGCACGTCTTCGCCCCACACGGTGCCGGCGTCCACCAGGAGTGCCAGGCCCTCGCCCAGCCCTTCGCGCGCCGCGCGCACGTGGGCTTCGTCGTCGGCCACGCTGCCTTGCCCAAAGGGGCCCCAGCCGAACTTGGCGGCGCGGTAACCTGCCTGGCGCACATGGCGGGCCTTTTCCAACGTCTCCTGCGGCGTATCGCCAAAGAGCGCCGAGGCATAGGCCGTCTTGGGGTAGGCACGCGGGTAGCCCAGCAGCCGATACACCGGCTCGTTCAGGCGCTTGCCCATCAGGTCCCACAGCGCCACGTCGATGCCCGAGAGCGTGTGGTCGGCCTGTAACAGGTCCAGGCTGTTGCGACGCGCCAGTTGGTTGATGCGCGCGATGTCGCCCAGGTCGTTCAGAGCCTGGCCGAGCACCGAGGCGCTCACCGGTTTGCAGGCGCTGTGCGACATGGGGCACACGTAGGCGGCGATGGATACCAGCGGCGCGGCTTCACATTCGCCCCAGCCCTCGTAGCCGCCGGCCCGCACGCGCACCAGCAGCGCGTCCTGGCTGCCGTCGCCGATGTCTTTCACTTCGGGGATCGAGAGATAAAAGAAGTCAACGGATTCTATTTTCATGGTTTCTCTGTTTTAAGCGCAGATGCTCAGTCTTTCTATCTACCACCAAGACACAAAAGCACAAAGGACACGAAGGTCTCCTTTGTGTTAGCGAGGAAGGACTAGGAAATTGAAGAATGAAACGTGAACGAGACAGAGGACGAATATCACTCACCTCCGTCGCCCGTCTTGCCTCACGTTTCACGTTTCATTCTCGAATCTCTAATCTCCTGGTTTGAGAAGACATCGGGTTTCTACGTTAGTGCACTAAGCTTATCGTCTCATCCGTGTTCATCTGTGTTTATCTGTGGCTAATGATTGAAATGCGGCATCACCTGCTCGGCGAACAGGCGCAGGCCGGCTTCGTCGGGGGCATCGGCGCACCAGAACATGAAGTGCGAGATGCCCGCACCCACGTAAGCCTGCACGCGTGTGGTCGCCTCCGCCGGGGTGCCGGCGATCCAGGTCTCGGCCATGACGGGCGGCAATCGGTCGGTGTGGCCAGACAGGTAGTCTTGCAAGAGCGGCTCGGGTGGTTCATTTGCCAGTGCCAGCAGCACCTGTAGCTTGCGGCGCAGCGCAGCGTGGTCGGGCGCGATGAGCAGTTGAATTTCCAGGCTCTTGCCGATCTCATCCGGGTTACGCCCTGCGCGCCGGCAGGCCGCTTGCAACGCTCCCAGCCGGGAGCGAAATTCGTCCAGGCTGACCGGCGTGTTATTCCATACGTCGGCATACTTCACCGTGGCGTCCAATATCTCGGGATAGGCCTCGCCGATCCAGATGGGTGGGCGCGGCTGTTGCAGCGGCCTGGGCTGGCACACCGCCTCGTGCGTGTGATAGTACGCGCCGTCGAAAGTGACGGGCACATCGGAGCTCCACAGCGCCAGCGTCAGGTCCAACCCCTCGCACATCTGCGCGATGCGCTCCGGGCGCGTGTCGTCGGCGTGCAGGCCGTAGGCCAGGTATTCGTAGGGCCGGTTGCCAAAGTCCACGAAGTGGATCAGGCGCCCATTGCTGAGTTGATCCAGCGTGGCGGCCATTTTGGCCGTCAGCGCCGGGTGGCGCAAGGCGTTGTTGTAGTGGATGATGCCCAGCCGGGCGCGCTCGGTCATCCCGGCCAGCGTCGCCAGGGTGGTCCAGCCTTCCAGGATTGCCAGGTCCTTGCCCAGCATCAGATGGTCGGCCACCCACAGCGAATCGTAGCCAAGCGACTCCGCCAGCCGGCCCATGCGCAACGCGGCCTGCGGGTCAATCGCCTGGAAGCCCGGCGTGCGAAATAGCATCGCGCCCGGTTGTGCGAAGATCGGCAGACAAAAACCGAATTGTATGTTGCTCATCATGTGTATCTCAGCGATTAAAAGTGCACCACAGAGAAATGGAGGAGTGAAACGTGAAACGTGATCGGATGGCGAAAGATGGACAATCACTCCTCACGTTTCATTCTTCACTCATCAATAATCTCCAATCTCAAACCTCCAATCTCCACTTAACTAACCAGAAAGTGAATCGGCTCGCCGCGCAGGCTGCGCAGCACATTGAACCAGATTTCCTGTGAATCACGTATCCAGGTCCACGGGCCCTGCCAGGCGCTGTGCGGGGTGATCGTCACGTGATACCTCAGGTCCTCGGCCAGGGCGTGCAATGGGTCATCCGTGGCTGGGGGTTCCGGGTCGAACACATCCAACCCCGCGCCGCCGATGCGCCGTTCGTACAGGGCTTCCACCAGCGCAGGCTGATCCACCAGTTTGCCGCGCGCGGTATTTACGAAGAGCGCGCTGGGCTTCATCCAGCCGATCTCGCGCCGCCCAATGATCCCTTGCGTGTGCGGGGTGATCGGCAGATGCACGCTGATGACGTCCGCCTGGCGGAACAACTGCTCCCAGCTTACGTATGTCACCCCGTACTGCGTTTCCAGTTGCTCGAAGCGCATTGCGTCCCAATAAAGCACCGGCATGCCGAAGGCGTGCGCGATGCGGGCCATGGGACGCGCGATCTCGCCGAAGCCCACCAAGCCCAGCGTCTGGTCGCGCACCAGCTTGATCCCTTCCGGCGGGCCCCATTGGCGTGCCACGTAAGCCCGGCTGCGCATAAACTCGCGCTGAGCGGGCATCACCTTCAGATGGTTCAAGATCAGCGCCCAGGCGTGCTCGGCCACGGCCAGGTAATTCAGCAGCGGCGTGGCCGCCACCGGCACGCCCAACGTGCGCGCAGTATCCATGGGGATG
The DNA here is from genome assembly GCA_034430115.1 of Thermoflexales bacterium. GTDB lineage: Bacteria > Chloroflexota > Anaerolineae > J036 > Brachytrichaceae > CAIXPS01. The sequence goes on along the minus strand of DAOUFG010000107.1, from coordinate 1,985 downwards.
CCCCGGTAGTCCAACCCCAGGTGCTGGATCAGCCGGGCCTTCCGCGCGCGCAACAGCAACTCGGGCGGCACGCTATTCTTGTGAATCACCAGGTAATCCGCCGCTTCGATATACTGGCCCAGTTCTTCCGCGCTCTGCACCATGTGCAGATTCACGTCGTAGCCGGCGAAGATTTCGGCAAAGCTGGGCGCATGTTCGCGCGCGGCCGGGTCTTCGGCCAGCATGTGTTGTTGGTAGGTTGGGCCCCATTTATCCCATTCGCGCACACCCAACATCGTATTCCCAACAGCATCCCACACCACAATATTCAGTTGTTCCATTGGGGGAACCTCGATGAACCCTATTCCAACTCATCCTGATAAGCACTGACGGCGCTGCTCAACAATTCCTCCATGTGTACCGTCCGTCCTAACCGTTCCGACTCCAGGAAACCATACGCCATTGCCAGCGCGCGTACCCCCTCTTCGCCACGCACTTCCGGCGGGCGGCCGTCAAGGATGGCTGAGGCGAAGTCGTCGTGCTCGATGGCCAGCAGCCCGGCGTCGATATCGGTCCAGGGCAGCGCGTAACTGGTCAACCGTTCACCGCCAAAGAGCGCCGCCGTGGTGGAATCCAGCGCAAAGTGGGGCACCATCTCCAGCAATGCCGTGGCCGGGATGGGCGCGTCCTTGCCCGCCTGGCGCAGGGTCAGTTGCAGCGGCTGGCCGGTACGGTCAGGCGGGATGGCGAGCGAGCCGGCTGTGCCATAGACGATGCGGCTGAAGTGCCCCGCCCCGCGCCCGGCCATGCTCAGCAGCCAGTTTGCCAGTGCGCCGTTTTGGAAGTGCGCCACGCCCACCGAGAGATCTTCGGCGTCGGCGGGGTAAGCCTTGCCGTCGCTGCCACGGCGCTGGCGATCCACCACCGCGTTCATGCCGCACAGGCTGTCGATTGGCCCAAGTAGAAATTCCAGGATGTCGGCGTAATGCACGCCCATGTCGATCACGATGCCGCATGAGCGGCGCAGATGCCGCCAGGGTGTGATGATGACGTTCTCGCCGGAGCCGCTGGACGATTGCACCGCCAGGAAGGGCCGCCCCACAACACCCGCATCCAGCAATGCCCGCGCCAGGCGGTTGATCGGGTCGCGCCGATAATTTTCGGCCACGGCCAGATGGCAGCCCGTTTGCGTGGCGGCCTGCACCAGCCGCTGCCCTTGCCGGACGGTGAGGGCGATCGGTTTCTCCGCCATCACGTTCACCCCAGCATGTAGCGCCTGCACACCCAAATCCACGTGTGTGGCCGGCGAAGTCGTGATCAGGATGGCGTCCAGTTGGCCCACGCCATGCCGCATGGCTTCGAAGTTGGGGTAGAGCGCAGGCCGATAACCCAATTGTTCTTCGGCCAGGTCTGCCGCGCGCTGCGCGCTTTCCGGCAGCAGGTCACATATACCTGCCAGTTCGAAGCGCAGCCGGCCTACCTGCCGCAAACGGCCCAGCCCACGAATGTGGCGCTGGCCCATCACGCCCGTTCCAAAAATGCCAAGTGTTAGTGCCATAGTTGTTTTTATAAATATGGGAGATGAGGAGAGAAGGTGCCGGGGAAAGTGGGGGTTCTGAGCCAATCCAGTGAGTGCGCAAAGCGTTCGGCGGCTATCCAGCCCGCCCGGCAAGTCTCGGCATATGTTGCCGGCGGGTTGCATGTCTCACCCCGGTTGATCGTGCTGTATGCAAAACGCAACACAGAACACCTCACAGTGCGGACACAACGCTGCGACGTGCGCCTCAATGGTCATCATCGCAGCCGGTATGGATTGCCAGTCGCTCGTGTGAAGCAGCCTGAAAGCACATTCACCCCATCTTCGGAGCGACATTTCAGACGCGCTCATCAAATCCCGCGAGTGACTCGCGGAAAAGTATAGTGGAAATTGTGATTCACATGGGCAGGGTTGCCTAAAACGAATCAGCCACCGATGAACGCTGATAGGAAACATCGGTGTTTATCGG
>DAOUFG010000106.1:0-32344 GCA_034430115.1 Thermoflexales bacterium | reverse complement strand
CCCGCCGCTGGCCGATGAAAGTGAGGTGTTGCGGCGTTACCATCATGGGTTCAACGCGCGCAGGCTGGCGGAGGCGGGGTTGGCCCCGGTCATGTCGCCGGCGGATATTAGCGCGGCGCAGGGCGAAATCCTGGCGGTGAAGGTGGAAGACGGCATCCTGGATTACATCGCCCGCCTGATGGACACCACGCGCAGGACGCCCGACCTGCTCCTGGGCGGCAGCCCGCGTGCGGGCATCGCGCTGCTGCTGGCGTCCAAGACCTATGCCGCGTTGCAAGGGCGCGATTACGTGCGCCCCGACGACATCAAATTTCTGGCGCTGCCTGTGTTGCGGCACCGCATCATCCTGCGCCCGGAGGCGGAAGTGGAGGGCATGGATAGCGACAAGGTGATCGCCCGCATCCTGGCGCACGTGGAAGTGCCGCGCTAGGGGCGCGTTGGAGATGCCCACCCCACGGCTGCTCCTCCTGGCGCTTTTCGCCGCGCCGCTCCTGGCACTGGCGGAGCTGTGGCCGGCGATGGCTGCGTTGTGCGTGCTGTACCTGGCGGTGCTGGTTGGGTTGGCGCTGTCGGAGCTGCGCCTGATGGACCCCGCCACCGCGTTCGAGGTGCGCCGGCTGAACGAGCAGCGCCTGTCACTGGGTGCCGACAACCAGGTGCAGGTGTTGGTGCACCACCGTGGCCGGCGCGATACGCTCATTGATCTGCGTGATGAGCCGCCCGATGAATGGCTGGTGGGGCAGGGGGCAAACGCTCGCCCACCCATGTTCAGCGCTCGTTTGGCGGCACACACGGAGCAATCCTTTGGCTATGCCGTGCGCCCGTTGCGGCGTGGCGATTACTGGTTTGGCAACCTGACGTTGCGCTGGTTGGGGCCGCTTGGGTTGATGCGCCGCCAGCACAGTTACGCCTTGCGCACCGGCGTGCAGGTGTACCCGAACGTGTTGGAAGTGCGCAAATATGACCTGTTGCTGCGGCATAATCGCCTGGAAGACATCGGCCTGCGCGTGAACCGTCGGTTTGGCGAGGGGCACGAGTTCGAGCGCCTGCGCGAATACCTCCCCGACGACGACTATCGGCATATCTCGTGGAAGGCCACGGCGCGCCGGTCGAAGCCGATCACGATGGAGTTCGAGTCGGAGCGCAGCCAGACGATCTTCGTCGCCTTCGACGTGGGGCGCATGATGAACGCGCCGGTGGGCGAGATGACTCGCCTGGATTACGTGATCAACTCGGTGCTCCTGTTTAGTTACGTGGTGCTGGGCAAGGGGGATCGGGTAGGCCTGATGACGTTTGCGGACACGGTGACGCATTACATTCAGCCGCGCGCCGGGCGAGCCCAGTTCTACCGTATGCTGGATGTGCTCTATTGCGTGGAATCGCAACCCATCGAACCCGACTTCGCCGCAGCGTTTGCCCACCTGAAACAGAAGCAGCGTCGCCGCGCGCTGGTGGTGGTGTTCACCGACCTGACGGGCGGCATCTCCATGCAGCAGCTTGCCAGCGGTGTGGTGGGCCTGCGCCCGCCGAACTTGCCGCTGGTGGTGACGATCAGCGACCCGGCCCTCAAGGCGTTGACGAGCCAGCCACCCGAGAGCGAGCTTGCGGCGTATGAGCGCGCCGCGGCGCAGCGCGTGCTCAGCGAACGGCGAGCGGCTTTGCAGCGGCTGGAGATGCAAGGCGTGCTCACGCTGGATGTGCCGGCCTCGCAGTTATCGGCGGCGGTGATCAACAAATACCTGGAGATCAAGGGGCGCGGAACGCTGTGACGATTTTGGATTGGGGTCGCTGCGGGATGATCAGAGAGCGGAAGGGAAACCCCCGATGTTCAGCCAAAGCCCTGTGAATGAATTCACAGTCTAGAAAGTAAAACATGCTAAAAGCATGTTCTCCGAGCGTTGTCCATTGCGTTGCTTGCCGGAATGCAGGATCAAGCTATGTGCCGAACGTGCTTCAGCACGTTTCGTTCATTGATAGACCGTGAATTTATTCACGGGTCGGTCAAAGATGATCCAATAGCGCTGGAACACCTTCCTCGCGTGCATACCTTCAGAATCCAGCCCCCCGCCATTGCCTGTGATCGTCAACACTGAGCCAGTGTTGTCTTTGTAACAGCACACGCCGAAACCATCTCCAATCTCTAATTCCTAATCTCTCTGCTTCCAAGCAGCAGCCACCCATACATCAATACGCCGCTGAGCAGTGCCGCGATGCCGCTGTAGTAGGGGTTGAACAGCGGCGAAACGAACCCCTCGATGCACCCAGCGACGACCAATAGCGGCGCGGAGCCGCCGGCCAGGATGAGCGCCTGGCGCGCGGCCAGCACGAGCGCATCTCGCCGCGACTGCAACCCCGGGTGCACGATTGCCCAGGCCATGCGCAGCCCGGCCCCGCCGGCGAAGCAGGTTACCGAGAGTTCGATCACGCCGTGGCCGGCGATGAAGTTCAGCAGACGCCAACCCAGGCCATAGTGAAAGCACAACCCCATCAACCCGCCCATGGAGAGCCCATTCGTCACCAGGATATAGAGTGTGAGCAGCCCCGCGCTGGCGCCGCCAGCGAAGGCGGTCAGGCTTACGCGGATGTTGTTGGTCATGATGAAGGCCGAGGCGGAGGGGCGTGATTCGGGGGGCAAGTCGATCCACAGGTGCCCATCCTTCACCAGAGGAATCAACGCCTTTTCATCCTCGCTAAAGGTCCACTGTGCCGCGTCGGGGTTCAGGTAAATCGCGACGCCGTTCACGATGGCGGGCAGGAACATGATCGTTGCGGCGAGCAGGATGAACGCCGCCAGCGCCCGGAACGTGCGCGGGAAAGTGCCCAGGAAAAACGCCTTCAAGTTCAACGCCTGGCTGGGCCGGCCGCGATAGATCGCCGCATGCGCGCGCGCCACCAGTTGGTTCAGGTAACGTTCCACCGGCTGGCCGTGAAAATCGCGCTGAGCTAGTGCGAAGTCCGATGTCGTTGCGCGGTAGAGATCGCCCAACGCGTCTAGTTCTTCTGGCGTGAACAGGCGGATGCCATGCCCGCCCGAACGATCCACCAGGTGCGCCAGGCGATCCCATTTATCCCGGTTTGCCGCGACGAACTGGTCGGCGGTCATGCTTTCAGATGCAGGAAATCCGACATCGCCAGGTTGAAGGCGTCTGGGTTTTCCAGCGGGCTCATATGCCCGGCGTTGGGGATGACCACCAGCGGCGCGGCGTGAGGCAGCCGGTCGATCATATATTGCGCGTCGCTAAGCGGCGAAAGCTTGTCTTCTGCGCCGACCACCACCAGCGTGGGCACCTTGATGGCCGCAAGCGTCGCCGTCGAATCGGGCCGTTCGGCCAGGGCGTGCAGGGTGTTGACGATCCCGCTGACCTGGGTGCTCTCGATCATCCGGCGCACTTCCATGCCGATGATGCCGTTGCGATGTTCGGCGGTCATCAGGGCATCCAGCATGCCGTCGGAGATGGATTGCGGCCCAGACGCCTGAACCTGTTTGGCCTGGGCCTGTCGCCTGGCGCGCGCCTCAGGCGTATCTGGCGTGGCCTTCGTGTCGGCCAGGATCAGGTGAACGATCCGATGCGGTATTTTGCGCCACAGGGCGAGTGCGATGTAGCCGCCCATCGATAGCCCGCACACCGTGATCTTGTGCTCGCGGGGGTGAATCTGATTCAGAAGCGCAATGCAGTCGTCGGCCATCAGGTCGATCGTGACGTCGTTGGCGGCGCGAGGGGGCTGCGCGGCGTCGCGCGTGCCGCCGTGCCCGCGTAAATCGGGCGCGATGCAGCGATATTCGATGCCGAAGAATTGTAGTTGATGGTGCCACATGCTGTGGTCGAACGGGAAACCGTGCAGGAACAAAATCGTTTGAGTGTCCGATGCACTGCGGTCATCTACGAACATACTTAATTGGTTCAGTTCTACTAACATGCTTACCCCTTTGCAACTTCATCTCTGTGTCGCATCTCTCACCGACTGTGCGATGCTACTTTTCTCAACCGTCATGCTTCACGGTTCATCAGGCTCTGTGCCAGGTGCCGCAGGAGTGTACTGAACGTGTTATCCATTTGCGCTGTGTCCAGTGCTTGAAGCGAGCGGGAATAAGCATCGAACGCGGCCTGTTGTGTATATTCGCGCGCGCCGGATGCTTCGATCAATTCTCGCACGGCCTGCAGGTCGATGTTGGCGTTCCATTCGCGCATCAGGTATAACTCGCGCACGCGCTGGTCTCGCTCGGCGGCATACAGCACCGGCAGCGTCCGTTTATGGTGGCTCAGGTCGCTATCTTGCTTGCCTGTCACGAGTGGGTCGCCCCAAATGCCCAGCACGTCGTCCTGAAGCTGAAAGGCGATTCCCAGCCAGGTGCCAAAGCCGGCCAATGCCTGGACGCCCTCGTTCAGTGCGCCGCCGATCAATGCGCCAATAGCGCAGGCGGCCTGGATGAGCGCTCCTGTCTTGCCCCGAATCATGTTCATATACTCGCTGACCTGCACGTCGGGGCGCATGACGAAGTTCAGGTCCAAGTGTTGGCCGATGGTCAGGGCGACGGCGGCCTCGTCGAATACGCGCAATGCCCGCAACACGCGCAGCGGGTCCAAGTTGCTTTCTTGCAGGCGTTCCAGCGCGGCATGTGCCAGGGCGAACATGGCGTCGCCCGTGTTGATGGCCTGCGCATCGCCCCACAATTTCCACAGGGTGGACCGCCCGCGCCGGATTTCGTCGCGGTCTTCAATGTCGTCGTGAATGAGCGAGAAGTTGTGCAGTAACTCGATGGCCGCCGCAGCGGGATAGGCCAACTCCACCGGGCCGCCGCTGGCCTCACATGCCAGCAACGTCAACACCGGGCGGATGCGTTTGCCGCTGTAAACCTGCGTGGGGCGGCCATCTGTATCGGCGAAGCCCACGTGGTAATTCAACATCGTGTTGAACAGGGCGGGCTGTGTGATGCCGGACGGTGCCGACACGTCAGTTGGCGTCATGTTTAAAATACGCCGCATTTCTTCTTCGATGCGTGGAATATGCGTGGCGAAATACGAGTTGATTGTTTGCACTGCAACCATACAATTAATGCTCTTTGCTGAAATTAGAAAACCGGCTCATGATCAGCGCCAGTGCCAGCCACACGATCCCTAATAAGTAGCCTGCCAGCACGTCGCTGGGCCAGTGAACTCCCAGGTAGACCCGTCCAAATCCTACACCAATGATAAGCATAAATGAAGCTGCCATCACCCACCAGCGTGCTTTTGGGGCACGCCACGCGATGATCGTCAACGCGATGTAGGTCACCAGCACGGAACTGGCATGGCCACTGGGGAACGAATAGCGTTGAAAGCTGGCCTGCAATTCGGGCAGCAGGTGGGGAAGATAATCCACCTTGGGTGCCAGGCGCGTGATGAACATGCGCATGCTGATGTTACAGATCATCATGCCCGTGAAAGCGATCAGCGGCCACGCGGAACGGATCAACATGGGCAAGCTCCCCCGGCCTGGCGTGTTCCGTGCGCGTGACAACCGCCAGTGGTGGATCAATTCCACGCCGCTGAGCGCGCTGCACATCAGTAGCGCGGGTGTGGCCGACCCGAAGAAGGTCATCAATTGAACGGTGAATGTCAGCCCGTCGTTACGTAATGATATTGCCCATTGAAGCAGCGCCATATCGCCGGGCAAGTCCATGCCCATCAGCACCGGCACGCTGAGCCCGATCAATAGGATGAGGCAGGTGAACAGGGTTGTGGTGAGTATGGTCAGGGTAGGCGGCTTGGATGGTGCCACAGTGTGAGTCGATCTCATAAGCTGTTATGCTACACTGAGAACGTCATAAGGGTGCAATGGTAACAACATATATATTAAAAGATCAATCCCTGGAGCAGATGGGCGCGGCCCCGACGATGAATGCGGCGTCGGCAGCATTGCCACAGGGTGCTTATACCACCTTCCGCACATATCATGGGAACCGTGTGTTACGCCTGGCACAGCACTTCCGGCGCCTGGAGGAATCTGCAGCGCTATTGCAGATGACGGGGCAACTGGTGGACGCACAGGCGCGTGCGGCGCTATCTGATGTGTTGCGGCGCACCGGCTATGCTGAAACGCGCTTCCGGCTGACGTATGTGCCGCCGGCGCTCTATATTTCCGCTGAGCCGTTCGCGCCTTATCCGCAAATCATGCTGGAGGCGGGCGTCTGGTGTGTGAGCGTTGGCACGCACCGCAATAATCCGCACGCCAAAAGTACCGGCTTCATCGCCTCGGCAGGGAATGCCTATCAGGCCCTCCCGAATGGTGCGCATGAGGGGCTCATGGTGGCCGAGGATGGCGCAATCCTGGAAGGGTTGAGTAGCAACTTTTTCGCTGTGTTAGACGGCACGCTCCACACGGAACAATCGCGCGCGCTGGTAGGGGTGACGCAAACGCTGGTGCTGGAGGTCGCCAATCAGGTCTGCCCCAACGTGGTGCAATCGCGGCAGGCGGTGAATATCGGTCACCTGGCGCGCATCAGCGAGTGCTTTATCACCAGCGTCTCGCGTGAGATTCTGCCGGTGACGAAGATAGACGACCAGGTGATCGGTTCCGGCAAGCCGGGCCCGGTGACGCGCGCACTCATCAGCGGGCTGCACGAACTGATCGAGAGAGAAGCGCAACCCGTAAATTCGCACTAACAAAAGTCTGGCGCTCGTATCAAGCTCATTCCGGCAGTTTGACGTCGTTGCCGATCACGACGACGACGTCGGCTTCTGCGTTAGGGTCCAGGACGCGCTTGATGGTGGCGCTGGATTGTATGTTGAGCGCTTCCGTCAACGCGCTGATGGTCAATGGCTTCTCACCATAATTGGTGATCTCCGTGTGATCGTAATCGAAGCGATCGTCGGTGGAGTTTCCCACCCGTTGCACGTTAAACCCTTGTGCCGTCAGAATGTCGGCCACTTTTTGCGCGTAGCCGGCGTTCATTGTGCCGTTGAGCACCACCACCGTGGCATTTTCGGCATGCCAATCTTGTGTGAGCGAGGCAGTGTTGGTGAGAGATGTCGTGTTTGCGTTAGTAACGGATCCTGTATTTTCCACCGCCTCATTAACGGGCGTGGAGAAGAAAGTTTCGCGCAGTTCGGCGATCTTGGCTCGTAGGGGCACTTCTACTTCCTGTGGTGGGTTGGTCAGCGTGGTGGCGGACTCGGTGTAATTCTGATCCAGCACAGCGGTTTGGATGTTTTGCGAATCGACCTTCTGCGCCAGCGCGGCAAGCTGTTGGATTTGATCGAAAGTCAGGTCGGTCTTTACCGAGGCGCTGAGCTTCTGGATCAATTGGGGCGCGTTGGACAGCAATTGCAGGAATACCTGCGGATCGCTCACCTTTTGCTTGACGGCAAGCAGCACCAGTTGCTGATTGCGGGCACGGTCGAAGTCGCCGTTGGTCAGCGAATGCCGGGTGCGGGCAAATTTAAGCGCCGTCGCGCCGTCCATCGTGTGGGTGCCTTTGCTGATGCTGAAGACTTCTGTGCCGTAGTCTTCCGTGGGGTAGTCGGGGTCATAAATATCTTCCGGCACATCCACTGTGATTCCGCCGATGTTATCCACCAGTTCCTCGAACGCGGTGAAGTTCACCCGCGCGTAGAAGTTGATCGGCACGCCCAATACCTGTTCCACCGTCTTGCGCGCCAGCGCCGGCCCGCCGCCGGGGTAGTTGTAGGCATCGCCCAAGAAATTGGCCGTGTTGATGCGGCCATTGTCGTAGCCGGGGATCGGCACCCACAGATCGCGTGGGATGGAGAGCATCCCGGCGTGCATCGTCACCGGGTCGAGCGTGAGGACGATCATCGTGTCGGTGCGATAGGCGGTGTCTTGTTCACCCTCGCGTTGATCGATACCCATCACCAGGATGTTCACGCGCTCCTTGCCGTTCCAGGGGCGCGGCATACTCAGGCTGGTGTTCTGGGTATTGGTGATGGAAGTTTGAGATTGAGCCGAATCGGCTACGGGTGTCTCGTAGAGTTGTACGTTGAATTGTGGTTGGTCGCCGCCGGGGTTACACAACCAGGTGGCGATCAGGTCGGACCCGGCACACGTGCTGTAGGCTACCCGATACGCGAAAAAACTGGCGACTGCCGTCAATAGAATGGATGCAGCCGCCACCCAGGTCAATTTGCGTCTTAGGATCATTGATAACACGTTGACAATATACCATTAACATTCCATTCTGGACATGCGCCAATGTGACGCCAACATTACGCTTAACCGACATCAGATAGAATCGCCTCATCTATGGATGATCTTCATTTCTCCTCACGTGTAGATGCAGCGCGTGCCGCGCACCAGCCGATTGTGGCCCTGGAGTCAACCGTGATTACGCATGGTCTGGCCTACCCGCGTAACTTGGAAACTGCCCGCCAACTGGAACAGGCCGTCCGTGATAACGCCGCGCAGCCGGCAACAATCGCCATTTTGAATGGGCAGATTAATGTCGGGTTGACCGACGAGCAATTGGCCGGCCTGGCCGGCGGCACGAATGCGCGCAAATGTAGCGTGCGTGACCTGGGCATCGTCGTGGGGTTGGGGCTGACGGGTTCCACCACCGTTGCCGCCACGATGTTCATCGCCGCCAGGGCAGGCTTGAGCGTTTTTGCCACGGGCGGCATCGGCGGCGTGCATCGCGGTCATCCCTATGATGTCAGCGCCGACCTGACGGAGCTGGCGCGCACGCCGGTGACGGTGGTGTGCGCGGGCCCCAAGGCGCTGCTGGACCTGCCGTTGACCTTTGAGCATCTGGAGACGCTGGGGGTGCCGGTGATTGGTTACCAGACGGATGAAATCCCGGCTTTTTATTCGCGTAGCAGCGGGCTGCGCGCCGATATCTGCGCCGAGAGCGCCGGCGACGTGGCGCGCATCGTGCGGGCGCGCCGGCAGCTTGGCTTGCCGGGCGGCGAACTGGTATGCGTGCCTGTGCCGGCAGAGGCGGAGCTTCCGCGTGACGTCGCCGAGGCCGCCATTCGCGAAGCACAGACGCTGGCCGATGCGCAGGGGATTCATGGCGCATCTTCCACGCCGTTCCTGCTGGATAAAATCGCGCACCTGACGAACGGCGCTAGCGTGCGCGCGAATGTGGCGCTTCTGCTGAATAATGCGCGCGTCGCCTCCGAGATTGCGTGTGCGTTGCTCTCCTAATTTATGGGCCAGATTACACGACATAAGATCATCTTTGATACCGACCCCGGTGTTGACGACGCGATGGCATTGTTATTTGCCTTGCGTTCGCCGGAGATCGAGGTGGTGGGCGTCAGCACCGTCTTTGGCAATTCGCGCGTGGAGGTGACCACTCGCAATGCGCTGAACCTGTTGGATTTCGCGGGACGCCCCGATATCCCCGTCGCGAAAGGAGCGGGGCACCCGCTGGTGGCCGCGCCCATTTCCACCGCCGAGTACGTGCATGGCGACGATGCAATGGGGAACATCGGTTGGACGAAGGTGAATAACCCCGCCCAACACCCGATTGATAAGTCGGCGGCCCAATTCATCGTCGATACCGTCATGGCTGCTCCAGGCGAGATCACCATCGTCGCCGTTGGCCCGATGACGAACCTGGCGCTGGCGCTCAAACTGGAGCCGAAGATCGCGCAAGCCACCCGTGAGGTTGTGATTATGGGCGGCAACGTGGTTGCGCCGGGCAACGTATCGCCGTTTGCAGAGGCCAATATCCATAGCGACCCGCACGCCGCCGCGCACATGCTTGGTGCGGGCTGGCACGTGACGATGGCCGGGCTGGACGTGACGCAGGCCACGCAGATGGACGATGCCTATTTCCAGGGCCTGGCGCAATCGGGTGACCCGTTTGGCGTGTTCGTCAGCCGGATCGTGCCTTTCTACCAGGCGTTTCATCGCACCTGGTATGGCTATGAGCATGGCGCGATCGATACCCATGATCCATCGGCTGTCGCTTACGTGATTGACCCGACCCTGTTCAAAGGGGCACACTACAGTATGCTGGTGCCCACCGATGGCCCGGCAAAGGGCATGACCATTGCGGACCGGCGCGGCAAGTTCTATAGCACGCCCAAGGTGCACTGCCTGTTACACGTAGATAGCCAACGCCTGTTGGCGCTATATCGGCAGCGCCTGACGTGTGAGGGCACCCGCCAGGCGCCGGAGATATGAATCATGAAGGGCGACCAGCCGGTCGCCCTTTTGAGAGTGCTACTTCTTTGGCTTGGGCTTCGCTTTCCCCTTCGCCGCCGGTTTGGCATGCGTCTTGGTGCGCACAGCGCGGCGCGCGGGCGTGGCTTTGCCCTTGCCGGCGTCTTTGGCGCTTGGCTCGGCCGCGGCGTCCGCCTCTTGTGTGGGTTCCGGGGCGGGTGGGGCCATTGGATAGTCATCATCCATCATGCCCCCTTCGGGGCCGCCTTCGTCGCCGAAGAGGTCGCCCATGCTCTGCTCGATCTTCTCGGGATCTTCGCCTTTTTCCAGGCGCCCGACAATCTCGTTGAATTCAGGGCCCATTTCTTCGCCGGTTTGATCGGCCATCTTGCGCATGAAATGACCCAGGCTGCGCGGATCGTTTTCGTCCAACCCGCCCAACTCGCTCATCATGCGGTCGTCCATGTCTCCCCCGCCCGCGCCTTCAGCGCTGGGCTCAGCGCTTGCGCCGCCCCCGCCACGGATGACGCGCACGCGCGATACCAGTTTATTCAGTTGCGTACTTCCACAAAAGTTGCAACGTGCTTTACTCTCATCGACGGCGCTCAGGCTGCGCCAGAAAATAGTCACTTTGCGATGGCAATTGGAACAGCGATACTCATAAATCGGCATGCGCACATTTTAATAGATGCGGGGGATGAACGCGCGTATGTTAAAAATGCTCCCCCTGTCGATGCGGTAGAATCATAAGCCACTTACATGCAAAGCCAAATAGAAACACACGATTCTACGGATGCAACGCCGGATTTATACGCCCACGAGTGGTCGCCACTGCTGGTGGTGGTGTCGGGCCCGTCTGGCGTTGGTAAAGACACGCTCTTGCAGCGGCTGAAAGAGCGCGGCTTTGACTTTGCGTTCGTGGTTACCATGACCACGCGCCCCAAGCGCGAGCACGAAGTGGATGGTAGGGACTATTTCTTCGTTTCTCACGCACACTTCACCAACCTGATCGACGTGGGCGGGTTCCTCGAATATAGCAATGTCTACGGCGACTATAAGGGCATCCCCAAGGAACAGGTGCAACGTGCCTGGGATAGTGGCAAGGACGTGGTGATGCGCATCGACGTGCAAGGCGCCGCCAAGGTGCGCGCGCTGGTGCCGCAGGCGGTGACGATTTTCCTGATCCCTGAGTCGGAAGCCGAGTTGGTGCGCCGTTTGACCGAACGCAGGACGGAGACGCCCGAAGGCCTTAGCCGGCGCATTGCCACCGCGCGTGAGGAAATGAAGCGCCTGTGTGAATTTGACTATGTGGTGGTGAACCCGGCAAATCACATTGACCAGGCGGTAGATAAAATAATCAGCATTATCAATGCAGAACATTGCCGAGTGGGTCGCATCCCGACCTGTCTTTAAATGAGCTATCAATTCACACCTCCATCGGAAAAGCCTTCACAGCCACCACCACCCCCGGCGCGCCGGATGCGTCTACCCGTCGTCCGTCCGCTGTGGACCTACATCTTTCTAGGTTTGATCGTGCTGGTCTACATTGCCGAAGAGGTGACGGGCGGCAGTGAGAGTACCGCAAACCTGATCCGTTTTGGGGCAAATTACGCACCGCTGGTGGCGCAGGGCGAATATTGGCGGCTGGTGACGGCCAACTTTTTGCACATCGGCATCTTGCATATCGCCGTGAACGGTTATGCGCTGTACGTGCTGGGCATAGAGGTGGAGGCTTTGTTCGGGCACGAACGTTTCGTCGCCATTTATCTGTTGACGGGCATTAGCGGCGCCGTCTTCAGTTTCATGATGACGCAGGGGCTTTCGGCGGGGGCCTCCACAGCGCTCTTTGGGCTGTTCGGGGCACTGGCCGTCTTCTTCTATAAGCAGCGCGAGTTGCTGGGGACGATCGGCCGCCAACGTTTGATCAGCCTGGGCGTGACGCTGTTGATCAACATTGTCATCGGCCTCAGCCCAGGCAGCGGCATCGATAACTGGGGGCACCTGGGCGGCGCGTTGGGCGGTGCACTCTTAGGCTGGTTCCTGTGCCCAACCTATCAACTGGCGGTCCCGCGCGTGAACGTCTTTGCGCCGGAGATAGCGCGCGTTCAGCCTGATCTTGCGAATGCTCACCTGGTGGATACGAACTCGTTGTCGCGCCAGAGCCTGACGGTAGGAGTGTTTGCGCTGGGGTTGGTGGTGCTGACGGCGTTGGCGCGCATGGCACAGCGGTAGGTGCACGCATAAGTTTGAGAATCGACTATACTCTAGCGGTGTTGCTGGCCGCACGGTGAATCGAGTTCGTCTGTGCGTGGCTGGGGGAAATGATGCGCGCGCTCAAAATCGGGAGTAACGCATGGGCGCAGCCCCTGCATCGGTCATTCATATCGCCTTGTACCGGGGGCGCTTGTTTTGATCATACACGCCGGATAGTGCGTTGGAAACGATAGGAGAAAAGCCCGCGCCGGATTGAGCAACAACGCTTCGTCTTTATATTACACAATATGAAAGTATGTGTTCTCGGTGCGACCGGGTTTATTGGCGGTCATATTGCACGCGCAAGCCTGGATGCCGGCTGGAGTGTGCGGGCCGTCCGGCGTAGGCCAACCAATACCGGCGCAATTGATGACATCCAGGTGGAGTGGGTAACGGCCAACCTTGCCGACGTGGATTCACTGCGCCGGGCTATGGCGGGCTGTGACGTTGTCTTTCACGCAGCAGGGGCTTATCCGCAGGACTTTCGGCATATCGATCGCGAAGTGGCGCTGGCGCGCGCGGAGATGGATAACGTCTTGCAAGCAGCGCGCACGGCGCGTGTCTCGCGCCTCATTTATACGAGCAGTATCACGACCATTGGGCTGCCGCCCCCGGGGCGTATTGCGGATGAGCGCGATGTCTATCGCACCGGCTCTGCGCATAGCGCCTACTTCGAAGCGAAGTATGCCATGGAGCGCCTGGCGTTGCGCGAATCTCGTGATCCTGACATTGTGATTCTGTTGCCCACTGCCGTCTTCGGCCCCGGCGACGTAAAGCCTACCACCGGCATGGTGATTCGCGACGCCGCGCGCGGGCGCTTCCCGGTCTATTTTGATGCCACCATCAACGCGGTGGATGTGCGGGACGTGGCGCGTTCGCACGTGGCGGCTGTTACGCTTGGGCGGCGAGCCGAGCGATATATCCTGGGTGGGACGAACCTGACGATTCAGGAACTGCTCCAGACGGTATGCCGGATCGCGGGCGTCCAACCGCCCAGCCTCAAGCTGTCGCGCGGCCTGGTGAACTGGATGATCAAAGTCGCCGACGCAATCCCGTTCGTCTCGTTGCCCGAGAACTTCCGCACGATGCAATTGTGGCAATCCGTCTCGTGGCAAAAGGCGCAGACGGAACTGGGCCACACCACGCGCAGCTTCGAGACCACCGCTCGCGATACCATCGAGTGGTTCAAGCAGCACAAGATGATGGATTAGCGCGGCAGCCAGACGGTGATGCGTGTGCCGATGCCCACGATGCTTTGCGCGCTGATGCTGCCATGGTGGGCCTCCACGATTTGTTTGCAAATGGCCAGCCCAAGCCCGGTGCTGGAGGGGCTGCCGGCGTCATCCTGGGCGCGCGCCTTATCCACCTGGTAGAACCGCTCAAAAATGCGCGGCAGGTCCTCTTGCGGGATGCCCTGGCCCGTATCGCTCACGCTGAACTCCACGCCCGCTTGGCGTGATTTGCCGGCAGGGGTGGCCTTGCTCTCGAAGGTGACCTGGCCGCCTTCGCGCGTGTGCTTGAGCGCGTTATCGACCAGGTTCGTAACCACCTGTGCGAGCCGGTCTCCATCCGCCTGGATGCTTGGAATATCGCCCG
This sequence comes from Thermoflexales bacterium, assembly GCA_034430115.1. Lineage (GTDB taxonomy): Bacteria > Chloroflexota > Anaerolineae > J036 > Brachytrichaceae > CAIXPS01. The sequence goes on along the minus strand of DAOUFG010000106.1, from coordinate 18,388 downwards.
GTTTCGATTCCAGCTTCACGCCGGCGGCTGTGGCGCGCGGAGAAAGCTTCTCGATACAGCCGCGCGCAATCTCGTTCAATGACACCTCGCCAAGCGCCATTTTCACCTCGCCCGTTTCCAGGCGGGCTGATTCGAGCAGCGAAGTCACCAGGCGCGTCAGGCGGTCGGCTTCGTCATTGATGATGCGCGCCGCGTTCTGTACCTCGGCCGGGTCGCTCACGGCGCCATCTTGAATCGCCTGGGCGAAGCCTTTGATGGAGGTGAGGGGTGTCTTTAGTTCGTGTGACACATTGGCGACGAAGTCGCGTTCCATCTTCTGTGCATTTTGCACGCGCGTAGCCATCATATTGAAGTCATCGGCCAATTGCTTCACTTCCTGCGGGCCCGACACGGCCACGCGCTGGTCATATTTGCCCTGTGCAATCGCGTTGGCGGCACCCGCCACCTTTTGCACGGATTTTGCGATGGAGCGCGCCACGATAAAGGCCAGCACCGCCGCACACGCCAGCGCAAACAGTCCGGCTTCGATGAGAGGGAACGTCACGCTTTCCCCCAGGAGGCTGATGACCGGCCCGCTGAGGACGGGCCGCGCGACTGCGATCCAGTTCGAGGTGCTCACGTCGGGCTGGATGGCGATGGCCACGTACATCCAACGCCGCCGCTGCCCATCGCGGAATTCGCCAGTCATGGGTATGTCGCTGCTGTTGGCGATGGTGGCTCCCACTAAATTGAGCTTGTGTTGCAGGTCAATCGTCCTGCCCACCAGGTTGTTTCTGGCATTGAGCCCATCATCGGCCAGGACGACGCCGGAGCTATTGGTGAGCAGTATCTGAAAGCGCTGTTCCTGGCCGCTGCGTGCCAGGAGCGTCATCAATTGGTCGGGTTTGTTGGCCAGGTTCGTCAAACGCAGGCCGCGCACAAGGGCGGTGGCCACAAAGTTCAATTCGCGCAGGCCCAGGCGTTGCTGATAGTTCAGCAATAACACCACCAGCGCGGCGCATAACACCGCCAGGCTGATGATGATGACGACTGTATGTGAGAGAAAAAGCCTCAATCGAAGGCTCATGGTCAATCCTTGAGCTTATAGCCAACTCCGAACACCGTTTCGATCTCGACGCCGCTGCCGGCGATGTGTTTGCGCAACTGGGCCACGTGCACGTCCACGGTGCGCGTCTCGCCGGCGAAATCGAAGCCCCAAACCATCTCCAATAGCTTTTCGCGCGTGAGGACGATATTCTTGTTCTCCATGAGCATGACCAACAGGTCAAACTCCTTGGCACGCAATCGGACGGGGTTGCCGCCAATCGACACTTCGCGCTGGTTGCGGTCCACGCTCAGGTCGCCGAGTTGCAGTAGCGCGTGGTTGTCGTTGCTTTGCTCCGGGGATGTTTTGACGCGCCGCAAAATGGCCTTGACGCGGGCGATCAGTTCGCGCGGGTTGAAGGGTTTGGTCAGGTAGTCGTCGGCGCCAAGTTCCAGGCCGATGATCTTATCCACGTCGTCGTCGCGGGCGGTGAGCATGATGATGGGCACGTCCGTTTTTGCGCGCACGCGCCGGCAGACTTCCCAGCCGTCCACCTTGGGCAACATCAGGTCCAGGATGATGAGCGCGGGCATCTCGGCCTGGAGGATGTCCAGCGCAGCCTGCCCATCATAGGCATGGGTGGGGCGGTAGCCGGCCTGCCGCGCGTATAACTCGATCAACTCGACGATATTGCGTTCATCGTCCACGATCAACAACTGTTCGTTCGCCATTGCTCCGGCAGGGAGGGCAGCATCCTGCCCCTATAAAACAAGTCCGCTATTGCTGCAAAGCAGCATCGATGGCGGCTTTGAATGTCGCGTAGGGCTGTGCCCCGACGATCAATTTCCCATTCAGCAGGAATGAAGGCGTTCCGCGCACGCCGACCTGGTTGCCTTCGGTGATGTCTGCCTGTACGCGGTCCAGCGTCTTATCCTGGTTCAGGCAGGTGGCAAACGTGCTGTTATCCACCTTAATCTCTTTGGCCAGGTTGATCAGGTTCTCCTTGGTGAAGGTGCCGGTATTTTCGCCCCGCTGGTGTGTGAAGAGCAGTTCGTGCATCTCCCAGAACTTGCCCTGGTCGGCGGCACATTCGGCGGCTTGCGCGGCCCAACGCGATTCATCCCCCAGGAACGCGTAGTTCTTGAAAGAGAACTTCACCTTGCCCGTCTTCACGTAGTCCGTGATGATGTTTGTCAAGATGGTGTCGTGGAAGTGTTTGCAATACGGGCACTGGAAGTCGCTATATTCGATCAACGTGACCGTCGCGTTGGCATTCCCCTGGGTGTTGCTGGGGCGCAACTGAATGCTGGACGTATCGACCGCGGCGGCGGTTGGTTCGGCAGCCTGGGCCGCGTTGTCCTGGTTGCTGTTGGTCAGCGCTTCGGCGGCGCCCTGTTTGGCGGCATCACGAATGTCGTTCAGGCTAAGCGACATGGTGACGCCCGTGTTGGCATTGAGCAGCGCATCTTTTGCGCCTTCACGCGCAGCGTCGCGAATGGCGTTCAGGTCGGTCGTGCCGGGGGCGCTGGGGGAGGTGAGGCCCGTGAGCATCAAGATCCCAATGGCGGCGACTGCACCGACCAGCACGCCCAGGCCAAACCATCCAAGACTGGCTCGATCACGTCGGGTTGGAATGTCGTTATTGGGTGTTTCGTTCATGCGGTTAGTTCCCTATACAATGCCTCGTATTCTCGCACTGATTTTTGCGTGCTATAGAACTGGCTGATTTCCTCCCTGGGCCGGACGTACCTGGCACGATTTTGGACGACCTGGATGATGGCCTGGGCCAGCGCAGGGGCATCACCAATCGGCACGACCAGCCCCATCCCGGTGGTCTGCACAGACACGCGCACGCCTGGCAGGTTGCTGCAAATGGAGGGCGTGCCACACAACATTGATTCCACCTGTACCAGGCCGAACGACTCGGTGGAATTCAGGCTGGGTAATACGGTGACGTCACAATTGGCATACAGGGCGGCCAACTCTTGCCCGTGCAGAGAGCCGGTGAAGGTCCAGTGAGGCCCCACTTTCTCAAAACGCGGTTGCAGGCGTTGCGCATATTGTTCCTCGCCCAATACATGCTGATAGGGCCCGGCAAAGAGCACGCGCGCCTCGGGGATCGTCTGGCGCACAATCTCCAACGCATCGACCAGCACCTCCACGCCTTTTTCGGTTGCCAGGCGCGCCACCATCCCGATCACCGGGCGCGTGTTGATCTGCCACTTCTGCGCGAATTCGGCGACGCATTGTTGGGTGGAAATCTCGATCTCCACCGGCGGCGGAATGACCTTTAGCTTATTCAAATAGCGCGAAAGGAACGGCGAGTGTTTCGCGTAATCGTCTGTGTAGGCTACCAGCCGGTCCGACAGATACCCGGCAATATGATCGGCACCATGAATGACGGGGTTGGCAATGTAATTGAGCAGGCCCGGAGGAAGCTGGATGTCGCAGTGATAGGTGAGTACCGCCGGCTTGTGATACAGGCGCGTGTTGATGGCCAGCCCGGCGCCGTCGAACTGGGGCAGGTGCATATGCACCACGTCGTGATTCCGCATCAGCCCGCGCGCCAGGTTGCCGAACGTGGGCATGATGACCCCTTTGCTGATGCGCAATTTCACGGGTGCGCGCACGATTTGTACGCCGTCGCGCTCTTCATGCAGGGGCAATGACGAATCGTATTGAGAGGTGAGCAACGTCACTTCGTGACCGGCGCGGACTAACCCGCGCGCCAGGCGCTCCACGTAGATTGTCAGGCCGCTGATGTGTGGCCGGTAGTAGGTGAGGACTTGCAGAATGCGCATAGTGGTTTAGTTCCCGATGCCGGCTTGTTGGCCGCCTGGTTGTGATGATGTCTGACCCTGTGCTTTCGCCGTGACGCTGTTGAACGAAAGTCCTACGCGTACAAGCCCAAAGAACCCCAGGAGAATAAGCGCGAATTGTTGAAAGAGCGACCATACGAATGCGAATGCCACCGCGATATCCTCGGGCACCTGGAACGGGATGACCAGCGACTGCATGGCAAAGAACTGCACCACGCCCAACCCGCCGGGTGCGGAGGGCAGTGCACCTCCCAGATTAGAGAGCACTACCACCAGCCCGACTTCGTCGAAGCGCGCCGGCAGGAAGGCCATCATGGTGAAATAGGCCACAAACAGCGTGGCCGCCCACACGCCGGCGGTTAGCAGCAGGCTGGTCATCAATTTGCGCGGCGAGCGGATGATCTGGAACCCGGCCACCAGTTGATGGAAGCTGCGTACCAGCACCTCGGCTTTCAGTTGGGGCACGCGCTGAGCGACCCGTTCCAGGATGCGTTCCACGCGGCTAGATTGCCAGATGATGACCCCGGCGGCGATGAGCAGGGCGATGATGACCACGGCCCCCATCAACGCGGCGGACGAGAATTGGGGCGGCATAGGCAGGAACAGCGTAAACACTGCGAACAGCACCACCACCGAAGCCAGGTCGAGCATGCGTTCCACCACGACGCTGGACAGGGCGCGCGCCATGTGTACGTTGGTGCGTTCACCGATGACGTAAGCGCGCCCAATTTCGCCCAGCCGGAAAGGCAGGATGCTATTCAGCATATAGCCGATGGTCATGGCATGGAAAGTCGTCCAATAGGGCGAGCCATCCATCAGGCTGGACCAGCGCCAGGCGCGCACGGCCAGGGTGACCATGAGCGCGAGGATGGCCGGGATAAGCCACACGATTTGTGCCTGTGAGAGTGTGGCTGCGAATTCGTCGAAGTGAATGCCGCGGAGTGTTAAATACAACGCGACGGCGCTAATGGCCAGGCCCAGCCAGAACTTCCATTGGTTTTTCACAGTATGTCTTTTCCTGTTGGTCTGCGTGATTATAACTGTTCAGCGTCGCGTGATGTCCAGGTTTGCTGCCTGGAAAAAGCAAAACAGGGCGGCCTGCCGGTCACCCTGTGGACGATCTTTGTCTGTTCCCCCGTGCTCTAGCCAGGGGTTGTATGCGCAAGAGTGATCCTATCGTTCAGCGCTTGAATAGTCCCATTGGGAAGATGGATTGAGCCTAAGACGGTTTCCTGGTCGCCGGTGAAGCCGTGAAAATCGCTCCCGCCGGTGATAATCAGGCCATGCGCATCCGCAAAAGCGACGTATTGGGCCGTCTGCTCCGGCGTGTGAAGCGGGTAATAGGCTTCAATCCCATCCAGACCATGCGCGAGCAAGTCGTCGAGGAGAAGGTCCAGTTGACCTACATATAGCCCCGGATGCGCCAGTACCGCCACGCCACGCGCACGGTGAATCAGCGCCACTGCTTGTGAAGGGGTCAGCCCTGTGTGAGGTACGAAAGCAGGTTTGCCTTCCGCCAGATAGACATCGAAGGCGGCCTGGCGGCCGGGCACCCATTTGCCTTCCACCAGTGCCTGCGCCACATGCGGGCGGCCCACCATCGCATCTCCTGCGATCTCTTTGATCCGCTCATAGGAGATAGGGATGCCCAACGCGTGCAACTTGGCGACCATTGCCTTCGCGCGGCCATCACGCGCCTCGCGCAAGGCCAGGATGCGTTCTTTCGTCTCATCATCCTGCGGATCCACACCATATCCCAGCACGTGGACTTCGCCCTGTTTTGCCAGGGAACTAACCTCGATTCCGGGGATGACCTGAATAGCATACTGGCGACCAACCTCACGCGCTTCGGGGATTCCCGCCAGCGTATCGTGATCGGTGATCGCCAGTACGTTTATCTCACGTAGTTTTGCCAGCTCAACAAGTGCCGCCGGCGCTAGTTGCCCATCCGAAGCACGGGTATGGCAATGAAGTTCAGTGTTATGTGACAAGATGACATTAACTTTCGTTCAACGCCCAAACACCCGTGTCGTGATCAGGCGAAGTGCTTATCTGGGTTCTACGCCAAAGCGCACGGCTGTGCGTTCGGTGCCTTCGATATCTACTTCCGAGAACGAAGGAATGACCACTACATTGATTCCATCGAGGAGCAAGTATCCACGTGCAATCGCGGCAGCTTTAATCGCCTGGTTGACAGCGCCGGCACCAATGGCCTGCACATCGGCTCGCCCATGTTCGCGTACGACGCCGGCAATTGCGCCAGCCACAGCCGTCGAGCGTGAGTTTGCTGAGACCTTGATAATATCAACCGTGCCTGTGTGCTGCCCCCTAACGACTGTCGTCTGGTTGCTCTCATTCGCCTGTGTTTGTTCTCTGTTCATCGTTTCCTCGCTGTAAACAACTCAACTTTCGTTTATCCTAAACGTCCCAATTTAGAGTTAGCTGAGAAACCAATTAAAACAAATTCGCTATTGCTCCAAGAATTTGTGCGTTTCTTCACAAGAATCTCTTCATTGGTTGGCTTTATTCCCCCATTCAGCCGGTATTTGGGTTCTTGCCGCTTTCTCAACCAACTCTACAACCAATGCGGGGATTCTATCATGTACATCTTGAAAAATGCTTAGAAAAACTAATATTTTAGGAATTATTGATCTTGTTTTGGCAAGGGAGTGTTGCGTTTTTGCTTTGCTTCTTCGGCTTCCATGCGCTTGCGAAAGGCCGCAATCCGATCCACCGCGCCTTCCGTGCCCGGAAGTGCCCAGAACACCAAGCCGCCGATCACAAAGAGCGGGGGCAGCACCAACGTGCTAAGTGCAAGCAACGCTACGGCGACGATGAGCAGCAGGAGCGTGAAGATCGGGTTAGCACCGGCAATGAGCGCGGCGTTTTTCAAGGCGATGCGGAAACTCTTGACTTCCTGTTCAATGTAAAAGGGGATGGCATAGAACTGGATGGCGATCCAGAATAGTGCTGCCGCCAGCCATAACCCCATCGCCCATGGCACCCACTCCTGGCCGCTGAACATTTGCGGATACCAGAAGAAGTTTATGATGATGAGCAACATAATGGTGTTCACCAGGGCGACGTAACGCCAGGCCTTCCAAAAGCCCTTCTTGAAGAACGAGAAATAGTGCTCCCAGGAGATCGCAAAGCCGTTTGCGGTGCGATCGCATACGGTGTATAGCCCGAACAGTGCCGCCCCAAATGGGATGGATGCGGGAATGCTTGCCACCAGCGCAATCATCAACGCGGGAACCAGTTGAGATTGGCTGGCCAGCGCGATGTAGATCGGTAAGCCCAAAGCCGCAAGGAGAGGGATCCCGCATATCAGCGTGACGATGTTCATGAGGACCAACAGGAGCAATTCCTCGAAAAGATCTTTTGCTGTTTTCCAGAGGACTTTGAATGCGCTAATCATGAGAGGTGCCTTTATATGTGAATACTGCGCCGCAGTTGGCGCGCCGGATCATTGCTCTATTGTAACCAATGGCAGCGTTGCGTAGGAATCGAGACCAAGTGTGCTGGTGTCCTTCGTCTGTGAGGCGGTGTAGCGGCTGAGCGCTTCTTCCTGGCTAAGTGATGAGCCGGGCGGCACCAGCGCATCGATGATGCGCGTGTGATTCGTGTCGTCGGGGGCCCCACCGAAACTCCATTCTGTAGCGATTTGGCTGATGTCGCGCACGCGGCGCACGCCTGCTGAGGGGTTATTTTCTTGCCCAAGCATGGCAATCGCATAGCCCCATTGGGCGGGATCACCCTCACCCAGCCCCGCCAATGGTACTCTGATCGTGAGGGAGCCGGTTGGGTCTACGTCCACGTTTATCTGAGCGCCAGCTTGAGCCGTGAACACGCCGTTGCCGTTGGAGGTGAACACTTGTTGATTCCAACCTTCTACCCACAATGCATATTCCCAACCGTCTTGCTGTGGCAGCACAGCATTGCGTCCTTCCAGCAGTTTGCGCTCGCCCGTGCCTTTTCCGGGATCCTTATCGATGTAGATGTCGAACGTCTGGACTGATAAGCCAATTGGGGTGTTCCAGGCGTTGTCGATTGTGCCGTTGATGGCGATGTGAAAGATCAGTGCCTGGTCGGCCACGGCGATGTCGACGTGCTTCAGGTCGAACATGCCGGGCTGGAAGACAGCATTGGTTGGGTAACGATAGGTGCCGGGGCCGTAATCGTCGTTCAGTGGGTCATCGAAGGAGCCGATGATCTGCTCGCTGTTCGTCGCCGCCGTGCTCTTATTCGTGAGTGACATCTGCAACAGCCCATTGGGAGGAAAACTGCTTAGCGCTTGTCCATTGCGGATGACTACCACGAGCATCTTGACCTGTGCATTGGCCGGCAGTTCGCCCAGGTCTGCGAGGGACATTGATAGTTCCAGCACCTTGCCCACATTAGCGCCCGACTCCGTGGCGATCGGCGTGCCTTGCCAGCCGCCGGAGCCGTCGGCGACGTACAGCGCCGATGATGCGCTGCCATCGGTCTCCAGCGACCATTCCAATAGATGAGTGGCGCTCATGCCCAGCGCCGAACGCACTTCGCCATCGCCTGCCAGGCGCGTGAATGCCGAAGAGACGCTCGTATCGGGCTTGGCCAGGTAAATGCCCACGCGAATGGGCTGTGCGGTGTCGATGCCGCTGGCGAGGGTGCTCCAATCGCTTTGCGCGTCTATGCGGAAGAACAGCGAGTTCTCATTTGCGCCATAGTAAAAAGCGCTGATGGTGTTGTTCGCCTGTGAGGCACCGGCGTCATCGGCCCGCAGGGCACCGGCAGCATCCCATTCGCCGCTATCGGCGACGCCGTCGATGGTGGGGGTGATAGCGCCCTGCAAAGGTTGTGAGCTTGTGATGATGGTCGCGGGGGTCAGCGGCACTTGCAGATAGTCGGGTGCCGGCGCGCCGACGGAGGCGTAGACCTGTTTCAATAAATTGCGGAAGGTGCTATCGAAGTCGTTCTTGCTATCTCCATTTCCCTCGTCGGTGTGCAGTTGCAACCAGTCGGCGCTTTCGGCTAATAACAGCGCATCGTAGGCTTTTTCCAGCGCTGCGTGGTCGGCCAGTTTCACCCCGTTGAGGTAGTCATCCAGGAAGGCGTGCGCCTGGGATAGGTTGTTCCACGCGGCATTACTCTCGGATGTGCCGATCCAGGCGCTGAACCCGGCATTGGGCTCCGCGTTCCAGGAGCCGGCGGGCAGGCTATCCAGGTTGTGTTGATCGGGAAACAGCGATAGATATTCCGCCGGCGTCACAGTCTGGATCTCCATCTGTTCCGCCGCGTCTGAGAGGCGTTGATAGAGCGCTTCGAGGAAAGCCTGGCCGCCGTCCGAATCGTTTTGGAGTGTGTCTTCGGCGTCCAGGACCAGCGTCACCACGTGTGGGCCGCTGGCATTTTCGCGCTTCAGTTCAGTTTTGATGGATAGGAGGCGTTGGACCAGGTCATCGGCGGCGGCGGTGGGTGTTAGCGTCGCGTCCGTGGTGGAGATCAGGTTGCTGAGCGCGTCGTCGCGAAAGTAGATGCTCAGGTGCTGCCCATCGGAAATGGGCAGCGTATATGGACGATAGAGCGTATCCGCATTTTGCACGGTGCCATTCTCGTCGCGCTGGAACCCGGTGGGGTTGATGGCTTTGGCCAGGACGCTTTCGCCGCTGACCGTCCATTCATAGCCGGCGGAAGCGATTGGCTGGACGATGCTCGCGCTGACGGCGCCGTCTTGCGGCAGCAGTCCGTGCGGGGAGGTGCCAAAGGCGTCCTGATAGAGTTGGGATGCGCGCTTCAGTTGTTCGTCCACGTCCTGGGGTGAGCGGAAGGGTGGGTCGGGCAATTTCGCGTCGGGGTTCGTGTCGTGTGCCGTGTCGGTGTCGATCAATAATGGCAGTACCGCCTGAGCATAGGGCGATACGCTCAATTCGGCCTGGCCATCGGTTTGCAGTTGCGCGTAGGACGAGTAGATGCCGGCCAATATGTCCAGCGCCACGCTCATGACGGTGTGCTTATCATCCTCGCTATAGTTCTGCCCCTGTGCGACGATTTCCTGCAAGGGCGACTGTGCTAAACGAGCCGGGCTGAAACAAGACAACAGATACCACACCTGTAAGTCGCGCAGGTCTTGTTCGCTGAACGTCAGCATGGCACCGAGCGAATTCGTGTCGGTGACGGTGCCGCGCTTATCCAGTAGCTCCTTGTAGCGCGCGTTGGCATCCACGAAGCCGGGCAGTGCGCCGTCGAAAAAGTTGGCCAGGATGAAGCGTTTGTCCTCGTCGTTTAGCGAACTGGCGGGCTTGCTGGCCGCCTCCCAGTATTGGTCGCGTATGCCGCTGGCCAGGTCGTTGATCTGCCGCAGCAGGAGCGGGCTGAAGTTGAACGACGCGTGCACCCTGGGATACTTGCTCAGGAGCGTTGCCATGTCGTCATAAGTGCGCGTGCTATAGACGCGCACCCAGGGGCGCGTGACCAGGTTCGTTTGGTCATCCGTCGCGTAGAGCGGCTGGTGGAATTGCCAGATGATGTTAAGGTAGATTGGCTCCGGCACGGGGGTTGGCGTGTCGGTCGCGAAGAAAACAGGTGTGATGGGTGGGAGCGTAGCGGTTGGTGCGTTGAAGGATGTAAGCGGTGTACATGCTGCGAGCGTGATCGACAACGCAACAACAATGAGCGAGAACCTTTTCATGTCGGATGAATTGTAATGTTAGATGCCGAAGAAGGCTCGCAAGTGGAACGCTCAGGTAAGGTGGCTATATATTTCCACGCCGTTGCTATACATGTGAAAGAGGAAGATAGCGTGCAATAGGTCAGCCGGGTGGGGCAGGATGCCCAACTGTTGTGCCGCTTGCATGGGCGTGTCGTAGGTTTGTGCACAATCCACCGGCACGATCACGCGCACGCCTGCCAATTGGCGCGCATTTGCGCGCAGCCGCAGATACATAGCCAATTGATAGGTGCACAGGTCGGTGCAATCACCCGTGACGATGAAGGCGTTCACCTGGGGATGCGCGTCCAGCCAGGCGTTGAGTTCGGTGTTCTCGGATGAGGAGATGGAGTTTTTCTCCAGCGTGACGTATTCGCTGGCAAATGGAAGCGCCAGCAATTCGGGTACTGTTTGCGATTGTGTATCTCCACGCATGCAGTGGGCTGGGTACTGGCTGAACTCCACGGCCTGGGGATCGTGTGTGTCTTGCGGTAAGAGATAGTGCCGCACGCCCAACGCGTGCGTCTGTTCAAAGAGCTTTGTGATCGGTGGCACGATGCTCTGCACGCGCGGGCTTGCCAGCGGCCCGACGCTGCAAAACCCATTCGTGACATCCACACATAACATGGCGGTCTGTTCGGGCTGGGTGACGATCGTCGCGAGATCGGTGGAGGGCAACCGTGCGAGCCACGCCTCAAGATAATCGACAAACTCGGCAGAGCGTTCTTTTAAACCCATTTCATCAATACCTTCACAAAGAGACCGCGTATATCAAAGGATGTGCCCCGCGCAAGCCCCTGTATAGTTAAATAGTGTTTAATAGACACTAATTGTAGGTAGCTTATTGAATTTGTCAAGTGTTATTACGTGTGCTTTAATACCTCGAAGCTAGAGTGTAGGAGAAGAGAGGCTAGACTTGATGCCACACAATAACGAGCTTACTCTAGACTTTGTGTCCGTATGATTACCTTTTGAATGACGGGGTCCCGAACTCCCACATATTCACCTGTCGTGGAGGAATGCTGTACATGAACAGACGTATCGCGCCGATGGTGGTTGTCCTGGTCGCTGCGTTGTCTACTGTTGCCTGCAATCAACAGCAGACGGCGCAAGAGCCGGCAACCCCTACTCCTATTCCAACTCCAATTGTGCCTACCAAGCCGACGTACACCGTAGCCAAGGGAGAGGTCGTGAGGCAAGTTCAATTCACGGGGCGTATCGGCCCGGTGAAAGAGGCCGAGTTATTCTTCAAAGTGGCTGGACGCGTGCGTAACGTAAACGTGGAACGCGATCAGACCGTGAAGAAGGACCAGATCCTGGCCGACCTGGAGATCGAACCCCTGGAGCGCCAAGTGGCGCAGGCTAAGCTGGACTTGGAACGTGTGCAGGTGAACCTGGAACGGCAAAAGAAAAATGCCGACTCTGCCATCACCAAGGCCCAGATCGAACTTTCGATGAGGCAGCAAGATCTGGAGCGCCTGAAGAACCAGGATATGGAACCGCAGCGCGTTCAGGCCCAAACATCTCTGGACGATGCGCGCATCGCCGTTCAGCAGGCACAGGCTGCTTACGACGCTGCCCCGCCGGCCGGCCGCGACGGCTCCAGCCAGGCAATGGCGCTGCAAAAAGCCACCCTCGATTATCAGGCGGCAAAGGCGGCGTATGACCAGACGATGGCGCAGATTACAACCGGCCATCAGTATGACATCGACATGGCCGCCAAGCAGGTTGCGTTGGCGCAGAACGCGCTGAATGACGCGCAGCAAGGCGTAGACCCGCTGTTGGAGAACGACGTGAAGCGCGCCGAGTTGTCGTTACAAACGTTGGAAGCCCAGGTGACGGATGCTGAAATCATTGCCCCGTATGACGGCCAGGTTCAGTCGATCCGCATCAGCCCTGGCTCCGCGGTAGAGGCTTATGTTGCAGGGATTGTGGTCGCTGATCCAACCGCCGTGGAAGTGGTTGCCGACGTGAATAGCACCACGCTCACAGAGCTTAAGGAGGGTATGGCCGTGTCGATCACGTTGACCAGCTTCCCCGATAAGCCCTTGTGGGGTACGATCCGCCAGTTGCCCTATCCCTATGGCACAGGTGGTGCCACCAAGACGGATTCCAGCGGCACAAGCGCTCAGGAAACGGATACGTCAACTCATATCCAGATCGACCCTGCCTCATTGCAAAGTACGCAGTTGGAGATGGGCGACCTGACCCGCCTGACCGTGATCCTGGAAAAGAAGAGCGACGTGCTGTGGCTGCCGCCGCAGGCTGTGCGCACCTTTGAAGGACGCAAGTTCGTCGTAATTCAAGAAGGTGATGGTCAGCGCCGCGTGGATGTGAAGGTTGGTATTCAAAGCGAAGACCGCGTAGAGATTGAAGAAGGTTTGAAAGAAGGACAAGTGGCGGTAGCACCGTGATACAACCCATTCGCACGTTTTTTGCAGTATTTGTTGTTGCCGCGCGCCGCTTGTGGTCCACGCGTTGGTTGGCACTTGCCGGTGCAGTGGGGCTGATGGTGGTTGTGGCGCTCACGCTGTGCATCCCGCTTTATGCGGACGCGGTGTATAACCGCATCTTCAATAATGAGATGCGGGCCAGTAGCGAGGGCGCCAAACGACCACCCTATTCCTTCATGTTCCGCTACATCGGAGGGTGGTACGGACCGCTGGATTGGTCTGACATTTCGAATGAAGATCAGTTCATGACCGAGCAGGCACCCGGCCTGCTCGGGATGCCTCGTACCGAGTATGCGCGTTACTTTAAGACGGACACCTACCAGTTGTTCCCTGCGTCTGACGCATCTTACGTGGGGAAGCGCAACCCGCTCACCTGGGTTGCCCTGGGGTTCCTGACCAATTTCAAAGACCATATCAACATCATCGAAGGACAATATCCCCAAGATGTCACATCGCCGGATGAGCCGATTCAGGTGCTGGTCAGTAAATCGGTGGCCGACCAACTGGGCCTACAGGTTAATGAACAGTATGTCGCGTTCGACCGCAATGACCTGAAAGTGCAGGTGCCGGTGGTCATATCGGGCATCTGGGAAGCGCGTGACCCTACAGAAAGTTACTGGTTCTATGACCCCAGTTATCTGAAGGACGTGTTAGTGACCACGGAGGCGACCTTCCTGCAGAACCTGTCACCCAAGCTGGAGAAGGAAGTCTACCTGGCCGTGTGGTATATGGTGTTTGATGGTAGCTCGGTGCGGACGGACAACGTCAACACGCTGTTAGGCAATATCAACTACACGCTCACCCGCGCAACGGCCCTGCAAGCGAACGTGAAACTGGACGAATCGCCGGTGGATGCGCTGTGGCGCTATCAACAATCCAGCCGGTTGCTCCTGATCCAGTTATTCGCCTTCAGCATCCCCATTCTGCTCCTGGTGTTCGCCTTTGTCACGCTGGTAGCCGGATTGACGGTGAATGGACAGCGCAACGAGATTGCCGTGTTGCGCAGCCGTGGCGCATCCGCGGTGCAGGTGTTCAACATCTCGCTGGTCGGTGCGCTGGTGCTGGCGGTGCTGGCCTTTGCGGTTGGGACGCCGATTGCGCAAGCGATTGCGCAACTGGTCGGCCAGACGCGCAGTTTCCTGGTCTTCTCGCAGGGCGAACCGCTATCGGTGGCCGTCACGCCGTCCAGCGTCGAAATCGGCTTGCTCAGTATGATTGTGGCCGTGGCGGCCATGGTGCTGCCTGTATGGGAAGCGGCGCACCACACCATTGTGACCTATAAACAGGAACGCGCGCGTTCGCTGCGGCCACCCTGGTGGCAGCGCGCCTGGCTGGATGTCTTGATCCTGATCCCGGCGGCGTATGGCACGTACCTCTTGCAGAAACAAGGCACCATCGCCGTGTCGGGCGTGGTGAACGTCACCGGGGGCGACCCTTTCAGCAACCCGTTGTTGTTCCTCGTGCCGGTGCTGATGATGGTCGCGTTGACGCTGCTGCTCATTCGCATCTTCCCCTACTTCCTGCGCTTCATCGCCTGGCTGTTTGGCAAGTTGCCTGGCACGACATTCCTGTTGGCCGCGCGCCAGTTGTCGCGTTCGCCGGGGTTCTATGTCGCGCCCATGATGTTGCTCATCCTGACGTTGGCGCTGGCGACTTTCACCTCTTCGCTCGCGGAGACGTTGGATAGCAGCCTGAACGATCAGGTGCGTTACGACGTCGGCGGCGATATGAGCCTGCTGGAACCTGGCGAAGATACCCAGTCCGGCGGGTTGTTCGGCCTTGCATCTTCGGGCGACGCCAGCAACAGCTCATCGTCTTCTTCATCGTCCACCGATGAGGAAACGGCCGGCCCGCGCTGGTTGTTTGCGCCCGTGTCGGATCATCTGAAGGTTGATGGTGTGGAGGCGGCTACGCGTGTAGGGCTGTATTCTGCCACTGCTAAAGTGAATTCGGGGCAGCTTAAAGCGCAGATCATGGGAATTGATCGCTACGACTACACCCAGATCGCATTCTGGCGCAAAGACTTCGGCCCCGATTCGCTAGGCGGCATGATGAACCGGCTGGCTAGCGCGTCCAATGCTATCCTGGTGCCCTATGACGTCCTGGCTAATAACGCGCTGAATATCGGCGATGAAATCCGGCTCACCATCGTAGGTCCCGATGGCCCGGTGGATGCCGGGTTTGAGATCGTCGGCTGGTTTAAGTACTGGCCGACCTGGTATCCCAATAAGCCAGATGCGACCACCCTGTTTGTCACAAACCTGGACAACCTGTTTGAACAGATGGGCGGCCAGGTCCCCTATAGCGTGTGGCTGAAGACGAAACCCGGTTCTAACCCGGAGGCGATTGTGGAAGGCGTGCGCAAGTTGGGCATCGCCGTCGTCAGTTACAGCGACGTGCGCAGCACCATCGAAACGGAACAAACCAGCCCCAGCCGGCAAGGCTTGTTCGGCGTGCTCTCGGTTGGCTTTGCCGCCGCCGCGCTCCTGACGGTGTTGGGCTTCTTCCTGTATGCCATCTTCTCCTTCCGGCGCAGGCTGATCGAGTTGGGCGTGCTGCGCGCCATCGGCCTGAGTTCGGCGCAGATGGGCGCCTACCTGGGCTGGGAGCTGATCCTGTTGCTGGGGATCGGCGTCGGCGCTGGAACCCTGTTGGGGGTCGCGGCCAGCACCTTGTACATCCCCTATATGCAGGTGGGCCTGACGGCGGAATCGACGTTGTTGCCATTCGTGGTTATCATCAATTGGCCGGAGATCTATCGCATCTATGCGCTCTTCGGTGCGTTGTTTGTCGTGGCACTGGTCGTGCTGTTGGCGTTCCTGTTGAAGATGAAGATCTTCCAGGCTGTCAAGCTAGGTGAAACAGAATGAGTGAAGGGCCTTTTATTCTTTGCGATAACCTGGTTAAGATTCACAAAATCGCCGACTTGGAAGTGGTGGCGCTGCAAGGGCTTGACCTGGAGGTGAAGCAAGGCGAACTGTTGGGCATCGTCGGAGCGAGCGGCAGCGGTAAATCGACGCTGCTCAACATCCTGGGAGGTCTGGATCGGCCCAGCGCCGGGCGCGTCCTGGTAGGTGGCCGTGACCTGCTGAAGATGTCCGATGCGGCGTTGACCACTTACCGCCGCACCCAGGTTGGCTTCGTTTGGCAGCAAGGTGCGCGCAACGTGATCCCCTACCTATCCAGCGAGTCGAACGTGGAGTTGCCGATGATCCTGGCCGGGCACGCCGGCGGCTCCGCCAAAAAGCGTGCCGCCGAATTGTTGGATGCGGTCGGCCTCTCAAGCCGCCGGCATCACTACCTGGGGCAACTTTCGGGTGGTGAACAGCAGCGCGTCGCGATTGCAGTCGCCCTGGCCAACTCTCCCGCGTTGTTGCTGGCCGACGAGCCCACCGGCGAACTGGACTCGACCACGGCGTTGACGATTTACCAGACTTTTCGTGACCTGTGCCAGCGCTACGGCGTGACGACGCTGATCGTCAGCCACGACCCAAAGATCGCCCGGCATGTGGACCGCGTGGTTGCCATTCGCGATGGAAAACTGGCCGGCGAAACAGTACGACGCGTTGGCGCACCGCCGCCCGGCGCAGTGACGGATCAGCCCGTCCACGAAGAGCATTTCGAAGAGTACGCTGTGCTGGACTCGGCCGGGCGTCTGCAATTGCCCAAAGACCTGCGCGAACAGTATGGCATCAAAGAGCGTGCACGCCTGGAACCCGCCGAGGCGGGCATCCTGGTCAAAGCGGTTGAGCGCCAGGTGGAAGAAAAGACGAGCGCGGGCGAGCAAGCACAAAGTGAAAAGCCGGTGGTGGAGCATCGCGGGTTGCGCGGGTTATTCTCGCGCCGTTCGCCGAAGCCTAAGAGTTGAGTAGCATGAATAACCATCTTGAAGACACTAAAGTGAAGAATGACCGCACGCCGGATGGCACCAGTGACGCGAAATTGTCTGAATATGCCATCGAAGTGAACGACGTCGTGCGCACGTATAAGGTGGGCGGCAACGAGGTGATGGCTTTACGCGGCATCAATTTGAAGGTGAAACCCGGCAGATGGGTGGGCGTGAAGGGCCGTTCTGGTAGCGGCAAAACGACCTTGTTGAATTGCATCGGCGGCCTGGACCATCCCAATTCCGGCATCGTGCGTTTCTTTGGTAGGGAAATTACCCGCATGTCGGATAGCGAGCTGACGAGGTGGCGGCGCGAAGAGGTGGGTTATATCTTCCAGTCCTTTGCGTTGTTGCCGACGCTTTCGGCCTGGGAAAATATCGAGTTGCCCATCCGCATCGCCGGACACCGCGACCGGCACGTCCGCACGAAGTATTGCATCGACCTGGTCGGCCTGGGGAAGTGGGCGAATCACCGGCCCTACGAAATGTCGGGCGGGCAGCAACAACGTATCGCCATTGCGCGTGCGCTGGCGAATCACCCCAAGTTGTTGCTGGCCGATGAGCCGACCGGTGAGTTGGATAGCACCACGGCGCGTGAAATCCTGTCTCTGTTCCGTCACATCGTGGAATCCGAAGGTGTGACGATGTTGATGACCAGCCACGACCCAATCGTGCTGGAATATGTCGATGAAGTCGTTGAGCTGCAAGACGGCCAACGCGTTGACGGCAACGGTCAGTAAAGAAAAGCATCCCCTGTTCATGGGAACGGGGGATGCTCCCTCTCTCACTGTTTCTTACGCCGTGGCACCGGCACCCCGCGCTGGTATATCCACCATTCCACGATCAGTAGTAGCAGAGCGCCGGCGGCCAGCCAGGGCCAGATTTCGCGTTGGGAATACTGCGGGCTGATCTGTGTGATGGGCGGGGCGCCGCCCACTTGAAGGTTAGGTTGCGGGGTGATCTTGGATTCGGCGGGGTTGATGAAGTTCACTGCAAAAGCTGTGCTGGTGTCTTTGTATTGCGCGGTGTAGATGCCCAATTGATCCGTCTGCGCAAATCCGCGCAGATCCACCGGCACACGTTGCCCATTGGGCAAGCGCACAATCGTGTCTTGCGGCAGGGCGACCACATCCCCCGGGTTGACGCGCATGGGGATGCTCAACCCTTGCGGTGGGGCCAACCATTCCACCGTATTTGCCACCAGCACCGGGAAGGCCACCTGCAAAGGCAAATCACTGTGTTGAAGGTCGAATGGGAGCAGCACCACGCGCCCATACGGCGAACTATCGCCCGGCATTTCGCCCGCGAACAACATCGTGCCCTCTTGCGATTCCACGATGGGATGCAGCCAGGCCGGTGCATTCACCCTTTGCACGTCGATGGCATTGACATTGCGCCAATCCACGGATTGCAATACCGGGTGATCTTCGGCGCGCACGAAAGCAGTGTCGCTGAAAGTGTCGCTGCTGGTGAATGCCGATTGCGCGCCCACGAAGAAAACGTTCGCGCGGGGCGGCA
>DAOUFG010000105.1:0-10682 GCA_034430115.1 Thermoflexales bacterium | reverse complement strand
GGACGCGCCGCCGGCCGGCCCGCCGTTCCACATCCAGATCAAGTAGCGCGCCTGCGGGTCGGCCTGGTGGGCACGTTCGGCCCAACGTCGCGCGGTGCGGAAATAGTCACGCAGGTGATCGCGCGTGAAAGCGAGTGGGTCTGGCTCGTCGAAGATGAGCACGGCGCACTGGCCGTCCCAGCGGGCCACGTTGCTGGCAGTGACGCAATGCTCGCCCTGGATGCGCCCGAACACGTCGGCGGCTGTATCCGTTAGGGGCGTGGCGAAGATATCGTCCTTTGGCGCGGCGTGTTCTATGTTTGCCTCGTTCATGGGCATGGGCCGGCGCGCGCGCAACGGGTTAAAGACGGCACCTTCCCAGGTGACCTTATTGGTCACGCGCACCATCTGCTGGCGTTCCACATCTTCCACCGAACCGAAGCGCTGAGTCACCCACGCGCGCATCGCGGGCGGCACTTCGCAACGGCCTTCGACCATTTGTACGTCGAAGATGCGCTCGAACCGTGCGCGGCGCTCGGCCGGCAGGCGCTCAACCAGCCCCGTCAAATCCGTTATCTGCATGGGATGTTTCACCACTGAGGCAATTTGAGATTTGGGATTTAGAGATTGATTAACCACGGATGACACAGATTTCACGGACGTAACTCGGGATGTCTTAATCCGTGTCCTTCCGTGAAATCTGTGGTTTACAGCCTATCTCAAATCTCCAATCCCTAACCTCAATCTCAGCTCACCTTCTGCCCAACAACCAGCATCCCGCCGCCCTGGTTCGGGTTATCTTCTTCATAGAGCGGGCGCAGCTTGGGCATCAGGCGCGAATAGACCTGTTTCGCCATGAACGGTTGATAGCCCAGCCCGCGCAGGCGCGGCGAAGCGAGCAGGTTGAAGAGCGATTTCCCGCCAATGCCATATTCGCGGTTCATGCGGTCCCAGGTGGCTGTGGCATCCGGCGAGACGTAATAGGTGGCCTGGATCAACTTCATCCCGGCGGCCTGCATGAGTACGCGCCATTCGTCCGCCGTGTGATAGTGGAAATGAGCCAGAAGTTTATCCACGCCGTCGGCGTAGGCTTTCGCCTCTGCCTTGGAAGGCGCGTGGCGCACGCCGTCGAGCAGGTCGTGGAATTGATCGCTGGGCACGGTGAGCACGAGCAACCCGCCTGGGCGCAGCACGCGGCTTAGTTCGGGCAGCACGTTCTGCGGGTCGGGGATGTGCTCCACGACCGAGTTGGAATACACGCTGCCGAAGCTGTGATCACGATAGGGCAGCGCATGGCCGTCGCCGAATTGCACGCCGTTGGCATACACGCCGCTATCGCGCGCGCTGGGCAGTTCGCCCCTGGCGATGTCGCAGCCGAAGATGCCCGCCTGTTTGCCGAACACGGCTTCGGTGAACAGGCCGTCGCCGCAGCCGAAGTCGAGCAGGGGAGATGGAAAATTCAACGTGGCAAGCGCTCTGGCTTCGATGGCGCGCCATAGGGATACGGGCGGCGCGAACCAGTAACGCCGTAAAAATTCGTCCAGGAAGTCTCGCTCACGATGGACAATGAGTGCACGATTTTCTGTCATCGAGCCGATTATATAGATTTTAGATTCCCGATTGACGATTTCCGATTGAAGATTGGAAGATGGGTATACATCCGTGAAATCCGTGTCGTCTGTGGTTTACTTAAGTGATGTCCATCACGTTTTATCATCGCCCGCAGTGCGGGTTGTGCCGGGAGATCGAAGGGCCGCTGCTGCGCTACGCGGCGGAATATAGTGTGCAAGTGCGGTTTGTGAATATCGATGAAGACAAAGCAGCCTGGGCCCGCTACTGGGACAAAATCCCGGTGATCGAGATTGATGCGCAGACAGTTCTCTGTGAACCGATCTCGCTCGATGTGCTTCGGGCGGCTATCCGAAGACTTAAAGAATCCGCGAATCTGCACGAATAGGCGTGAATATAAAGTGAAGTTTGCTTCGGCATCTTATTCCCATGTCACAAGAGCATAAGAAGCTCGTTCAATAGCATCTCAGAAAGATGGTCTTCTTGATTCACGCGAATATGAGACATCTCTATATTTGCGGCCATTCGCGAAGATTCGTGGATGAGTGAAAATGAGCACTGCCCTCACTGAAAGAGCTGATGTAGAATGGGTGAACAACTGAATATGCCCCCGTAGTTCAAATGGATAGAACACCGCCGTCCTAAAGTGAATTGGGCTCCATCGGGGAAACCGGATGGATGTGGGCGGTCAAAGTCGGAGGAACCTAAAGAGAGAGTTGACCGTGATCGAATTCCCAATGGTGATTCGGACAGAGAGCTACCAAGTTACTCGGCGAATTTACCCAGGAAATCAATGCACTGTCAGGAAACGACTGTATGGCACGGATGTGGCAAATCTCAACATGAGTTGAATAACCACAGATGTAGCAACGGTATGGTAAGTTAGATTCTGTATAGGCCCTGCGAGCCAATCTTCTGATAAGAGCGTTCGCTTGATACTTGGCCTGCTGTCTAATCTCGCCGAGCATGACATGGTCATAGCTCCTAAGCGAGTTTGGCTGATGAAGGTCGCAAAACTTTCGTCGATGGCCGGTCTCAATACCGCATACTTGGCAGAAGTAATGTGCAGGCTTTCTCTTCGGAGCGAGCTTGTTAGTGTAGATGGCAGCGCAACGGCGACTACAGAACTTAGGGTTCTGCGTAAGCTTGCCACAGTTGATGCATTGAGTCATATTCTCTCCACGGCAATTCCGAGCCAAGCTTAATGGAACAAGTGTTCTGTGATTGTAGCAGTCATAAGTTCAATTGAGAAGGTGTAGAGACTAGATGGCTGCCGCCTAAGGCGTCTGTGGAAGCGGATGCGATGGCGAAGGTATAGTCCAGGGAGTCGGGAAACCGACACAAACCAGAAGGCGGGTGTTGTGGGTTCAAGTCCTGCCGGGGGTATTTCTTCTTCGTTCGTTAAATAATTTTAATATCCCCTTTAATCCCACTTAACCTCCCTCGCATAGACTCCCGCCGATGCAAAGCTACGCACGGCAATTTACTCACTCAATCGCTCGCTCGGTCAAACGCGACTGGCGCGATTGGATCACCTTCCTTTTGTTCGCTGGGCCAAATGTGGCGCTGTTTGTCATCTTCACCTATACCCCGCTCGTCAACAGTTTTATCCTGTCGTTTACCGATTGGAACATGATCTCCGCCGACAAAACGTTTGTTGGCTTGCAGAACTACATCGACGTCTTCACCGATTCGCAAACGGGCCGTATCCTGACGAATACGCTGGTATTCACCTCCGCTTCAGTGCTGCTGGTGCTCTTGTTGGGCCTGGGTGCCGGGCTATTGTTGAACCAGAAGTTGCGCGGGCGCGATGCAGCGCGCAGCATCCTCTTTGCGCCCAATATCCTTTCCGGCGCAGCCATTGCCATCGTGTGGATCTACATCTTCGATCCGCGCTTCGGCCTGATCTATACCTTACTCGCGCCGCTGGGCATCCAATCGCCCTACTGGCTGACCGACCCGGATTGGGCTATGGTCGCCATCGTCATCGTCTATGTCTGGAAGTACCTGGGCTACGCCACGGTGATCTACATTGCCGGGCTGCAAGCCATCCCGGTGGACCTCTATGAGGCTGCGCGCGTGGACGGCGCAGGCGCGTGGATGCGCTTCCGCCATGTGACGTTGCCGGGGCTTTCGCCGGTGATGTTCTTCTTGATTCTCACCAGCATCCTCTCATCGTTCCAATCCTTCGACATCATCAACATCATGACACAGGGCGGGCCGGTCAACGCCACCAATACCCTCATCTACCGGCTATACGAGCTCGGCTTTATCAACTTCTCCATTGGCCGGGCAAGCGTGATTAGTGCCATCCTGTTTGTGGTCATGTTCGTCGTGACGCTGCTGGAGTTGCGCTATCTGGATCGACAGGTGACTTACGCATGAATATGTCCGTGGAAACAACTTCCTCCCGCGTCGCAAGGCCGGCTCGGATCAATGGTATGCGTGCAGAAGCCGTCACGCAAAAGATCCTGGGCTACCTCGCCGTCATCATGGCGGTGCTCATCATCGGCATCCCAGTTTTCTGGCTCGTGACGGGCTCACTGAAGACCAACCGTGAAATCTTCAGCCAAAACCCGCAGTGGCTGCCGTCGCATATCATGTTCGACAACTTCGTCAACGCCTGGAACGCGGCGCCCTTCGGGCAGTATTACATCAACAGCCTGATCACCACCGTGTTGGGGGCCGCCAGCGAGATCATCATGGCCGTTACCACCGCTTATGCGCTGGTGTTTGTGCGCTTCCCCAAACGTGACTGGGTGTTTGTCTTGCTGCTGGTGGCGCTGATGGTGCCCGAAGAAGTGGTCATCATCCCGAACTATCTCACTATCGCCAGTTGGCACCTGGTGAACACTTACGCGGGCATCGTGCTGCCAGGCGCATCCATCGCCTTCGGCACGTTTCTGCTACGCCAGTATTTTCGCACTATCCCGCCGGATTTGATCGACGCTGCGCGTGTGGACGGCGCAGGACACCTGCGCACGATGTTGTCCATCATCGTGCCGGTCGCCGCGCCCGCCGTGGCCACCTCCGGCCTTTTGTCAACCGTCGCCAAGTGGAATGACTACCTCTGGCCGCTGATCGTGACTTCCACCGCAGATATGCGCACGTTGCCCATCGGTATCTCGTGGTTGTTGGATCAGGAAGGCAATACGGAGTGGGGCGTGGTAATGGCCGCCACTCTGTTTGTGGTCGTCCCAGTGATTATCGTGTTCCTTTACGCGCAACGCTTCCTGGTGAGTGGCATCGCAGCGGGCGCAGTGAAGGGTTAAAAAAGAGTTTGTACAGGAGAAACATGAACAAAGGAATTTCACGACGCAATTTGTTGAAGGGTATTGGTTTTGGCCTTGGCGCGGCAGCGTTGGCCGCGTGTGCGCCGTCCGCAGCCCCTACCGCAACGGCACCAGCCGCCGAGCAACCCACCAGCGCAGCGGCACCAGCCACCGATCAACCCACCAGCACAGCGGCGCCAGCCACTGAGCAACCCACCACGGCTCCTGCTGCGGCTGCCGGAAGCCAGGAAATCGTGTATTGGGGCTTTAGCGGCGACCTGGGCAAGACGGAAGATAAACTCGTCGCCATGTGGCACGAGTCGCAGAGCGATGTGAAGGTTGATCGCCAGGTGCAGGGCAGCTATGAAGAGACGGCTCAGAAGTTGACGGCTGCGCTGGCTGCAAACAACGCGCCTGATATGGTTCTGTTGTCCGACGTGTGGTGGTTCAAGTTCTACCGCGCCAAAGTGCTCAAGGTGCTGGATGACTTGGCCGCCGCCGCCAAGATCGACAGCACGGATTTCGTTCAATCGCTGTGGAATGAAGGTGTTCGCAAAGATCATCAATACTGGATCCCGTTTGCGCGCAGCACCCCACTCTTCTACTACAACGCCGACATGCTTGCCGCAGCCGGTCTGCCCGACCGCGGCCCCAAGACGTGGGATGAGTTCATGGAGTGGGCGCCCAAACTGGTGAAGAAAGATGGCGACACGCTGAAGGTGGCCGCCTTCGCCGGTCTGGCCGCAGCCTCCTATAGCGCCTGGGTGTTCCAGTGCGTGAACTGGGCCTTCGGCGGCAGCTACAGCACGCCTGAACTGAAGATGACCCTCCTGGATGACGCGACGATCGAGGCCACGCAGTTCTATTCGGACATGGTCAACAAGCAGAAGGTTGCCAGCACTCCCAAGGATGTGCAGAAGGACTTCATCAATGGCTTGACGGCCACCGCGATGCTTTCGACCGGCGGCCTGACGGGCATCCTGAGGGACGCGCAGTTCAAAGTGGGCACCGCCTTCATCCCCGAAGAGAAGCAGTTCGGCTGCTGCACGGGTGGTTCCGGTCTGGCAATCCTGACCAGCACCTCCGACGAGAAGTCCACGGCAGCGGCGAAGTACATCGCCTATGCCACCGGCAACGAGGGCGGCGCTTTCTGGTCGCAGAACAGCGGCTACATGCCCGTGCGCACGAGCACTGCCGAGAGTGATTCGTATAAGAAGTTCTTTGCCGAGCACCCGCAGGCCAAGACGGCGGTCGATCAACTGCCCAAGACGCGCGGCCAGGACTCTGCCCGTGTGTTCATCCCCGGCGGCGATCAGATCCTCGGCAAAGGTCTGGACCGCATCGTGGTTGGCAAGGAAGACGTCAAGACTGTGTGGACCGACGTCACCTCCCAACTGGACAAGGAAGCCGAGCCCGTGCGCAAGGACCTGGCAGCCCTGGGCGAGTAAGGTACTTCCCTGATCTGACCTCTGACGACTTGCAAAGCCACGGCCCTCATAGGGGCCGTGGCTTTTATTTATCTTGGCGAAAGGAAGGCAAGTGGATGCCGGCGTAGGAACGACGCCGGGAATGAATCAGCCAGCCTGGCAAAGCGCACGTTGCGAAGGTTGCCCATGTTCATCTTCGTGATCTTTGTTCCCTGTGACTTTGTGGTGAGGTTGGAAAATAAAAAGCGCGCAGAGCCCCGCCTGCGCGCCTACAAATAAATCGTGTGCGCCCCCACGTGCGCACGCAACATTAACGACGTAACGAAACGACCAGCGGCACCCTGTCGAACATCCAGAAGCCGACCGGCATCAGGATGAAGGTCAGGCACAGCACGTAGGCGACCTCGATCCACACACCTGCCAGCCACCAGCCCACCAGCACGAACCACAACGCGCGCAACAGAATGTTGTGTTGCGGCATGTCGCGCACCACCGTCCGATTGCCGTAATAGCTCACCGTGAAGTTCTCGGATCCGCGCAGGGCGATGATGTCGGGCAGCTTGTTGAACATCTTCACCGCCAGCGGGATGCCGATCACCGTTGCCGCGAAAAACCACGCCAACGCGATCCACAACTGGCCGGCCCACCAGCCTACCAGCACAAACCACAGCAACTGCACCAGGCAGCCTGGGCGACTTTGCCTAACGACTACACCGTTCATTGTTTCGTGCCTCCACCGAACTACCTTCACACGCGCCGGATGCGCATATATTTGTTATACGTTTACCGGCGCGCCGGGTGTCATTTCCCCGGTTGAACACACGAATCAGTGTACGGATTTTGAGGTGCGGTTACTGATGCAAAGCCGTCGTAAGCCTGACGATTGGCTGGCAATCCCTCACGAAAGCTTCAATGCGATCACGAACAGCCACTGCAAAAAGCCGCCAATGGTAACTCGTTCGATGAGCCCGGTCAGAGGGTTCTGGCTGCCGCCCGTTGCCGCCGCCAGCCCGCCGAAGACGAATACGACGGCGACGCTGACGAAAGAATAGACTCCATATGCGCGCAGGCGAGGCGTTGCATTGAACCAGAAGCCCATCAGCAGCATGGCGAGCATGGTGGTCAGCGAACTCAGGCCGGCCAGGACGATGTGCATCACGCCGGTGGACGTGATTTGCGCACTCAGCGGGTCCTGCGGGAAAAAGAGGGTCAGAAACCCAAACAGGCCTTCCGCCAGCAGGGCGAGCGCCCCGATGGTCCCGGCCAGCTTGTGCTGGTTTTGCTGCTGGCTACGCACGATCTGGAATAGCCCGATCGCAAACGCCAGGGTGAGCAGGTTATACAGCCCGAAGAGTGGGTTCAGAAATTGCTTGTTCGGCGCACCCGAGCCGATCAACTCGCTGACGTACTGCGAGAGATGGCTGTAGCCCGGCCAGAGCAGGCCGCCGACGAGTACGGTGAGTACATAAATGATTGGGGCGAGGATTCCGCTGAATTTGAGGGCTTTGTTTTGCATGGCTGAGCTTCCTTGAAATTGCTTTGGATGCAGCTTACACGAGCGCGCCTGCCGATGCATCGGCACAAAGTTGGAAGGTTTCGCGCGCTGCTTCAGGGCCCGGCATTGTTATCTCTGTGGTGAGATGAAACAAGACCGCAAAGCACGCAGAGGGCGCAAAGATATATCAAGACTTTGTGCATTCGCCTGCGAGAAAAACGACACGAGAGCAAAAATGTCCTCCCCATCCCCCGGACTACATTTCTGCTCTCGTATGTAACACCGGTACTCTCCCCCGCCTTGTGTAACAGTACCGTGTTAACCTAAATATCGTAAGTAGGGGGCTAAATCCTTCCCTGTATTCCTAAAAAAGTTCTAAAAATATCCGTTTCGCTATATACATTTGGGCGGGAGGGCTTCATTCTCGCTATAGTGTCCGGCTGATTGCTCATACAAAGCAGAATATGCCTGTTTCGTGGTGGTATAACAGGTCAGCATAAAGGTTGCCGGTGGATATGTGGGCCGCTGGTGGCATAAGACTATCTGACACAAAGGCACGAAGGTTGTCCAAAGCATCACGCCGCATAAATTACCTGTGCGCCGGCCACAACTGAGTGACGAATCGTTGGCTTCAAGCCAGCTTTGGAAACAAGATCTACAGGACGGCGCACCAGTTCCGACAGTTCACGCTGCATTTTTGCCAGTGCGAGAAACCCAATCTCAGCATCAGGTTCGAACACGACCAGCAAATCCAGGTCGCTTGCCGGACCGAATCGATCCGTTAAGGCTGAACCGAATATGGATAGTTCCCGCACGTGGTATTGGCGGCAGATGGCGGCAATTTGTTCCACAGGCAGTTCCGTTGCAATATCCAACATGGGTCACTCCTTTACGTTTGGGAGAATCCGCTCAATCTGGATTCTCCCAAATGGGTTATCCGTATTGTATTCTTAACCGGTGACCCACAATGTCATTTTGGCGGATTCGCTTCTAATCTCCAATCTCCACTCCCCAGTCTCCCTCACTCGATCTTCCACCCCTCGAAGCAGGCCATGCCACGCGAGGCGAACACGCCCACGTCCTGCGCCGGGGCCGCGCTGGGCAGTGTCACACTACCGACCTGGGTCCAGGTGCTGCCATCCAGGCTATAGGCGCCGCTGAACGTGGCGCCGTGCTTTTCCAGCTTCAGCCAGCTCGGCCACTGGGTGTACCCTGCGAACTCGGTATGGCCCTCCAACTTGCCGTCTTCGTTGGCGTCCCACTCCAGCGCCCAACCATTGCAGATCGACGCGGCCATGACGACGTAGCCCGTTGAAGCGCCGGGTTGGGTCATGTCGTTGCGCACCATCAGCCCGAGGCGCGCCCGGCGCAGGCCGGAGCCGGGGTCCACCTGTTCCAGCTTGACGACCACTATGCCTTCTTGCGGCAAGCCGCCCTTCAGGTAGGCCACGCCGTAATCGTCGTTGAAGTCCATCCTGTTGCGTCCACCGGCGCGCACATAGAGCCGCCCCTCGCCGCCGCGAAAGGCCGCCTCCACGTTCGCGAACGCCTGGTAGGGCGCATGAACGTCTCCCAGCACAGTGAGCGTCTGTGCCGCCAGCGGCCCGATGCCGATGCTATGCAGCCCCGGCGCAGGAGCCGCCTGCGAAAAGACCACGTTCCTGCCCTCATTTGGGCCGAGCGCGAGCGTCTGGCTGGCGGTCTCCACGCCGTCTACGTACAGGCTCACCTTTTCTTCGACGGCGGCATCGCCCAGGTTCAGCACCAGTGCCCTGGCGCTGAAGTGCTCGTATAGGTAGGGCTGGAACGCAGGATGTGCCGCCGTGCCGTAGATCGTATAGGCCTGATATTGTTCCTGCGAATACGGCTCGATGGCGAGGTCTGAGTAGATCACTTGTTGGGCGTGTACCCTGGGTGCCGTTGCCGGATGAGTGTAGCGCAGGCCGGGCAAGCCTGTGTTGATAGGCTGCACCAGCCCGACGTTTGCCAGCGCGAGCGCGCTTTCGGGCAGCGCCAGGCCATCTAACGCCAGCGTTTGCACGTCGTGACATGCCAACATCGGGCGTGCTTCTGGTGCGCGGTGCGATAGGCGCACATCATGCAGCGTCAGGTGCTTCACGTGATGGCAATACAGGCCCGCGACGGGCTGCACGTTCCACGGATCCTTATCGATCATCAGCGCAGGGAAGGGTTGCGCGGCATCTTGTGGCGTGCCGCCGCCCTCCGTCTCGATGCTGACGTTGCGCAGCACCAGCGCGTCGATCGGCGCATCCGGCAGACCCTCGATGACCGACGCCACGCGCCCGGCGCCAGTGACCGTCACATCGGTGAAGCTGATGTGACCGATCCGGGTGTCTGTGCCCCAGATGCCGATCCAGAACGGCGTGCGCACACCTGTGATGGTGACGTTGCTGACATGCAGGTCGTCCACCAGGCCGGGGGTATCCATCCACGTGCCAGGGGCGATTTGCATGCCGGCCAATGTGTTGGTGCGCCGCGCCGTGCGGTGCGGCGAAGTGCCGGGGCCCTTGATCAGGCAATTGTGCACCGACACGTGTTCCGCCGGGCCGATCAGGCGGATGCCGTTGCACGAAGGGTTTAGCAGGCAATTGTCGATGACGACGTTTTCCCAATAGCCGCCGGCCAGCGAGTCGTCGCCGGTTTGCAGGCAGCAACCAAAGATGGACACGTCGCGGCATTGCCAGAAGTTGATGCCATCCCACCCGCCGGTGACCTTCAGCCCGTTGACGTCCAGGCGCTGGCAATCGGTGATGCGCACGGCATAATTGGCCGCGTTCTTCACGGCCAGGTCTCGTATGCTCACGCGTTTGCAATGGTGCATCAACACCGCGTGCGGCCCGCGCAGGTTCTCTTCGCCCTCGATGTCGTATACGTCCGCGCCGTTGATGGTGCCCGGCCCGAGCAGTGCCACGTCCTCCA
>DAOUFG010000104.1:0-6043 GCA_034430115.1 Thermoflexales bacterium | reverse complement strand
CGCCACCGGCGCACCGGCGTTGAGCACTACGATGGTGCGCCGGTTGGCCTGCACCAATGCGCCGATCAACTCATTCTGCGCGCCCGGCAGGTCCATGTTGGGTCGGTCGGCCCCTTCCGTTTCATAGCCTTCGGGCATGCCGCCGAAGAAGATCACCACGTCGGCCTGTTTGGCCAGCGCCACGGCGCGCGCCTGGCGGTCGTCCTCGCCGGGGCGATAGGTGCGCGCCATTTGCAGGCGCACGTTCGCCATGTTCTCGCTGCTCGTCTTGACGAATTCCACCTTCAGCGCATAGGGTTGCCCGGCGGTCAGGTCGATCTGCGCTGTGCTCACGATGGAAGGATGGTCGGCCATTGCCTCGGCGCTGCGCCGGTGGTCGATCAACGCCTTGCCGTCTAACGACAGGCACGCGCTGGCGGTATTGGTCAGCTTGAAGGTATATTGCCCCGTCTCGGGCACCGTCAGTGTGCCCGTCCAACGCGCGGCAAAGCGCTCGATGGAGATGCCCTCGGCCGGGCCGGAGCCATACCACCAGTAATCGGCCAGCGTATCGACGCGCGTCACGTCGGGCTGCCCGTCCAGCGTGGGGTTTGCAAAATATTCGCCCTTCAGCCCATGCGCATCGCCCGTGCTGAGCAGGTTCATGTTCACCAGCGGTAGGTCCACCAGGTTTTCGCAGCCCTGTTCGTAGCGCACCTCGGCGCGGCCGGCCAGGGCGGCTTGCAGCGCTGCCAGGGGCATGCTGCGCGTGGGCGGCTCCACCTGCGAACTGCCGCCGCCGCTGATGGGGGCGCTTGCGGCGTTGGGGCCGATGACGGCGATGGTGTGCACCTGGCCTGGGATGATGGGCAGCAGATTGCCGTCGTTCTTCAGCAGGGTGATGGCTTCCTCGGCCAGTTCGCGCGCCAGGCCCTGGTGCGCGGGGGTGTTGGCAGCACCCGCAGCGACCTTGCCACCCATGCGCCCCGAGCGCACGATCATGCGCAACATACGGCGCGCCGCGTCGTCCACGGCGGATTCGTCGATCTGCCAGTTCTGCACGGCTTCGGCCAGCAGGTTGCCATAGTATTTGGCCGGGCCGGGCATTTCCAGGTCCAGCCCATTTTGGACCGAATCGACGATGGTGTGGTTAGCGCCCCAGTCGGAGATGACCGCGCCCCGGTAACCCCACTCGCCCTTCAATATCTCTTTCAAGAGGTGATGGTTCTGGCTGGCATAGTCGCCGTTGATGCGGTTGTAGGAGCACATCACCGTCCACGGGTCTGCTTCCTTCACCACCGTCTCGAACTGCGCGAGGTAGATTTCACGCAAGCTGCGCTCGTCCACCACCGAATTGCCGCGCCCGCGTTCGATTTCCTGGTTGTTGCAGGCGAAATGCTTGAGCGAAGCGCCCACGCCTTCGCTTTGCACGCCTTTGACCCAGGCCGTGCCGATGCGCCCGGCCAAATAGGGGTCTTCGGAATAGGCTTCAAAGTTGCGCCCGGCTAGCGGGTGGCGCACGATGTTCACGCACGGCCCCAGCAACACGTCGCAACCCATCGCGTGCGTCTCTTTGCCCAGCGCCGCGCCGACGCGCTCGATCAGCTCGGTGTTCCAACTGGCGGCCATGGAGACGCCGGTGGGGAATGCCGTGGTGAGCCCGGAAAGTCGCCCCGCCTCCACGCGATTCGCGCGCACGCCGTGCGGGCCGTCGCTGACGGTCACCGCCGGGATGCCCAGCCGCTCGATTGGGACTGTGCGCCAGGCGTCCGCGCCCGAGAGCAGGGCCACCTTTTCCCGGAGCGTCATCTTGCTCAGTAATTCGTCAATTTGTTGTTCTGCGACGTCATGTGCGTCTGAATTTTCCCGGCCGCTTTGCATCGTAATCCTCCTGAGTGAGGATGATAGGCCCGCCGGCGCCAAACGCAAATGCGCTGGGCTTCGGTCAGGTCGGAGACTCGCCCTTCTCCAGCCGCGCGAGTTGAACCTCCAGTTTGCGGTTGCGCGTCAGCGTGCGTAACAGGGTGAACGTCAGGATGAGCGAGAGGATGCCCAGGAACAGGGTGCCGATCATTTCCCTCACCTCGACGGAGGACTGGTTTTGGGATACGGGGCTGGAAACAGGGTGGTTGACGAGGCTTGACTCCGGCGCCTGTTCATTGGAGACGTCGGATTGTGACGGTAGCTCGGACATAGTATGTTGTTCCTTTGGTGGGATGCTTCCCATTAAATCCCCTAATGGGTCGTCTGTAAAACGCCCATTGCGGGTAGCGGAAACTGTAAAGGCCAGGCTTCTTAAGCGCCGTGCTCGGTGCAGAAGCCTGACCTTTGGTCAAGCGGTGGATGATATCTATTTACGCACGGCGTTATCGAGATCCTTCACGGCCACCTTAGCCGCGCAGATGGCGGACAGCGCCAGAAAGGCTGCGTGGATGTTAGCAGTGAACGGCAACTGTACGCCGAAGATCACCGCGATGATCAGCGCCAGGGCCAGGATGCCGAGCGCCTCGCCGATGATGGTGATGGCGTCTTTCCAGCCGCGCTTCTGCAACGTGACGCCGATGCCGCCCGTGGCGCACATCGCAAAGCCGAGCACGCTGAGCGCGATGAACGCGCCCTGGTCCGTGTTGACGAACGGAAGCCGGGTGTTGAACTGCGTCAGTACGCTGGCGATCAATAGTGCGGCCAGCACGCCCAGTGTGGCCGGCAGGAACGAACTCTGAGGATAGGAATTTGATTTGAGTCGAGTGTCCATCGAAGTTACTCCATGTGTCATAGCACGATTGTGTTTCTCTTCTACTCTCAGGCCGGTTGTGCTGCTCCTTGAACGCATTCGTCGCTCAGCGGCAGGCTGGCGGCATGGCCGCACACCAATACTTCTGCGTCGATCTCCTGTTGCCCCATTGCGCGTGCGACCGAGATGCGGTGGTGCCCATCGCGCACGTAGTACTCGTCCCCCACCTGGATCAATGCCACGGGTGGCATTGCGGTGCCGCGCAGGACCGCCGTAGCGATGCTCAGCCAGCGAGATTGGTTGTGGCGTTGCAGGGGATGAAAGTGTGCGTCGAAGTCACCCGCGCGGTTTTCGCTGCCGCCGATGGCCGCCAGCGGCACGCTGCGCAACCCGGCGTAGCGTGCATTGCTCGCCATGCTGTACTGCCTCACGGGCAATGTGCGCAAACGGTTTGAGCGGCCGGTGAGCAACATCCATAGGCGCTGGAATGTCGCTGCCCGGCATGCCCGGTTATAAAGATGCCGGGCTGCTTCCGCTGCGTAAAAGTCGGTGTTTTTAGTTGTTCCGCGTGGCTCGTTGTAAAGGGCGTTTAGCGTGTATAGGTTCAGGTCTTCCATCGCGGCTTCTCCTTAAGCGTGTAGTCAATGGCAGTGTAAAAAGGCCGCGTGTGTAATTCGTCGGCCCAAAGATGGAGCGCGGGTTCATTCTTTTATCGCATCTTAGAACCATTGCCAATTTGGTTCACGGAAGACCCGTCGGGTAAGTTGCGCGCCCGCTTAGCGTGCCTGCGGCTCAGCGAGTGGCCGCTGGCGCATCTAGAAGTGATGTCGGATCCGTAAAAACCTCACAGGTCTTTGTGGCCTGTGAGGTCTCATTTACGTCTCAGTTACATCGATGGTGTGCTGTCCTGTGGCGGGGTGGTTTCGGCCGGGGCCGGCGGCTCTGCCGGCGTGGCCGGAGTGCTCGCGGCGGGCTTGCTGGTTTCCAGCCGCCCGATCAGCTTCTGCAGTTCGTCATTGAGCTGGCGCAACGCCGATTCCAGTTGAGGGCGGACTTCCTGGTAGGTCTGCTCGCCGGCAACCTTCATCGATGCGGCGGCTTTCTTGGCCTCGACCTTGGCCTGTTGCATCTGAGGCGACTTGGCCGTCTCGTCCAGGGCCTTGCCCACATCGTTCAACATCTGCTCCACGCCCTCGCGCACGTCTTGCATGCGCTTGCGGCTCTGCTCGTCCGTCCAGGCGGTGCGGAAAGCGGTTGCCAGGCTCTCACCCAGGGCTTGAAACTGCTTGCCTACTTCCTGCCAGGCTTCGCTGGTGGAGGTTTGTGTCCCTTCCGGTCGTGTGGTGTTTTGTTCGCTCATGATCGTATCTCCTATCGCACGATTGTCTAT
The DNA here is from genome assembly GCA_034430115.1 of Thermoflexales bacterium. GTDB lineage: Bacteria > Chloroflexota > Anaerolineae > J036 > Brachytrichaceae > CAIXPS01. Next base: position 1,940 of record DAOUFG010000104.1, on the reverse strand, counting down.
AACCCGTTTATCTTGGGCCGAACCGGGTCACCTGCTTCGGAAACCCAACTTCGTCCCCACTTCATTTAAGCATCTCCCTACCATAATGAAGTCCGCTGTTGGGTTGATCTCATTCTCCGCCAAAATAATGAGATTAGCGGTTGGAGATTCATCAACCACGGATGACACGGATTTCACCGATTTGCCTTTAAATCCGTGTCATCTGTGAAATCCGTGGTTTGCCTAATCCCCAATCTCTAATCCTCTATATATTTATCGAGCGCGTCAAACAGTCGCTTTGCTACGCCGTTGCGCATGGCGGGCTCGCGCCAGTTGGCGAAGTCGTTCACAATCGCCGTCAACGCCGGTTCCCCCAGGCGAGCGACTTGCTCATTCAGCCCGTCGTGTAATGGGCCATAGTAGGCATCCACGAAGCCCACGCGCGCTTGATAGGGCAGCAATTGTGCCAGCAGCCGGCGCAGGGCGCCTTTGACGTCGCGCTGTGCATCCACAGCCTCGCGTAACTCCAATAGCCCGGCACGGATTTCCAGGTTGGCGGCCAGGTCCGCCAGGAAACGATCGGCATCGCCAAAGAGCAGCCCGGAGGCGTCGGCGCTGGCGTGAGGCTTGCCAATCTCGCCGCGCACCGCGTTGGCTGCGGCGTGCTGGGCTGCGGCAACGCCTGATTCGACCAGTTCCCACGCGCGCGCGACGATTTTGGCGCTGCCGGGGATGACGCGTGCCGCGAAGCTTTCCAGATCCAACGTTGCGAGCGTGCCGCCCTGTGCGAAGTGCGCAAAGAGATAGGCGCCGGGCAGTTGCACGCAGTGCGTTTGCGAATTCGCCAGTACCCCGCGTGGGTAGACCGCCGGCGAATAGTCGCGCAGGCGCTCGGCCAGCATGTGCGGGGCGTAATTGGTGAGCGGGTAGGTGGGTTCGCCTTCGATCAGCCCATAGGGGTAGAACAGGCGCTTCTGCCCAAGCCCCAACGCGTCGGTCGCCTGCAAATGGACGGGGGTGCTGGCAGTCACGCTCCATGGTTCGGGGATGTGCGCCTGCATCAGCGGCAGCGTCTCCAGGAAGTCGTCGATGTTCCAATCGATCTGCGGGTCGGGGTCGCCGGGCTTTTGGTGGGCGGCTTTGGCCCAGAAGGCGTTGTAGTTTTGCCATCCGACCCACATCCAGTACACCATCTCCATGTTGGGGTTCGCCTCGCGCAGGATATCTAGCTGGGCTTTCATCAGCGCAACGAACTCTGCATTGCTGGAGCCGATGTACCCGCCGGGGTCGGAGTCGATCATGAAGAAGGCGTCGGCATGGGCGAGCGGCGCAAGTTGTCTGCGCCGGCCGGCCAGGAAGCTGGCTACGGCGTGTGCGTCTTTGGGGTTTACCTTTTGCTCGCACACAAAGTAGGGGCGCTGCTCGAACGCATAGGCCGGCGCTTGCGCGTTGCCAATCGTGTTGGGTGAGGCGGTGATCGCAAAGCGCATCCCAAAGCGTTGGTGCGCCAGGTCGATCACGCGGGCGATTTTTGCCAGGTAAGCCTGGTCAGTGGCGTTGGGCTGAGGCGGCATGCAATCGAGTTGGGGCCACAGCAAGACGAAGTCGTAGCCGAGGGCGCGCAGGCCGGAGAGGTAGCCCTCCCAGTCTTGCAGGGTCCACGAACGTGCCGCGTAGGGATGTTGATAGGCCCAATGAGTGTGTACGTACATTCCGAGCATGGCGTTCCTCCGTGCGAAAGAGATTTGAGATGGGGGATTGGAGATTGGAGTAACCACGGATTTCACAGATGACACGGATTTATGAATCAATCTGTGAAATCCGTGTCATCCGTGGTTCGTATTCAATCTCCAATCCCTCATCTCTTCTTATCCTCATGAATCGTGATTTTCCAGGGATCGGCGACAATTTGCCTATGCAAATACGCGTTGCCGGCGCACAAATCTGCGTCACCAACAATA
>DAOUFG010000103.1:0-37616 GCA_034430115.1 Thermoflexales bacterium | reverse complement strand
AGATCGCAGCCCCGGTCGATCAGGTCGCGTTGCGCGCGAAAAACGCCCAGTTCGCTGCCCGTCGCACCGATGGCCGCGTTCTCCACGCAAATGCGCACGTTGGGGAATTGCTCCACAAACCAGGCCGTCACGGCCTCGGGCCAATTCCAACCCGCCCGCGCGTCGGTGATCGACCCGCCGATGAAGCCAACCGTCAGCTTACCGTTACGAATCGCCTGGAGCGTGTGCCGTAAGCCGCCCGCATAACGCCAAACCGGAAATGATGCTTGTTGTGTCATCGTTCATCACGCTTGAATGAGAAATAGGTCGACGAAATCACCCGGCACCGTCACTTGCCCGGCACCATCAAACTGCCAGACCGCTCCACTGAAGAGGCCGCGCCATTTGCCCGCGCTAGTGAGCGTCAACGTCTGCGGCACGTCCGTCCTGTTCAGCACCACAGCATAGGCCACGCCGCTGGATGCGCTCAGGTAATCCAGGTGCAGCGTGCCAGGTGTGCCTGCCTGCGCGTCGCACACCGGCCTCACGCCCGCTTTTGCCAGGGCCTTCTGCAAGAGCGCCTGCATGCCGCGTGCATCCTTCGATGCCGCCTGGCCCAGATTCGTGCCGCAATAGAGCACCCAGCCCGCGCCAACTGTCTTCGAGGCCACGCAGGGATGTGCGCCGTCGAAACTGCCCTCGGGCACCAGGTGATCGCCTTCCAAAACGGCATAGCGATGCGCACCCCAGGCCAGCGTTCCATCGCTCAGGCTGAAGGGGAAGATTTCGCCGCCCGAAACGCCAAAGTCTTGCAGGGCTTTGCGCACGTCCCCCGTCAATCCTGCCGTCACCGCCTGTTGCTGGGCCAGGTGCAAGTGATACGACGACGTGCTATCCGCCTCGCGCATGCCCCAGCTTTGTGCCAGGCCAGCGCCGGGCGTCACGCGACTGTGCCGGCCGGTGCTGCCGTTGTAAGCGCCCAGGTGTGCCTCGTTCAGCAACACCCCACCCGCGCGCACCCAACGATCCAGCGCCGCAGCTTCTTCATCCGTCAGGTAATAACACACCGGCATGATGAGCAACTTGATGCCATCCAGTTCCCCCTGCGCCAGTTGCTGTTCGGAAATGACGCGGAATGGGATGTTATTCCAGTAGAGCGCCTGAATGTACCCCTCCACGTCGGCGGTCAGGCTTTGCAGGCTGTTTTGCGTGGCGAAGTGGAAGATCTCATTCTTGCGGCTCTTCCACAAACCAACCTGCGCCGGGCGCGGATGCGCAGCGAGCAACTGCTCCTTCAAGGGCGCGATTTTCTCCCAGAAGGTCTTCACCGCCCGCGTCACAGGTCGGTCGGTGCCATCCAACTGCACCAGGCCCCAGGCGGGTGCTTCAAAGCCCAGCACCTCCGGGCGATATTGCCAGAAGAGGAAGCCCTTGATGTCCAGGCCTATCTGGGGCAGGAAGTCCTTCAGCACGTCGGGCAAGCCCAGGATACGCTGATGCAAATCGGTGCAGCCGTGGTTGATGTGGCTTTCCACGTTGTAACAAACCTTGCCGCGTGCCGCGGAAGTCACTTGCGTGGCCAGGATCGGCCCGCCGTTCATCGTCGCCGCAAACACGTCGCAATGTTGCGCCAACGCGAAATCGTCCACGCACGTGACCGAGTTGAACACCGACATCACGTTCGGCACCACGTGCAGATAGTGCACCCGCTCCGGGTCGCGCCGGCGGGCCATCTCCAAGCGCCAGGCGGCCTCGGCGGTCATCGTGTCCAGGTGGAATTCGCGCCAGTCCACGAAGTCGGTGATGGTGCTGCCATTGACGGGCGGCTCCACCTGCTCCCAGCGCGTATAACAGCGCCCCCACACCTGGTTCAGCCTATCCAGGCTGCCATACTTGCGCTGCAACCACTGCGCGAACCGGGTCCGGCAATGCGGGCAATAGCACACCAGCGTGCGCACGTCGGGCGTGCGCGATGGGAAGGACTGCTCCGGCTCGTTCCACACATCCCACATCGCAAGCGCCGGATGTGTTGCAAAATGATCGAGCGTCGCGGCCATGAAGCGCTGGCGCTCTTCCAATGCGCCAGGATGGTTGTAGCAGGGGCCGGGATGCCCGCCGATCTGGCGATGCGCCACGGTATAGGGTTCGATCACTCGCCCGCTTGCATCGATTTGCTTCGCGTCGGGGTAATGCTCAAACAACCACAGCGGCGAAACGTCAAAGATGGTGTTGATCGTGACGCGTAACTGGTGCCCGGCAGCAAGGTCCATCAGCCGGTCCACGTCGTCAAAGATGAACGTGTCCGGCTCACGCTGTGACCAGCGCCATTGCACCCATAGCTTTACGTCCGTCAGGCCCAATTCGCGCATGTGCGCAAAGTCTTGCTCCCAACACGCCGGCTCCGGCGTAGGGGCGCGATAGTATTGCGCGCCAAAGATGAACGGATATTGCTTCGCCGCTGGGTTCATCGTGTTCCCTTCTTGCTCAGCCGAGCAAATTGTGGTTGCGGATGGTCCAACCGATCTGCCTTAGGACCTGCTGCTCCTCTGGGTGAATATCGCCGAAAGGTCGCGGGCCGACGTTCAGGATGAACGCAGCATCGCGGCTGTGCGCCTTACGCATGGAGGCGATGATCGTCTCGGCGCTTTTCACGTTATGCGTGCGCGGCGCATAGGCCCATCCGGTGTTCAAGTTCCACCACACGGCCTTGGCTTTGTCGCCCACCTCAGTGGTGTTGAAGCCGATAGTATTCTCACCGGGCATGTCCAGTTCCCACACCTGGCAATCCTCGCCCGGCAAGGGCAACACATGGGTGTTGTTGGTCACGATGGCATTGGGCTGCAACTCGTGGATCAAGTTATAGGTGCCCTGAAGATCCCACGCGCCACGCGGCGGGAAGTACTCCAACTCGTCACCTTCGAACAAGGCGCGCGGCCAGTAGCCGTCAAAAATGACGCTGCCGATCTCGCCATAGTTGGTCAGGAGTTCACGCAACTGCCCCTGGTAATAGGCCACGTAAGCCGGCCAATCCTTGCGATAGGCCGGGTGCGTCCAGTCCAGCAGGGAATAGTAAAAGCACAGCTTCAGCCCGCGCTCCTGGAAAGCCCTGGCCAGCTCCGCCAGCACGTCGCGCTTGAAGGGCGTGTTGGTGATCTTCCAATCCGTCAAAGCCGTATCCCACAGGCAAAAGCCATCGTGGTGCTTGGTGGTGATGTACATGAACTTCATCCCGGCTTCCAGCAACAGATCGGCCCATTCCTCGGCATTGAAGCGCACGGGGTTGAACTCGTCCAGCCGCTTGTGATACACGTCCCAGGGAATGCGTTCGTTGAAATACACCCACTCCCCACGCCCATTGAGAGAATATAGCCCCCAGTGGACGGACAGGCCATAGCGCGAGTCGATAAATGCCCGCACGGCCTCCGGCGCTGCCTGCGTCGCCTGCGTCACCTGCTCAACGGCAAATTGTTTCTTCAGGTCCATCAGTTGTCCTCCTGTATTCTTGAAAGAGTCACTCAACGCCTGCCGGTATAAACCAGTCAGAGGCTCACAGCATCGGGTATTCGATAAATGCCTCGATCACTCATCGCCTATGTGTGCTCAACAAACCACGCCATCAGCGCGTCGGCTTCCGCCTGGGTCGCGGTGGACGTGACGTACATGACCCGTTCGGGTTGCAACTCACGATGCAATGCCTTCATCTCATCGGGGGTGCCCCAAACGTGCACTGCTTTGCCGCCCGCCTGTATGCGTTTCAGTAGGGGCAGATAGTCGATGTTCGTGCCGTTACCATCCCCCGGCACGAATGAGAGCGTGTGCAGCCCGCGCGAGTGAATCAACAGATCGGGCTTAAAGGCTAACGGCGCATAGCTTGGCTTCTTCGTCATGATCGTTTATCACCTGTGTCATGAAATGCACGTTGGGCTGCCTACCCTGAGATATTGTAGGCAGGTCGTGAAAAACGATGATTTCACGCTAACCGGCAACTTGAGATAAAAGATGCCGTCATAAAAAAGCCTCTGGGGCGAGGAGTCCCAAAGGCTTATCAGTAGCCGTGTATCTAATACGTGCTCATCTTACGAATTTTTGCGGGCAATCGCCCGGTGCGGCCTCAGCGCGCCAGTTTCTCGATCTCGCGTTGGATGAGCGGCATATCCAGCGGATACTGACCGCATTCCTTCACCGCTTGCACCATCGCAAAGATGTTCGCATCCGGGGTGTCGCGCCCGCACTGGTCGCCGGTGGAGAGGATGAACCCGCCATCCGCACCCGCCGCGGCAATCGCCTTCAAGCTCTCACGCCGCACATCCTGCGGCGAACCGAACAACATCACTTCGCTGGTGTGCAAATTGCCCATTAAAGCGATCTGCTTGCCAAACTGTTGCTTCAGGTCAGCCAGGTTGCAATCACCCATCGGCGGAATCTCCAGCGGGTTGATGCAATTCAGGTCTGTTTCTTCGGCACACCACTTCACCAGGATGCGCTCTTTGCCGCACGAGTGCAACATGGTGGGCACGCCGGCCTCGCGCGCCATCGCCGTCAGCTTCTGAATGGTGGGCAGGCCGAACTCGCGCGCCAGCTTTGGGGATTGCATGGTGATCGTTCCTGAAGCGCCTAGCAACACGAAATCGGGCTTCTCATTCAAGATCATTTCCATCATCGCCACGGCCTGCTTCTCGTGGAGCGCCAGCAGGCGCTGGATATATTCCGGCTTATCGTAGTACCAGTAGGTGAGCGCCTCTAATCCGCCATTGAAGTAGCCGAACCAGTGCTGAAAGCCCGGATAGCCGATACTGAGGCCGAATGCCCCTAGCTCACCCAGTTCGGCGCGTTGTTTGCGCAACAGATAGGGGTTATAGCCCACCGGCACGGCAAACAACTTCTCGATCAAGGGCCAATCCTTCTCGATGTCCTTCAGCATCTTATCGGTGGTGGTGGGCGGGTCGGCCACGTAGTAAGTGTTCTCATACGTATAGCGGCTATCGTCGATGCGCCCGCGATAACGCACCACCCAGCGTTCCTCCGTCTTGTGCATATCCTCGATGGCCTCGCGCCACTCAAACGGCCACTGATACTGCATGTCGCCGTAGATGAACCAACCATCGGTGCCGAAGTATTTGGCGGCATCGATGTAGGCCTGCCACAGCGGCGGCTCATTGAAGAAGTACAACTCCCAAAACGGCTTGCCTGTGCGCCTGGCCGGGATCATGTTAGAGAAGTCCGGCGCAACCGGCACACGATCAGGCGTGCCACCCGTCATGGCCACGATCATTCGCTCGCGCGGCGTCATTGTTTCCATGCGTCATGCTCCTGTTTGTGTCCCACGTTCAGGGCACAGCATTGGGTTACTGTCGTATGATCGTCGAAAAGTTAAAAGAGCAAATCCGGGTCTTCGATACGCGCAACGATTTGCTGCAAGAGCCGGGCCGCTCCCAGCGCATCCAGGCGCGTGCCGGCATAATTCAGGCTAAACCACGCCAGGCGCTCGCCCGATTGTCCCTGCCGCGCGCGCCCAACGCCCAGCAGCGGCACACCGGGTGTTTCCACCACCGGCGTAAACAGGTCCATCCCAAATGCGGCCAGGCTGCAGAAACCGAACGCAGGCTCGCCCAGTTCAGCCGGTTGCAGCCCGCCCGCCTGCGCCCTGCCGGCGACCTCGCTGATTTTGCGCGTCAGGCTCACCAGCCCTTTCGCTGGCAGGTCCTTCAACACGGGCATCACAAAGCCGTTCTGCCCGGGCGTGACGTAGCCGATGGATACATCTGCCGGACCCACACCATCTTCGAGCATCGTGCGCGCCACCTGCCCCAGGATATATACCAGGATGGCTTCAAGCGACACCGAAATCTCACGCCTGGCGTAACGCCCACACAACGTGACGAGGGCGCTCACGTCCGCCTGCGCCACCAGGGTTTGCGTCGCTTGCGCCGGGTTGAGCGGATACGTCACCGCCGCCGGCGATGGCTGCGGGCTGCGGCTGAGCTGGGCCAGATATTGCTGCACGTCGCGCTCAAGGATCGCCCCTTCCGGGCCGCTGCCAGCGATGTGCTGCCAGCGGATGTTTTCGGCCTGGGCCAGCCGCCTTGCGCGGGGTGAAATGAACACCCGCTCGCCTTCCGCGCGCGTCACTGGCAGAGTGGGTTCCTGCGGCGCGACTGCCACAGCCGGCTGTTGGCGTTGCGGGGCGGGCTGGCTCACTTGCGGCTGCGGCAGAGCGACTGTGGCTGGCTGGTTCTTCATCTCTTCAGCAGCCGTGTCCTCCGACCCCTTGGCTCCCTTGCCCTCTGGTGCCTCTGCCACAGGGCTGGCCTCTACCGCCTCGCCCGGCGCGGCGATCAACCCGATGGACGAGAGCACCTTCACTTCTTCGCCGGCCTGTGCATTCACCTGCGCCAGGATGCCGCCATCCTGGGCTTCGATATCGAGCGTCGCCTTATCGGTTTCGATGGCGAACAGCGGCTCGCCAACCTTCACCGCATCGCCGGCCCGTTTGTACCATGTAGATAGGATCACCGTGTCGGTCGTTTGACCAAGCGGTGGAACGAGAATTGCATGCGCCATAATTTAACGATTAAAAAGAGACTTGACTGCCGCGACGATCTTATCTTCCGAAGGCAGGTAGAAAGCTTCCATCACAGGTGCAAACGGCGGCGGCGTATCGGGTGCCGATACGCGCTTGATCGGCGCATCCAGGTACCAGAAGGCTTCTTCGGCCACCGTCGCAACGATGTCGCCGGCCCAACCGCCCGTCTTGTTATCTTCTTCCACCACCACCAGCTTGCCCGTCTTGCGCACCGAGTTCAAGATCAGTTCCTTGTCCAGGGGTACCAATGTGCGCGGGTCGATCACCTCAGCGCTGATGCCTTCCTGGGCCAGCTTCTCTGCTGCGCCCATCGCCATATACACCGTGGTGAGCTTGCCGACGATGGTGACGTCGGTGCCCTCACGCCGGACGATGCCCTTGCCCAGCGGAACGATGTAATCGCCATCCGGCACTTCGCCGATTGGGCTCAACGCGCCTTTCTCGGAACGAGCGCCCTTGCTGCCATAGAGCAGCTTGTGCTCGAACACGAGCACCGGGTTATCGTCGCGCACGGCGGCCTTCAATAGCCCTTTCGCGTCATAGGCCGTGGAGGGAGCCACCACCTTCAGCCCCGGCACGTGGGTGAAGAACGCCTCCAGGCTCTGCGCGTGCTGCGTGCCACGCCGCGTGGAACCCACCGGCGCGCGCATCACCATCGGCACCGCCACGGTGCCGCCAGACATATAGGTCATTTTGGCAGCTTGGTTCGCCAGTTGATCCATCATGCAAAACAAGAAGTCGCCATATTGCACGTCGGCAATCGGGCGCAGGCCGGCCATCGCGGCGCCAATCGCCACACCGGCAATGCCGATCTCGGAGATCGGCGTATCCAGGATGCGCTCGTGCCCAAACTGATCGGAAAGCCCCAGGGTCACGGTGAACGCGCCGCCAAAGCCGCCGGGAATGCCAATATCTTCACCCAGGCAAAATACGCGCGGGTCACGGACCATCTCTTCGCGGATCGCCTCTCGCAGCGCCTCCGCAATCGTCATCATTGCCATAGTTAAACTCTTTCAAACACGAGTGGAGATATACGTGCAACGCGAAAAATGAAACGTGAATCCGCCTCATCTCTCACGTTTCACACTTCACGTTTCATCCCCAGTCTCCTGCTTGCATTGATTCGCCGTTCACTCCTCATTCAAAGAACACGTGCTTTAGCGCATCTTCGGGCGCAGGATAGGGACATGCGTCGGCATACGCCACGGCGTCGTCGATGAGCGCCGTCACTTCCTGCTCCATGCACGCCACATCCGCATCGGTCCACACGCCACGCGCCTTCAATTCATTCGCCAAGCGCCCGATCGGCTCGCGTTCGCGCCACCATGCTTCTTCTTCCTTGGTCCGATAGGTGAGCGGGTCGCTGCGCGAATGGCCGCACAAACGATACGTCTTGCACTCCAGGAGCGTGGGGCCTTTGCCCTTGCGCGCCCGCGCGATGGCCTTGCCGGCTGCTTTATAAACTGCCAGCACGTCGCTGCCATCGGCGATCACGCCCGGCATTCCATAGGCCTTGGCCCGGTCAGCCACGTTTTCCAGCTTAGACACCTGCCCAAACGGGGTGGACGCACCATACAGGTTGTTCTCGCACACAAACACCACCGGCAAATTCCACACCGAGGCCATATTCATCGCCTCGTGCACGGCGCCCTCATTCACGGCGCCATCGCCAAAGAAGCTAATGGTGACGTCGTCGCGCCCCTGGCGCTTTTGCGCCAGCGCCATGCCGCACGCAATCGGCGCGTTCCCGCCGACGATGCCGATGGCCGGGGGCATGCCCACGCGAATGTCGCCGACGTGCATGGAGCCGGCCTTGCCCTTGCTACAGCCGGTCACCTTAGCCATCAGCTCCGCCATGATGTCTCGCGGGTTAACGCCCTTCGCAATGGCATGCCCATGCGGGCGATGCGTGCCCAATACGTAATCCGTCTGGCGCAAGTTCGCACACACCCCCACGGCCACGGCTTCCTGGCCGATGTACAGGTGCAACGTGCTGGGGATACGCCCTTGCATAAAGAGCGCGTTGCAACGCTCCTCGAACCGCCGGATGGTTAACATCCGGCGGTACATGTCTACCATCTGCTGCGCAGCGACTTCACTCATTTCTTACAATCCTTCTCTTACACAATTACTCATAGCACAGCGCCAGGATTTCTTCAGTCTCCTTAGCGCCAACATTTCGCTTCTCGCCCAGGTGTGTATCGCGTTGCGCAAAGCGCTCCGCCACGCGCTTGCCCGCATCCGGCCCAATGCCATATCCCTTCAAGGTGGTGGGCACGCCCAACGAGCGGAAGAACTTCTCCGTCAGGCCAATCGCGGCTTCCGCGCGGAGTTCATCCGTGCCTGCGTTGATGCCCCACACGCGCTCGGCATATTGCACCAGTTTGGCACATTTCTGATCGCGCAGGTAGCGCAGCAACGCCGGCATCACCACCGCCAGCGACTGGCCATGGTCGATGCCATAGAAAGCAGTGAGTTCGTGGCCGATCATGTGCGTGGCCCAGTCCTGCGGCACGCCGCAGCCGATCAGGCCGTTCAGCGCCTGGGTGGCACACCACATGAAGTTCGCGCGCGAGTCGTAATCGGTGGGGTTCGCCATCAGCGTCGGCGCTTCTTCAATCAGCGTCAACATGATCGCTTCCGCCTGCCGGTCTTGCAAGGGCGCATCCACCGGGAAGGTCACGTACTGCTCCAAGACGTGTACGAACGTGTCCACGATGCCATTCGCCACCTGGCGCAGGGGCAAAGAATAGGTCGCCTCAGGGTCCAGGATGGAGAAGATGGGATACACCAGGTCATGCCCAAAGTTCAGCTTCTCCTGAGTCGAATCGCGCGAGATCACAGCGCCGTTGTTCATCTCGGAGCCGGTGGCCGGCAGCGTGAGCACGCCGCCCAGCGGCACGGCTTGCTTGATCGGCTCGCCGTGCGACGTGACGATGGTCCACGGGTCGCCCTCGGTGAAGGGAATCGCCGCGGCGATGAACTTGGTGCCGTCGAACACAGAGCCACCGCCTACCGGCAATAGGAAATCGACTCCCTTCTGGCGCGCCAGTTCCACGGCCTTCATCAAGGTCTCATAGCGCGGGTTGGCTTCGATGCCGCCAAACTCCACCAGTGAGTAACCCTTCAGCGCCGCGATGACCTGTTCATACACGCCGTTCTTCTTGATCGATCCGCCGCCGTAGGTCAGCATGACTTTTTTATCGGCAGGGATCAGTTTAGAAAGTTGTGCAATGCTACCCTTACCAAAGACGATCTTGGTCGGGTTAAAGTAGGTGAAGTTATACACAGTGTTGTTCCTTAAAATGAATCGATCTTAGTTACGCGATATCTGTCGCATCCCCTGTTGGATGCCAAATTCTTCAGCCGCCTCTGTGAGAACGGCCAGGTTTTCCAACGGTGTGCCGGGGCAAACATTCGCGCCGTCGCCCAAGGTGAAACCACCGCACGGTGCTAGCGCTTGCAAACATTGCAATGCCGCCTCTTTCACGTCCTGGCGCGTGCCATTCAGCATCAACATCGGGTTGATATTACCCCATAGAAAGACTTTGCCACCCATGTTGTGCGCCAGCTTATCCAGCGGCACCTGGTATCCGAAGACGTTGAAGCTGGAGATGCGTTCGTTTTCCACCAATGCCTTATGCAGGTGCAGGCTGGTGCCGCACATGTGCATGCCGCGCCCATCGCACATGCCGGCGCCCAATGCGTCGAATAACATCCGGTCATATGGCGCAACGAATTCCTCAAATTGGCGCGGTGAGAGGATTTGCGCCGTATCCTCGGCGATGCCATACACCCCGCGTGGGCGTGGGTCGATCCGGCGATAGCGCTGCTCGGCCTGGATCATGCCCTGGGTAATCTTGGTGAGAAAGGCATGGCACTGCTCGGGATATTCCAGCATCCACCAATAGAAGTCGTGCCCAACGACATCGACAGCGTTCATGTGCGGGCCCTCTCCGCCGATGGAGAGCGGCGCTACCTCCACGCGCCCTTCAACGCCGTTGAATGTGACGTTCGTCTCGCGTGCCATCTCGTGCATGCGCGCCCACCATTCGTGCACGCGCCCCCATAGCCCGGCGTCGGGCGCAGGGATTTCCATGCGTTCCATTTCCTCAACGCTGTGAATCGTCGGGGTAGTTTGCAGTGTTTCGTTTTCGGGCCAGTGCACCTCTGCGCCAAACGCGCTCGCGTTCAACACGTTATCGAAATATGGATACACGGTGATCACCGGCGCGTGGCAGGTGATATCTTCCGGGATATTCTCGATGCGATACTTGGCAAATTGCAGTTGCCAGTAGTATTGCGTCTCCACATCGCGGAAGAAATCCAGGTAACGCAGGCCGAAGATTGGCGCAAAATAGCGCGGCACCACACAAAACCCCACCGGCGCGCGGTCCACATAGCGAAAATCCAGGCGCGCCTGCATCCGCTGCCGGTTCAGAGCCATTTTCTCAGGCGGATAATCGATGTGGACCTCAAAACGCATGGGTTAAAACTCCCCCGCCGTGCGATACATGGCGATAACTTTCTCCGGGGCAATTTCGGCCAGGATGTTGTGGATGTTGCAGAATACATATCCCGAATCCTGGCTCAGGTAACTGACAACCTCGCGCGTCTCTCGCGCAACGTCATCCACCGTCCCGAGCGGCAACGTAACTTGTGAGTTCACGCCTCCACCCCATAGCGCGATGCGCTTGCGCGCCTTGTCCTTCCATTCCTTGTACGAATGTTTGCCGGCGCACCATTGCACCGGGTTCAGAATGTCAAACCCACTTTCGATGACCAGGTCGATGATGTCGTAAATCGCCCCGCACGAATGCAAGAAGACCTTGGTCTGCGGCGCCAGGCGATGGAACTCATCATTCAGGCGGCGGAAATAGGGTAGGAATAGCTTGCGGAAGGTGGCTGGTGAGGCGATGGTGCTATTTTGCGTGCCCCAGTCGTCGGCGGTCGCCATGACGACGTCCACATAGGGCGCAATTTCAGGCAAGAGCCGGCGCATGTTCGCCAGAGTATGTTCGGTCACCATGTCGTGCAGCTCGGTGACGTAGTCGGGTTCGGTCAGGCACAGAATTGGGAACACCGCCAACCCGCCATACGCGGCAATCCCCATCGGCGGCGTTAACGCGCCTTCGCTCATGAAGACGGCGCGATCGGTGGACTCACGCACGCGCTTGCACAATTCGCGCAACGCCACGATTTGCTCGTCGCGTATCGCGCGCGCCTGTAGCTCTTGCTTATATTGCTTCAGGTCGAGCATGGGCAGTTCGCTCATCCAGTCCACCGGCTGGCCGCCGTGCTCTTCGTCAAACACGTAAGACGCCGACACCATACGGCTGATGCCATTCTGCAAAATGCTGCCGTCGGGCTGCGTCTTGAACGCGGCAGGGTTGTGCACCTGGGCCGGCAGGCGGCCGTCAAAATCATAAGGGTGCCAGTAATCCTGCTGCTCAAAAGCATTGGTCGCGCCGTAAGTCACCACCACACAATCGCACCCCAACGCATCCAACACGTCGAGGTCGGGCATCGCCAGCATCTGGCCGGTGTCATAGAGCCGGGGCACGCGATAGGGCAGCCCCAATGCCTGCACCAGTTTAGGGTAGGCAAATGCGCTGATGCCGGTGCTGAGCATCCCGCCCAGGTCGCGCGGCAAACGGTCCGGCGTTTCAAAGTTGAGCGATTTTCTCACGCGCTCGCGTGAAGTCATTGACACGATAAACTCCTATGAAAACCTCGCTAGTAACGACACTCCTTCGCAGCATCGGCAAAGGCTTGCAGGTTCGCCGGATCGCCGTGGAAGAAGTGATCCGATGGCGCACAGATATAGCCTGCATGGTCCCTGGTTGCCTCAAAACAATCAAACACCAGCTTGCGTACCACTTCGGGCGTGCCATGCTCAAACCCGGCGTTCTGGTCGAACCCGCCGATGAAGAATAGCTTATCACCAACCCGGCGTGAAGCCTCGCGTAGATCACAGTCGCCGCCCATGGCAGGCGGCGTCATCGTCTCCAGGCCGTCCGTGCCATTCTCCACCACCAGGTCCAGCATGTGCATCAGGCCGCCGCACAGGTGATAGACGACCTTCAAACCCGCTTCATGCAACAGCTTGTTTTGCTGCTGGTCATAGGGCACGCAAAACTCCTTGAATAGTCTGGGGCTGATGACCGTGTTGGAGCCGGCGCCGCCACCCGTCTCCACCATGTCAGCCGGGGTGCCCTTCCACATATCCAACACGCATAGCGTTTTCTGCACGATTGCGTCCAGCGCATAGTGCAGAAAATCGGGCTGGTCCACCGCCATCATGATTGCGCGTTCGGTGTCCACCAGGGTGCAGAAGCTTTGCCACGGGCTGCCCTGGCCGGGGCTGAACGGGTGGCTGCGAATGATGCCCTTATCGCCCAGACGATCCTTCGCCTGTTGGATCGGCGTAAAGTCGATCCCGGTCGGGACCGGGTAGAACTCGTTCCACAGCTTGAAATCGTCCTCATTCTTGATGAGGAATTCCGTTTCCCAGGGGGTGATCTCATTCCATGCGCCGGCGTGATGCAGGTTGCCCTTGGGCGTCACGATCGTCTCTTCCCAACGATGATTTCCGTCGCCGTCCACGCCCAGTTCTTTGCGCTCCACGCGCCAGCGCGCCAGGTCCCGCTCACTGTAGTGATAAAGCGGTGAGACGTAGATGGCATAGTCCATATCGAACTTTTCATACGCCTGCCACCAATCCATCCCACCCAGGTAGTGCTTCAGGTAGTAGTCCATCCAGCCATGTACCTGGCACGGCAGTCGGTCGGGGCGACCATTATTCAACGCCGTCAACATCCGTTCACGAGAATTCATCATTCCCTTTCCTTACTCATTGTGCATCGAAACTGATTGGCACATCCGCCATATTCGGTAGGCGCAGGTTTTATACCTGCGCTCAATGCGCCCGCGCCCACCGTCATGCTGCCCGACCTGCGCTGCCATACAGCTTCATCAACGCTGTAATCTCCTGCTTCACGCGCTGCTTGGCCTGCACGAAGATGTCGCTCTCCTTGCGTGAGCCGACGACGGCATGAATGTTCACCGCTTGCGGCAAAGCTTGTAGCGCCTGGCGAATCCCGTCCAGGTAAACCTGCTTCAGGCGCGTGCCTACGTTAAACTTGGCCACGCCGCGCGCAATTGCGCCTCTCACCGCTTCCGCCGGGAATCCGGTGCCGCCGTGGATCACCAACGGCACCGGCACCGCCTGGTGCAGGCGCGCCAGCAAATCCAGGTCAATCGTCGCAACGCCGCTGGAGAGGATATGCACGTTCCCCACCGAGACAGCCAGCGCATCCACGCCGCTGGCAGCCACGAAACGCGCCGCCTCGTCTGGGTCGGTGCCGTGCGCCTGCACGGTCGGGTCGCTCGCGTCCGCCAGGTGCCCAAGTTCCGCTTCTACCGCAGCGCCCACTGCATGTGCCACCTCGGTCACCTTGCAGGTTAGGCGCAGGTTCTCGTCGTAGGGCAAGTGTGAGGTGTCCAGCATCACCGTGTTGCAGCCCGTCTGCAAGCCGCGCACGATTTGGCCAAAAGTTTGCGCCTCGTTGAAGAGCACCGCCGCCGGGATATGAGCACGCTCCGCCAGTTGTCGCGCAATCGGGGCCATCACTTCCACGCCGTTGCCCTCCAACCAACTGGCGCTGGCGACCGCGCCGCCAAAACCCAGGATAGCCGGGGAGTGATTTTCTTCGGCTGCCTCCAACACGGCTTCCAGCGAATATTGATCCCAGGCTTCATAGTAGCCGATAGCGTAACCATCACGCCGCGCGCGATATAGTAGTTCGGGCATGCTCACAATGCTCATTTCGATAACACCGTCCAATGGAATTTCATGCGCCTCAACATATAACATCAAATTGCCAAAAGCGGGCATGACTTGTAATATCACCCTGGACGATCGAATACAAACATAGATAAGAGGTAACTCCATGTCGCTCATGTCACTTGAGAATGAGACACTGCGGCTCACCTTCGAGCGTGATAACGGCGCGCTGGTTGGGATCACCGCACTCAAGACAGGTTGGGAAATCCTGAATCGCCCTCAATTAGGGCTTTCGTTCCGCTTGCTGGTTCCGCTACGCCCACAGAGTGATTGGCACCTCCCCGGCCAACGCAATAACAACGTCTACGGCGAAAAACAGAAGACCAGCCGCGTGACGTTGGCAGAAGATCAACGCTCTGTCACCTTCGAGTGGGATCGCGTCACCTCCGAGCACGGTGGTGAGTTGAACATCAAAGTGACGCTCAACGTGCAACTGACCGGCGTGCAGGCCATCTTCAGCATGACCGTCGAGAACCACACGCCTTACATCGTGGAAAACGTCTATTGCCCCTACCTGGGCGACGTACAACACCCACCGCAGGAAGAATGGTTCAAGACTTTCCTCTATAACTACGCCTCGGGCCAGGAATGGTCCGTCTGGCCGACCTTCCAAAACCTGCGCGGCTATTTCGGCTACGACACACCCGTACAGGCCGGCCCCTGGACGCCCGCATCCGGCACACCCGCCGCGCCCTATATGCTGTTGCGCGGCGCAAAGCAAGGGCTCTACATGGGCATTTGCGCGCCTTCCAGCGAACTGGTCGCCTGGTTTGGCGAGTTGCTGCCCGGATACGGCAGTTCCATCGACGCGCGTATGCCCGAGGCGCTCAGCATCGACGGCAAAGACGTCGCCACGCGCTTCGCCGCGGTGCACCTGCCCTACATCCAACCCGGCGAAACTCGCACGCTCACGCCGGTTGCGCTGCAGCCCTTCGAAGGCGGCTGGCAACAGGGGGTGGATATCTATAAGGCATGGCGCAGCAGTTGGATGACGTTGCCCAAGCTGCCGGATTGGGCCAAAGAGCCGCATAGCTGGCAGCAGATTCACATCAACTCGCCCGAAGACGAGTTGCGCATCCGCTTCGTGGACCTGCCCACGGTCGGCGCCGAATGTGCCAAACACGGCGTCAAAGCGATCCAACTGGTCGGCTGGAACGACGGCGGGCAGGACCAGGGCAACCCTTCACACGATCCCGACCCACGCCTGGGCAGCTTTGACGAACTCAAAGCGGCCATCAAGCAGATTCAGGCAATGGGCGTGAAGATTGTGCTGTTCTCCAAGTTCACCTGGGCCGACCGCGCCACGCCGCGCTTTCGCAACGACCTGATCCGCCTGGCCGTGAAAGACCCCTATGGCGATTACCAGGTGCACCCCGGCTATCAATATCAGACGGCCACCCAGATGTTGGACATCAACACCAAACGGCTGGTGCCCATGTGCTTCTTGAGCGAAGAATATCTGAAGATTTGCGAGGAAGAGTTCAAGAAAACGCTGGCCCTGGGCGCGGACGGCATCCTGTTCGACGAGTGCCTGCATCACTCCCCCACGCTGTTGTGCTTCGACACCTCGCATGGGCATCGCTACGGCGCGCCCACCTACGCCAACGACCGTGAGCTCATCCATCGCTTCAGCCGCATCTCGAACGCGCAGAACCCCAATTTCCTCTACGCCGGCGAAGCCTGCTACGACTGGGAGTTGGAAGCCTATCATCTGTCGTATCACCGCAGCGAAAACAAGGAGCACATTCCACTCTCACGCTACATGCTGCCCGATGCGATGCTCATGACCGCCGTCACCGGCTTTAACGACCGCAACATGATCAACCAGTGCCTGATGTATCGTTACATCGTCAGCTATGAGCCGTTCAACTTCAAAGGGCACCTGGACGATTACCCACTCACCATGGCGTATGGCGAGCAAATGGACGCGCTGCGCACCGAACTGCGCGACTACTTCTGGGATGGCGAATTCCGCCACGAAGTCGGCGCACAGGTGACGAACGGCGACAAACCACATCACCCCTACGCCGTGTTCATCAACCACAAGAACGGCAAAGCGGGGATGGTGATTTGCAACTACGATGAGCATCAGACGATCACCGTACAAGCCAGGCTCGACAGCGGCGAGACGCTCAGCCACTATCGCCTGGTGGATGATGCCACCTGGCACGCAACGGATCAGGGCATCACCATCCCGCCGTGCTCTGCGGTCGTGCTCATCAATCGATGACAATCGTTGGGCGGGGTGAGCCAGTGATTCTCATTCCGCCCAATCTATAGGGAGATGGAAGAATGACACATCCAGCTTTTGAACAGGGCGAAGGCATTCTGCGGCTTGCGCCGAATTGGGTTCCACGGTCCTTCTGTATTCCGGGCAAGCGCATCAAGCTGCACCCGGCAGATTTGTACGCCTATGGCGCGCATCGCGGCGGCATCGACGAGCGCTGGTTTTCCTCGACCACCAAAGCGGATAACGGCCCGTTGACGACGCCCGATGAGGGCCTCAGCCAGGTCGTATACAGCGATGCACAGAAGCCTCAGGAGGTATTGTTGAAAGACCTGGTGGCAGAGATGGGCGCCGGCCTGATCGGCGACGAGCTATGGAACAAGTATCATGGCTGGCCGATGTACTCCAAGTTCTTCGACAACAAGGGCCCTCTGCCGCATCACCTGCACCAGATGCAGGAACATGCCGGGCGGGTCGGCGCGGAACAGAAACCTGAGCACTATTACTTCCCGGCCCAGGTGAATAACTACGGCGCGGACTTCCCGCACACCTTCTTTGGCCTGGAACCCGGCACCACCAAGGAGCAGGTGCGGCATTGCCTGGAGATTTGGGACGAGGGCGATAACCACATCACCGACCTATCGAAAGCCTATCGCTTGCAGGTGGGCACGGGCTGGTATGTGCCGGCTGGCATCTTACACGCGCCGGGGTCTTTGTGCACCTATGAGCCGCAATGGGCCAGCGACGTGTTCGCCATGTTCCAGTCACTGGTGAGTGAAGTGCCCATCGATTGGTCGCTGCTGGTGAAGAACGTGCCCGAGGAACTCTCGCACGACCTGGATTACATCGTCTCGATGATCGATTGGGACAACAACACCCGCCCCGACTTTAAAGACGCTTACTTCCGCGAGCCGGTGCCCGTGCGCCCGATGGACGAAATGGCCGACGCCGGGTACATCGAAAAGTGGATCGTCTACGGCAACGACTACATCGCCGCCAAGGAGCTAACCGTGCTCCCCGGCCGGAGCGTGACGATCCGCGACTCAGGCCCCTATGGGATGATCATGTTGCAAGGGCATGGCACGCTGGGGGTATGGCCGATCGAGACGCCCACGCTGTTGCGTTTTGGGCAGCTCTCGAACGACGAATACTATGTTTCTTGCCAGGCCGCGGCAGAAGGCGTGAAGATCACTAACCCCAGCACCACGGACCCAATTGTGATGTTGAAGCACTTCGGCCCGAACCGCGAATCACCAAAACGGTAAGTAATCGGGAGACACGAAACCTCCGGTGTTTTTCCAACACCGGAGGTTTTTTTGACTGATGTGTTAAGCTGTTTTATGCTTTCCCGGCCTACCGCTGCGCGAATGGTGTCGCGGCGACCAATCGCTGGGCCGATGTGGGCGTGCGGTTCGTTGTGAGGGCACTTTTTCCTCGCTAACCGGTTGTTGCTCAGCTTGTTGAACCTGCGCTCGTTTGGCAAGCCGCACCGCTGGAGATACGGGGGTCATCGGACGGGCATGCCGGTCCGGCCGCTGCCCGGGTTGGTTCTCGCGCGGCGGGGCCGGTTGCTTATAGTCAAAGCCGGTCACTGTGCGCCGCTCAATCGTCTTGCCCAGGGCGCGCTCAATGTCGCGCACCATCAGCGTATCGTCGGTCGTCACCAGGGTCATGGCGTCGCCTTCACGCGTCACACGCCCCGTGCGCCCAATGCGATGGATATAGGCATCCGGCGTATCGGGGATGTCGTAATTGATCACGTGCGTGATCGTCGCGACGTCCAGCCCGCGCGCGGCAATGTCCGTCGCCACCAGCACCTGCACCTTCCCGGAGCGGAAACCGTCCAGGGCTTGCTGGCGCTGATTTTGTGACTTGTTGGAATGCAACGTCGCCACGTGATAGCCGGCCTGCTTGATCTGGCGTGCCACGCGGTCGGCACGATGCTTGGTGCGCGTAAAGACCAGCGCCGAATAGGCGTTCGTCTCTTTGAGCAACGTGAGCGTCAGGGCCGTCTTCAGATGCTGCGGCACCGGGTATAGAGCGTGCGTAATCGTCTTGGGCGGCGCGCTGTTTCCAACGTCCACGCGCGCCGGTTTGTGCAACATCTCATTCGAGAGTTGAATCAGTTCGCGCGCAAAAGTGGCCGAAAACAACATCGACTGGCGCTCATGCGGCAGGTACTTCAAGATGCGCCGCACAGAGGGCAGAAAGCCCATATCCAGCATGCGATCCGCCTCGTCAAGCACTAGTAGCTCGACGTTTCCCAAGCTGCGCCCATGCTCGATGTGATCCAATAGCCGGCCGGGGCAAGCTACGACGATATCCACCCCTTCACGCAGCGCGCGTTCTTGCGGGCCCATGCCCACGCCACCATATACGGTGGCGGAATGAATCTGCGTGTTCTGCGCCAGTTGCTCGATCGTTTCATGAATCTGCTCCGCCAGTTCGCGCGTGGGCGTCAAAATTAGCACGCGCGTCTTGCGTGGCTTCACGGGGTTTGCCAGCAGGTGCTGCAAGATGGGCAACACAAACGCGGCAGTCTTGCCGGTGCCGGTTTGCGCGGTGCCAACGATGTCTCTACCTTCCAACCCCAGCGGAATTGTCTTCTCTTGAATCGGCGTGGGCGTCTCATAGCCGGCCGTTTTGATCGCTCGAAGCAGACGTGCATCGAGCGCGAAATCAGTAAACTGCATATATTCCTTGATTACACCAGCGCGGACAACTTTCTGCGTCCTTACCCAAAGGACCGACGCGGCTGGTGTATCACAAGGGCACGCTGCACTGAAAATCCAGGTGCGAGCGGCGCTTTCGCCGGGTGCAGAGGGCACAGCTAACGAAGGTTTACGATATTCCCCGTAACTGCGAACAATGCATCATACCATAGTCACAGGCGCTATTTGCACCATTCGTCCATGAACGGCTGGCGTCGCACAGGGATGAACTCCACAAAGCGGTAAATCGCCAGGCCCTTTTTTTGCAACGGGTCCTCGGCGAAATAGGCTTTCAGGTCGTCAAGCGAAGGCGCGCGCGCTACGATCATGCCACCCATCTTGGGCTCCTGCGGCCCGGAATAGAGCACCCATCCTATTTCATAGCCGGCATTCAGGAAGGTTCGGTGCGCCGGCAACGACGCCTGGAGTTGCTCAAATGTCACGGTATAGGTTAACTCAACAATGAAATGTCGCATCATCGATCCTCTTACCCCCAGAGTATAAATCGTGTAACATACAAATGAGCACTCATGAATCTTGTCTTCATTGCGCCGTTTGGGATGTCGCCCAAGGCCACCGTCAGCGCCCGTATGATGCCAATGGCAAGCGCACTCGTCCGGCGCAACCATCAGGTCACGATCCTAATTCCTCCCTACGATCACCCGGCCGATGCCGGCAAACGATGGACGCAATCGGGCGTACAGATTGAGAACACGCGCGCCACAGGATTACTGGGCATGGCCTGGCAAATGGCACGCCGCGCACAACAACTAGGCCCCGACCTGTATCACATGTTTAAACCCGTCGGCCCCGGGGTGCTGGCGATGTGGTTACTGTATATGCAAGGCGAAAGGCGCTTCGTCGTCGATAACGACGACTGGGAAGGCCCAGGCGGTTGGTTGGATGTGAACCCCTACCCCGCGTTGCACAAGGTGGTGCTGGCCTGGCAGGAGCGCTGGGCTTTGCGCCAGGCTCGTGCCGTCACGTGCGCCAGCGAGGTGCTCATCACACGCACACAGGAATTGACGCACACGCAGCGGCCTGTGATGCTCTTCCCCAACGGCCCCGACGAAGCGTTACGCGAACAGGTCTCACAGGCGCAGGCCCAACGCGAGGCGTTACGCGCTCAGTTGGGCTGGCTAGACGGGCCGGTGGTCATCTACGCCGGGACGGTGCCGTTGAACCACGACATGGATATGGCCGTGAGCGCGATCAAACAAGCACTCGCAAGCCACCCTTCTCTGCGCTGGGACATCGTCGCCACAGGAGACGGTCTGGCGTCTTTGCAGGCAAACATCCAGCAGGCCGGCATTGGCGCACACGTGCAGATCAGCGGTTTCATGCCGCACGAACAACTGGTGCAGCGCCTGGTCGCCGCCGACGTCGCAGTTTATCCCTACCGCGATAGCAACATCAACCGCGCCAAGTGTTCGGGCAAGGTGATCGACTACATGGCCTGCGGCAAACCGATGGTGGTGAGCGACGTTGGCATGAACCGCGTCTACCTGGCGCATGGCACAAGCGGCCTGCTCACCGCCCCCGGCGACGGGCAAGCCTTCGCCGCCGCGTTGATGCGGTTACTGGATGACCCGGCCTCCGCTGCGCAGATGGGCCTGGCAGCTCAGCGAACCCTCTGGCAGCGTTTTAGTTGGGCCGACCGCATCACTGACCTGGAACAATGCTACGCGAATGCTCTAAACGCCCGGAGTTATCCATGAACACAACACGGCTATACCTGGTTCAACCCGACAGCACACACGAAGCCGCATACGACGACATGATGGTGGAATGGAAGCAGTTTGGCGGGCGATTGAACCCCGGCGCACTTCGTAATAATGGGCACACCTACCAGGAGTGGCTCACCTGGATGCAGGCCGATCAGCACGAAGAAACATGCCCGCCGCATCACGTGCCACAGACGCTCTACTTCCTGGTGCGCCAAGACGACGGCAGGCTGCTTGGTGCAATCAGCATTCGCCATCGCTTGAATGAAGACCTGCTGCATACGGGTGGGCACATCGGCTATGGCATTCGCCCGTCGGAGCGGCGCAAGGGGTACGCCACCCAAATGCTTGCCCTTGCGCTGGAGAAATGCCGCTCAATGGGCATGCAGAAAGTGCTCGTCACCTGCGACAAAGACAACATCGGTTCGGCCAAAGTCATCATGAAGAACGGCGGCATCTATGAAGATGAAGCCACGGAAGAAGACGGCACCGTCGTCCTGCGCTTCTGGATCACTCTTTCAGAAGCCGCCACGGCATAATTTACAGCAAGCCTTCGTATGCTTGTAGCCTCCTATCTCGCAACGATCTCCATGGGCACGCTCAAATCCTGGTGAGAGTTATACGCCGCCCGAATCGCACCGAAATGCGCGTCGACATCCGTGCTAAGCTCCGCAATTTCGTCTAAAAGCAACAGGTCGCTTTCCATAAGCTCGTCGTCCTTCGCGCCAATGAGACGCCAGGGCTTCCAATCCAGGCCCTTACAGATACGAACCAGGTAAGGGACTGTCTCTACCTTATTGAGGGAGGCGAAATCCCGCAGCAACTGCCCTCTGACAAACCAGAGGCCGTAGAGCGAGTCGATACCCCATTCCGGTCGAATGGGGCAGCTTATGCCAAATTTCGCCGGGTCTTCTTGTCCCTTTCGGCAGAGTTTCCAGGCCTGCCCAGCCGGAATGAATTCACCAGGTTTCAAATCACGCGGATTAAACTGCATGATCTTCTGTACCTTCGCAGGGTCGCGGCGGACAGGGTCCAATCCCCACGCGGTCAGGAAGCTTTGCTGGAGAGGGTCAAGCTGGGGATCTGCCATAACCCACCGTTCGCCATTCCAGTATTCACAAATCCAATGATCCTCACACTGCTGGCCCCAGCCAAAATAGACGGCGAACCCGCAGCGGCTGCGCGCCGGAATCCCTTTCGCGCGCAGCAAGGCGCACATCAACGTTGCAAATTCCCGGCAACAGGCGATAACGCGATTACGCGGATGGCGTGGGATCGCGAGATTGCTTGGGTCCAATTCGAGGGCCTTATCCAAAAGGTCAGCCATATAGGCGGTTTTCTGCGGGTATTCGTGGTCCGCGACGTAGGTTTCGCCATACTGTGTGACCCAAAGATCATGCACAATCAATCCCTGCACGACCTGGTAAATAGCCCCTGGGTCGGGCGCAAGCCATTGCGTAAACCCGGCATACTTTTCAAGGTTCGTGATCTCCCCTGGTTGACTGTAGTATTTTGCAATCTCAGTGTTCATTGCTTCCTCCCTAAGAAGATTTAACGGGAATCTATCGTTTGGAGTGATGGATAGAGGGGCCCAAGAAGGCTTCTTCATATACCTCCACCATGTCATCCGCGCTCAGCTCATACCCCAAACTTTGGTCATACCCGACAGTGCCGGAGTAAGCATCGGGGATGCTAATGTTAAGGTAGCGACACATCTATGACGGAATCACCTACCATTCATCGCTGCTCTCGTCCACCGGCGGCGGAGGAGCATCCAGCAACTCTGGGCTGAGCGGTGGCGCTTTCTCGATCACGATTTCGCCAAAGAGCGTCTCCTGCCAGGCCACGATGACATTGCGCTTTAGCAATTCCAACACTGCCAGCAGGCTGATGATGATCTCCACGCGCATCGTCACACCGTTTAGCACCTCGGTAAACGTGATGCGCGTGGATTGATCCACCGCCGACTCGATGCGCGCGATGCAATCATTGACGGTAAAGGGCAACCTAGACATGACCCTATCGACCGGCGGCGGCGGCATCCAGCGATCCACCACCCGCTGCATGGCACGCGCCAGCAACGCCACCGTCACGTTATCCAGTGGCAGTTGGCGCGAGCGGGGGCGCTCGATCGGTGGTGGCTGGACAGGATATGCACGCAGGTTATCCTTCTCGCGCGAGGCGAGCCAGCGGGCCGTGCGCTTATAGAGTTGATAAGCGCGCAACTGCTGCACCAGGTCATCGCCATCCTGCGCATCGTCGCCCTCGCTATCGGCATTCGATAGCTGCGGCAATAACGCGCGGCTCTTGAGCAAAATCAACCGCGCCGCCACGGACACAAAATTGCTCAACGTGCGCGGGTCGCGCGAGGGCATCATCGCCATGTAGCCCAGGAATTGATCTGCCACACTGGCGATTGAGACCGCGGTGATCTCCAACTGGCGGTCCTCAATCAGGCGCAACAACACGTCCAGGGGGCCCTCGTAGTTCGGCAAGCGCAAGGTAAAGTCATCACCAGCCTGATCATCACCAAAGAGCATTCCCACCTCAGCAACGGGCGCCTGCTCCGCCGTCCCCTGTTCGACCATCTGCCCCTGTGTCGCCCCATCACTCACGGGCGCGGCGACTATCGGCGCTTCTATGCCATCCTGCTCGATTGAGTTCTCTTCCAAAGTTCACTTATCCTGCTGTGATGCCGCCTCATTTGGGTACAGCACCTGATAATCAAAACCATTCATGCGCACAGCGCGCACCCAATGATAATTCTGTCCGATGGCGATCAACACATCCTGTGGATAGAATTGCGCCCGGAAGATGACCACCCCAAAGGATTTTGTGCGGATCATCTCGATCATCTTCGACGTATCCAGCATGTCGCTCTTCGAGAGGTTATAGAGCTGGGTGGGGTTCGTGACCACATCCTTCCCCGCCAGCAACGTCAACATCGCCTCTTCGCTCCACACCGGGCCGGGTGCATCGCGGGCAATGCGCACCAGTTCCCACCCATTTGCCGTGTCGGCGGTGTCCAGCAAGTGCCCCAATTGGGTGTAGCCGACCGAGTCGTAATAAGGATAGGGCGGATAGGAAGATTGCCCGGCGACGCCGACGACGCGCGCCAGTGCGCCAAACAGCCGCCCGCTGGTGGGCAAATGCACGTTCGATGCAGCCTGCACCAAAAACACACCGGCGCACAAGAGCGCCAGGATGGACGCTGCGCCGGCGAAGCGGCGCAGCGAGGCCGCCGCCTGCGCGATGCGCCAGAGCAGCCCCACCGTGCACACGCACGAGGCGGCAATCGCCGCAATCAAGTAAGCCGGGCCTGCGCCCCATTTGCCGGTCAACATGCCCATCGCGGTCCCCGCAGCAAAGTAATAGGACCACACCGTCACATGATTAACGGATCGGGCACGAACTGCGCGCACGATGTCCCAGACGACGTATAGCGCGCCACATACGATCAGCGCCCCTTCCAGGTGAAACCATTGCCCATAAGTCAGCCAGGTTTGGTTGATGTCATACTCGTTCACATTGGCCAACACCACGTTCACCCAAAATTGCCCCTGCGTGAACAGGTTAAGCGCAACGACGACGACGGCGGTGGCCGCAGCGCTCATCAGTAACGCTTTCAGGCACCAGCGCGGTTTGCGCAGGAGCAGAAAGCCAAACCCCGCCGCCAACGCATCGATGGCCTGCAGCTTGGTGAACCCCGCTACGATCAACAATGCCACCCCAAAAGCCGCATAGCGCCAGTCTGGTTGGGCTTTCTCGAAAGCGCGGTCCAAGCACATGATGCCGGCAAAGGCAAACATCACCATCGGCAGATGTGCGCGCGCCAGGGGGGCGATCTCATACACATAGTTCGCCGCCAGGAAGGCCAGTCCGGCGATGCCGGCCACGACGAGCCGCAGCAAGAGCGGGACGCTGCCGGCGTTTCCCGGCGCGCCACGCATCTGCCGCAATGCCGCCAGTGCAACCAGCGCACCGACCAGCAGCGTACACGCGAACGTGAACACGCGCCCCACCCACAAGTTCCCGCCAAACAGCCACACCAGCGGCACCAACATCAGCCGATATACGGGCGGGTAATTTGACGAATAAAACGGGAACGTGGCGTTATCCAGGTAGATGTTCTGCCCTCGCGCCAGCCGAATTGCGTCATAGAGTTCGAACCCCTCTCCCTGGTCATAATCAAACGGGAAGCGAATCACAGCGCGCCCATAGAGCAGCAAAACGACCAGGTAGCCAATAAACAGGGCAAAAACGAACAAAAGTGGTAGCAAAACTGCCAGCTCCGCCAACGAAAAACGCCCTCGCCAGGGGGCGCGGCGCGTAGCCGGCGCTTCAATATGCGTGGTGCCAGTTATCCTCATTGCGCCTAGACTTTACCACGCAATTCTTACCAAAGATCGAACATCATCAGCAATACCAATGTCTTGACACTCATAAAAGCCCCCATACAATTACCAAAGTATCAATAATCAATCGGTTAAATATAGTATTTTGATTTTTGATCTGATATTTAGTTTCGTCTTTGTATCGGGGGGATGCAGAGGCTCATCCTGAGTCTGGCGTGTTGGAGGTGTAACCGTCTGTTGTAAATTGATAACATCCCCTGAGCTATACTCCCTCGTTTACTTAACCTGCCTGCACCGCGCTCGTTCACCTGGCATCAACTCCATCGACGGGTATACAGATGGGTCATGGGATACCCCTTCCTTTTTCCAACCAATTTTCTCCAGCAACTTCTGGGGAACCTGCGTGACCATAATAGGAGGCCTGTAGTGAAACGTTTGAGCCTGACACTCCCGCAGATGGACGTGCAAAAGCCGGCCGTGCCGACGCGTTGTCCATACGACGATTGCCAAAGCACAAATCTGCGATTACACCAGGAAGTCGTAAAGCCATTGCGTGATACCCGCTATCAGCAAGTCATTGCTTATCGGTATCAATGTATGACGTGCAAGCGCACGTTCCGTGTTTACCCTCCCGGCGTCAATAGCGCGCCAACCTCTCAACGCGTCAAAGAGCTGGGCATAACGCTTTATATGCTGGGCCTGAGCTATCGAGCCGCGTCACATATTTTGGAAGCCGCGGGAGTTTATTTGTGTGCCAGTTGCATCTATAGCGCCGTCAAAACAGCGCTAAATGAGCGCCCCGAACTCCGGCGCCAACATATCTTCGAAATGGTGAAGACCTTTAGCCAGACCAACACCACAAAGGTGCGCTATCACGGCCGTTGGTTGCCACTTTCATTGTCCGTCGATGGCTCCGGCGATAACTCATATGACATGATGCTCACCCTGGACGACCTGACCGACGAGGATGCGGAATCATTGCAGACCAGCATTGCACCGCTGGCACAGGTGAGAGTTGAAACGGTGTCCGACTCCGTAAAGCCACATGAATACGCATTGATTCCTGCCGAGGAACAGGATAAGGTTGATGAGCATGGCGAAGAGCCGGCCTACACTTATGCTCACTCTTCTGCAATTTGCCCACCATCGATCACCACTGCATCGCCCGTGATGAATGAAGCCTCATCCGAAGCGAGATAAGCGAATAAACTGGCTACCTCGGCCGGTGTGCCATGCCTGCGCAGCGGGATCTTCTGCAGGTAATCCTGGATGAAGCTCTCGTCCACACCACTTTCTGGCGCCAGTTCGGTGCGGATGAGCCCGGGGGCCACGCAGTTGACGCGGATATGATGAGCCGCCAGTTCGATGGCCATCGTCTTGGTCAAGAGCACCACGCCGCCCTTCGACGCGTTATAGGCTACCAGGTCTCGCTCACCCATCAAGCCGTTGGTGGAGGCCATGTTCACAATCGCCCCACCCTTGCCCTGCGCAATCATCACGCGCGCGGCACGTTGCCCCAGCAAGAACATGGACTTCAGGTTCACCGCCATCGTGCGATCCCAATCCGCCTCGCTGTGCTCCAGGAAAGGCGCAAACACGGCGATGCCGGCGTTATTGACCAGCACGTTCAATTCGCCATACCATTCGACGGTGCGCCGGACCATCTCATCGCAGAAAACCGCCTGGCTCACGTCGCCGGCCAGCGCATGGACCGGCCCGACGGCGTTCAGTTCGTGGGCCGTGTGCTCCAGTCGCTCCGGCACTACGTCGCAAATAACCACACGAGCGCCCTCTTCGAGAAACTTCTGCGCAATCGCCTTGCCGATGCCCCGGCCTGCGCCGGTGATCAACGCGCTCTTACCTTCCAGTCTTAACATATATCTCCTGCACGTATAGCCAGGCGTAAATTGGGAACCGGGTGACGGATGCCCATATCTCTCAAGCTGAATTGACCGCCGATGAATGCGGATATAGGTATCCGCGTTCATCGGCAATTCGTTTCACATAATCTGAACTCAATGCATCTCGGCGGCGACTTTGCCCAGCCCGTTGCGGTAATAGTGAAAGTGTACGTTTGGATGATCCGCCAGGAGCGACATGGGCACGGCGCTGTCGGGCAGATGCTTCGAGATCATCAAAGCAGTCAGGCGCATACCGAGCGGGTTGTCATGTGCCCCGGCCTGCCAGATGGACACCTGCTCCGCTTTCCACGTCTCCACCGGCCCAACAGAAGCCGCCTGCGTGGGCACCATCGACACGTTGCCACCGCCCGACGTGCGCGCATTCTGTATCACCGTCATGGGATGTAAGTCCACGACCCGCGCCGTCAGCTTGCGATATTCCTCCGGCGCAGGGGGCGCATCCTGGTAAGCCCCTTCGCGGCGTGGTGGGTCGTTAAAGGCCCAATGC
Source organism: Thermoflexales bacterium (assembly GCA_034430115.1). Lineage (GTDB taxonomy): Bacteria > Chloroflexota > Anaerolineae > J036 > Brachytrichaceae > CAIXPS01. The sequence goes on along the minus strand of DAOUFG010000103.1, from coordinate 9,782 downwards.
TTCACTTCTCCTTGCCCGCCCTGCATCACCACACAACGCACCTGGTCATAGCTCCTGCTATACGCCGCCAGGTCGCCGGTGGGGAAGTGCAAGTTTGAATCGGGCATGCGCAACGCCGGGTCGATCCGGTTGAAGCAAAGCTCCAGGTCTGCTTTGGCAAACGATAGCGGGTGTGTCACCGGCACGGGGCTTCCATCTTCCACCCACTCGTCCATGCCCCAGAAATGTGCATCGTGCAACTTCAGGCCGATCGCGTTCACGATGCGCGCCACAAGCGGGAGTTGTTCGGTGGGGCCTATCGGCCCACAGATGCCCGCCGGCCGGCTGGGGGTGGCCCGTTGCCAGGCCTGGATATATTCCAGCGCTTCGGCCAGGTAAAACTCTTCCAGCGTATCGTAGAACGAGACACTGAACCCCGGGCGCGCCAGTTGTGCCAGGTCATGCTCGTCCAACTTGGCAGCGTCGTTGATCAACTCCCTATCCAGGGTTGTGTAATCCCACCACCCCGGCGCCACCTTACTGATTGCGCGTGTCATTGCTTCTCTCCATTCATCAGTTTTCCAATGCTGCTTCATACGCGGCGTCGATCAGGCAGCGCTCCGCTAGCAGTTGCGACAGCGGGTCCGCGTCCTGGGAGGCAAAGCCCAGGTGCGAATGACGGCGCCAGCCCTCCGCGAACTCAAACTTGCCCGACATACGGCCCACCTGACGCGCCATGTCGTCCATTTCCTGCACGTAAGAACCCATCCCCTGGCTGACGTCCAACCAGTCCTTCTGGGTATGGTGCTGGCCCAACATCTCGCGTTTGATACCCATCACGGTGGCGATGTCAACATATTGACCGGGACGAATCAGACGGCGCAAGCCGTCGTGCAGGCCGTGTGGCATGGCATGGTAGAGCACCATATCACCATTCCACGGCGCGATGGGCGGCTGCGTCACGTAATTGCGCATGCCGCGCACGAACGCAGCCGTCACCGCCAGGCGGCAGGTGTTGGCATGGTCCTCCATGTAATCTTGCGGCGAAGGCAGCAGCAGGATGTCGGGCTTGACCGCGCGAATCGTCGCCGCCACCTGCGCCAACAACCCCGGCTCGTAATAGATGCCCAGGTCGCCGGTCAACGCCGGGTGGATGACCGCCCCGGCGATTTGTGCCGAAGCCTGCGCTTCGCCGGCGCGCAAACAAACGATCTCGTCCGGGGCGTACACGGCGGTGCCGCAATGACCATTCGCCAAATTCCACATATGAATTTCGAGGCCGGCCTGCTTCAACAGCAGCAGCGTCCCGGCCATCGTAAACTCAATGTCATCTGGATGCGCGCCGATGGCCATCGCCACGCGCGCATTCAATCGCTCACTCACACTAACCTCCCGGCGTTATGCGCCCACGTAGGCGATCACGTCAATCTCCACCAGGATCTTCGGCAACGTGCTGCCAACCGTGGTTCGGACGGGCTTCGGATCGGGGAAATAGCCCTCATATACTTTGTTGAAGCGGCTGAAGAGACTCATATCACTCAGGTGGACGGTCGTCTTCACCACGTTCGCCATAGATGCGCCGCCGGCTTCCAGAATTGCCTTGATGTTTTCCAGCACTTGCGCCGTCTGTTCTTCAATCGTTTCGCCCGCAGTGGCGCGGGTTGCGGGGTTGGTCGGCCCTTGCCCGGCCACAAAGATGAAATCACCCACGCGCAGCCCCTGCGAATAGGGCCCTGCCGGAAGCGGAGCACGGTCGGTTGTAATCTGTTGTTTTGCCATCATTTACCTCTTTTATACATCTGTGCCACACCAATTCATTGCGGTGTGAACGAATATCTCGATCAGGCGTAAATAGTCATCGACGATCACGAACTCATCGGGCGAATGCGGTTGCCCACCCGACGGCCCCAGCAACACCATCGGCGTGGGGCTGTGCAGGTTGAACATCGGCCCGTCACAGGCAAACAGCGCGCCCTGCACAGCGGCAGCCCGCCCACACACAGCCGAAGTCACCTGGGCCAGTAATTGCACCCCGAGGTGATCGGTCGCAATCGCGCTGCCATCTAACCAGCGTATCGGCCCCCAGTCAGGCTCAAAGGCGGCCAGGATCGGGTCACGCGCCTGCGCCTGATGGTAGAAGTGCTGCAAATCTGCCAGCACATCGTGCTGCGTCATGCCAGGGAATGTCTCAGCCCATACGGTGACCCACGCGGTGCCGGGCACGCGGTCGGCAAAGAAGGGCAGCGTCACGTCGCCCGCCTTCACCTGGTTGATCAACACCGGCAACTGCGGATTCGCCCGATAAATATCGGGTACGCTGACCCGGCGTTGCCGGTCCGCGGCCCAGTCATTCAACAATTGTATGAAATGCGCCATAGCGATGATCGGGTCCACCGGCTGGTCCGGGCTGAAGCTCCATCCTGGTTTACCGGCAAAGGTCACGCGCAGCATCAGCCCGCCGTGATGTGCCGGACATACGATCAGGTTGGTAGGCTCGGGCACGATTGCCAGGTCGGCGTTGTACTTCAACCGCCCTGCCAGGGTGCCATTGCAACCGCCGAACTCCTCATCCACCACGCTCTCGATCATCAGGTCGCCCTTCAGCGACACGCCCAAATCATTCAACACCTTGACGGCCATCACCGCCGCCATCAGGCCGCCCTTCATGTCGTAAGCACCCAGGCCATACAGCTTGCCGTCTTCAACCTCGCCGCCCCATGGCTTGTGCCGCCAAGCTTCCGGCCCGACCGGCACGGTGTCCATGTGCCCCGAGATCATCAATGACCGGCCGCCGCCCTTGCCAGGCCGGATGCCCATCACGTTCGGTCGCGCGGTGCAGGGCCGCGCCGCCCAATAGTGCGGGTGTTGTAACAGCCCCGGCACGGCGCTGATTTCGTAGACGTCCACCGCACAGCCCAGCGTGCGCAACATCGCCGCAATCGCCATCTGGCCTTCCAACTCGTTGCCCTGCGGGGCTAGATTTTGCGTGTCGATTGCGACCAGGTAGCGCAGACAATCCAAAATCATGCCCCGTTCGTGTTGCACCCACTCATGAACCTGTTGCTGATCCACGCTTGTCATATTTGCTCGCACTGAATCACTCAACGTCAAGTAGACCGTTCGGGAGGCGTCATCATCGCGCACAACGTTCAGGTGCGCTTACCGCGCGCCAGGATCGGCCAGACTTTCTCCACCCGGCCATCTCGCACGCCGATCAACTCGTCGGAGAGGTTGACGGTGGTGCACACGTGAATGGGATAGAACGCGATGCGCTCGCCAATCTGAGGGTTCACACCCGGCCCCAGCCGGGCGACGCCATGTTCCTCCGACATACTTTCCACGTAGGCATCCATCTGCACAGCACGCGCATAGCCTTGCAAGTGATAACGCGCCGGGATGCTGTCGCCACAAAAAGTCTTGGAGCCGCCATCCAGCGTAGCCTTATCCGGCGCGGGCCGGCTGACCACCGTACACAGGATGGAAAGCGCCACGTCGTCATAGCTCAGCGCACCCAATTCGGCCATCATGTAATCGCCAAAGATATAGGTGCCGGGGCGCACCTCCGTCACGCCCGGGACGGCTGCGGCATATTTCGCCGTGGGGGTGGAGCCAATGCTCACATGCTGAATGGGGATGCCCTGCGCACGCAGTTGGTTCGCCCAGCCGACGTATAACTCACCTTCTTCGCGCCCTAGCTCAGCGGCGCTACGCCCACCTGCCGCGCCAAACATGACGCTGCGGAACCCAAAGATGCCATCCAGTCGCAGGCCGGGCAATTGCATGATCTGGCGGCACAGCGCGGCAGCCTGCCCCGGCTGCACGCCCGATCGGTTCAGGCCGCTGTCGATCTCCACGCGCACGCGAATTTGCGTGCCCGCGCTCATCGCGGCGGCGCTCAGCCCGCGCGCGCCGACCTCGCTATCGACGCCCACGATCATGCTACATTGGCGCGCCAGTTGCGCAATGCGCTGCCACTTCTGAGCGCCAATCACCGGGTAGGCGATGAAAATATCGCGCGCGCCCCCGGCGGCAAATACCTCCGCCTCCGACACTTTTGCCACGGTGATGCCGCCTGCACCGGCATCCAGTTGCATACAGGCAATCTCAGGCACTTTGTGGGTTTTCACGTGCGGGCGCAGAGCCACGCCATGTGCCCCGATTGCCGCTTGCCACTGCCGGATGTTACGCTCCATGCGATCCAGATCGACCATCAGGCATGGCGTGTCCAGGTCTTCCATGCGCATTCCCAGCTCAGCCATTTTCACATCCTCCGTTGAAAATTATGCAGTAAAGCGGCATTACTGCAAACTGGGCTGCATTGAACATCCGACTTTCCCAAGAGACTGTTTCAACAGGTTGCCTGCTCTGATTCAACAGCGTGGTCATTCCGAATGCGCCGTATGACGAAAATAGAAGCGGGCTGCAATGGCGCATGAGGAATCTGAGCCGTCACGGACCCGCGTGTCGAATAGAACCATGATGCTACCGTGTGTCAGGAGAGGCGTTGACAGCGACATCTCTCGTGAAGCACAACCAAGATCCCTCGCTTCGCTCGGGATGACAGATGATTGGGTGGCGCAGATTCAGAATATAGGAAGGGAGCGCTGCCGTTATCTGTGCGCTACGTGCAAGAAATGCCCAACGCGATTACCCTTGCGAAACGCTACCTAAACGCTCGCTTGCTTCTCCTGCGCCAGCAAACGCTCTTTGCGCGCCAACCCCCAACGGTAACCGCCCAGGCCGCCACCGCTGCGAATCACGCGGTGACAGGGGATGATGAGCGCTACGGGGTTGGTCGCACAGGCATGCCCAACTGCGCGGGCCGCGCCAGGCGCGCCCAACACAGCAGCCACTTCGTTATAAGTTTGCGTGCTGCCATAGGGGATTTGTTGTAACGCCTGCCACACCCGCCATTGAAACGGCGTACCGCGCACGTCCACCGGCACATCCATCCTGTGTAGGCCACCGGACAAGTAATCCTGCACCTGCTGCACCCAGGAATGCACGTCCTGTTTCGCGGGCTGGATCGCTGCTTGAGGATACTCGGCACGCAGCGCGTCGATGAGTAAATCGTCCTGCTCTCCCAACGCCACCATGCATACCCCGCGCTCGGTATAGGCCACCATCAATCTCCCCAAGGGGCTCTGCAGCAGCGCATATTGAATTTGCACGCCTTCACCTCCACGTTGATAGCTACCTGGCGTCATGCCCAATTGCGCCGGCACGCTTGCATACATCTGGCCACTGGAAGCGTAGCCGGCCTGGTAGAGTGCATCCGTGACAGGCAACCCTTCCTTCAGCGAAGCTTTCAGCCGCTCCAACCTGCGGTTGGCCGCGTATTGCCGGGGGGTTATCCCCACGGCCTGCTTGAACATGCGTTGCAGGTGAAACGGGCTCCACCCAGTGACGCGGCTCAGATGAGCGAGCGTCACTCTTTCATCGCTATGCGCGTCGAGATAGGCACACACCTGCGCCACCAGCGCTTCCGCCGGCGCAAGCGCGTCATCGGGGTGACAGCGCTTGCACGGGCGATAGCCGGCCTGGCGCGCCTGTTCGGGCTGCGCATAAAAATGCACCTGTTCACGCCTGGGCCGGCGCGCGGGGCACGACGGGCGGCAATACACGCCGGTGGAACGCACCGCAAAGACAAACCGGCCATCAAAACGCGCGTCGCGCTTCAACACCGCTTCCCATTGTGCTGTTTCATCCAGTGGCGCTTGAATGCTCATTTTCCAACATCACTCCGTACACTAAAGATGCAGTGATGATAGGAAGCCTAACATGACTTGTCTATCCGATTCTTGCGCTCAAACTGCCCCAATCAGAAGGAGGGTCCGGCCTCAAGGTTGAGGCCGGACCCTCCTTTCAACGGTACCGAGCGCAAACAACTCACGCAAACATCATGGGCAGTTTGTGTTGCGAGACCTCATCCAGTTGAGCACGCTCTTCACGCGTCAACTGCCAGCCCACAGCGCCAACGTTCTCTTCCACATGCTCCGGTCTGTCGGGGCCGATGATGACCGCCGACACCTCCGGGTGGTCCAATATCCAGGCCAGCGCCACCTGGCCTGGTGTCTTTTCGTGCCTGGAGGCGATGTCGATCAACGTCTGCACCACCTGGTCAGCCTGCTCGCTCATCGCGGCATCGAAGTTATACCAGCTCGATCCCGCCGCCCAGGGCGACCCCCGCACAGGCGGTTGCCCACGCCGGAAGCGCCCGGTCAGCAGGCCAATCGCCAGCGGGCTATAGGTCATCACGCCCAAGCCATACTTACGGCACACCGGCAATGTGTCCAACTCCGCTGTCCGGTTCAGCAAGTTATACGACGGCTGTACGCCGATCAGCGCGTTTAGCCCCAGGCGGTCGCTGGCCCATAATGCTTCGCACACCTGCCAACCCCCGAAGTTGCTGGCGGCGAAATAGCGAATCTTGCCCTGGTGCACCAGGTCGTCCATCGCGCGCAACGTTTCGTCGATGGGGGTCGCCTCGTCGTAGGCATGCAAGATGTAGATGTCGAGATGGTCTGTCTCCAATCGGCGCAAGCTGCGCTCCACTTCACGAATGATGTGATAGCGCGACGAACCATAGTCGTTCGGCCCCGGGCCGATGCCGCTATGCACCTTCGACGTAAGGACAACATCATCGCGCCGCCCACGCAGCCCCTGGGCCACGATTGACTCGGTGCCGTACACATTGGCGCAATCCACGAAGTTACATCCCATCTCCAACGCGCGTTGAATCGTGCGCACGCACAACGCTTCATCATTTCGGCTGCCACGAAACGCGGTGCCAAGGCAAATCGGCGAAACTTTCACCCCGGCCTTTCCAAAATTCCGATACTCCATCTCCGTCACTTCTCCCCTTCATAAGCACAGGAACATTCAGAGAAGAGGAGCAGGGCGAAACGTGAGCACGGCACTCCGGCTCCCATTCACCCGCGCTCCTCCTGCTCCGCGGCCCGATACTCCGGGCAGATGTCCTTGATCTAAATGCTCCCCGCCCTTCAGTTAGCCGGTTGCGCCCTTCACACTCCACACCGACCCAGTGGTATAGGTATTTCGCTCAGAGGATAGGAACTCCACCACCTCGGCCACTTCCTCCGCGTCCGAATATCGCCCAATCGGAACACCTGGGTTTGCCAGGTGTTCAGCCGAGAAGCGCGGCACCACCATCTCCGTCAACGCGCGCCCCGGTTCTACGCCGTTCACCAGCACGCCTTCCTTTGGGAAGGCATTCCCCAACGCCGCCACAAAGCTCCACACCGCGCCCTTCGAAACGCCATAGGGCACGTTGTGCGTGGCACCCAGGCGCGCGCCGGAAGTGATCGTCACGCAGCGCCCCCACCCCTGCTTGAGCATGTAGGGAATCGCCGCATGATGGCTATAGAAAACGCCATACACGTTGATCTTCATCGCCCGGTCGAAGGTTTCGTGCGTTTGCTCCAAGAAAGGGCGTTCCTTACCAAAGATGCCGGCGCAACACACCAGGATATCCAGCCGGCCAAACGTTTCGACAGCCTTTGCCATCAACGCGCGCACGGCGGTTTCATCCGAAACATCCGTCGGAACGTATATCGCTTTCTGGCCCAGGGCTTCGATCTCTTTCACCACATCATTGCCGATGTCCAACACGTCGGCAATGACCACATCGCGCCCTTCTTCGGCAATCCGCAACGCACATGCGCGCCCGATGCCGCGTGCACCACCCGTCACCACGGCCACACGTCGCTCTTTGGGAGCGGCAAAACGTAGATTTGGCATTTTGTTTATTCCTGTACGAATCGCCATTCGTCGGCATGATTGGCGATTCGTTTATTCGTTCGAATTCGTTGACCCTATTCGATGACTTTGATTCCCAGTTCTTTTGCGGTACGATGGAACAACTCGCTCACCTGGGGCAGTTCATCGGTGGCGTTGCCTTCCGAAATCACCGGGTACTCCGGGTTCAGCGCTTCCATGCGCGTAAATAGTGTCCGAAAGTCCATCAATCCCTTGCCGGGGCAACCGTCTTGCAAATGCAGCGCCAGGCGGTTTTCGATCCAAATATCTTTGGCATGGCAACTGACGATGTAATTTCCTAGCACATCGAAGTGATGGTTCACCGCCGCCGACGTGTTGAAGACCGTCTCACGCGTGATCCAGTTGGCCGAGTCGTAATCGCTGCGTACCCAGGGGGAGTTGACTTCAGCGAGAATGTCGCGCGTCACCTCTGCCGATTCAAGCACCACCAACTGATGTCCCTCCAGGCTGAGATACACCCCATACTCTTCGGCAACCGGCGCTGCTTCCTTCAAGCTCTTCACCAGTTGGTTACGGCTGGTGAGCGTCCAGTTGTCGGGATGTGGGAACCAGGGGCCATCGGGGTGCATGGAGCCGGGGCCCGTATCGATGCCGCGCGCACCCATCCAACCGGCCAAGCGCAACGCTGCCTGCAACGTCTTCACCGACTCCTTGCGCCTCGACTCATCGGGCGTCACCAGGTTTTGCCAATAGCCGGTCGCCTGGTACAGGCGGATGCCGTTATCCGCCAACACCTGGCGCAAACGGTCCGCCTTCGCTTTAGGGGTGTCATTGGGGTTGTTCTTACGAAAACGCGTGAAGATGCCACTGAAACCAAGCTCTCGCACACGCCTGCACATCTCCGGAGTCACAGCATCCATATCGTCCGGCAGAAAGCAGCCGCACATTCCGAATCGCATGCTTACCTCCTACGTAAGTTATTGCCCTCAGGGCCTGGCATAGTATATGTCCTTAATACGCAAGTGCTAAAATCCTCGCTAGTCACTAGATCATTCATTGCCCAGGAGCAAATCAACATGCCTATTGAAGCACCATATCCAGAAATAGAAGAACTGTTATTTTTGATCGGTGAAGCGGGGCGCCGGCTTTCAGAAATTGAGGCCAGCGAAGGTGCGGCAGGCAATATCTCCGTCTACATGGGATGGCCGGTTGAGCCGCGCCGCAAGTTTCCAAACGTGGAAGAGATTACTTTGCCCGATCCATTGCCTGAGCTGGCAAACGCCTCGTTCCTGGTGAGCGGCTCAGGGCGGCGCCTGCGTGAGATCATCGTGGACCCTGGCGCGAACCTGGGGTTCGTCACGATCAACCCCGGCGGCAAGACTGCCAAACTCTATACGTCAGGTAGGCGGCTGTTTGCGCGCGTGACGAGCGAATTCAATTCACACCTGGCCGTGCATCGAGATCAAATCGTATCGACCGGGACAAACTTCCATGCCGTGATTCACGCCCAACCGCTGCACCTGACCTACCTCAGCCACATCGAGCGCTATCGTGACGAGTCCTACTTGAACCGTCACATCCTGCGCTGGCAGCCCGAAACAATTGTGAACTTGCCCGAAGGGCTGGGTGTATTGCCTTTCATTCTGCCCGGCTCCCCCGAGTTGATGGCCGGCACCGTGGAAAAACTGCGCAAGCACCGCGTAGTCGTGTGGTCAAAACACGGCGTCATGTCGCGCTCCGATAATTCTGTCAAGCGCGCGGGCGACCGCATCGAATATGCCGAAACGGGCGCACGTTATGAATGCCTGAACCTGAGCAACGGCGAAGTCGGCGAAGGCTTGGGCGACGAAGACATCCGCGCTATCTGTAAGTCATTTAACGTCCAACAAGACATTTTCTAACTTCTTCGCTATATATCCAGGCAGATGTACCAGCCTGGGCTGACATGCAGTGGTTGATGGGCCTGCCGGGTGTCAGAATCAATACTGCTTCGCCGGTGCGGTTGTTTTATTACGCCAAGCCCGTGCTACCGGCGGATACACGCGGTTCATCGCGTGAGACAA
>DAOUFG010000102.1:0-3160 GCA_034430115.1 Thermoflexales bacterium | reverse complement strand
TTGCCGCCTTTCCCAACTGGTATGCCACCCTGTTCAGTGGCTTCTACATGGCGCTGTTCCTGATCCTGTTTGCGCTGATCGTGCGCGGCGTGGCCTTTGAGTTTCGCAGCAAAGATGAAACCCCCAGGTGGCGCCGCATGTGGGACGCCGCCATTTTCATCGGCAGCGCTTTGCCGGCCTTGCTGTGGGGCGTGGCCGTGGGCAATATGTTGCGCGGCGTGCTGATTGACGCGCAGATGCACTACGTGGGCAGCTTCTTCGATTTGCTGAATCCCTATGGGTTGTTGGGCGGGTTGGTGACGCTGTCGCTCTTCGTCTTGCACGGCGGCCTGTTCCTCGAAATGAAGACCGATGGCCCGGTACGCGAACGCGTGCAACTGGTGGTTCGCTCCGCCTGGATTCCGGTGCTCGTGTGCGTATTGGCCTTTGTGGCGTTCAGCTTCTTCCAAACGACCATGTTCGCTCCGCTCACCGCCGTCAAGGCTATCGCCCTGGTCGTCGCGGTGATCGGGTTGTTGGCTGCCATTTTCACCATCCTGAGCAAGCGCTATGGCCTGGCGTTTATCGGCACGAGCGTCACGACGGTGGCCGTGGTGGTGCTGGCGTTTGCCACGCTCTTCCCGCGTGTGTTGCCCTCCACGCTGAACGCGGCCTATGACCTGACGATCTATAACGCCTCGTCCAGCCAATACACCTTGCAGGTGATGTCGGTGATTGCGCTCACGCTGGTGCCCATCGTGCTGGCCTATCAAGCCTGGACCTATTGGGTGTTCCGCAAGCGCCTGACCACCCAGAGCAAGCTGGAATATTGAGAAGAGACGGAAGAGAAGAACCCCGGTTTCTTAAGTGCCGAATTGTGTACACTGAAGCGAGATAGGAGACAACAAACCTCAAAGGTCTCCCAAACCTTTGAGGTTTGCGTGTTGGAGAAGAAACCCGATGTCTTGAGCGCAGTACGCTGCGCAGACATCGGGTTTCTGGTTGCCCTATGAATCGTCGCCTGCTATCTGAACTTCGCCGCGTTCGCCTTTGGTTGGGGTTGAACATCGGCCTGAGCGTGATCCTGGCCGTCCTCGTCCTGGCCCAAGCATCTTTGCTCAGCAACGTTATCCAGCGCGTCTTCCTGGCCAAAGCCACCCTCGCCAATGTCGGCCCAACGTTGAGCTTGCTAGCCGGCGTCATCGCGTTGCGCGCGTTGGCGACCCTGAGCAGCACCCTGACGGCAGGCGAAATGGCCACCCACATAAAGGCAGACCTGCGCCGTCGCCTATTGACGCACCTGGCCCAACTTGGGCCGGCCTATACAAAAGCCGAGCGCAGCGGTGAACTGTCGGTAACGGTTACGGAAGGCATCGAGGCGCTGGATGCTTTCTATCGCGGGTTCGTGCCGGGCCTGATCGGGGCGGTGTTGATCCCCGTCATCACGCTGGCGGTTGTGTTGCCGATTGACCTGTTGACCTTCTTCGTGTTGCTGGTGACGGCCCCACTCATCCCGCTGTTTATGGCGCTGATCGGTTCCGCCGCGGGCGGGCTGGCGCGCCGGCAGTTCGCCCAGATGCGCCGCCTGGGCGCGCACTTCCTGGACATTTTTCAGGGGCTTGTCACGCTGAAGCTCTTCAACCGCAGCCAGGCCCAGACGCGCTCCATTGCGCACATCACCGATCAATTTCGCCAGGCCACTATGCGCGTGCTGCGGGTTTCCTTTCTGTCTGCCTTCATGCTGGAGATGCTTTCCACGCTCAGCATCGCTATCGTGGCGGTGGAGATCGGCGTGCGCCTGTTGCACGGCGGGATCGGCTTCGAGCAAGCGCTGTTCCTGCTCATCATCGCGCCCGAGTTCTACCTGCCCCTGCGCACGTTGGGGGCGCGCTTTCACGCCGCCGCCGCCAGCGCCGCGGCAGCGACGGAAATTGATCGCATCTTGGATCAACCCTTGCCGCCGATGCCCGTGAGCGGCGGTGCCAGCGTGCCCACACGGATGCGGATTCGCTTCGAGAATGTCTCATTTGCATACGAACAGGGCGCGCGCCCGGCATTGAGCGGCCTGACGTTTGAGATGCAACCCGGCCAGAAGGTGGCGCTGGTGGGCGCCAGCGGCAGCGGCAAAAGCACCAGCGCGAGTTTGCTCTTGCGCTTTATGTTGCCAGGGGCGGGACGCATCAGCGTGGATGGAATTGACCTGGCGACGCTTGACGCCGATCAGTGGCGCACACGAGTGGCGTGGGTGCCGCAAGCGCCCTACCTTTTTAACGCCACGATTGCCGAAAACATCCGGCTGGGCAGGCCAGGCGCAACGCAGACGCAACTTGTGCAGGCGGCGCAGGCGGCCGGCGCGCACGAATTCATCAGCCAATTGCCGCTTGGCTATGACACGCCGTGCGGTGAGCGTGGCGCACGGCTGAGCGGTGGGCAGGCTCAGCGCATTGCCATCGCGCGCGCCGGGCTGAAAGACGCGCCGCTCTTGATCTTGGACGAGGCCACGGCCAGCCTGGACGAGGAGACGGAGACAATCATCCAGGCCGCTTTGCGCCGGTTGTTGCAGGGGCGCACGGCGCTCATCATCGCGCACCGGCTGAACACCGTCCGCGATGCCGACCGCATTTACGTGTTGGATGCCGGCCGGGTGGTGGAGCAGGGCGGGCACGCCGAATTGATGGCTCAGCAGGGGGCCTATCGCCAGTTGATCCGCGCGTTCGCTGGGGGGCGGCTTTGAACAGGCCATCCCCGTTCGCCACCTTGCGCCGTCTGGCGGGCTACCTGCTGCCCATGTGGCACGGCATCGCGCTCTCCATCTTGTTGGGGCTGCTCACCATCGCCAGCAGCGTCGGTTTGATGGCGACTTCGGCCTGGATGATCTCCATGGCTGCTTTGCAACCTTCCATTGCGGCGCTGGGCGTCAGCGTGGTGGCGGTGCGCTTCTTCGGCATTGCGCGCGGGGTGTTCCGTTACCTGGAGCGGCTCGTCTCGCACGACACCACCTTTCGTTTGCTGGCGGAGTGGCGCGTGCGCTTCTACAAGGCCATCGAGCCGCTGGCCCCGGCCCGCCTGGTGGATGCGCGCAGCGGCGACTTGCTGGGGCGCGTGGTCAGCGATATTGACGCGCTCCAGGAGGTGTATCTGCGCGCCATCGCCCCGCCGCTGGTGGCGCTGCTCACGGCGG
>DAOUFG010000101.1:0-10105 GCA_034430115.1 Thermoflexales bacterium | reverse complement strand
CATCTGTGTCTCGGAGCAGACCCGCCGCGACGTGCAGCGCCTGTATCGCGTGCCCGACGCGAAGCTGCGCGTGATCTACGAGGGCGTTGACCCGCGCTTCCGGCGCGTGACGGACCCAGCCGCGTTACAGCGTGCCCAGGAACGCTACAAGCTGCCGCAACGCTTTATCCTGGCTGTGGGCACCATCGAGCCGCGCAAGAACCTGTCCACCCTCTTCGACGCCTACGCAACGCTTCTCAAAGACCCTTCCGTCAATCTCCAATCACCCATCTCAAATCTCAATGTGGTTGTAGCGGGCAAACAAGGCTGGCTGGTGGAGAGCACCCTGCAGGCGGTGCGCGAACGCGGGTTGGAAGGCAAGGTGCAGTTCACCGGCTATGTGGCCGACGAAGACTTGTCGGCGCTCTACACGCTGGCCGAGGCGTTTGCCTTCCCTTCGGTATACGAGGGCTTTGGCTTGCCGCCGCTGGAAGCGCTGGCATGCGGCACGCCGGTGGTGTGTTCGAACGCTTCCTCGCTGCCCGAAGTGATGGGCGATGCAGCTTTGCTTGTTTCGCCGCTGGATGCGCGCGCGTGGACGTTGGCGCTGGGGCGTGTGTTGGCCGATGCGCCTTTGCGACAGGACCTGGCCGCGCGTGGCCCGCAGCAGGCCGTGCGTTTCACCTGGGCCGATGCCGCCCGCCAGACGCGCGCGGTGTATGACGAGTTGTTGGGCTAAGGGTTCACGCTGCCGGTTCGCGCCAGGTGAGGGTGAAGCCTTGTAGGGGAGCGCGGCAATATAAACGTAAAGGTGTACGCTTACGTAGGGGCGCACGGCCGTGCGCCCCTACCCTCGATTCCCATGTCGCGAATGTGTTCGCGTGCACATTTCCTGGGGTGCGGGATTCATTCTACGCGGGTGGTTTGCCAGCTATGGTTGTGCCGCACCCGGCCGGTGATACACTCCCAGGGAGCCAAAGTGACTTTGATCCGCAGAGAGGATGTTTGTATGTCACAACCAAACGCAGCGCCTTTTACCGCACATCGCTTGCACTTTGAGATCCAGGCACGCGAGCCAATGCTGTTGCACGCCTACATGGGCAGCGCCCTGCGCGGGATGTTCTATCGCGCCATGCTGGCATTGAGCGGGCCGGTGCGTGACCTCACTACCGGCGAGTTGCAGTTCCTGCCCAATGACCCCGTGCAGTATCTGCTGGCCAGCCTGGACGAGGACAATGAGCGCGGACGGGATATTCCGCGCCCCTACACGGTTGAGCCGCCCAGCGATGCCGCGATGAACACCGGCATGGAACGCGTGTTACAACCGGGCGAACGTTTTAGCTTTGGCATGACGCTCTATGCGCGCGCGATGGAGATCTTCCCCTACGTGATCCTGGCGATGAAGCGTGCCGAAGAGATGGGCATTGGCAAACGCCTTTCGACGCCGGGTGAACGGGAGCGGATCGAACGTGGCCGCTTCGACCTGCTGCGCGTATGGTGCAGCAACCCCTTCAGCGGCGAACAGCAAGACGTCTATGCCGGCGGGCATGACCTGGTGAGCGTGCCGGACCTTGGGGTGACGCACGAGCAGGTGCTGAGTGCGCCCTGCCCGCAGGGGCGCACGCTGGCGTTGGAATTCCTGACGCCCGTGACGTTGCGCGCAAATCAGCAGGCCGTGACCACGCCGCAATTCAACGTGTTGATTCACCGCCTGTTGGAGCGGCTTTCCGAACTTAGCACGCACTTTGCCGCCGCACCCCTGGCCTGCCTGCCGGCGGACCGCGCAGCGAAAATCGCGCTCCTGCAACAGGCCGACGCCGTGCGGCTGACCTACGACGGCACGCATTGGGTCAGCCTGAACGGTTACAGTGCGCGCCAGCGCAAACCGACTGCGCTGAGTGGGTTCGCTGGCGCCGCCATCTACGACGTGCCCAATCTCGCGCCTTTCTGGCCGTTGCTGCGCTGGGGGCAGGTCATCCACGTAGGCAAGCACGCCGTGAAGGGCAACGGCATGTTCCGCATCGTTTCCGCGTAGAAAGGATTCAGGCAAAGCAACGACGAACGGGCACAAGGTTACCCGCGTGAGCTGCAACCCCCCGCTCAGCCTTTGTGTTCCTCGTTGATCTGTTGCGCCTGGCGTGCGATCACCCCGGCGCAGGAGCGATAGGCCAGCGCCAGGCTCGTGGTCAGCCAGAGCGGGATCTTGCCGTCGAGCACCACGCTTTGGGTGTTGGCGATGGAGGGCAGGCGTAGCTGCGCAGCCTCGTCGTAGTCCAGGTACGATTCGAGCAGCCTGATGCTGAGGATCGTCTCGGGGCCGTTTGGCGTGAGCGTGAACGCCACTGTGCGATTCGCCTGCCAGCCCGTCTCACCCGGCGCGCACACCGCCAGCGTCAATGGTTGAACCCACCCCAGGCGCACGTCGAACTGCCAGCTCAATTGACGCTGCAACGCGATGTGCACGGGCAGCCAGGTCGGCGCGCGCCCATACAGCGCCACCGGTTCTGATGGGGCAATGCTCGCCAGGATGGGAACCAGGTCGGCTTCTGTGAAGCGGGGCTTCTTTTCGCCGGCATGTAGCCGGGTCATCCATTCATCCAGGTTGACCAGTTGCACCTGCCCGGCGTCGAACGGGGCCATGGCCAGGTGTTTGCGGTAGAGCTGCTCGCGTGAGAACCCCAACAGGTGAACCAGCCGCGCCGCCAACGCCTGGAAGGCAACCCCGGTGACGGGTTGGGCGCGGTCTAACCCCGCCAGCACGCCGCGTAACGATTCGCCGGGCACGTCGCTTAAGAGCGCGTCGCTGCCGTGCAGGTCGGAGTGCAAATCGGCGATCACGTCCAGGTTGTGTTTGTGCGCCAGCCCCAGCCACTGCGCGTGTTGGCTCGGGTCCTTGGTGAGCAGAATGGCGTGCGTGCATTGGTCGAAGATGATTTCTTGTTCGGGTGTGGGTTTGCCGCCCACGTCCACCAGCAGCGGCAGGGTGCGGCGCGCGACGTCGCGACAGGTCACATCCACCCAACGTTGAGTCCAGTCGCCTTTGAAGCGAATGTCTTGCGCCAGGTTGAGCGGCATTTCATAGGCCCAATCGCCTTCGCCATCCGGCGCGGCGCGCAAGAGATAGTGCGCAATGCCCTGTGCGCGCAGGAGCAGGCTCAGATGATAGGCCAGGGTGGATTTGCCCGCGTGGGGCGGCCCGCCCACCAGGATTGCCGGTAGTAGGTTCATGTAGTGACCTCCTGTAGAACAAAGAAAGCGTGCCTTCAACATTATCGATAAAAATCGCCGGCGGCCATATTCCCCGCGCGGGTGCCGGCATAACTCGGCCCGGTTGCGACCTCTTTCGCCATGGATTGGCAAAAAAACGTCTCTAAATGTTTTAATTGAACATATAATGAAGTTTCAATCCCGCTGGAACTTGCAAGCGCTATACACCTATGCACAACGCAGCGAATGTCGATCCTTCGCCCGCTGCGATGGTTGCTACGCTGGGGGGCAAGCCGCAGGTGGTGACCTTCGCATTGGACGCGCTCCTTCATCAGGGTGCGCCCATCGAACGCGTGTGCGTCGTGCACCTTTCGTCCAACGACCCGCGCATCCGCCGCTCGCTGGAGATGCTCAAACAAGACCTGCCTGCGCGCCTGGGGAAGCGTGCCCCGCTGTTTGAGAGCATCCCCATCCGCGCTGAGCCGCCCATCAGCCCCAGCGGCACCTACGCCGTCACCCAGGGCCGCCCGATTGAGCAGATCCACGAACCCACCGCGCCCGACGCGATTTGGATGACCATGCATCGCCTGATCGCCACGTTGAAGGCGGAAGGCTATCGCATCGAGCTGTGCCTGACGGGCGGGCCGCGCCTGATCAGCCTGCAAGCGCTTTCCGCGGCGGCATTGCTTTTGACGAGCCAGGATCATTGCTGGCACCTCTACACGCCCGAGGACCTGCGCACGCAGGCCGGCGAAGGGCGCATCATGCACGCCGCCCCAGGCAGCGGCGTGCGGCTGGTGAGCGTGCCGCTGTTGCCGATGGGCCTGTTTGTGCCGGGTCTGCGCCAGGCGGCGTTTATGGCCCCGGAGCAGTTCATGGCCGCGGCCACCCAGCGCCTGAACAACGCCGACGCGCAACGCTGCCGCGAGGTGATCGGCCGATTGACCCCGCGCCAGCGCGAGGTGTTGCGGGCCTTTGCGCGTGGGGCAAAGGGCGCCGCCGAGGTCGGCGGGCAACTGAACATCGGCGTGAGCACGGTGCGCACGCACCTGGGCGTCATCCTGGGCGAGTGTCGCAACGCCTGGGACCTGCCGGCGGGCGAGAAATTGGACTTTCACTTTCTGCGTGAGCATTTTGGGCCTCTGGCCGGTTCGATTGTGGACCCGCCCTGACCCCGGCGCATCCACAGAGGTAATGAGAAAGTTCAGCAGCATTGAGGAGGTAATTTGGCTGCGGTTTTTGCACAATTCTGAGGAGGATAAAAGAATGAGTGACCTGATCCCCGAGAAGTTAATGAAGTATCAAACGGACCATCTCTTCCTTCTTATTGGGACAAATCCGTTACCTAACTATGTGGCGGCCAAACTGTTGTGTCCGACTGGGAAAGTGCATTTGCTCTGCAGCCGTGAGACACAAGAGGTAGCGCAGCGAGTTAAAGATAGACTAGGCGATTTTGCCGTTGTCCGTCCAATACTCGAGGAATGCGAACCAAGCCAGATATATCAGAAGATCAGTGAAATTATTCGTGAAATTCCTGATGACCAAACAATAGGGTTGCACTATACAGGCGGAACTAAGGCAATGGCTGTTCATGCCCACCGGGCAGCACAGGCTGCGGGACGGGAAGTTTGGTGCTCATATCTGGATGCTCGTAAGTTGAGGCTCATTGTTGATGGAGGAATGCCCGACGGACGCGACGATTTTATTGCGGTGGGACGATCTGTCATTTTGACAGTACCGGACATGGCGAAGCTACACAACATCAGCTTCAAGAAATACAGGTCTTGGCCACATCTTCTGGAGGTATCACGCAAAATACATGAAGATTTCGAGTCAGTGGGGGAATGGCACAAATGGGCTGAGGAAAATCTAAAGAAAACCGACGACTCCGGAAAGATTAGGGTGATTAACCCTACCGAGATCAGAAATACGCCAGCACCGTGTGAAAAGTTTCCAGATATTGGCCGCATATTCAGTGATATTGGCGCTTTGCAAGGCTGTCACCTGGATGGTTGGGCTGCTGCTGCTGGATATTTACAAAATAAAGAGGGCCTTAAGGATTTTGTTGAATGGTTGTCCGGAGGTTATTGGCTGGAGAGCATAGTGTTGCAGGTATTGAAAGATATTCAAGAGCCATGCCATTTAGATGACTGTGGCATGGGTTACAAAGCAGATCAGAGCAAGTTTGAGTTTGATGTTGCTGCAACACGGGGTTATCAATTATTCGCAATTTCATGTACTACGGATAGCAGTACTGAGTTGTGCAAAAGCAAACTCTTTGAAGCATATACACGAGCAAAACAGATTGGAGGAGAGGAGGCTCGTATTGCGTTGGTTAGTTATCACCCAGACACCCAAATGTTATTAAGCAGATTTAAAAGCGAGAATTATTTCGCTGAGGGTTCGGTAGTGGTCTTCGGTAAGTCGCACATAGCGAAGCTCAGAGAGTGTCTGCAATTGTGGATTGATCGTGTATAAGCCGATTGCCTGAGTGTAACGATCCAGGAGGAACGCGTCTATGACTGTACTTACTATCTACGATATTAGCGGTATACAGGACTATTTGTTTGGCAGCAACCGACTTGTGCACAATATTAGTGCCTCTTCCATCGTGGAAGAGGTGTCTGAACGATGGATTGACAATCTCATATCATCCATGAAAGTGGGTGACATTGAACAAGAACAGATAGAAGTGGAACTTGTCTACAGTGGCGGGGGAAACGCAGTACTACTGTTCTCTTCTCTAAAGATAGCCAAAGAGTTCACGAATCAATATAGTCGTCTGTTGCTAACGTGTGCGCCGGGTCTACATGTCGTCATCCAACACGTAGAATTTGACTGGCAAACGCCGTTATCTCAAGTCTATAAAACGGCGTTAGCGCTTCTAGCCCAAAAGAAGGCCCAACAACGAAGTCCTATGCCGATGCTTGGGTTGAGTGTAACTGCAGTTTGCCAGTATACAGGCCTTCCTGCGATCAAGACAGACCCCAATGATGAAGATCGGTTTATCTCTGCTGAAATTGCGGCTAAGAGTGAACGGAAAGAAGAGGCGCGTAATCGGCTTGAGGCCCCATTCAAGAATGAATTGGGTGATTTGCATTTTACTTACGATTTCAACTTGTTCGGTGAAAAAGGTGAAGCCAGTTATCTTGCGCTGGTTCACGCAGATGGTAACGGCATAGGTAAACGCAAACAAGACGTATGTGACCGTTATCCCGATGCTGCTGACAACCGAAACTTTATCTGCGCTCTGCGGGTGTTTTCCGAGCAGGTGAAGACGGCTGGTAAACAAGCTTTGAGCGAGACCTTATCACAGTTGGTTAAGTGGTATAAGAAAACATCGGATGAAAAAGATGACCAGCGATTACCATTTGTGCCATTGATTTTTGGGGGAGATGACACGACCTTTGTATGTGAGGGGAAGTTAGGGTTATCTTTAGCGGCTTTCTTCCTTCAGATGTTAAACCAATACCAAGTTGACAAGAAGCCCATATATGCCTGTGCAGGTGTTGCCATTGTAAAGAATCGTTATCCATTTTCGCGGGCTTACGAAATGTCGAGTGAGTTGTGCCGCAATGCGAAAACAGCCGTTCGTGACCTCGGAGACAACAAAGATGCACTGGCGATTGACTGGCATTTTGCAGTAAATGGCGCGGTACATTCTATTCAAGAAATAAGGGCTAGAGAATATACCGTTGTAATGCCATTTGACCTCACAACACGACCTCTATTCATCGGTTGTGGTACAGACTCTTTGCGTGAGTGGGAAACATTCGTCAACAACATCCATCTATTTACTCAGGCAGATGATTGGAAAGATAGCCGCAATAAACTAAAAATGTTGCGCGAAGTGCTTCGCCGCGGGGGTGAAGCGACAAGTTTGTACCGCAAATCGCTGGGCTTGCCAGAGTTTCCATTGATTGATGATGCCCCAGATTGTTGTGAGACTGGCTGGCACGGTGCCAAGTGTGCTTATTTCGATGCGATTGAGGCGATGGATTTCTACACCGATATCAAAGGAGCAACCTTCGATGATTGACTACACACTTAAGTTAACGCTTCTGAGTGAAGCCGTGTTTGGGCGCGGAGATGGTGTGGCGGGGCTAGTGGATACCGAAGTGGAACACGATGAACGTGGGCTGCCCTTCCTGCATGGTCGAGGTGTGAAAGGATTATTCACTGCTCAATGCGCTGAGATACTAGGTGCTTTGCGGTTGCAGCAGTCTCAGAGCTTGATCTCTTTTGAGAAGGCGGCTACGCAGCTTTTTGGCGCACCGGGTAGCAATTTTGAGGATGCATTGCTTTTGTTTGGCCCTGCACAGTTGCCAAAGGAACTGCGTGATGCCTTGGCAGTAATCCCGGATGTAGAACTGAGGCGGGAAGAAGTGTTGACTGCACTGACTACGATCCGGCGACAGACAATGATCGATGAAAATAGAGGTGCGGCCAAAGATAACACATTGCGCGCCACACGTGTTTTGATAAGGGGCTTGACATTTGAAGCGAGCCTTTCTATGCCTCGTGAACCAATATCCATGGAAAAAGCGCTCATCGCGGCTTGTGTAAAAGCCATTCGCGGGGCGGGTACATATCGGGCACGTGGCTTGGGATACATTAAGACTGATTTGATGGGATCGACTGGCACATCGTTAACTGACGAATGGATGCGGCTGTTTGAGGAGGCATTGTGAACGCTATTATTTTTACCATCAAACTGGAGCAACCATTATTGGTGACGCAATTGGGCAGTGGTGACGAAAACAGTGCAGTCAGTTTAAGTTATATTCCTGGTAGTGTCTTGCGAGGTGCTCTAGCAAGGAGCTACATTGAGAGATATGGGATCCAAGATGCTGCCGCCGACCCGACTTGCAGAAGATTATTCTTTAATGGCGATGTGTATGTGCTCGACTGTTACCCGCTTGATCATTCGGGGAAGCGGTCACTGCCAACGCCACTATCATGGTACGCTGATAAAGAAAATCTCGCCAATTGGAATAAAGATCGAAAGGCACCGCCTCTTCTACAAATTTATGATGCAGCCGTTGATGCGTCTACGATAAGTGAATTGAAAGACCCTAAGCCCTTATTCGCGAGTGATTCATTCTGCCATATTAATGATGATGCGTCGGTAGAATTTATCAAACGCAAACGGCGCATCAGTATCCATATTCAACGTGAACATCAGCGTAAGTTAAAAACCAAGGATGACACACAAGTCTATAGCTATGAGGCAATTGCAGATGGCGAGCAACTGGCTGGAGTAATTCTCGTGCCGGATGCGCAAGTCGTAAATGATGTCTATGAATTGTTACATGACGTGCCTGAATTGCACATTGGAGGGTCTCACACAGCCGGATATGGGCATGTGTATCTGAGTGACGTAGGAATATCTCCTGGGTGGCAGGAGTATCGCCCTGAAGGAGAACTTGAAGAGCCAATTACGATTATTACGCTGTTGAGCGATACAGTGATAGTGGACAAGTTTGGACAGTATAGTGACGATATTAGCCAAGCGATTGGCGCAACCAACAAACCATTACGTTGCTATCGGCGTATGAAAATTGTGGGCGGGTTTAACCGCAAGTGGGGATTGCCGTTGCCTCAAGCGTACGCTCTCCAGGCTGGAAGTGTGTTTGTTTATTCGAGTAGCGATCTGAATACTGAACGCATCAAGAGATATATTGATACGGGTATTGGGGAGCGGAGACGTGATGGGTTTGGCCGTATCGCTGTCAATTGGTTGACATGCGATGAGCGTCAGGCTGGCGCGTACAACGATGAACTCCCTGTGTCATCTCCTCCAATATTGAAGGCCCCGGCTGCACGTGCAGTTGCTCAGCGCATAGTTGATAACCATCTCCGTCGCAGATTAGATGCAAAACTATACAACGCTGTGCTAGACCTTTCGATTCAAGGGAAACCGTCCAACTCCGTATTGATGCGTGTTCGACTAGCTGCACGGGAAGCGATGTTCAAACAAGATATTGCTCCGGTCCAACTCTTGCTGCAGGACGTACAAGATAAGGCGGCAGGTAAATCGCTAAAAGATGCCCGTCTCAACAAAGACACTTTGTACGAGTGGCTATGGCGGCTTACGATGGATAAAGATGTCGAGTCGTCGTTACGTCTGGATGCGGAGGTAACCAAACCATTACAAATAGGTGATATACGTGCCTACTTGACTGAGCAACTGCGGGCCGAATATGCTGCCAGGCTTATTGATGGCGTCATCAAGAAGAAAATCCAAGAGCAAAGAGAGGCCAAAAAATGACTACACGGTGGAATGTTCATCGCGGTATTGTTCGACGCTATTTGGTCGAAGGATGGTTGACGCTTGAAACGCCAGCGCACTTCGGGAATGGTGACGTCAGTTCTTTTACCGATATGCCTATTGCTCGTGATACTTGTAATGGTTCACCGCTCCTTACAGGAGCGTCAATTGCAGGTGCGCTACGCGCTTATCTTCGCCGGTGTGATCGTGACGGTGCAGATCGATTGTTTGGATGGGTAAGCGCTGGCGACTTCGCTGACTCTCTAGAGAGTGCTCTGATAGTCCATGATGCCTACGGCCATGATTCCTTATCTGAGTTGCGAGATGGTGTAGCTATTGATCCTAAAACACGCACGGCGGAAGACAAGAAGAAGTTCGACATTGAGTTAATTCCTGCGGATGCCAGATTTGAATTGTGTTTTGAGCTAAATATTGCAGCAGGTGAAGAGGATCTGGTGTGCGCCTTGGCGACAGCCTTGCATGGTCTGGAAACTGGAGCAATTGGCCTAGGAAAGCGCAAATCTCGTGGCCTTGGGCAGTGCAGTGTCTCTTCATGGCAGTTGTGTCAATATGATATGTGTAACAAGGCACAGTTCCTGAATTGGCTGAGAGATGATCGGTCACATTCAAGCACAGGTCCATCCATTG
>DAOUFG010000100.1:0-5369 GCA_034430115.1 Thermoflexales bacterium | reverse complement strand
TTCTTCTTCCAGCGCGCGCACGTAGCTTTCGGCCAGCGTTTCGCGCGGGCGAAGCATAAAGTAGACCAGGATGCCTGCGACTGGAATGACGGCGACCATGATGGTGGCCAGGATTTGCACCAGCACGTCACGCGAGCGCGAACGGATGTCGCGGAATGTCCAAATGGTAAGGCCGCCGATGATGGCCGCGGTGATAGCGCCGATGATAGAAACGGCGGTGACGATCAGGTTGCTAATGTTCTCCATCAGCCGCGATTATACTGGACGAAACGAGATACCCTTTACCCGGCATGCCCGTCAGGTGGGCGGGGCAGGCGCGAGGTGTGTTCTGGCACATGGCAGCACTATGAACGAGATCACTCGCAGTCCAACAGACAAATCGGAGATGCCGCACACGGCGTATCAGACTTTGATGAGCGATATCCCTGAAGGTGAACGACCTCGTGAACGGTTTCGCCAGGTGGGAGCTACGGGTATGTCTCAACGCGAGCTACTGGCGATCTTGTTACGCATCGGCACGCGCGGGCATAGCGCCTTGGCGCTGGCGGATGACCTGCTGCGGCGTTTCAACGGCTTGAGCGGCCTGGCGCGCGCGGACCTGGTCGATTTGCAGGTTGTGCCGGGCATTGGGCCGGTGAAGGCCGTGGAGCTAAAGGCGGCCCTGGAGTTGGGCAAACGCATGATCCTCAGCGCGCCCGATCAGCAGCGCCCGCAAATCAAATCGCCCGCCGATGCCGCGCAGTTACTGATGCTGGAAATGGGCGTGCTGGAGCAGGAGGAGGTGCGCACGCTATTGCTTGACACGCGCAATCGGGTATTATCCATGCCGATGATCTATCGTGGCAGCTTGAATAGCACCAGTATGCGCATGGCCGAAGTCTTCAAAGACGCCATCCGGGCGAATAGCGCCGGGTTGATCGTGGCGCATAACCATCCCTCCGGCGATCCCTCTCCCTCCGCGGAGGATGTGCAGGTGACAAGGACATTGGTCCAGGCGGGTAAGTTATTAGATATTGACGTGCTGGATCACATCGTGATCTCGCAGAGCCGCTATGTCAGTTTGAAGGAGCGCGGGCTGGGGTTTGAGGACTGACGTCCGCCCCGATGCCTGATGAGTGCATGATGGCTTCACGCGCTGTTACATCTTCTCGCGCACAGCTAAGCCGGCCGGGGAAGTGGCTAATGCTCCTGGCTGCGATGGCGCTGATATTGATTGCTTATGTTTTGCGCCTCTATCGCCTGGATGCGCAAAGCGTATGGTTCGATGAGGGTTGGTCGTGGTACCTGGCCAGGCTGCCCCTGGCAGAGATGGCGCGTGTGACGGCGGCCGATCGCAGCCCGGTGCTGTATTACGCGTTGTTGCATGGCTGGATAGACCTGGGTGGCCAGTCCGAGTTCGCGATGCGTTACCTGTCGGTCTGTGCCGACATGCTGACGGTGGCGCTCATTTTTACGTTGGGGCGTGCGTTGGGCCGGGGCGCGCGGTTGATCTGGCTGGCGACCACGCTGTATGCCATTTGCCCGCTGGCGATCTGGTATGCCCAAGAAACGCGCATGTACGCGCTGGTGGCCGCGTTGGGGCTGGCTTCCTGTTACTGGTTATGGCACTGGCTGCAAGCCCCAGGCCGAACGCGCGCGCTGATTCTTTCTGCTGTTTGCATGGTGCTGGCCGTCTATTCGCACTATTACGTCATCTTCCTACTCCCGGCGCAGGGCATTGCTGTGTTGGCTGGGTTATGGTTGCGCCCGCAGCGTAGAAACGCGTTCAAGTACACCGTGCGGTGGGCCATCGCAGCCGTTGGGGTAGGGTTGGCGCTCGCGCCGTGGTTGGCGTATGCCTCAGTCGGGTTTGCATACGATGACGGCTTTGTGTTCCCGCTCAACACCATCGCCGGGCGTTTGGGAGAGTGGATTGCCGCGTTTGCAGGCGGCGGCTTGGCACGTCCACTGCCATTTGGCTGGCCGGTGTGGGTCGCGTTGAGTGGGGGCGCTGGGCTGGTGAGCTTTGGGCTTGCCAGGCGTTGGCGAGCCGGCGCTTTCCTCGTGCTATTGATCGGCGGCGCGCTGTTCGCCGCGACGCTGGCGGTACGGGTGATGTATCCCTATCGATCTGTGTTTCACCCGCGCTATTTGATCTACGTCGCGCCGCTCACGTGCCTGCTGATCGGCGGTATCGGCTGGTCGCGGCGTTTGTCGGCGTTCGTATTACGCTTAGCTGCCGTGGCGTGCATCGCCGCATTATGGGTGCCGGCGCTGGTGGCGCTGTACACCGACCCATCCGTGGCGCGTGACGATGTGCGCGCTGCTATGCAACACGTCGTGGAGGCGCTCCGGCCGGGTGACGTCGTCGTCATGACGCGCGACAATTATGCGGTG
Source organism: Thermoflexales bacterium (assembly GCA_034430115.1). GTDB lineage: Bacteria > Chloroflexota > Anaerolineae > J036 > Brachytrichaceae > CAIXPS01. Next base: position 2,993 of record DAOUFG010000100.1, on the reverse strand, counting down.
CGCTACTATCTACAAACGCGCTACCCCGATCAGGCTGCGTCTTTCATCGCCGCGCCCGAGGGGTTACATGGAATGCTCAAGAGTGATGCGGCGCTGGTGCAGGAACTGGATCGTCGCCGGCCTGCGCGCGTGCGCCTGTTTCTATGGCAGGATGACGTGGTGGACCCGCAACGGCTGGTGGAGTCTGCCTTGTGGGCCAATGGTTATGAGATCGGCGAGATCGACTTTGGACAAATACGCTTGCCGCTCTATCAGTTGAATGGCGCTTCTGTGCAGCCGCTTGCCATGCAGCCGGTCGATGCGACGTTTGGCGATGGGTTGCAACTGTCATCCTATTGGATGCGCTCGCAAGGCTATGCGGGTGACTGGTTCTATGTTGTATTGGCTTGGACGGCGCGCCAGAAGTTGCCCATCAACGATAAAGTGTTTGTGCAGGTATGGGATGCACAAGGGCAGGCCGTTTTCCAGCAGGACAACTTGCCCTTGAATGATCTGTTGCCCATGACGTCATGGGCGGCTGACGAGACGTTGCGTGATGCGCATGCGATGGTGATCCCGAAGTCGCTTCCGGCGGGGGAGTATCGCGTGGTAACCGGCGTGTATGACCCGGCACACCCAACGGAGCGCTTGCCGGTACAATCCAACAACTATCAAGTGTCCAACAATGCGCTCATTCTTGGCGTTATGCAGGTTCTAAAACGATGAAGACTGATCGGCGTGAATTGTGGTTCATGGTGGCCCTGACGCTTGCAACAGCCATCCTCCGCGCTCAGGATGTCTTGGGCCGCAGCATGTGGCTGGACGAAGGCACCACCCTCATGCGCCTCAACGGTTCCTGGTTGATGGTGTTGAGCAACCTGATCAACGTGGCCGGCGTCTCCATGATCGACACGCACCCGCCGGTTTATTTCCTGGCGTTGAAGTGGTGGACCTCCCTGGCCGGTTACACCGAATTTGCTTTGAAATGGTTCTCGGTGGTCTGCGGCGTGCTGGCAGAACCGCTGATCTATGTGCTGGCGCGCAAGTTGTTTAACCGGCGCACCGCCGTGATCGCGGCGGTGATGTTGCTTTTGTCGGGGTTGATGCAGTGGTATAGCCACGAACTGCGCATGTACACCCTGGTGGTATGCGCAGCGCTGCTGAGTACCTATCTCTTCTATAAGGCGCTGTATCCCGCCCCCAGCGCAAACCGTGTGTTGGGTTGGCTCGCCTGGATCGTGTGCTCGGTCCTGGCGTGCTTAACCATTTACCCTTTGGGGGCCTTGTTTGCGGCGCAAGTGTTGGTGGGGCTGGTGATCATCTTACGGCAGCCGGAAAAGCTACACCGTGATGAAGCTCTTACGCTTGGGGCGGCGACGATTGTTGGGATGCTGTTGCTCCTGGGCGCATATTTTTGGCCCCCCACGCATAGTTTGTTTGATCGCCTGTTCACGGGCGTTGAGCGTGACTATTCGTTTGTGCCGCTGGATGTGATCGTGCAATCCATCCTGGGCGGCTATATCTTTGGCGTGAACGCCACCGACCCGACCCAGAATGTCATTGTGTGGGGCACGGGTGTGTTGTGTGTGTTGGGGGCCCTGTTGCCGTTGGACGGGTCAGCGGACGATAAGCGCACCCGTAATGGGCGCGTGATTGCGGCGGCGGTGACGTTGGGGCCCATGTTGGTCTGGTTTGCCATCTCTTACGTCAAGCCGAATTTCCAGGGCGTGCGCCACTTGATCCTGGTGGTGCCTGGCGTGGCGTTGCTTGTGGCGCATGCCTTCGATGTAGGGCTGCGCTGGCGTCCTTCACGGCGTGTGGTGCCAAGAATCACCGCCACTTCGCTGGTGGTGTGTCTCATTGTTGTGTTGCTTGCTTCCGAAATATATGGCACAGCCTATGTATTCATCCATACGCCCGGCTGGCAGGATGATTGGCGCGGCATGGCTTATTACGTGCGTGATCACTGGCAGGAGGGCGATGTCCTGGTCATCAATTCTGAGATCACGAACGCCACGGTGGATTTCTACGTTCCCGACTTGCACCCCATCGTCGCGCCCCCCATACAATATTCCGCCGATCAACCCGAGGCGGTCGCCCAACGCCAGGAACTGCTGAAGAAATATAAACGTATCTGGTTCAGCAACACCGGCACAGGCGATGGCCGGGACCCGGGGATCACCTATCGATGGTTGGACGAGCACGCCTATCACAGGGGGAGCTTCGGGTTCCCAACTCGCACGCGCTTCATCACAGTGGATCTCTTTGACGTGCAATCGCCGGTCAGCGATGCGTTGCCGGCCAGTGCGCACGCTGTGGGTCAGGTCCCGGAAGGGGCGGTTGGCGCTTACATCGCGGGATACGAGATCAACCCCGGCGATGCGCACAACCCGCAGCCAAACTTGTGGCTTTCTTTGTATTGGAAGCGCGTAGACACGATGGACGTGAAAACCCACAGCACGTCTTTTAGGCTGTCCGACCAGGCCGGTATCACCTGGGCAAGTTGGTTTATGCCTGCTGAGCTGGACGCCGCTCCCGCATCCTGGGCGGTGGGGCAATACTATCGAGTGGATTATGTGGTGCCCATCCCGATTGGGTTGCCGGAGCGCCAATATGCGCTGGAGATGACGGCGCAGATGAGCGCCAAAGCGGAGTTGATGCAGCGCGTGACACAGGCGTTGCCTGCTGATAGCCTGACGTGTTGCATGCGCATCGCGCAGTGGCCGGCCTTGCCGCTATCGGAGCAGCATGATGTCTGGCAGGCGGGCGATGCAATCCTACAGAAAGCCGAATTTCTGACGCCTGTGAAACCGGGCGATGTGCTGCCCGTGGCACTTACCTGGAAGTTGCTCTCGGCGGATGCGGGCGCATGGCAGACGAGTGTGCGCCTGGAGCCGTTGATCGGCGCCGATCCGGTGACCGCATCGGCAGGCGAAGATAGCGGGGCGTTGTTTGCCGGCCCGGCGCCGCTGAGTGAGCCAGTCCGTGAATTGAAATCTCTGCAGGTGCCCTAT
>DAOUFG010000099.1:0-21300 GCA_034430115.1 Thermoflexales bacterium | reverse complement strand
GGTGCTGGCCCTATTTGGCGCGTTTGACCCATCCGTAGCGCTGGTGATGCTGGGCTTCATGCTGCTGGGCGGCGTGGGGCTGCCGATGCTGGCATGGTGGAGCGGGCAACATCCGGGCCGCGCGCTGGTGGCCGCGCGCGCCGAGCTGCACGCGCAGCTCGTGGATGATATTCAGGGCATGCCCGACCGGCTGGTCTACGCGCAGGGGCAGGCAGGTGTGCCGGATCTATATCGCAAGTCGGACCAGTACATCGCGCAGGAAAGGCGCTTGAGCGCCATCGATGCCGTGCAAAGCGGGCTGAACGTGCTGGTGGTGAATGGCGCAGCATTGGCGGTGCTGGTGGCGGCGATCCCGCGTGTGGACGGCATCTACCTTGCTACCCTGGCGCTGGCGACGGTCAGCGCGTTTGAGGCTTTCTCGCCCCTGGCGCAGGCGGCGGCTAACCTGGGCACCGGCCTGGCAGCGGCGCAACGCCTGTTCGACATCGTCGATCTGCCGCCTGCCGTGGTGGAACGCAGCGGCGCTTCGGCAGTGCCGGGGGATTACGGCATCCGGTTTGAGGGCGTCACGTTTCGCTACGCGCCGCAAGAGGCGCCCGTGTTGGATAACCTGAGCTTCAATGTGCCGGCCGGCCAGCGCGTGGCGATTGTCGGCGGCAGCGGGGCAGGAAAATCAACCCTGCTGAACCTGCTCTTGCGCTTTTGGGAATATGAAAGTGGAGCGATCTGGCTGGGCGGGCACGACCTGCGCGATTACACCTCCGCCGACTTGCGCCAGATGATCGGCGTCATGTCGCAGCGCACCTATCTGTTCAATACCACGGTGATGGAAAATATCCGCCTGGCCCGCGTGGATGCCAGCGACGAGGACGTGATTCGCGCCGCGAAGTTGGCCCAGGTACACGACTTCATCGCCACGTTGCCCGAGGGCTATGCCACGCACGTAGGCGAAGATGGCGCCCGGCTCAGCGGCGGCGAACGCCAGCGCATTGCCCTGGCGCGCGTGCTGTTGAAAGATGCGCCGATTGTGATCCTGGACGAGCCGACGGCGAACCTGGACGCGCTGACCGAGCAATCGGTGTGGCGCAGCATCCTGGAGACTACCGCCGGGCGGACGACGCTGGTCGTGACGCATCGCCTGCCGGCCGGCGAACGGTGGGATCAAACGCTGCGCCTGGGCGAAGCGAGGTGAACCACGTGTGCCTCAGAAAATGCCCAACCAGAGCGCTTTGATGACCTTGGGCAACGTGATGCTTTGAGGCGGTGGTTGATCGCCCAACACGATGCGCACGAGCAGTAACTTCAAGTCATTCCGGCGCGTGGCCATGGACACCAGGATGTTCAGCCACAGGGTGTGATAGAGCGTTTTGCGCATCCGAAAACAGAATTCGAACAACTTCTGAAAGCGCTCGTGGAGCGCGCGGTGGTAGGCTTGAAATTGGGCTTCAGAAAAGTCATCCTGGGCGAGCATGGTCGCCAGGTGCTCGGCGGCAATCCGCCCCGATTCCAGCGCGTAGTCGATGCCTTCGCCGCTCAGCGGGTTCACCAGCCCAATTGCTTCGCCCACCAGCAGGGTGCGCCCCGCGAAGGTGGGCGCGCTGAGGAAATCGATGCGCAGGGGGAACCCTTTGACCGGCGTGAGCCGGCGTGCTTTGCCAAATACGCCGCTCAGGTGCGAACGATGCACGAATGCGTCGAAGGCTTCTTGGGGCGAGGGCAGCCTGTGCGTCGCGGCCCGCTCGGCGGCGAAGTAGCCGGCGCCCACGTTGGCCTGGCCCGGCGCGGTTGGGAACACCCAACCATAGCCCGGCAGCGGCACGCCGTCGAAGCGAAGTTGTATCCGATCGCTTAGCACGTTCAGATTGTCGTAGTAGGCGCGCGCCGCCGTCATAGTCGGCGGGGGGGCTTGCAGCAGGCCCATGTTGAGCAGCAGGCGCATGTTGGCCCCGGTGGAGACGACGGCTGCGCGGCCTGCGAAGGTGAGCGTCTCGCCGTTGCGTTGGGCGGTGACGAGTACGCCGTCGGGCGTGCTGGCGACGTTTGTGACGTGCACCCGGCCTTCGAAGGTTGCCCCGGCGGACAGGGCGTGCTGGCGCAGGATGTCGTCCAGTTTGACGCGCGGCACCACCAGCATATAGGCGTAGCGCGGGTCGTGCGCGGAGACGGGCGCACTCACCGAAAGCCCATTGGGGGCATATATCTCTGCGCCGTTGATGCGACATCCCGCCCGAGCGACCCGCTCAAGCAGGCCCATATCATCCAACACGGCCAGTGCGCGCGGCGTCAGCCCGTCGCCGCATGTCTTGTCGCGCGGGAAGAGCGCCTTGTCCAGCAGCAATACGCGCAATCCACGCCGGGCAAGGTAATAGGCTGTCGCTGATCCACCAGGCCCCGCGCCGATCACGACGACGTCATATTTTTCAATCGGCATAGCAACAGCTTTCTGTCAACGAATTTGAGAACGGGCTGACCGGATTAAATCGCCGGAAGGCTTGACTATTGGGAATGGCGGACTGAACATTTCGCGTCAATCGTCAATCGTCAATCGTCAATCGGAACTGCGCTCCAGCGATGGCAATAATATCGCCATTTGCCAGTTCGCTGCGCATGATGCGTTCGCCGTTCACCGTTGTGCCGTTGCGGCTGTCGTTGTCTTTGACCCACCAGGCGCGCTGATCGGCATGCCATTCCACGCGCGCATGGCGTGCCGAGGCGAACTCGCTATTCACGCAGACGGCGCAATTGGGGTCGCGCCCAATCCACGTCGGTGCATTCGCGGAGAGGGAATAACGGGCCCCAGGGCTTTGGATCGGCGCGCCATCTGGGTCCAGCCGGAGCAGAGCGGCCATTGGGTGTGGCGGGGAGGATGTGCGACCTTCTCGTAGCAACAGCCAGAACAGCGCGCCCAGGAAGGCATATAACGCGAGGGCAATGCACACGCGCAACGCAAGAAGAAGAATATCCATGCGGCAGGGACGAAGAAGATGCTGGGTTATTCAACCCAGCATCTTAAAAAGTCCGTGGTTTCACGCGGGGGCCGGGGCTGGCACCGCACCGGCGGCCGAGGATTCGTCGTTATTGTTGGCGCTGGGTACCTTCGCGCGCGGGTTGAAGGGCGTATCGTCGGTAGGGGAGGGCGGTTCCTGGAAGAACTTGTTGAACTCGTCCTCCTCGATGGTCTCCACTTCGATCAACCGATTGGCGACGGCGTCCAGCGCCGCGCGATGCTCGGTCAGGATTTGCTTGGCCTGGACATAGGCTGTGTTCACCAGCCGCTGCACTTCACGGTCGATTTCCAGCGCCACCGCGTCGCTGTAGTCGCGTTGCTCGCCCAGGTCGCGGCCCAGGAAGATCATTTCGTGCTTTTGGCCGTAGATCATCGGGCCCATCAAGTCGCTCATGCCATAGCGGGTGACCATGTCGCGCGCGATGTCGGTGACGTGTTGCAGGTCGCTCGAAGCGCCGGTCGTGATGTCGCCAAAGACGATCTCTTCCGCCGCGCGCCCACCGAGTGCCTTCGCCAGTTCGTCGGCGAACTTGGTGCGGCTGACGTATTGCTGATCTTCTTCGGGCAGTGTCCAGGTGTACCCGCCGGCCATGCCGCGCGGAATGATGGTCACTTTGTGCACCGGGTCGCAATTGGGCAACAACTTGGCGACGACGGCGTGGCCCGCTTCGTGATAGGCGGTGATGGCCTTTTCCTTGGGCAGCATCAGGCGGCTCTTGCGTTCCGGGCCGATCATCACGCGCTCGATGCTTTCATCGAATTCGGCCATGCTGATGCTCTTGCGGTTGCGCCGGGCGGCCAGGATGGCTGCTTCGTTCACCAGGTTCTCAATATCGGCGCCGGCAAACCCAGGCGTGCTCTTGGCGACTTTGGAGAGATCGACATCGGCGGAAAGCGGCTTGCCGCGCGCGTGGACCTTCAAAATCGCTTCGCGGCCTTTCACGTCGGGCCGGTCGAGGACGACGCGCCGGTCGAACCGGCCGGGGCGCATCAGCGCCGGGTCCAGGATGTCGGGGCGGTTGGTGGCGGCGATGACGATCACGTTCGTGTCGGTGTCGAAGCCGTCCATTTCGACCAGGATTTGGTTCAGCGTTTGTTCGCGTTCATCGTGCCCGCCGCCCAGGCCGGAACCGCGATGCCGGCCCACAGCGTCGATTTCATCTACGAAGACGATGCAGGGCGAATGGCGCTTGGCCTGTTCGAACAGGTCGCGCACGCGGCTGGCGCCCACGCCGACGAACATCTCCACAAATTCACTACCGCTGATGCTGAAGAACGGCACGCCAGCTTCGCCACTGACGGCTTTCGCCAGCAGGGTTTTACCGGTGCCGGGGCTGCCGATGAGCAGTACCCCCTTCGGAATGCGCGCACCGAGTTGGATGAACTTCTCCGGCTCCTTCAGAAATTCCACCACTTCGGCCAGCTCTTGCTTGGCTTCTTCGACGCCTGCCACGTCCTGGAAGGTCACGGTGGGCCGGTCCCCTACGAACATGCGCGCACGGCTGCGTCCGAAGCTCATCGCCTGGCTATTCGCGCCCTGCGCCTGGCGGAACATGAAGAGGAAGATCAGCAGGATGATAATCGGTGTGATAAACAGGCTGGCGGTGCCCAGCAGGTCGCCCCAGTTGAGCGGGTTGCTGATGTCGATCGCCACTTTGGCCAACTGGTCGCTCGTGACGCCGAAATCCTTCAATTGCTCGCCAATTGTGGCACCGCTTTCCTTGCGCGTCACTGCGTCGGGTTCCCCGGTTTTGTACTTGATTCCGATGTCGTCATCCGACACGGTTAATCTTTCCACATTGCCCTGTTTGATCGACTCTGCAAGGTCGGAGAGGCGCACTGTGTTAGGGTGGCTCAGCGATCCCTGGAACATCACCGTGACAGCCACGATTGCAATGATGCTCAGGGTGATTAAAATGAGATTTCGAGAACGGGATAGCTTATCCATCTTCCTGCCTATATATAAACTGTTTACTCAAGAGTCGTCCCCGATCTCTATAAGAGTACTGACCGAACGTTACCTGTCCCCCCTTATGTCGCGATCCAGTCTAGCGTTTTTGGTCGTGAATCGAGCCTATTGCGGAGATATGAATTATGCACTTTGTATGCTGTTTCATACCTATTATAGCGCCCCAGGTTGAAACAAATAGGCGCGCGAAGCCTTAATAGGCGTTTTCATCGCCGCGACTGATGGTGTGCCAGATCGTAAGCAGGATGATCTTGATATCCAGCCACACCGACCAATTTTCGATGTACCACAAATCATACTTAGTGCGGTCTTCGATGGAGCTATCGCCGCGCAGGCCATTGATCTGTGCCCAGCCGGTCATGCCGGTCTTTTCACGATGGCGCTCCATGTAGCGCGGGATACGTTTGCGGAATTCTTCCACGTAGACGGGGCGCTCGGGGCGCGGGCCCACCAAACTCATCTCACCAAACAACACGTTGATGAACTGCGGCAGTTCGTCGATGTTCGTCTTGCGGATGAAGCGCCCTATGCGCGTGACGCGCGGATCATTCTTCACCGTCCAGCCAGGGCCGTTGCTTTCGGCATCGGCGCGCATGGAGCGGAATTTGAATACGTTAAAGCGTTTTCCGTCCAGGCCCATGCGCTCTTGCACCAGGAATACCGGGCCGGGCGAATCGAGCTTTATCAATAGTGATATGAGCATCATCAGCGGCGAGAGGAACACCAACCCAAAGATGCTGCCGCACAGGTCGATGACTCGCTTCAGCACCAATTTCCAACCGCGCAGCGCCACGTCGCGCACGTTGAGCAACGGCAGCCCGCCTAACTCGCCGATGCTCATCTGCCCGGCCATGATCTGGAACATATCCGGGTAGACCTTGATGCTGATCGTGCTACGGTCACACCGCGAGATGATGTTCAACATGTCCTCTTCTTTGGCTTCCGGCATGGCGATGATGACTTCGTCCGCTTTTTCGCGTTCCACAATATCAGTCAGGACGCTCAGACCGCCCAGGTTCATCACGCCGGAGGGGGGTTGATCGCCATTGGTACACACCATGCCCACCAGGTCATAACCAAGGCGTGGCATCTGAATAATGCGCTGAATGAGCGCCAGGGCCGTTTCGCCGGCGCCAATCACCACCACCCGTGTGCGCCCGTAGCCGCGCGCTTGAAGCCAACGCTGCAAAAAACCCTGGATGCTGCGGATGAGAAATACGAAGAGGATCGTCGTCAGCCAGGCGTAGATCATGACGCCGCGCGAATAGTCGTATGAGCCGGAGTTGCTCTTGAAGGTCAGTGAGGTGACGGCGATCGTGAGTAAGGTGCCCACCGAAACGCCGGAGAAGATGGCCGCCAGTTCATCGGAGCTGTAGCGGGTGCGCTGGCGATGGTACATGCGGCTGAAGAAAAACGCCAGGCATACGAACACGATTTGCATCGCCAGCATGGGGAGCAGGTCGGCGAAATGCAAGTTGTCGGCGGCGCGGTCGGGCAAAGGGATGAGGATGCGCAGGCGGAAGCCGGCGATGAAACCCAACACGACGCTTAGCACGTCGGCAAATAGCAACGACAGCGTGAGGAAGTTATGATAATGTCGAATCAGAAATGGTGTTTGTGATTTCACCTGCGGCAACGCTTCCTGCATACAGATTTTCATTATAGGCGAAGAAAATGGAAGTGTGCTTTGCGTGCAATAGTTGTCTGGAAGTGGAGGGGAAATCGCCCAGTATTAGATGTCGCGTGGGTCTGCGCTCATCATCACCACGCGTGGCTTGAATCGGCCCACAATCTCCACCAGGTCCGCCTGCGCTGCGATCACCTCGCTGATGGGTTTGTAGGCCTGGGGAGCTTCGTCCAGCCCGCCGCCTAACAGCGTCACGCCGCGTTCGCGCAGGTAGGCATCACGCATGGGGCGCGTGATGCTTTCCAGCGCCTTGTTGCGGCTCATCAGGCGCCCGGCACCGTGCGCCGCACTGCTGAGCGAATCCGGGTTACCTTCCCCGCGGATGACATAACCCGGGTCGCCCATTGAACCTGGGATCACGCCAAGCACATTCTTTGCCGCCGGGGTAGCGCCCTTGCGATGCACGATCACCCGGCGGCCATCGGGCAGCGTCTCGCGCCAGGCAAAGTTATGGTGATTCTCCACCACCGCTATCGCTGTCAGCCCCAACGCTTTGGCGATGCGCTGGTGAATAACGCGGTGATTGGCTGCCGCATAGCGCCCGGCCAGTTCCATCGCCAGCCAATATTCCTGGCCTGGGGCGCTGACTATGTCCAGCCAGCCCAGGTAAGCGACCTCTTTATCCAGTTCCGGGTGCAGCTCGCGCGCAATCTGGCTGTAGGTATTGGCGATCTGAAAACCAACGCCCCGGCTGCCGCTGTGTGAGAGCAGCGCCAGGTAGGTGCCGGCCTGCAAGCCCAGTTGAGGGTCATCGTTCGAGAGCATAAATTCGCCCAGGTCCACGAAGTGGTTGCCGCTGCCCGAAGTGCCCAACTGGCGCGCGCCCTTATCGTGCAGGTGGCGCAGCAACGGCAGCGCGTCCCAGGCCGGGTCATCCAGGACGGGGTCTTCCTGTGGGGTGCCCTTCCACTCCGCGCCGGCCCCGAAGCGCGTGTTATTGAGGATGGCTTTCTGGTAGCGTTCCTTCTCTTGTTGCAGGACGATTGGAGACACGTCGAACACCGAAAGCCGCATACGGCAGGCGATGTCCACCCCGACGGCATAGGGAATCACGGCGCCCTCGGTCGCCAGAACGCCGCCGATGGGCAGGCCATAGCCGACGTGCGCGTCGGGCATCAGCGCGCCGGAGGCCGTAATCGGCAGGCGCATGGCGTTGTCCATTTGCCGCAACGCCGCCGGGTCGATGCCCGCTTTGCCCCAGATGCGATAGGGCAAGGGCGTGCCGCGCAGGCCAAATGCTTGCGGCGTGTCAGAAGCCCCAGCATGTTTACTCAATGCTTGCGCCAGTTCACCTGCCACAGGGTCGCTCAGGTAATCGGCGGGCGACTCACGCACCTGCTGCAAGAGTGTCAGGATTGTTGCGCGCGGCGTGCCGCCGGACTCCAAATGTTGGGCCAGTTCAAGTGCCCGGCCCACAGTGCGGCCTTCCGGCCAACCCAACTTCATCAGCACCCTGCCGGTGATGGGGATGTTCGCATCAATCTGCGCGGCTTGCTTTGGCTTTTTCTTCTTGCTCATTCCCTGGTACGCTGACTTCAAAATGGCCTGCCGCAAGGATGTGGCAGGAGTCAGGCCGATCACTGAAAAGTATAAACAAAATGCCTTATTTGAAGAACATGACCAGACCAAAACCGATGACCAGCAGGATGAAAAGCACGCCGTAAACTTTCTCCAAGATCTGGACGTTGATCTTAGTAAGCAGCCTGGGGCCCAAGAACGCGCCTAATGTTGCGCCGCTTCCAAGAAGCAGAAACAACAGCAAATCAAATTGGCCTACAGCTATATGCCCCACAAAACCAGATAGGGCATTAAACAGCACCACCAACACCGACGTCCCTACGACCATCGTCACGGGCAAACCCAATATGTATAGTCCGGCTACGATGGACGCCGTCCCACTGGTTCCAAAAAGCCCGGCCATGATTCCCGATAGGATGCCGAAGAATGAACTGAGCAGCATTTTTGAGAGGGTTAGTGGTGGCGTCCCCGTGCTTTCATTGTTTTGATTCTTGAATCGTTTGCGACTGGTGAGGGCCATTGGAATGGTCAAGAGGATTGCATAAGCCCCGAAAAGCTTCTGCAAGAGGGCGGATGAAATCAACGCTGATATGTAGGCTCCCGCAAGGGCGCCTACCAGGCCGGCAACCCCAAAGATGATCCCGATTTGCAAGTTGATGTTGCCTTTCTGGTAGTGCTCAATGGAACCTACAATGACCGCCGGGATCGTTGCCGCTAATGAGGTGGCCGCCGCGAGTTGCGTGGGCACATGAAATAGCAGCGTCAAAATAGGCACGTAAAAGAACCCTCCGCCTCCGCCAAACATGGTCACGAGGATTCCGATCCCCAGGCCAACCAAGAGTAGCCAGAGATAGTTTGGGTCAAAACCAGCATTAATGATCATCGTTTAGACGACTCCTGTTTTGCCTCCTGCGAGGCAGGTTTGTCTGTTGCAGCCTGAATAGGGATTTCATTCATGATGGCGGCTAATCCGTGTCGAAGCATGGAAAGATCCTCCGTAGGAACCTGGTTGAGCCATCCGCCCAGTAGGTCTTCCCAACCCAGGAGCCTTTCAATGAGGTTTTCTCCATCAGGGGAGAGTTGTACACGGGCGCGGCGGCGATCTTGAGGGTCATCGCTACGTTGGATTAAACCGGCTTGGACCAGTTTATCGATCAGGTGACTGGCGGTGGGTTCGCCAATCCCAAGTTGCTGTGAGATTTGCATGACGGAAGATGTCTGGTTATGGGCGATAAGAAAAACGGTGCGTAGTTGAGGCAGGGTGAGTTGAAGGTCCACCCAGGCTGGAATGGATGACCGAAGGAGTGCATGGAGTAAGTCGCGCAGGAGCGCCACCACCTCACCAGCCAGCTCATCCGAGGATGAAGATTTCTTTGATCCTTTCATATTAAAGTTCCCCTGCGGAATTATTCGATATTATCAATATAATTGATTATAGCGAACTAATTCTCGCCTGTCAATATGGGTGTGGATTCCAAGGGGTGCGTGCCAGTGCATTCAATTTACTGTGATGAACCTATAATTTAGCGAAATGCCTTATACCCCGATCATAGCGACGCTCGGCTACGTATTATCTGAAGACCGCCGGCAGGTGTTGATGATCCATCGCAATACCCGTCCCGATGATCTGCACTTTGGCAAATACAACGGCCTGGGCGGTAAGCTGGAGCGCGAGGAGGATGTCGTCGCCGGTATGTGCCGCGAACTGCGAGAAGAGGCCGGCATCGACGCGACGGCGCTGGCATTGCGCGGCACCATCAGTTGGCCCGGCTTTGGCAAACATGGCGAGGACTGGCTGGGTTTCATCTTTCTAATCACCGGCTGGCACGGCGAGGTGCTCCCGGCAAACCCGGAGGGCGCGCTGGAGTGGGTCTCCTTGCCGCATGTGCTGGACCTTTCGCTGAATCTATGGCCGGGTGACCGTTACTTTTTACCGCTTGTGTTCGATGATGACGTGCGCCAGTTCCATGGGGTGATGCCCTATCAAAACGGGCAGCCGCTGAGCTGGCGATATTCATTGGTTTAACTATCCCCCGCAACGTGCGCGAGGGAGATTGTCAGGAGAAGTGCAATGGCATTAACTTCCAGAACGCAACGGATTGCGCTGTATCGGCAGATGTTGCTGATTCGGCGCTGTGAGGAACAATTAGCGCGTGCGCACCAGGCCGGGTTGATCCACGGCGCGTGCCATACCTACATAGGTGAGGAGGCTGTGGCCACCGGCGTCTGCGCGAATCTGCGCGTGGACGACGCGATCTTCAGCACCCATCGCGGCCATGGACACGCGCTGGCAAAGGGTGTCGGCCCAGGTGAGTTGATGGCCGAGTTATTTGGCCGGGCTACGGGCGTCTCACGCGGGCGCGGCGGCAGCATGCATCTGTTCAAACCCGAAGTGGGCCTGATGGGCACCAGCGGCATCGTCGGCCCATCCATCCTGCAAGCCGCCGGCGCGGGCTATACCTTCAAATTGCTCGGTTCAGATCGTGTGGGGGTGGCCTTCTTTGGGGATGGCGCATCCAATAACGGCGCGTTTCACGAGGGGCTGAACCTGGCTTCCATTTGGAAGTTGCCCACAATCTTTGTGTGTGAAAACAACCTCTATGCTACCGAAATCGCCCTCTCCTATGCCGCCGGCAATCCGCATATTGCCGAGAGGGCCGCGGCCTATGGCATGCCGGGCGTTTCGGTGGACGGCAACGACGTGTTGGCCGTCTATGAGGCCGCCTGCGAGGCGGTGGGCCGCGCGCGCGCGGGCGAAGGGCCTACGCTCCTGGAATGCCGCACCTATCGCACTCGCGCGCACTCCGAGGGCATGCGCGATGCGGGCTATCGCAGTTTGGAAGAGGTTGACGCGTGGAAGGCGCGTGACCCGATCAAGCTGCTTGCCGCGCGCCTGCAACAGGACGACGGCGTGACGGAGAGCGAACTGGCTGCCATCGACGCGGAGATCAAAACCACTATCGAAGAAGCCTATGATTTCGCGCGCAACAGCCCCTACCCCGACCCCGCGACGGCGCTGCAGCACGTCTTCAGCGAGGCATGACGAAGGATGGAAGATTGATGCGTAAGAAGTGAAGCATGAAGCGTGAGGATTATCTGTCTATTTCTTCTCACGCTTCATGTTTCGCGTTTCACTTGAATAACTATGCGTGACTTGACCTATACCGCAGCAGCCCGCGAGGCGCTCGACGAAGAAATGGCGCAGAACCCGACGATCTTTGTGGTGGGCGAAGGAATCGGCCCGCGCGGTGGCAACTTTAACACCACTGCCGGGCTTTTTGATCGCTACGGCCCCATGCGGCTGCGCGATACGCCCATTAGTGAGCGCGGGTTTGTGGGCCTGTGCACCGGCGCCGCCATGACCGGCTCCCGCCCGGTGGTGGACTTCATGTTCCTCGACTTCATCCTGGATTCGATGGGCGAATTGATTAACCAGGTCGCCAAGATGCAATATATGAGCTGTGGGCGTTTGAAGATGCCCATCGTCTTGCGCGGCAGCATCGGCGTGGGCGGCTCGGCCGCCACGCACCATTCGGGTAGCTATTACCCCATCTTCGCGCACATCCCCGGCTTCCACGTGGTGATTCCTACCTCTCCCTACGACGCGAAGGGCCTGTTTAAGACGGCGCTGCGCGGCGATGACCCGGTGATGTTCCTGGAGCACAAGTTGCTCTTGAACACCAAAGGCCCGGTGCCGGAAGAGGAGTACATCATTCCCTTCGGCCAGGCCAACGTGGTGCGCACCGGCGGCAAGGGTTGCCGTATCACGGTGGTGGCGCTGGCCTGGATGGTGCGTAAGACGCTGGAAGCCTGTGACGTGCTGGCGAAGGAAGGCATCGACGTGGAAGTGATCGACCCGCGCACCGTTGCACCGCTCGACATGCAAACGATCCTGCAATCATTGCACAAGACGGGCCGGCTACTGATTGTGGATGAGACCTTCGCGCCGTGTGGCATCGGTGCCGAGATTGCCGCTCAGGTGATGGATAGGGCGATGGATGACCTGGATGCGCCGGTGCGCCGGTTGAATGGCGCGCAGGTGCCCACGCCCTATAGCCCTACCCTGGAAGCGGCCGTCGTGCCAAACCAAGAAACCATTGCGCAGGCCATTCGAGACCTGCTCGCGGAATAGTCCGGAGGAGATATGGCGATTGAAATCCTGGTGCCCCGCCTGGGTTGGACGATGGAAGAGGGCACTTTTGTCGAGTGGCTGAAGCAGGACGGCGACGCCGTGCAGCAGGGCGACCTGCTCTACCGCCTGGAGGGTGATAAGGCGTTGACCGAGGTGGAAGCGCTGGATAACGGCATCCTGCGCATCCCGCCCGATTCACCTGCCCCCGGCTCCGTCGTGCCGGTGGGCACTTTGCTGGCCTACCTGGTCGCGCCCGGAGAGACGGCCCCGTTTGAGGCAGGCGGACGCCGGAGTGCCGGAGCAGAGGAGAAAGGGAGCGGGGGAGAGCAGGAGCCTGCTCGGCGTGCTGAGCTTGGGAGCAGCGGAACCGAGGAGCTGGTAGGCGCAGGCTCTATGACTGCGCAGCCGGAACCTGCGCAAGAGGAAGGCCGCAAGAAAGGCCCGGCGATCAGCCCGCGCGCATTGCGCGTCGCAAACGACCTGGGCGTGGATTGGTCCAAATTGACTGGCAGTGGCCGTAGCGGCAGGATCGTTGAAGAAGACGTTCGCCGGGCTGCCGAAGCACAGGCGGCCGCGAAACCGGCAACGCCCACCCCAGCGGCGTCAACGACGGCGGCGCATGCGCCGCTCAGCCATACCCGGCGCATCATTGCCGAACGCATGTCGGCCGGGGTGCACGTGGCGGCGCCCGTGACGCTCAACGCCGAGGTGGACGCCACCGAACTGGTGCGCCTGCGCGAACAATTGAAGGTGGATCGCAAGGGCCAGGTGATCCCTTCGTATAACGACCTGCTGGCGAAAGTCGTCGCCTGCGCGTTGGCCGATCATCCCGCGTTAAATGCCCGGCTGGAGGGGGAGGAAATCGTCACCGAGTCCGCCGTGCACATTGGCATCGCGGTGGACACGCCGCGCGGGCTGCTGGTGCCGGTGCTGCGAGATGTGCAGGTCAAGACGTTGCTGCAAATCGCGGCCGAGGCAGCGGGATTGATTGCCCGCGCGCGCGAAGGGAAGACCGCGCCCGACGAATTGCGCGGCAGCACGTTCAGCATCACCAACCTGGGCATGTACGATATCGACACCTTTTCGCCGATTATCAACCTGCCCGAGTGTGCCATCCTGGGGGTGGGGCGCATCACGGCCAAGCAAGTGGTGACCCTGCGGCCCGGCAGCATCGACGAAGCCGAACGCGTGGCCGTGCGGCGCATGCTGGCGCTCAGCCTGACCTTCGATCATCGTGTAGTGGATGGTGCCCCGGCGGCGCGCTTCCTGCAGCGCGTGAAGCAACTGGTGGAACAGCCCTATCTGTGGCTCGTGTCGTAGAAAGAAGCCGCTCAAAATCTCCGAGGCTTATAGCTATTTGCGATTTAGCGCAAGTTCTGAGGGAGTCATCCTGGGCTTGTTGAAGGATGGCTCCCAGGGTTCGACAAGCTCACCATGATTGCTTTAAGAACCTTGCCGTAAATCGCTAGCCGCTTCATAGCGCGTTGCAATTGAAAGCAAGGCAAAATGAAACATGAACGTCGGGGGCTCCGATTTCCGCCGCAACGCTTACGCCCCGTATAGCGGTATGGGCATGAAGACCAGCACCAGTACCAATAAGGCGATGACTGCCAGCGCCAGGTGGAAGGGTTGTAGTTTCACAGCCTGGTTCAGCGCGGGGGGATGGTTGAGCCCGAAGAGCAACATGATCACCGACCACCACATCCAGTCGGGCGACACAGTGATCGCGAGCACCAGGAACAGCCCGATCATTGCATAAGACAGGTATTTGGCGTTTTCACCCAGCAGTGCATAGGCCACATGACCGCCGTCCAGTTGCCCCGCCGGGATCAAGTTGATGCCCGTCACCAGCAGGCCGAACCACGCAGCCAGGTAGATGGGATGTTCGACCATGCCCGAACTGGAGACGTATTTGCCAAGCGCGATCACCTTGAAGAATGAGCTAAGCAATGAGTCGCCAAACCCGGTGCCGCCGGGAGGCATGGGTTGCACCTTCGAGAGCATCAGCCCGATCAGCATAAACGGCAACGCCACCACAAAGCCTGCCAGAGGGCCTGCCAGCCCTATTTCCAATAGCGTGCGGCGATCTTCAAAAGGCTCGCGTTGCACGATGACCGCGCCCAGCGTGCCGAAGGGCGAGATGAGCGGCAAAGGCAGAAAATAGGGCAACGTGACCGGCGCACCGCGCAACTTGCCCACCACGTAATGCCCCATTTCGTGCGCGGTCAGGATCGTCATCAGGGTCAGGCCGAACATCAGGCCGGAGGCGATGTCCAGGCTGCCGTCGCTGGTATAGAGCGAGTAGGAAATTACGACTGAGACTAGCGTGGCGATGTATAGCCAAAAGTTCACGCGCACGTTGGGTTGAGTGCGTGGCGCAACGCCGGGAACGACGTTCAGTTCATACATCCCCTCGCGATCTTTGGATTCTTGCAGGAAGGGGGTGTACCCCAGGCGCTCGACGTTGGCGCGCATGGGCCGATACGCCGTCTCCGGCGAGGTCAGCAGGCGCCCATACAAATGAATCACGCCGTTATCGTCGAAGGTGTAACCTGTGACATACATGGTGCTTGCCACGGCGGCGCGCAATGCCGCGATTGTCTCCAACCGGTTAACCGGTGGTGGCGCAGATGACGTATTGAACATGATTGCTCTTCAGGCGGCAGGTGCTTTGGCGTAATGCTGGGCTATTGCCTTGACCATAGCACAAATGCCCAGTAGTCCTTGCCCTTTGCCCATCGAGATGTGTGGGCCGAATAACGTCGGGATGATGTCGTCGATGGGCATCTGCGCGATCTGTGCGGTGGGCAGACCGTTGATGGTCGAATCGAGGATGGCTGAAAGCGCACGTGCCGAAACGCCGAATGGGTTCTCCACGGCAAAGTAATACTTCATTCGCTTGCCGCCTTCGAGCGGTTCTGCGAAGACGTAGCTGTCCGACTCGCAATGTGGCACCCGGTTGGAGGTCGGGTAGGGACGCCGGGCGATTTGTTCCGGCACACCTTTGTATTGGTCCGAATATTCGATCAGCATGTTATTGCGCTCGGCGGGTTCTTCCGCAAATGCTTCCAGTACATCGCGCAAAGCCTCTGGATATTTAGAGAAATCACTCATAAACACACTCTGTCAGTTCTTCCGGGGGCGTTGAAGCTGCGCTGTGACCATCGAACTCGCCCCTATTGCTGCGCCGTTCGAAGTTTTCGATCAATTCGATGAAATGCTGTGGTGATTGGCAGGTCACCAGTTGATTACGCAACTCGGCTGACCCAGGCAGGCCCATGATATAACGCACGGCATGTTTACGGAAGAGCACAAGACCATAGTTCCCATAGTAGCCCACCATCAATTGCAGGTGGCGTTTTTGTAATTGCACCATTTCGTGCAGCGAGACCTGGTTTCGGTTGCGGCGCTGGAAGATCCACGGATTGCCGATGGCAGCCCGTGCGATCATCACGCCGTCGCAACCGGTATGGGTCTTCATGCGGTCGATGTCTTCCGCCGTCTTCACGTCGCCGTTGCCGATGACGGGAATCTTCACCGCTTGCTTCACTTCGGCGATGGCGTCCCAATCGGCCTGGCCGCCGTACTTCATTTCCTTGGTGCGGCCATGCACCGCGATGAGCGATGCGCCGCTATCTTCCAAAATCTTCGCCACTTGCACATGGTTGCGCGATTGGCTATCCCAGCCCAGGCGTATCTTGCCGGTGACGGGCACGCTGAGGCAATGGCTGAAGCGGTTGAAGATGCGGCCGATCTTGGCCGGGTCGCGCAGCAAGCCGGCGCCGGCGCCGCGCCCGCTAACGTTGGGCACCGAGCAACCCATGTTCAGGTCGATGATGCCGGGTTGCAGCGCTTCCAACTTCTGTGCGGCCAGCACGATCTTATCCTCATCTGCGCCGAAGATTTGGAAGCTCATCTGGGGTTTTTCCTGCGGCGCATAGTCGAACATGCGCATAGCCTTTTTGGCGGAGTAAATCACCGCTTCCACGGCGACGAACTCGGTGTAGCTCATGGCCGAGCCATACTCGCGGCATAGCAGCCGGAAGGGCATGTCCGAGTAGCCATCCATCGGCGCCAGGATGACGTCCCCATAAACCGGTATCTCTCGCACGTAAAACGAAACTTTCTGCACTCCGTCATTCTACCGACTTTTGCTTAGCGATTGGCAACGTGAACAACATGATTGTGTTTGGGCCTGGGTAATCTCGCACTCAAATCTTGTCGCCATGCGCCTGAAAGAGATATTTGCAGATTGCCGGCCCCAGCCCGCGAATCGACGCTGTGCATATTTCCGGGGCAGATTGCAGTTGTCAGCAAGGTGAGAGACTTGGCGAATACCGCTTCTTGTTCTAACCTGCCATACATCATCGGGGGAACTGTGTTAGCGCGATGGGGCGGAGCCGCAGGTGAGGGACATCGATTTGTTGCTCTACTGATACTCCGCCTTCAAGATGCCGATGAACGGCAGGTTGCGGAACACTTCATCAACATCCAGCCCGTAGCCGAAGACATACTCATTTGGAATCTTAAAGCCGACGTACTTGGTTGGGATTTCCACCTGGCGACGGTCTTCCTTATCCAGCAGCACGCACACGTCCAGGCTGGCCGGTTCGCGCGTTTGCAATAGACGCAGCACGTGATCGAGCGTGACGCCGCTATCGACGATATCCTCCACCAGCAACACGTGCCGGCCACGGATGTCGGTGTTCAAATCCAACATGATGCGCGGCTTGCCGCTCGTCTCGCGCGCGCCTACCGTATAGGAGGTGACGGCCATGAAATCGATGCGATGCGCAACAGTGATTTTACGCATCAAGTCGGTGAGGAATACCACGCCTCCGCGCAGGATGCAGATCAGCAGCAAGTCTGTCCCGGCGTAATCGTGTGAAATCTGCGTTGCAATTTCGGCGATGCGCGTTTGAAGTTGCTCTTCGGAGATGAGCACCCGTTCGAGAATGGTTTGGTAGCCCAGGGCTGGATTGATCTTCGACATGCCCCAGAGTGTATCACCGGCCCGACGGGGTTAAACTAGAACCATGCAACCTGTATATGATTTAGCTGCCGCCAGGGAGCAATTCCCACTCGTAAACGACACCATCTATTTGAATCACGCGGGTATTGGTCCCATCCCGCAGGTGACGCGTAAGGCCGTCGAGGAAACGCTTGGCACGCTTGCCAGCCTGAACGACCTGGGCAATATCTTCGGCCAACTCATCCCCAATGTGCGCCAAACGATCGCGCAGTTGGTGAACGCGCAACCCGCCGAGATCGCCTTCGCGCAGAATACCGCCGAAGGGATGAACCTGGCCGCGCACAGCCTGCCGCTGAAGGCCGGGGATAACGTGATCGTGTGCAACCAGGAATACCCCGCCGTGGCATATCCGTTCCTGAACCTGGATAAGCGGCGTGGCACAGAGACGCGCGTGGTGCCGAACGATCATGGCGGCACCACGGTGGCGTTGCTGGAGCGCCATGCGGACGCCAACACGCGCGCGGTGGCCGTCAGCACGGTTGAATTTGCCACTGGCTTCCGCACCGACTTGCAGGCCATCGGCGAGTGGTGCAAAGTGCGCAACATCTGGTTCCTCGTGGACGGCATTCAATCGCTGGGTGCCTATCCCCTGGACGTGAAAGCCTGCCACGTCGACATACTGGCGACCGGTGGCCACAAGTGGATGTTGGGCCCGGCCGGGCAGGGGTTCTTCTATGTGTCCGCCGAGCGGATCGACGAGCTTCAGCCGCCTTTCGCAGGCGCGACGAGCGTGGCAAATGCCGGCCATTTCCTCGAATATGATCTGACGCCCGCCGCCGGCGCAGCGCGGTATGAGATTGGCGTGCCGAATTTACTGGGCATGGTCGGCCTGTCGCGCAGCGTGGCCTTCTTGATGTCGTTGGGCATCGAGAACATCGCCGCCTGGACGATTCACCTGACCGACCTGCTCCTCAGTGAGTTGGACCGGCTGGGCTATCAACCCATCGTCAACCGTGACCCGGCGCATCGCTCCGCCATCGTGATCTTCGCTCCGCCTCCGGGTGGCGACATTGAAGCTGCTTCGAAGAAGTTGGAGGAGGCGCACATCACGCACACGTTGCGCAATGGGACGATTCGCCTGGCGCCGCATTGTTACAACACCGAAGACGAGATTCACGCCGTGATCGACTGCCTGAAGAATGCGGGGTAAGTCTTTTCGTCCGTGAGATGAAGTTGAAGCGTGAAACATGAAACATGATAGCGGCGGACTTACATCACGTTTCATGTTTCACGTATCATGCTTTGCGTTCTCTCTCAGACGACGTGCACCACTGTGGCGGTCGCATTGCGCGTGTAGAAGACGCTCTTATCGTAGGGAGCGCTGGGTAACGTCCAGCGCCAGAACCAGCGCGCAACGTCGGACGGCACGTTCAGGCAGCCGTGGCTGCGTGGGCGGCCGTAGTCGTTGTGCCAGTAGGTGCCGTGGATCGCTACGCCCGACCAGGTGATGAACGTGGGGAACGGTACGCCCGGCAGGTCGTAGTAGCCCGACCCCGAGCCGCCGATCATGCGCGATGTGGGCGTCTTGAACAGCACTTTGTGATTGCCCCTGGGGGTGCCGAACCCGCCGGTCCCGCTGCACACCAGTGACGTCATCACTTGCTTATCGCCTTCGTAGGCCGTGATGCGTTGTTGTTTCAGGCTGACCTCGATGCGCTTGTCTTTCACGTCCGGCGAGAGCGGCGACAGGTCTTCGGGCGAGATGCGCCGTATATCGCTGGCAGGCGCGTAAACCTTGCCCGACCCGGAGATGCCTTCTTTCAACTGGTACCACCACTCGCCGTCCGTGCCTTTGATGGCCCCGATCACGTGATAGATCGTGCCATATTCCAGCCGCATGTAGCGCCGCACGTCGGGGTTGGGCGAGGTGCGCGAATCGGTGAAGGGCACGCTCACTTCGCCCCAAAATTTGTCCTCGGCGAGATTGGGCAGGGGATCGTTCTTGATCTCTTGCACGGGCTGCACCCACGATGAGTAGACGTAGCCTTCATCGATCTTGAACCAGATGTTGTTGTAAGCCATCACGGCCTGGCCTTCCACCTGGCCGAGCAGAGGGAACACTTCATCGCGTCGCGCGACTCGGACGCGCGTGGATTTGCGCGTGGCTTCTTCACGGATGTCTGCCGTGAGTTCTGCGACGCGCCCCAGTGGCGCCGGTGCGGGCGAGAGGTCTTCTCCTGCCGCAGAAATAAGGTTCACAAGGGGTAGAATAGCTGCGCTGGTTGCCAGGCTGCCGGCCAGCTTCAAACATCTGCGCCTACTAATACTCGTCGTCATCGTCAATCTCCCCAAAAAGGTAGTGCTGGTGCTCGCTGGTACTTGAACGGTGATGCATCTCAACGAGCCAATACAGGTTCGTATTGTAAGCTAAATACAGTTTTACGTGAATCTTGTTTTATGACTGATTGTGAAATAATCTGGCATCTTTGTTTAGTCTCGTGCATAAAAGTGGCACAATGATAAGCGTGATGTGGCAATGAGCGGCTTGAATCTGCGCAAAAGGCTTTTTGCCTGGTGCATGTCGAAAGGAAATGGCGAGGAGGAGGCAGCGGTGACCCAATACAGGCGTCGCCTGTTTGCCGGCCTGCATGGCACGGTGATCGAAATTGGCCCCGGCAACGGCGCGAACCTGGCCTATCTGACGCCTGACCAAGAACTGCACTGGGTGGGCATCGAGCCGAACCCTTATATGCACCGCTATCTAAAAGCGCAGGCGGCCAGGCTTGGTCTGCCCGATTTGGATTTGCGCGCCGGCAGTGCGGAGCAGATGGAGATGGAAGATGAATCCGCCGACGCAGTGGTTGGCACGCTGGTGTTGTGCTCGGTGACCGACCAACAGAAGGCGCTGCGCGAAGTATTGCGCGTGCTCAAGCCGGGTGGGCATTTTCTCTTCATCGAACATGTGGCGGCCCCGCAAGGCACGCGCCTGCGCGCTCGCCAAAACCGCATTACGCCGCTCTGGCAGTATGTGGGAGATGGCTGCCAGCCCAACCGCGAGACCTGGGTCGCTCTCCAGGCAGCCGGGTTCGCGCAACTGAGCTTCGAGCATTTCGATGTGCATGTGCCGATTGCGGGCCCGCACATTGCCGGGGTCGCAAAAAAGTAAGTCCCCCAACTATAATGATCGACGATGTGGAACGATTACCTTGCGCCCAATACGATAGAGGAAGCCATGGACCTGCTGTCGCATGGTGCCCCCGATGCGCGCGTCATCGCCGGCGGGACTGACCTGGTGCTGGAGTTGGATCGCGGCGTGCGTCACGTGGGCACCTTGATCGACATTTCGCGCGTGCCGAACCAGGATGGCATCTGGCTGGATGACGCCGGATGGATTCACCTGGGCGCGTTGGTGACGCACAACCACGTGGTGGCTTCGCCGTTGTGTGTCTCGCGCGCATTCCCGCTGGCGCGGGCCTGCCGCGAGGTGGGCGCACCGCAGATTCGCAATCGTGCCACCGTCGCGGGTAACTTGATCACCGCTTCGCCGGCCAACGATACGATCACGCCGTTGATGGCGCTGGACGCGCAGGTGACTTTGCGCTCAGTGCGTGGTGAGCGGCGGGTGAACTTGAGCGACTTCTACACCGGAGTGCGCCGCACCGTGATGGCCCCGGATGAGTTGCTGACCGAGATTTCTTTCCCGGCATTGGCACCATGCCAACATGGCACCTATATCAAGCTGGGGTTGCGCCGGGCACAGGCGATCAGCCTGGTCAATTGTGCCGTGATCCTGACGTTGGACGAGCAGCAACCGGCGCGTGTGCAACAGGCCATCATCACGCTGGGCGCTGTTGCACCGACGATCATTCACGCGCGTGAAGCCGAGGCATTTTTGGAGGGCCGTATACTCACCGCCGAGGTGATGGCGCGTGCCGCGCAACTGGCGATGTCCGCTGCCCGGCCGATCGACGACGTGCGCAGCACGGCCAACTATCGCCGGCGCATGGTGGGCGTC
>DAOUFG010000098.1:0-8478 GCA_034430115.1 Thermoflexales bacterium | reverse complement strand
GCAGGCTATCGCTGTCCAGGCTATGGTCCATTAATCTGTCCACCGCGTCGTCGCTCAATAGCATGGTCTGCCTGGAGCGGAACAAGCGTTGTGCGGATTGGCGTGCGTGGCGGTCGAGCCACTTCCCAAGGGCTAGGTCAAATGGATACCGCCGTAGTCGCTCCGGGCTCGTCACAAAAGCTTCATGCGCGATTTCCAGGGCATCCGTTTCACCCGCCTGCCACCCCAACCCACAAATATAATCATACGCATAGTTTATCAGCAGGTCATATAGCTCTAGCTGGCCTGCTTTATCTTGTAGATATAACCACCGGGAATGCTCAGTCTGGTAGTATACGGAGACTTGTCTCACATAATCTGCGAGCCAACAAGCAGTGCATTCGGAGGGATGGTGAAGCCATTGGCGAATCACACGTCCGCTTAAGATATTGCGTAAAACGATATAACGCACCACCTGAACGTGAGATATCTCGGTATAGCGTTCCAGGCATGAGAGAACGAAATCTTCACTACACAGGGTTATGAAAACATCACGTGTGTTACTCTGATTCTCTCTTACTAGCATTCCCCAATCCTTGAGTGATAGACTTTTTTGAAAGCTGCGTGATAACTTCTGAATAGTTACATTGTCATTTCATCTGCATTATAGCACGTTGGACGGTCGGATTATATGGCGTATAAAAGCCAATGCCGGACAGAAATCCTACCAAACCCTGAGCATCTGTCCTATGATGGTGGTTCAGGCCGCATCTACGGCGCACAGGTGCGCGAAAATGCGCAAACATACGGCTGAGTGACCCAAAGCCGTACGTTTGCGTAGCGGGGGCGTTTATGCTTCTACCGGGAGCAGCGTAAAGTCGAAAGAAGCATCACGATCGCATTGGAGTTTGTCACCCTTGAGGTTCAACTGTGCTACTTGTAGCGAACTGCGACGCCAGCTATAGGGTTCTACCTCTGGGACTGCAAATGTGACATATTCATTGCGCTGAGGATGGGTGAAGTAGAAGATATAGGCTTGCTCGCCCTGTACCAGCACGTCGGCATGTTGGCCCATCCACGCGTCATCCACGCGCTTGCCGCCCGACGCCAGGATGGTGCTGTTCTGGGTCCAGGTTTCAGCGTCTGGCGAGCTATAGGTTTCCAGGCCTTTCCATGCGTCGGCGATGAGCCAATAGCGACCCTGCCAAAAGAAAACATTAGGGCCTTCCTGGGCATGCGCGCTGAGTACGGCGCCTTTGGGGTGCCAGGTATACAGGTCATCGCTATCCGCGGCGTAGATATGCGAGCCGTTCCATTCGTCCTTGTACCACATGCGCCAGCCGCCGCCTGGTAGGGCGTGAACGCAGGCATCGATGACGAAATCGGACGATAGAGGAAGGACAGATTGTTTCTGCCAGTCCCACATATTTGAGCTGGTGTAGTGGATAATGTGGCGTGGACCTGACCAGTCGTGCGGGACGCCCGGCACGTAGCTTGCGTACATATGGTATTGGCCGGCATGCCAGATCACTTCCGGGGCCCAGAAAGTGTTTCGCCCATGTTCGAACGCCAGGCCATTCAAGGTGCCGCGATAGCGCCATGTTTGTCCTGCGTCGTTGGAACTGGCAATACCAATGTCGGTGCCATGTGCCCAGGCGACGCCGCGGCAGTCCACATTTGCCCTGCGGCTGGTGTATAAAATCCACCAGTTCCGTTCATCGCGGTTCCAGATAATTGTCGGATCGGCTGCGCCGTCATAGATAGGATCACGGAATAATGGTTGCGGTGCTGGTCTCATGTGTGTTAGTCTATACCCGCTGAGGCGGATAATTCCCGAGTTGCAATGGTGAATGACAAGGACATAGCGCAATCAAACAGTGCAGAATCGCACGCCCACGAAGATGCCCCGAATGAGGTGGAAACCCCGTCTAAAACGCGGCACTCCTATTTACCCGGCCTCGATGGCTTGCGTGCTGTAGCGGTCATGGCCGTGTTGTTTTACCACGCCGAGGTGGCATGGATGCCGGGCGGCTTCTTGGGCGTGGAAGTGTTTTTCGTTATTAGCGGCTACCTGATTACTGGTCTGCTGATCGCCGAATGGCGACGCACCGGCGGCATTAAGCTTGGGCAATTCTGGCTGCGCCGGGCACGACGCCTCTTGCCGGCCGTGTTCGCCCTATTGATTGCGGTGCTGGCATTTGCCGTGATCTTTTTGCCGGATGAAGTTGCTTCATTGCGCTATGATGCGTTGGCGGCGGCGTTTTACGTGAGCAACTGGTTCCAGATTTTCAGCCACACGTCCTACTTCGAAGCGATTGGCCGCCCCTCTCTGTTGCGCCACATGTGGTCGCTCGCGGTCGAGGAACAGTTCTATCTGGTCTGGCCGGTGGCGTTGTTGCTCTATTTGAAGCTGGTTACTTTCCTGAAAGGTAAGCGCGCGGGCGGAACAGAGTCTGTCCCCGATGACCGCAACGCCGTGGCATATCGCATCGCGCTGGTGGCGTTTTCGTTCATCGGCGCGGTCGCGTCTGCGCTGCTAATGGCTGCGCTTTATAACCCGGACGCAGATCCCTCGCGCATTTACTATGGCACGGACACGCGCGCGGCCGGTTTCCTCATCGGTGCCACACTGGCGATCCTGGTCCCCGCGATTCAGGAGGAAGGGCCTCTCTCGGTCAGGCTTGGGTGGCTGCTCGACATCGCCGGCAGCCTGGCGCTGGTCGCGTTGACATTGATTTTTGTATTGGTATCGGAGATCAACCCGTACCTTTACCTGGGCGGGTTTACCGTCGTCGCGATTTGTACAGTCGTGGCGATCTACGCGACGGTGCGGAATGGGTCGCGGCTGTTCACGCGTTTCCTCAGCCTGCCGGTGATCCGCTGGATTGGTCTGCGGTCCTATAGCATCTATCTTTGGCACTGGCCCATCTTTGCCGTCACGCGTCCGCAACTGGATATCCAACTGGATGGTTTGCCGCTGATGATGTTGCGGCTAGGGCTGACCGCTATTTGCGCGGAACTATCCTATCGCTATATCGAACAGCCGATCCGTCAAGGCGCATTAGGGCGACT
The DNA here is from genome assembly GCA_034430115.1 of Thermoflexales bacterium. GTDB lineage: Bacteria > Chloroflexota > Anaerolineae > J036 > Brachytrichaceae > CAIXPS01. Next base: position 5,427 of record DAOUFG010000098.1, on the reverse strand, counting down.
ATGGAAAAAGCTGAGGCAAGCCTCGCCATTGCCGGTGCGTTTGCAGTGGATCGGCACGGGTGTGGTGAGCATCGCGCTTTTGCTGGCGCTGGGCGTCGCGGTTGTGCGCGCACAACCGCCTGCCGTGCCGGAGGAGTATGCCGAGGCGGGCGATACGATTGCGACGCCGACATTAGCTCCGCCAACGCCAACGCATGGTGCGCCTACCGGGACGGCCATTTCTGTCCGGCAGGTCATCACCCCTACGGCGACGCGGGCGGCAAAGCCAACGTCCGCCACGCGCGCAGCCGTCACCGCAACGGTAACGGCGACGGTCAGCCAGAGCATCACGGCGCCGGTTGTGACTGCGACGATGGCTATCACGCCGACGGCATTCGTGACGCCGGAAGCTGAAGTATCTCCTACGGCAGCGGTAACCGAAACGCCGCCGGCGAGTGACGCCACACCGACGCCTGTCTTGGCAACCGTCGATACGGCAACAGCGCCACTGACCGAGACGCCAACCGCCGTTGCCGAGGTGACCAGCACGCCACAAACGATTACCGACGCGACCACGCTCACCGATGTGTTGGGAGCGAACTATCACATCACGGCAATTGGCGACTCGGTAATGAAAGGCGCGGCTGTGGAAATGCAACAGGCCATGGGCAACATCGAGGTGGATGCCGTGGTGGGCCGGCAAGCGGCGGCGGCATTGGCAGATTTGCGCCAGCGACATGACGCTGGCACGTTGGGCAACCTGGTCATCATGCACGTGGGTAACAATGGCTTCATTACGCAAAAGCAAATGGATGAGATGATGCAGGTGTTGGCGGATGTGCCGCGCGTCATCTTCATCAATGTTCACGTGCCGCTACGCTGGGAAGGACCTAATAACGCACTGATTGCGGATGCCGTCTCGAAAGCGCCTAACGCAGTGCTCATTGACTGGAACGGCATTACAGAGGGACAAACCGGCCTCTTTGCCGGAGACGGTGTGCATTTGCAGCCTGCCGCGCGTGTTTTATATACGCAATTGATCATGAACACGATCAAAGCCCCTTACATGGCGCAACACAACACGACGAATGCGCCGCAGCAGGCGCAATGATCATCTACACGAGAAGGGGTTTGGGTTAAGCCGACAGACCTTCCAGCATCGCGAGCGCTTCGCGTTGCACCAGTGCGCGCAACTCATCCGGTTCCAACGGTGTCGCTGCAGAACCCCACGAGAGGAGCCAGGGCAGGATATCAATGCACCTGTCAACATGATAGGTCATGATTACGTCATCGCTATCTTGGGCGGGTTCTTCACCTTGAAACGAGTAGTACTGGCGTTCACGCACCCAGCGTATAACCCGTGCGGCCAGGCGCACGCGAACGGTCAGCGGTTGGACAGGGGTGAACGCAACCGGCGAATGTTTCTCAAAATGGTTTGGTAATAGCTGTAGTGACTCGATACGGTTAAGCCGGAATGCGCGCCAATCCTGGCGCAGGCGGCACAATCCGTCCACGTACCATTGTCCATTCAGGTAGTACAACCGATCCGGCTCGAAATCCCGTTCGGTGGTTTCATCCTGGCTAAAGCTGTGATAACGCATGTGCACGATGCGCTGCTCACGGATCGCCTGTTGAAAGGTCGCCAGATGCGTTTCGTACAGGTCGAAACGTGCCCCGACCGGATAAAAACCGATGATTTCCGACAGGCGCTGCAACTCGGTGCGCATGCTTTCGGGCAAGATGACCGTGATTTTGTTCAACGCTTGCTCAGCATCGGCTGCCACTTTCCCCTTGGTAAACCCGATCATCATACGCGCGCCCAGGAAGAGCGCATTCGCTTCGGCGGCGGTGAAGAGCAGGGGTGGCAAAAAGTAACCTTGCATGAGTTCGTAGCCTTCGCCCGGTGTCCCGAAGACGGGGACGCCGCTTTCGCTCAAGGCTTCCATGTCTCGATAGATGGTGCGTTCGCTTACTTCGAAAGCCTGGGCCAGGTCGAGCGCACGAACGCGGCGTTTGCGCTGTAGCAAGAGCAGGATAGCAAATAGCCGATCAACTCGGTTCATGGGCTGGTTGGGGAAAATAAAAAGGCGACGATGGGAATCGAACCCATGAATAAGGGTTTTGCAGACCCTTGCCTTACCACTTGGCCACGTCGCCCCGGTCAACCGAGTGTTCAAATGATACCCTAAAATATCGTTTGTGTGTAGTCAACTATCAAGGAAAAACTCAACATCTCTCGCGCAACCTTGTATTGCTGCTGTCGTCCTAACGAAGAACGAAGAGCACCATATCAGCGAGTGTTTGGGCACGTTACAATGGGCCGATCGGGTGATCGTGTTCGACTCCTACAGCACCGACCGCACGGTGGCGCTTGCGCAACAGGCTGGCGCGCGGGTGATCCAACATCCTTTCCAGAACTTTGCTCAGCAGCGCAATGCCGCGTTACAAGCTGCGCAGGCGGATTGGGTGTTCTTCGTCGATGCTGATGAACGCTGTACTGATGCACTGGCGCAGGAGGTGCGTGGGGTAACGCGCACGGACGAGCACCCGGTATGGTCCACCCCGCGCGACAACTACCTGTTTGGGCATCTGACGCGTGGGGCAGGTTGGTTCCCAGACTATCAGGCACGCCTGTTCCTGGTGGGACGTGCGATGTTTGATCCGGCACGCGAGGTGCACGAGTTGCCCCTGTTTGAAGGCACGCTGGGCTTACTCACCAATCGGCTTATCCACTACAACTACGATTCCGTCGCGCAGTTTCATGAAAAACAGCGCCGCTATGCAGCATTGGACGCAGGTATCCTCTACAAACAGGGCGTGCGCCCAAAACTGCACAACTACGTGCTGCAACCATTGCGAGAGTTCCGACGCCGCTTCTTCAGCTTGAAAGGCTATCAAGATGGGCTGCACGGCCTGCATTTGTGCCTGTTACTGGCCTACTACAACTTCGACATGTATCGCAGGCTGGGGAGGATGTGGCGTGCGCAGGTATAGCAGCCCTAGCGGGCCGGTTTGCCATTCTCGGTTGTATTGCTGTCGTCGGGCATCGGCCGGATGCTGAGCCGCCGGCCTGCAACACGATTTGGATAGGCAACGTGGCGCGGTTGGACGGGACGTTCCGGCTCTTGCTTGCCGTTGCGGGCGCGACGCAAGCGTTCTAACAGCGTCTCTTTGCGTGGCTTACGTTTTTCTTCCGGTGCTTGTGGCTGTGCATCGGGTGTTTGCTCGTTCGATCTTGTCGGGGCAGGGAAGGGGGAATCCACAAGTGGATGCACCGTATCTTCCGCCCGCACAATGATGGAGGGAGACGCTAGTTCGGGTGTGAGGTCCGCTGGTTGTGCTGCGAGGGGCGTTGAAGTGGCAAGCGGTTCAACCTCAGTAGCGTAAGTAGGCGCCGGTTCCGGCGCGGCAAAGGACGTAGTATGTACAATCACTGGGCTGGCTTCTTCATGTTGCTGGGGCGTGGGGAGATAGCTCAGCAACTTCGCCAACGGCGCAAACAAAATGAAAGCCGTTGTAGGCGCGATGAGCGCCAGTATTACTTGTGCCGTCATTTGTCCGGCGTCGCCAGGGGCACTCACCATGGAGAACATGCCCGTGATGCCCAGGTTCGCAATCGCCAGATATTCTGAATCGCCAATGCCATTGAATCCTTGCCCAACGACGCCATTTGCGAATAACCCGATCAGCAACGCGCCTAAGATGCCGGGAATGAGCACACCGCTGACCATGCCTGCGTCGTCAGAGCGATGGAGCCAATGATTGGCGATATACAAGCCAAATGTGGCAAGCAGACCTGCAAATATACCGGCAATAATGGCAACCCACGTGGGCAGTAGAACCCCGCCGCCGGCGATGGCGATCAAAGCCCCCAACGCGGCACGCGCAGCCGATGACAAATCGGGTTTTTGAGTGGTGATGACAGTATAGAGGAATGCGACGATCACCGCAGCGCTGATTGCGATTCCGCCGTTCAAAAACATCGCAATCGCAATTCGCTCGGCATTCGTGCCAAGTAATGGGTTGTTGGATGCGATGACGGTCGCGCCGACGAGGGCGATGACCAGGCCGCTCAGGCCCCGGAAAGGATACTGCGTGACAGGGAGAGTTATCTGTTCTTCGTCTTCTTGGCGTGGCGTGAACATCAGGAGTGCCAGCCCGGCACCACCGGCGACTAGCGCTGCGGTCGTCAGGCCACACAAATCAACTGCGCCGTGACCAAGATTCAGGTTGAGCCCCAGGCCCGCCAGCCAGCCACCACTCCACATCCAGAACCCAAGCAGGGGGAACGCCAAGCCCGCCAGAAAAAGGGTGAGGACAGCCTGCCCGACGACCCCTACCTTTGAGAGCGCCAGCTTCGCCGGTAGCATGGCGCAGGTGATCGCCAGTGGCAGATAGGTAACAAATAACTCAATCGCGCCGGGTTCGCTCACGTCGTTCAGCAGAAATCCGCGCAAGCCGATGATGTTCCAACTCTGTGCGCCGATGGGCAACGTGTAGTAAGTTACGTAGCGACTCAGGTCCGGCGAGTGCAGTACCGTGCCTATGCCGCCAAACATGAAGCCGAACCCTGTAGCGGCAAAGGCGAGTGTGGCAAGCGCAAACGTCAGCAATCCACTTGCTGCGATGCGTGCCTCATGATTACGTGGCGTCGAGCCAGATTGCATAAGCCAGACACCCAGGGGCAACAGTAAAGCAAATAACCTGGCCTCCCACATATTCTCTAAAGTATATAATGATTTACGAGACTCAAACTGGTAAAGGAGTAATAGACCATAGATACGCCAACTAAGCCTGTGAAGGCACGCAGCAAGGTAAAAAGCCCCGATGAGATGGATGCGCTTACGTTAGCGCGGTTGGCTGTGGCTGCCGCAGCGGATAAGAAAGGCGAAAATATCGTGTTGCTAGACCTGCGCAAGCTCAGTTCCGTTACCGATTACTTCGTCATTTGTTCTGGTGCAGTGGACAGGCAACTGGAAGCCATTGCCGATAACATCGTCGATGTCCTGAAAGGCAAGCATAACATCCCGCCCCGGCATGTGGAGGGTAGTGGCGAAACGGGCTGGGTGCTGATCGACTATGTGGATGTGGTTATCCATGTATTTACGCCTTCGCTGCGCAATTACTATAGCCTGGAGGCGTTGTGGGCGAACGCCCCGGTCATGTTGCGTATGCAATGACTGCCCTTTAGAACTCCAGCTTCTTATAGCGCATTACCACGCTTTCCACGATGCCGATGCCTGCCATTGCTGTCAACAGATTGCTGCGACCATAACTGACGAACGGCAACACCACACCAGTGACAGGCATGATGCCCACTTGCATGCCGAGGTTAATGTAGGTTTGTAAGAAGAACACCGCAGCGACGCTGACGCATAATAACCGCCCGAAGGTATCGCGCGCAATCCATGCGGCACGCAGGGAACGAAAGATCACAAAGCCAAGCAA
>DAOUFG010000097.1:0-2064 GCA_034430115.1 Thermoflexales bacterium | reverse complement strand
ACAAAGATGCTGTTGTATTGATATACCTCGACCCCGGCGTAATAGGAGCGGTTATCGAACAAAGGGTTCACGCCGAGGTAACCGCACACGTATCCTTTCTGCCTGGCAAATTCAGCCCAGTAACGCTGAAAGTCGGGGCAGTCACCGGTGCCGACGAAGCCTGTATAGCCAAAAGGCTTAACGATGTCGGTGTATCCGCCGTACTCGCGCTCGGAGATCGGGCACACGATGCGGGTATCGTCCTGCTCAAAGCAGTACAAATACGTTGGCATATGCGTGGTCATCTGCATAGCATTGCAGTATTCCCATGTATAGGCCACGCCATGCCTTATTCCTTGTAGTGCAGCTTTCCATTCCGAGGGGGCATCCAATGGAATACATTGGTGTCTTGCCATCACTCAACCCTCTGCCTTGCGGTTCGCCTTTACGTCGTCGAGGCACAGCCCCATGACGAGCAGATCCTTATATTCCCCGCCGACAAAGGCGTGTTTGCGCAACCTGCCTTCGCAAACAAAGCCGCTTTTCTCATACGCTCTTACTGCCGCCTCGTTATCCGCCAGGACGAACAAATACAACCGCGCCAGGCCCAAGTCCTCAAACACGTGCTTTGCCACAAGCTCAATCGCCGCCCGCCCATATCCCTTCGATCTTTGGGAAGGGTCGCCGATGAAGATGCGCAATTCGCCGTGCCGGGCAACCCAATCAATGTCATGGATGTAGATATTGCCGATGTGCTGGCCCGTTTCCGTCAGGCAAATCGCCAGGTTCAATTCCTGGTTCGAAAACGCAGACTTTTTACGTAACCACTCCTCATCAGTCGCGCGGCTCACATAGTGAAACACCCCAATAGTCTTGTATAGCTCGTGATCATTGTGCCATTGATAGGTTCTCGCCAGGTCATCACCCTCGAGCGCGCGCAGGTACACCGGATTCATAGTTCATTCCTCTTCGTCACAGTGGACATTTATCTAAATTCACCTGCTCGATAAGCCGGGAAATAGCTGGTCTGTGGGATTGCTCGTTCTTTCACGACCGACGCATACGCTTCCGGGTTAAACACCCTCCCACAAAAGTACGTCTGCCGCACGGCGTTCGACCAGCCACGCTTGAACTGGCTCAGGCCATCATTCCCATCGGAGTGCACGCCCGCGCCGGCTCCCAGGTCCAGCCATCTCAGCCCAATGCCTGCAAAGTACTCGATCACAAACCAGAACAGAGCAAACGAGGCGCGTAGTTCATACCCTCGTTCGCTATAGGCGCCCAGGTGATAGTAGGCTACCTGCCCCTGGGTGTACCACAACAGCATCCCCACTACCTCGCCATCGCAAGTGGCGCTGAAGGCGCCGATGCCCGGCGTGCTCAACTGCTGCGCAAAGGACTCTTTTGAGAAAGCCGAAATTCCCTTAATGCCATGCCGCTGGATGAGTGTGTCATACAGCCTGCTCCAATCGTCAAGCAGCGCTTGGGGGGCGTCACTTTTTGCAACGGTGACGCTCCCCATCGCCTTTTTGGCATAGCGAGCATGGTGCGGCGAGACGTACTCCTTGACCGGCTGTTCCAGGTCAATGACATAGTGTTCCTTGTAGGGGGTAGCCATGTCAAAGCACTGCCGCAGATACGCCGCGTCATATTCACCAAAAGGATCCGTCACCAGGGCCAGGCTCACCAGGTCATGGATGTCTTTCAAGTCAGCTTGAAGCTGAGACCAGTTGAGACAGGCGAACAAAGGATAATTGCCCATCGCATCTTTGAGCGTGGTGCCCGCGATAGCGCGTTCCAAAACCCAACCCTTCGACTGCATTAACTCGCGCGGTGTGCCAAACTGGCGGAGCGAGAAGGCGTAGTCACGGTGAGCGTACCCGGTTCCTGTATCCGTAGTCATATCAATCGTGTTATTGGCCGGAAGATTCGACGCGGATGTTGTCGACGGATATGCTGTACACATTGCCTTCCGTCCACAACCCTGCATTGATCCCACCACTCGTATACGCCGCCCGCGAGTCGAACCCACTGTCCGTCACGTCTATCCGCTGCACCCCGTCGTAGTACACCTGGATGCGACTC
>DAOUFG010000096.1:0-30878 GCA_034430115.1 Thermoflexales bacterium | reverse complement strand
GCAAAGATGTGGCGGTGGCGGCCGACGTGCATACGCGCCTGGACATGCCCAGCGCCATCCGGCTGGCCAAAGCTTGCGAGCAATATCATCTGCTGTGGCTGGAGGAACCGGTGCCCCCCGAGAACGTGGACGCAATGCGCGAAATCACGCGCGCCACGACCACGCCTATCTGTGCCGGCGAGAACCTTTACCTGCGGCATGGTTTCCGCGACCTGATCACTCAACAGGCGGTGGACATCATCATGCCCGACATCCCCAAATGCGGAGGGTTGTCGGAGTGCCGTAAGATCGCCAACCTGGCGGAGATCTATTACATTCCCTTTGCCCCGCATAACGTGGCTTCACCCATCGGCACGATGGCGTCGTGTCACGTATGTGCCACGATCCCCAACTTCCTGGTGATCGAATTTCATTGGTTGCACCGGGATTATTGGTCAACCATCACCACCGACAAAGAAGACATCATCAAGAACGGCTACATCACGCCGTCGGACCGGCCCGGCATCGGGTTGGAGTTGGATGAGGCGGTGGCACGGGCGCACCAGTATCCAGGCACGACCTGGTTTGAGTAGGTCGATTGTGCGATAGGGGCTTGAGGTTTCCAACCGGGTTAGCGGCGCTGATTGGCGCGCGGCCTGGCTGGCGCCTCAGCCAAAATTCCATAGATTTGCTTCTTTAGCGTGGAGGTTGCAATGTCAGACATCAATATCGATTGCAGCAAATCGCAAGGTCGGATCAAACCTTTACACGGCGTAAACAACGGGCCGGTGTGCTATGGCTCGCTGGTGGATGTTTCGGCTTATTACAAAGAGTTGGGCGTGCCCTACGCGCGCCTGCATGACCCCAACTGGCCGCACCCGCGCGAGGTGGACATCCCGCAGATTTTCCCGAACTTCGACGCGGACCCGCAAGACCCGGCCAGCTATGACTTCTGGCGCACCGACGACTACCTGCAATCCATCGTCGATACGGGCGCCGGGATCATCTATCGCCTGGGCACCAGCATCGAGCACACCCAGCGCAAGTATTACATTCACCCGCCCAGTGACTTTGCCAAATGGGCGCAAATCTGCATCGGCATCATCAAGCACTATAACCAGGGCTGGGCGGACGGCTTTCGGCACGCTATCCCATATTGGGAAATCTGGAACGAGCCGGATGGCGACCCAGCGGTGCCGCCCGAAAAGAGCGGCATGTGGACGGGCACGCCCGAACAATACTTCGAGCTGTATAAGACGGCGGCTACGGCGATTAAACAGTTCGATCCGTCCCTGAAGGTGGGCGGCTTCGCGGCCACGATGGTTCACCCCGTTTTCACCAAGCGCTTCATGGACTATTGCACCGCCGAGCACCTGCCGTTGGATTTCTTCTCCTGGCATACCTATACCGATCATCCGGCGAAGGCTGTCGCCAATGCGCTGTGGGTGCGGCGCTTGCTGGATGAGCACGGCTACACCGGCACGGAAAGCATCTGTGACGAGTGGAACTATTCCCGCTTCGACCCCGACATGAAAGGGGTGTTCCGATCCGGCAACGAGTATGCCACGCACCGGCTGTTCGAGCGCTCCAAGGGCGAAGAAGGTGCCAGCTTCGATGCCGCGGTGCTGATCGCATTGCAAGATTGCAGCGTGGACCAGGCCAACTTCTATGACGGTGCCCCCACATCCTTTTGGAGCTTGTTCGACCCCTACGGCGTGCCGCAGAAGAACTACTTTGCGTTCAAGGCCTTCCGTGAGCTGTTGAACACGCCCGACCGCTTAGGCGTCACGCTTGGGACGCCGGTGGACGGCCTCTACGTGCTGGCTGGCTTCGATCCGGCGCGGCATGAAGTGGCGCTCCTGGTGAGCAATTTCGACGGCGCGAGCCGCGAATATGATTTGTGCTTTGAACACCTGCCGTGTGAACAAGGCACGTGGCGTGTATATCGCCTGGACGGCGCACACGACCTAGACCTGGTACAGGCGCAGGGTTGGCGCGGGACCACGTTGAATCTGCCCGTTTACCTGGCTCAGCACTCGGTGACGTTGATCAGGCTTGGCGCAGAGTAGCGTAAAGAGGACGACGCATTCTATTCTGAACGTAGTCGAGGGTCCCGACCGTCATCAGTGAGGGTTCGTATAAAACCCTGGACCATCCTACACTCAAGATATCATGGCAACTCGGCACTGGACGCTTCAACTTGATGGCGAGACTCACAAGGTGCGGCTTGAGCATGGCTACTGGTTGGGCATGCGTCAAATATGGATAGATGACAAGCTTGTCGAGAGAAGTCGAAACCTCATTGACTTTGGTTCGATACATCCTATCGAAATCGGTAAGCATTGTTGCGAACTGGGGGTCACGACCAACGGTTTTACATATGGCTTCTATCTATTGTTGCTTGTTTGGGGTAATGTCACGGGTCTGCATGATGCGTTGTCAACTGCTTGGACGATCCTGCATCAGAATCTTAACCAGATACGGCTATTTATCATTGCTCACGTGCTCATGTCTGCTGTCGGCATCCTTGAATTGAGCATGAAGACACGTGACTGGGTGAAACAGGTGTCGAATCCGCGTGTGGAGATCGTTGGCGACATCAGTACCCTGAACGAAATGAACAGGTGAGCGACAATACGAATATGAAAGCCATACGACTCGTCCAGGTTGGACAACCACTACAAGCACAGGATGTTCCCGTCCCGGAAATTGGGCCGAGCGATGTGTTGGTGCGCGTGAAGGCGGCCGGCATTTGCCACTCCGACGCGCACTACCGCTCCGGCAATTCACCCGCTGAACCGTTGCCTCTGACACTGGGTCACGAGGTGGCCGGGGTGATTGAACGGGTGGGCGAGGGCGTCTCGCACCTGAAGCCGGGCGAGCGCGTATGCCTGCACTATCTAGTCACCTGCGGTCACTGTGAATATTGCAACGAGGGTCACGAACAGTTTTGCACCACGGGCACGATGATCGGCAAATACCGCGATGGGGGCTTCGCCGAGTTCATCGCCATCCCGGCGCGCAGCGTCTTTGTCTTGCCCGATGAGATTCCCTTCGAAGCCGGCGCGATCATGATGTGCTCGTCGGCCACTTCCTTCCACGCGCTGCACAAGGCACGTCTTCAGCCAGGTGAGACGGTCGCCGTCTTTGGCGTGGGCGGGTTAGGTATGTCGGCGGTGCAACTGGCCTATGCGCTGGGCGCGATGCAGGTATATGCCGTGGACATCAACGACACGCGCCTGGGGCTGGCCGCGCAATTTGGCGCACAGCCTGTGAATGCACGCGAGGGCGACGCGGCGGAACAGATCCGCCAGTTGACGCATGGCTGGGGCGTGGACGTGGCGATTGAGGTGATTGGCTCGCCGCAGACCATGCGCCAGGCGGTGCTTTCGCTCGCTATCCAGGGCCGCGCCGCGCTGGCCGGCATCACGCAAAGGTCGTTTGACCTGACGCCCTATCACGAGTTGATCAACCGCGAGTCCGAGATCATCGGCGTTTCCGATCACCTGGCGCTGGAATTGCCGCACCTGCTGGAACTGGCGCGCACAGGCCGGTTAGACTTGTCGCAAATGGTGACGCGTACGCTGCCGTTGGATGCAGCCGCCATCAACGCCGCGCTGGATAACCTGGACCAGTTTGGCGAGGGCGTGCGCGCTGTCGTTACGCCGTAATAAGGAGGCGCATGCCAGAGTTAGCATTTGACACGACATTTAATCCGGCCCCAGAAGAATTTGAGCCGATCAACCACGGGTTGTATTTGCACAACCTTTCAAAGCTGGGGCCGGAGATTACCCATAACTACTGGCGCATCGTCGTCTCGGTGAAGGACGAAGGCGGCCGGCTGGTGGGCGGGTTGATCGGCGAAATGTTCTGGGACTGGCTACATATCGAGACGTTGTGGGTGGCGGAAAATCATCGCGGGCAAGACGTGGGCTCACACCTGGTGCGCCTGGCCGAGGAGTCCGCGCGCGAGAAAGGGTTTCATCATTCGCAATTGGAAACGACCAGCTTCCAGGCGCTTGAGTTCTACCAAAAGAATGGCTACCAGGTGTTTGCGTCCCTGGAAGGCAAGCCGCCGGGGCATACCTGGTATTACTTAAAAAAGGATATTGAAGCAAAATGGGAACCACCATCCAGCAAGTAATCGACATGATTTTGCAGACGGTACCGGGCGCGCCGTTACAAGACACGGTGGATACCGTGAAGTGTGGCGATCCATCTCAGCCGGTGAAGGGCATCGTGACCACCTTCATGGCCACGCGCCAGGTGATCGATCAGGCGATTGCGTTGGATGCAAACATGATCATCACGCACGAGCCGACCTACTTCAACCATCGCGATGAAGTCACGCTGGGCTGGCTGCAAGGCAATCAGGTCTACCAATCGAAGCGTGAAGTGCTGGATAGTCACCAAATCGTCGTGTGGCGCTTCCATGATCACTGGCACATGCACCGGCCCGACGGCATCACCACCGGCTTCTTGAAGCTCATGGGCTGGGAAGCGAACCTGGATGCGCAAGAGGATTACATCGTCAACTTGCCACCGGCGCCATTGAAGGATCTGATTGCGCAGTTGAAGTCCAGGTTGCGCATGCCCACTTTGCGCGTCGTCGCACCGGCGGAGATGACTTGCCGGCGCGTCGGCCTGGTGTTGGGTGCCGTGCCGGGGGATTGGCAGATCAAGGCCTACGAGCAGGGCAAGGTTGACACGGTGATCTGCGGCGAAACGACCGAGTGGCAGACCTGCGAATATGTGCGCGATGCCGCTGCCACGCCGAGCCCGAAGGCATTGCTCGTGCTGGGGCATGAGAAGAGCGAAGAAGCCGGGATGCGCTACCTGGTGGATTGGTTGCGCCCGATGATCCCGGGTGTGCCCGTCACGCACGTGCCGGCCGGTGATCCGTTCCGGTTTGTCTAAAGGTGGCGGGATTGGAGATTTGAGATTGGCTTAACCACGGATGGCACGGATCTCACAGATTGATTGTGCTGTATCGCACATCCGTCCGTTCATCCGTGTCATCCACACTAATCTCTGAATCTCTGAATCTCCAATCTCCAGTCCCTAATCTCCGATCTCTACCGTATTGACGTGATGATCTGGCGCATCTGCTCGCAGGTATAGCGCACCTGCCCCGGCGGGTCATAAGTGTTGGTGAGTGTCAGATGCACTTCTCCTTGATCCCAATCGAACATCGTGCAATTTTTACCACGGTAGATCACCGTCACATCATAGCCGCCGATCGTTTCCTGTTTGGCTTGCGGGTCGGGTGTGCCGCCTGGCGTGATCAGCGACTTGGGCATCTCGCTCAACGTCATAACCATGTGTGGCGCGTCGGCAGGGTGCGGATCGAATCCTAAAGTGATGATCTGCCCGTCCACTTGTTCGGTCACCGTCATCGGCTCCGGCAGCCAGGTCGGGCGCAGGACGTTAAAAGCTGGTGTTGGAATGGGTGTTGCCGTTGTGGGCGCAGCCGGCGTCGGCAGCGTCGGGTTGGCTAAGGGTGCATGTCCGCCTGGTACTGCCTGAAGTGAATCGGCCACCTTGATCAACTCCTCCGGCGCTACCATGAAACTTGATACTGCGATCAGTGTGCCATCGCGCACCAACAGCACGGCTGAGTCGGAGCCGGTGCCGTCGGCGTTGTGCACGCCACGCCGCAGCCAGGCAGTTCCTGCCGCCAGTGTGATCGATTGTGAGCCCTCTGTCCATTGAGCCACCAGGCTGTCGGTCGCGCGCAGTTGCTGGACCGAGATGCCATGCGGGCCCGCAATCACGTTCTGTGCGGCTTCCGCCGGCGGCACGTAGGAGAGTGTGACTTGCATATCGCCCATCGCCTGTTGATATGGTTGCAACGGCCCCAACCCTTGCGGGACGTAGGTCGGTGCAAAGAGGGGGAAACTGAGCTGCCCGGCGAGTTGCGCAAGTTGCGTTTGATACTGGCTGGCGCTCGGTGTGGGCTTGGGGCGCATGTCTTGCACCTCTACACCGCTCGGTGGCGTGAAAGTGAAGCGTGCCGGGTCAATCGAGACGTTATATTGCACCTGCAATACTTCATCGGACATGACCAGCGTGTCGCCACGTGTGCTGCGGAGTTCCTGCTTCAGCACGAAGTAGGTCTCCTTGTCCACCCAGATCGTCAATGGACCGTTCATGTCGGGTGACGACGCGGAAGGGCACAGCGAGGGCCCCATATCGATCACATAGGTGGCTCGCCCGGCGACGGTTGCTTCACCGCTGAGTTGTGCGTGGTAGCAGGTGCTGGCGCGTTGGAACAAATCCGTCAGGCTTTGCACGTTGTCGCCAAAGAGACCCTGGCCATTCATGTTGGCATCCAGTTGGCTGACGCTGGCGTTGCGTTCTTGGTTGATGGCGGAATATTGCCACAGGTTTGTGCCGTCGCTCACCTGTATATAGGAAGTCGTGCTGGTCGTCACGCCATCGCCGGCGAGCGTCGTTTGCTGGTATTCATCGCGCCAGCGGTTGGGTGCCTGGTACCAGTGCTGCGTCTGGCTGGCTTGCTGGCCCGTCGCGCCGCTGGCGGCATAGATGTGGCGTATTTCGCTCAATACGTAGCTTTGGATGCCGCCCGCCGCGGGCGATTGCAGGCTGGCCTGGGCCTTCTGAATTACTTCCTGTGCGCTGGCAGGTTGAGGCTTGTGTAACCAGGTGACCAGGGCCAGCACCGCGACCAGCAGCACTGCGAGCGCTGCGAACCCGGCTGCCCAAGGGAATAAAACCTTCGGGGTTTTTGAAACTCCGAAGGTTTGGCCGATCTGATTGGAACGGGCCGTCTTTGGCTGGGCCAACAACTGCTGTTCCAGCCGGTCCACGAAGGCCGCATTGGGGGCTGGCAGCGTGTAAATGGTTTCCAGCGCGCGTTCGACCTCCGGCGTATATTCATTGTCAGTCGTGTTTGGTTTGTTCATCTTGTGCTCCCCATCGGACGTTCAACCGATGCAATAAACGGTGTAGCGTCATCTTCACGGTGGCTTCCTTGCGGCCCATCACCGCAGCGATTTGTTCGTACTTCAACCCGGCCGCGAAGCGCAGGCGCAACAGCTCTTGCTCTTCGTTGCTGAGTTGCCGCACCAGGAGACGCAATTGGGCGAGCATCTCCGCCTGGCTGGCTTGTTCGTGTAGGTCGTGTTCATCCAGTGGCTCGGGGATTTCATCGAGCGAAGTTGCCGGGGGCTTGCGCCAGTGATCGGTGAGACGGCGACGCGCCAGCGTGAATAGCCAGGCGGCGAAGTGTCCTTGTTCCTGGTAGCGTGGCAGCCCTTCCAGGGCCGCCAGAAAGACTTGCGCCGTCAGGTCCTCCGCATCTGCGGCGTTGCCCACCCGGCTGTAGATGTAGCGGTAGACCGGTGTTACATAGCGCCGATAAAGAAGGGCGAATGCGGTTGGGTCGCGCTGGGCTGCTCGTACTGCAGCCGGGTCGTCCAGGCCATCATCCGCGGTAAGGGATTGTGGTTCAGATGTGTTGAACATACATTGTGTTCTCAAAAACTGTTTTTGTCATGTGTTACATATATATCGTGATAACTTGCCAAAAGTAACAGAACTGCCGGGAATCCAGTTCCCGGCCAATCTATCTATAGCTCGATACTGCTTTGACGCCGGATTAGTATTAGATCGGTTGGAAGCATCGTTGTTTGATGCAAAAGCAAATCCGGCGCGGCCTTTCTTATGCTCTAACTGCACCAAGATGCCATCGCTATTGTTCGTGAAGCTGCGCGCCGGTAAATAGGGCGTCGTGTGTTCGTAGGGTTGACGCGTTTGCCATATAGTGCGCGCGATGTAACAATATGTTCATCTCGCGCACCAAGAGGTGGATCGTGATTCCAATCGGTTATCTGGTTCGCAGGACGCTCGCCGCGCCGGCGTTGGATGGGGAGTGGGACGGCCAGGACTGGCAGCGGGCGGAAACGCTGGAAATATCACACTTCCGGCCCGAAAGTAGCGCGCATCACCCACATACTCTGGCCCGTCTCTTGCACGACGGCACCGCCATCTATGTGTTCTTCCATGTGGAGGACCGTTATGTGCGCAGTGTGCAAACGCAGTATCTCGGTCCTGTGTGTACCGATAGTTGCGTGGAGTGGTTTGCGCGTCCCCGGCTCGATAGAGGCTACATCAACTTTGAGTTGAACTGCGGCGGCACGCTGCACAGTTCCTACATCGAAGACCCAACGCGCGTTCCAGGCGGCTTCAAACGCTTTACCTATGTGGATGAGCAATGGGCCAGGCAGGTGCAGATTGTGCATTCCATGCCGGCTGTGGTGGAGCCTGAAATAGCCTCGCCATGCACCTGGACAGTAGCCTACCGTGTGCCGTTGGCCCTGTTCGAGGCCTACACCGGCCCGCTGGGTGAGCTTTCGGGTCAGGTATGGCAAGCCAACTTTTATAAATGCGGCGACCAGACGTCGCATCCTCACTGGGCGGCCTGGGCGCCGGTGCAGGAATTGAACTTTCATCGTCCTCAGGATTTCGCGGCCATTCGTTTCGAGTGATATGAGGCTGCCCGATGACAAAGACAATCACCTACTCACTCTGTGGAGACGCGACGACTTCGGGTTCCTACTACCGGGCAATTAGCGCGCTGGCTACGCAGTGGATGCCCGGCGCGCAACGCGCCATGGCGGATGTGATAGCGACCTTCCGCGTGCATCGCCAGCATCGCAAGCTGGCCCAGCGCTCGGATGCCGAGCACACCTTTGAATTGCTGGTGTTGGGCGTGTTGATGCGCGAGCATGGTCGTGAGGCGGCTCATTGGCCGCTGCCGCTGATGTGGGCGATGCAATGGTTGGTCTGGATGGGTAAGCACATCCCCAGGCTGGAGCCGCTGGCCAAGAAGTTACGCGGCGAAGTGGGGTGGTTGGGGCGTTCCTGGGCGGCGACCCGGCAAGGTGATGGGCAGAGTTTGCCACGCCTAGTCACGTGGCTGCGCGCGAATGGGCAGGTGACGCAGGCTGAGCGCCTGGGTGAATGGCAGCAATTCCTTGAGCCATGTACGCGTGCCACTTCGCGCGAGGTGTTAGCCCGGGTACAAGCACTGGCGGATGATTTTGACCAGGCCAGCCGCCAGGCGTTGGGGCGGTATACGGAACACGTGGAGTTCTTCCGTGCCGAAGCAGTGCAGCATTATCGGCATCGCTACGATACTGAACTTGTCACGCGTACACGGCTGGAATATCACCTGGGCATGTTGGGCACCGAAGTCCTGAGCCGCGACCAACGCGAACAATTCGAGGCCACCCGGCGGCGCATCGTCATCGTGCCGCCCTGCATGCGCGCTTTGCCCGACGGACAATGTAAGGCGCTGAACACACCCTTCGGGGCGCACTGCCAGGCCTGCACCACTACTTGCCGCATCAACCTGGCGACCCGTTTAGGGGAGCAGCGCGGCTTTGAGGTCTATATGATCCCCGATCATCTGGCGCATATCAGCGCGGCAGGTGGAGGAACTGCGGGCGGCGTGGGTATGGTAGGCGTCTCGTGTGCGTTGACCAACTGGAGCGGCGGATGGGACGCGGAGCGAATCGGCGTCCCTGCGCAAGGGGTACTGCTCGATTACGTTGGCTGTTCCTATCACTGGGATGAGCGTGGCATTCCGACGGCGGTGAATCTACGCCAACTGGCGGAGGTTGCCACCGCTAAGCTGAAAACGTGAAACACCGCCCATTTGGGCGGTGTTTCACGTTTTCCATATACGGGAGTCTCGTTGCCTACTTCCAGAGGAGGTTACCCTGGCACTTCACTGTCAGTAGTTTCTGCCCAATCGTGGGGATGATGGTGGCCGGCAGCGGGGCGTAGCTTTGCTTCACAGCGCTGGCCTTGGCTTCTTCACTGGTCAGATCCCACACAATCCACTGTACCAGCTTGACGGCCTTGGTGCAGTCCTTGTAATCCTGGTTCAGGATGAGGTAGGTGAAACCGGCGATTGGCCACGCATCCTCTTCCTTGCTGTTCACGATGGTGGAAGCCGTGCGGTCGTCGAACCAGGCGGTGCGCATCGCGGCAATGGTGCTGTCGGTGCTAGCCGTCACGACCTTGCCGGCAGGGTTGACCATCTTGGCGAAGGAGATCTTGTTGTTCAAGGCGTAGGCCAGTTCCACGTAGCCGATTGCGCCAACGGTGCTCTTCACGGCTGCGGCAACACCGGGGTTGCCCTTGCCGCCCACACCACGCTTCAGCTTGTCAGCGGGCCAACTGACGGTGGTGCCAAAGGAGGGGCTCACAGTGTCGCGCCATTCTTTGCTGGCCACGGTCAGGTAAGTGGTGAAGATGTTCGTCGTACCGGAACCATCGGAGCGGTGGGCGACCACGATGGTGGTGGCGGGCAGCTTCACGCTGGGGTTGAGCTTGGCGATAGCCGCGTCATTCCACTTTTCAATCGTGCCCAGGTAAATGCCAGCGACGGTATTGGCGTCCAGCGTCAGGTTGGTAATGCCAGGCAGGTTGAATGCCAGCACCACAGCGCCGGCGACCGTTGGAATCTGCACCAGGGGCTTCTTGGCTGCTTCTGAGTTGGTCAACGCCGCGTCCGAACCGGCGAAGTCCACTGTGCCGTTCAGAATGTCGGTCTTGCCCTGACCCGAGCCAACGCCCGAGTAGTTGATCTGCACGGAGGTGTCTACATGGTCATTGAAGTTATAGGCCCATTCTTCGTACAGAGGCTGGGGGAAGGTCGCGCCGGAGCCGTTCAACTGAACGGGCCCATCATAGGCGGGTGCCGCAAATGCCGGGGCGGCCGAGACAGTCGCGAGCGTCGCAGCAAGAAACGAAACAATGGCGTACTTGGTCTTCATGTCTGTTGTCCTTTTGTTTTAGTTCCGCTTGAGATACCTATAGGCTAGCTCCGTGTGTTTAAGAATCCTTAAAGAATAGATTAAGGCAGTTTTAAGGAAGGGATAATCTACGGCTCAGCATGGCCTGGGGCCCAGGAAGGTGATATTTTCCACGTCGTCTGGCAGGCGGAGGGGTGCTGGATAACCCTGCCTTAATAGTGTGCATGTATATATGGCGGCAAGATATGCGATACATGCTGGATGACCTCTTCTTTACGACAGATTTTCATCTGGGCGTGAGCTACACGTGGCTACTGGATTGTTCCTCAGATTTGATGCCCTATCACGTGTGGAAGGCATTTGTGTCAGATATAGAGCGCCCGATGTATGGCTACGGGGCAGACGGCTTGGTGGAAGTGTATGATCCTGCCGCCGCACAAAATGCACTGCCCAACCGCTGGTACGGGAGAGCAAACGAATGGTGAGCGTCGCTGCGTCCATCTTGATGCGTGAATTGATCGTTTATGCCTGCCCGACCGGGGAACTGGCGCGCCAACTTGACGCGTTCTACGATATGTCGCGCGCCGAGTGTGGGCCGAATACGGCCCATCGCTACATGCCGCACTGCACATTGACCGGCTTCTTTCACGATGAATTCAGCGCCATCCCAACTTACCTCATGGCGCTCGACCAGGCGTTGGCACAGGCCCAACTGGCGCGTCCGAGTGACGCAATCAGGATCAGCGGCATGCGCTTCCTGGATAATTTCTACTTTCTGGCGGTCGAATCGGCATGGCTACAGCAACTCGCTGCCGGCTTTGCCCAGCGCGCCGTTTCATCCACCCGGCCCGATGCCGTGCGCTTGAAGGACCAATTGCATGTGAGCCTGGCGTATGGCTTTGCGCCAGAGCATGGCCAGTGCCTGACGCAGCTTGCGCGCCAGATGGTGGATGCATCTGCGCCGGTGGGGTGGGAACTGCGCTTCTATGAGCGGCACACCGGCGACCGCTGGACGTTGCACAAGGCGTGGACATTGGGCTGAGAGGGCGGTTACGGAGTATCCAGAAAACTGCTCACACAAAGAAACAAAGCAACGAAGAGCACAAAGATTTGATCTTTGATTACTTTGCGCCTTTGTTGCTTTGTGTTTTCCGTATCAGGCGTACTTTTCGAGGAAGGTGGGCAGATCCAGGAAATCCTTAAAACGTTCTTCTAGCGTCTGGCGATCCCAATCCCACCAGGCGATTGCCAGCAGCTTTTCGATGACGTCGGGGGTGAAGCGTTTGCGGATGGGCTTGGCAGGCACGCCCACCACCACCTCGTAGGGGGCCACGTCTTTAGTGACCACCGCTTGTGAGCCAACCACGGCCCCCGTGCCGATGGTCACCCCTGGCATGACGACGACGGCGTGCCCCAGCCAGACGTCGTGGCCGATGACGCATTGGTGCGCCCGGCGCCAATTGAAGAATTCCTCATCGTCGGCCTCGCCGAAGCCATACTCCACGCGCCGATAGGTGAGGTGATGTTGCATCACCCGATTCATCGGGTGGTTACCGGGGTTGACTCGCACGTGCGAGGCGATTGAGCAGAACTTGCCGATCTGGGCATAGATGATCGACGCATCTCCTGCGGCGTAGGTGTAGTCGTCGAGGCTGGATTCCGCGATGGTGCAGCGCGGGCCGATATCGGTCCACGCGCCAAGCTGGCTCTTGTAGATGAGGCAGGAAGGATGAACGGTTGGTTTTTCGCCCAACTGTTTGTGCGGCACCGTCAGATCGGCGGGGAAGAGGTCAATGTTGTGTAACATATTGCGTGAGATAGTTGTCTAGGTAGATCGGCACGCCGTGGCGGAACGTCCCGCGCACGCGTGGGTGATTCGAGTGGCGCTGGAAATCCACCAGCGCGAAGTCGGCATAGTTGCCCAGGCTAATGCTACCGCGTTCCTTGAATCCCATTGCTCGCGCCGGGTTCAACGTGACGAGGTTGACTGCTTCGTGCAAGGGGAGCAATCCGCGCCGGGTGATGGCCCATGCCGCTTGCAGCAGCGCTCCGGGGTGATAGTCGGCGGCCAGGATATCCACCAGGCCATCCTGGATGGCGTCCTGGGCGCTCAGATTGCCGGAGGTGGATAGCCCGCGTAGCGCATTGGGCGCACCCATCACCACGCTCATCCCGCGCTGCTTGGCTTCCTGGGCTGCTTCCGACGTGACGGGGAACTCGCTGATGGTGACGCCCAGATTGGCCATCAGTTCCACCTTGTTCAGCGTGTCATCGTCGTGCGAGGCGATGATGAGCCCCTGCTGCGTGGCGATGCGCGTGATGTTGCGCACCACGTCCCATGCGGGCGGGGTCATCTGCGCCTGGCGGATGCGCTCCAGGGTAAACTCCATCGAGGATTCGGTGCTCACCTTGCGCCACTCGGCCATGGTGCTCACGAAGCGCTCGATATCGCGATATTGCCCCTGGCCGGGCGTGTGGTCGGTGAGCGAGATGATCTGTACCTGGTTATTTTCGATGAGTTCCATCAGGATAGGTGGTGCGTTTTGGTTGGTCACCTCGAAACGCGCGTGGACGCGCATGTCCACGCGTAGCGTGTGGCTCAGGCGATTCGTTGCGGTGACGATTTCGCGCGCGTGCTCCTCGGAACGCAGGTTGTTGCGCGGCCGGCCTTCGGCGAAGGAGATTGCCGCGTAGGCCGTCGTCACGCCGTTGGCAGCCAGCCGTTTATCCAGTTCAATCAGCGCCATCTCCACCGGGAAGTGCGCGCCAGGGCGTGGTTCGATCTCGCGCTCCAGCATGTCGCCGTGCAAGTCGATGATGCCGGGGATCAACGTCAGGCGCGGCGTGTAGGTGACGTCGTTTGACCGTCCAGGCCAATCGCCTTCGATAATGTCAACGATGCGGCCATCTTCGATGCAAATGGCCCCGCGTTCCAACACCCGGTCGGGTAACACAATCCGTAAATTACTCAACCACATCGTTCTCTGCCTCCTCGCCAGGGTGTTGGAACATATATTCCGCCGTGCCCAAAGTTGGCGTTTTCAACACAACCTCGTTATCCACTAAATGCTGTATATCTTCCGCATGATGAAACACGCCAATCATTGCCACCCCCTGCTGCTTCAAGTCTGCCAAACGCTGTACCAACGCAGCCCGCGCACCGGCGTCTAATGACGCAGTCGGTTCGTCCAGTAATAACAGGCGGCGCGGCTGTGCCAGCGCGCGCGCCAGGTTCACCTTCTGTTGTTCTCCGCCCGAGAAAGTGGTGGGGTAGGCCCCCCACAGGGCTTGCTTCAGCCCGAAGGCGGCCAGTAGCTCGGCACCGGCCTCGTTGTTTGGCGCGTTGCTCGATGCGTCGGGGGATGCCTGCGGCTCTGTCACCAGTTCCAGGGCGCTCACGCGCGGGCGCGGGCGCAGAAATTGCGTCACGTGGCCGATCTCCTCGCGGCGCAACCGTGCAATGTCCACGTCTGCCGCGCGTGCCAGGTTCAAGACGCCGTGCCGCGAGTGATAGAATGCATCGCCCCCGCTGGGCAGGTAGGTGCGGTAGAGACAACGCAACAGGGTGGACTTGCCCACGCCGTTCGCGCCGCTGACCAGGATAAACTCGCCCTCGCGCAGCGTGAACGATAGATCTTCGAACGCCAGGATGCGCCGTCCAAGTTGGTGAATGATGAAGCCTTTGCTCAGTCCCTGTACATCCAACAAAATGTTCATGCTTCCCTCTCTTGTTAAAGCTTGGCATGCACCAGTTGCTGGGTGTAGGCGTCCTGGGGGTCTTCCAGCACCTGGTCGGTGAGCCCCGTTTCCACCACCCGCCCGTGGCGCATGACGATCACCCGGTCGGCCAACATGCGAATCACGCCCAGGTCGTGCGAGACGATGACCATCGTGATGTTCCAGTCGCGTTGCAGGTGCTTGAGCGTGTCCAACACCAATGCCTGCACCGAAACATCCAGCCCGGTGGTGGGTTCGTCCAGCAGGAGCAACTTGGGTTTCATGGCGATTGCCTTGGCCAGTTGCACGCGCTGTTGCATGCCGCCCGAGAGTTGCAGCGGTGGGTCATCCATACGTTGGATGGGAAACTCGGAGACGGCGAGCGATTCGCGCGCGACGTCGCGCAGGGTGGCGTAGCGCCGTTCGCCGGCCAGGATCAGCCGCTCGGCGACGTTGCCGCTGCTGGTGTTGCGCATGCGCAGCCCCTGGTAGGGGTTCTGATAGACGATGCCGATGTTCACGATGCGCACCTGGCGCTTGGTGAAACGATCCAGCGTAAACAGGTTCGTGCCCTCGTAGCCGGGAATGTCCAGGTGATAGATGCCGCCTGGGTCGGGCGCTTCTTCAAAGTGCAGCAGGCGTAGGACGGTGGACTTGCCGGAGCCGGATTCGCCCACGATGCCCATCACCTCGCCGGGGTAAACATCCAGGTCCACCCCGTCTACGCCGACGACATGGCCATAGTGCTTGGCCAGCTTGCGCGCAGAGAGCATTGGTTGAGCCGTCAGCAGGCGCGGCGCGTCCTTAGGAAGTGCGCTCAGGTCGCCCGGTTGGCGATCAGCTTCGGAGGTATCCACGGTGGTAAAAGTTGCCATTGTTGTCGTAATAGGTTTCGCCAGGGCGAGCGTCGGTCTGATCTGGGTCTTGCGCCAGCGCTCGCAACTTATCGGCATAGCCGGTATCGGATAGTTCGTAGGTGGAGCTGCCGTCTTCGTTGGGGATTTCGTTCATGAACTTGTTGCGCGCGCCGGTGCGGGCGCATACCCAAGCGCGTTGATCCTCCACCTTGAAGGGCACGTCTTCGAATTCCAGTGGGTAAACGTCGGTATAGGGCGGGACGGCGTATAAACGCTTCTCGCGCCCGGCCGAAAGCAGGGTGAGGTGCGCCGCCTGGTGCAACTTGGGCGTATCCCAACGCGGGATAGGGCTGGGGCTCATCACATAGCGCCGGTGCACCATCACCGGGTAGCTGGCGCCCTGTGTCACGCGGCGATAACGCACCAGGTCCTCATAGAGCGTCAACCACAGCAGGCCATAGTCGGCGTCGGCGTGCATCTCGCGCGCCTTGGAAATATCGTGCTCCACATAGCGCATCGGCTCCGGGTCGGGCACCTGCAACACCAGCACCTGATTCTCGCCCAGGCGTTCTTCGGGGATGCGGTGGCGGCTCTGAATGAGGGTCGCTTGCAGCGCATCGGTGGTGGAAGAGGCATTCGACATATTCGTGATGAAGCGGCGCAAGTTCGCCGCGTTCACCGAGTCGTCTGCGCCCTGGTCGATCACTTTGATCACGTCGTCGGGGCCGACCAGGCTGAGCGTGACCTGCAAACCGCCCGTGCCCCAACCGCGGGCGATGGGCAGCTCGCGGCTGGCGTAGGGCACCTGGTAGCCGGGAATTGCGATGGCCTTCAGGATGCGCCTGCGCAACTCGCGCTTGGCGAATTCATCCAGGAAGGCGTAGGAATAACCGTGTTGAGGCTGAGCCAGTTCTGCCAGTGTCATGCGTGTGCCTCCTCTTTTTTAGCCTGTGAGGCTTCGGGTTCCTGCTCTTGGGCAGCCGCGGCGTCGGCGAGCGCGTTGGCGCTGCGCATGGCGTCCAGGCCGCTGGCAAACGTGACGTAGTGAGGCAGCTTGTAGTGGATGCAGAACCCGGAAGCTTCCACCGGGTCGGTGTGATAAAGCACAAATTCCTCGGTATGCGCGGGGTGTGGCTGGGGCGCGTCCATCGCCATATCCAACATGGAAGCGGCGATAACCTTCACCTCGTTCCAGCCCAGCGTGGCCGCGAAGCCCAAGCCAAACTCTTGCTTATTCAGGTGCGCATGGGGGTCATTCCCCGGCGTTTGTGCCGCCGAAGGGACGTTGGAGATGATTTCGGCCTGGCTGACGCGCACGCGCCCCAGGCTGTAGACATCGCCTGTGATCGGGTGGCGCAGTTGCACACCGGCATAGCCCAGGCGCAATTCGTTGATGGTGGGATGAATCAGCCCGTAGCCGCGCATGTTGGCGTACCCCAACGCCAATATGCCGCCGGTATCGGCACGCGAGAAGGATTGCAACCGCTCGGCGCGCGGGGCCGGGAATAACAGCGGTTCGCGCGTCACGTCGGGCACCTCTTCGGGCCTGAGCTGCGTTCGCTGCGCCAGCGGCGGCATCAGGCCGGTCAGGCGATGCCAATCGGCCACCAATGGATAGGTAGGGGTGCCTTGTGGCGCGGGTTGCGCCTCCGGCGAAGGTGACTCGGGTTGCGCACCCTGTTCAGAGTTACCGCGCGGAGGCACATTGCTTGCCGGCGGGTTACCGTCCAGTACTTCCAATTGCAAAATGCGATGGCTGTAGTCCAGCGTAGGCCCGAGCACCTGCCCGCCGGGAATATCCTTGAACGCTGCGGAGATGCGCCGCACCGTAAATAGGGTTTGGGTGGAGACGGGTTCCGCATAGGCCAGGCGTGGTTGGGTGGAGCGGAAGGCGCGCAAGATGAGCACCGCTTCATACAGGTCGCCACCCGTTTGCGCCAGGGCCAACGCGGCGAGTTCCGGCGCATAAAGCGACCCTTCGCCCATTACGCGATCCACCAGGTAGGGCATGGTCCGCTCGATGGCCTGTACCATCTCGCGGGTGGGTGGGTTTTTGAGCGCATGGTACAGGGCCTCAGCGTTCTGAATGGCCTGTTCGCCACCGCGCACAGCAACATACATTACAGCACCTCCATCTCGACGCGCGTCGTGCGCGGTAAACCAATGACGTAATGCCCGCTCAGCAAATAAATATCCCAGCCCAGCGGATAGCGCGATACGCGCTGGCGTATCGTCCAGAAATCGACAGGCAATCCGCCGATCTGTAGATAGGCCGGTCGCTGAAGGCCGGGTCCACTCAGGCATAAATGCAGGCCGTTCGCGGTGTGCGCCTCGCAGCCGATTACCAGCGTGGCGCTACGGTCGGGATAGAGAAAATCACCGTTAGACGCTTGCTCGACGACCGGTAAATCTTGCTCGTTGAGCGTGGGGAAGAACAGGTAGGCGGCGTGTGCGGCGCTATTGGCGCGCGCGCCGGTGAGCGCCAGGGTTTGCGCCAGGCCGGGGTGAGGTGTATAGAAGCTGGTTTCCAGGTCGAGCAGCGTTTTGCCGATCAGCGCGCAGTTGGCGACGACGTCGCCATCGCCGTCCGGCGGCAATT
The DNA here is from genome assembly GCA_034430115.1 of Thermoflexales bacterium. Classification (GTDB taxonomy): domain Bacteria; phylum Chloroflexota; class Anaerolineae; order J036; family Brachytrichaceae; genus CAIXPS01. Next base: position 12,939 of record DAOUFG010000096.1, on the reverse strand, counting down.
CTTGCAGGCGGCCCGGGCGGCTGAAGGCCCACATGAGCGCCAGAAATGTGCTGCGCGTTTGTGCTTCCAGGGGGCTGATGATGGGGATCATTAAAACGTCTCCAGGTTGACGCGTGTCGCTTCCACCTGCTGTAAAAGCTGCGCGTCGGCTTCAGCCAGCGCTGTTGCCTGCGCGGAGATGAAGCGGTTGATTTCTGCCAGGCAGAGGTTGGCGCGCAGAGCGGCTTCCAGCAGGGCGATGGCGAGTGCTTGTTGGGTATCGCGGCCCAGGCAGGCCGCATATCCTTCGACGTGGTGATCTTTGAGAGATATGTGTGCCTCAGCGATCAGCACTTCGCCGAGGTAAAAAGTGCCGCCCTTCACGCTATCGGTGTAGGGCAACATGACCAGCCCGGTACGATTTTCGATCACTTCGACGGCGCCGAAACGTGCTAAGAGGCTTTCAGCCAGGGCCTTAACCTGATCGGCAGGCGCCTGGCTGAGAACACTCAAACGTTCAGCGTGTGTCGCATGTCCGTTTGATGGGGGTTGAGACAACGGTTCACTTCCTTAGTCGGCGGTTGTGATATTCAAGTTCTTAGCAACGTCGCGCAACCCGTCGTACAGGTTGTCCAGCGACTTGAGTTTCAATTCCTGCGCGGGGTTGACATACCACTCATGGTAAACCGCGATCATCTCCGGGTTATCCTTGATGCTCATCAACGCATCCGTGACGGCCTGCTTGAACGATTCCGGCAGGTCGCCGCGCACGGCGAAGGGCGTCTGCGGGATCGGGTCGGTGAAGGCCAACACGACGATGGACCCATCGGGGCAGGAATCGAAGCGCGCCTTGATCTCCTCGTCGGTGGGGCGGGTGTGCGGCTTGTCGAAGGCGCAGAAGTCGATCTGCTTGTCGTCCGCCAGTTGATACAGGTTGTCCTCATAGGTGGCGCCGGCGGGGGCCTTGTCGTTCCACACCGAGAGCACCGAGGTGGGGTGGCTGCCGGCGAACACGGCCTTCAGGTCCGTATCGGGGTTGATGCCGTGGTTGATGAGGTAAGACTTGGGCATCATGTGGCCGGAGGTGGAGGCGGGATCAACAAAGTTGAAGCCCTTGCCCTTCAGGTCTTCCAGCGACTTAATGCCGTTGCCTTTCTTGGTGAAGATGACGCTGTAGTAGTAGGGGATCAAAGTGGCATCGTAGGTCACGGTGATGCCCTCTTTGACCACAGGACCGGTGGCGACGGCCAGTGCCTGCGCGTTGGCTTCTTTGCTGGCCAGCACGTAGGCCAATGGGCCGACTTCCATGGCATCCACGCGCTTGGCGCGCATCGCCTCAATCACGGCGCTATAGCTGGTGCCGGTGGTCACTTTCACGGGGATGCCGAGCTTCTTTTCCATGTAGTCGCGCAACGGCTCGGCGTTGTTTAGCACCTTCTGCGCATCGTCGGATGCGAACAAGCCGATCTTGAACTCGGTCGGCCAGCCCGTCTTATCCACGCTGGCAGCGGTCGTGCTCGCGGCAGTTGCCTCCGCGGTGGCTGCAGGCGCAGCCGTGTCGGTCGCTGCGGGTGCTGCCGTAGCGGCCGGCGCCTCCGTGGGGCTAGCCGGAGCAGTAGTGGCGGCTGGTGCGCTGGTAGGTGCCACGGTTGGGGTGGCAGCGCTGCCGCAGGCCACGGCGATCATTGGTAGGATCATTAATAGTGCGTTTCGAAGATTGTGTTTCATATCTCTCCTGTTCTGTGTGTTGAATTCCACGACATGAACGTTCTTGATAAAAGCCGGCTTTCGGCGCACGGCTTAGATCATCTTTTTACGCAGGTAGGCGCTGATGCGGTCGATCACCGTCACGGTGATGGCGAGCAGGATGACCGCCCCTGTCAGGCGGTGATACTGGAAGAGCGCCATATATTTCTGCAGGATGAACCCCACGCCGCCTGCCCCGACCAACCCTAAGATGGTCGCGGCGCGCACGTTGGATTCGAAGCTGAGCAGTGAGTAGGATGCCGTCACCGGCAGGGCCTGCGGCACCACGCTGTAGATGAACACCTGTAAGGGGCTTGCACCGGTGGCGCGTAGTGCCAGCACCTGTTGCGGGTCGATCGCTTCGATGGACTCGGCGTATAGCTTTGCCAGCGACCCGATGGAGCCGACCCCCAATGCCAGGACGCCGCCGAACGGGCCAAGCCCGACCGCAGCGACGAAGATGAGCGCCCAGATCAACTCTGGGATGGCACGGATGACGTTCAGGATCAGGCGCGTGCCCTGGTAGATGACCGCGCTAGGTGTGATATTGCGCGCGGCCAGCAAGCCGAATGGTATCGAGAGGATGATGGAAATGCTGCTGCCGATGATGGCCATTTGCAGCGTCTCCACGATGGCGGTAATGATAGTGGGGAAGGAGATTGTGCCGAGGATGGGCAGCACCTTGTCTTCCATTTCAAGTGTGGGGGGCATCAGGCGTAGGATGAAATTAACGATGTTTGGGATGCCCTCTACCAGTTCAGAGGGGCGGGCATCGGTGCCGTTCAGGCCCCAGATATAAACGCCCACGATGAGCACTGCCAGCAAGAGGGTGTACGCCCGTATTTTAGGCAAGGGACGCAGCAGTTCTTCACGGATGGCGGCATTAACTTTCGCGTCTATCTTGGCTGAGGACAAGTCTGACGCTTGCACGGACACGATATCGTTCATCATTTTTCTGCCCCTTCCAACAGTCGTTCGTCTGCTTTGTCAAATCGGTAAACAAGATTCATCACCCCTTCATCCAGGTCGCTGGCCGGGCCGTCGAACACCACCCGGCCTTGCGCCAGGCCGATCACGCGGTCGGCGAATTGGTGTACCAGGCTCACCTGGTGAATGCTGATCAGGGTGAGCACCTTGTCTTCGCGGGCTACGCGGGCCAGGTCGCTCATCACCTGCTGTGAAAGCCGCGGGTCCAGGCTGGCGACCGGCTCATCCGCCAGGATGATCTTGGGTTGTTGGCTGATTGCTCGCGCGATGGAGACGCGTTGTTTTTCGCCGCCGGAGAGGTGGTCGGCTCGCTGTTTGGCGCGGTGCAACAAATTGACGCGCTCCAGGTTATAGATGGCGATTTCACGGTCAGCCCGCCCGAAATAGCCGAACAGGCCGGCGATGCTGCGGCTGTAACCCAGCCGCCCGGTGAGCACATTGGTGATCACCGGCAGGCGTTCCACCAGGTTATATTCCTGCCAGATGAACCCGATGCGCCTGCGAGCCAGCCGCAATTGCTTTTCATCCATCGCAGTGATGTTCTCGCCATCCAGGATGATTGAGCCGGAGTTGGCGCGCTCCAGCCCGTTGATGCAACGCAGCAATGTGGATTTACCTGCACCGGAGCGACCAATCACGGCGATGATCTCGCCGGCGTCGGCGGAAAGGCTCACCCGCTTCAATACTTCATTCCCGTTTGGGTAGACCAACCTTAAATCATGAATTTCGAGAAGACTCAAGCTATTGCCTCGTAGTTTTTTAATTCGTCGCTACCAGGGGGAGAGTCTATGGGGGGTGTGTTAAGCAAACGCGAAGCAACGATTAAGTTTCAGATAACATCATTGTGACCGAGCCATTTGCGCGGATAAACCACAAAATCTGTGTCTGAAGTAGGGAATAGTTAAAGTTATCTTAATAATCGACGCGTATGCTTCACTTATTGGTGCCAACGTGGCATGCAGGGGCGGGGTAAACGTATGCGCGCGCAATTCCATTCTGAACTTGACAAAATCCGAGGGAATATTCAGGTGCTGGGGATGCAAGCTACCCAGGCTGCATCGAACGCGATGCATGCGCTCAGCACACTCGACATGAATGAAGCCAAAGCCGTCAAGCAAAATGATCGCTCTTCAGACCAATTGCGTTACGAGGTGGAAAATGCTTGCCTGGTGTTGATGGCGACGCAACAGCCTGTAGCCAGGGATTTGCAGATTTTGACGACGGCGATGTTCGTGGCGGTGGAACTGGAACGTTGCGGCGACTACGCTAAGGGGATTGCCAAGGCGGCTCGCCGGATCATTCGTGCCGGCACTGCCGTGAATATCTATAACCTGCCGGAGATGGAGGCCAGTGCCTGTCAAATGCTGGCGCGCGCCGTCGATGCTTTCACCCTTTTCGATCTGCCCACATCCCAGGCCGTCATCCGTGATGACGCATACGTGGACCATCTTTACCAGAACTTACGCAGGGAAGTGATCGCCGATATGACGTCCAGCGCGATGTCGGTGGAAAGTGGGGCTTGGGTGTTACACGCCGGGCATTGCCTGGAGCGCTTTGCAGACCGCGCCGCCGATATTGCCACGCGCGTGAAATCGATTGCGGAAAGGGAAGATGCGCTTGATCTGAGCGGCTGGTATTGGGAGAAATAGCACAAGGGCCTGCGCAGTTCACTGCACGATGGGACTCTAAATCATCGCCGAGATTGCGGCAGTTACGCCGCTATCGTCGCCGTAATGAGCGGCAGGCACATTCGAATCGCCGCGCGTGCCAAGATTGCCCATCCGGGTCAACTCGTTCACGATGCGCCGGAGCGCCGTGATCGGTTCTGCTTCGGGGGCTTCTAACTCACAGACACAAAACATGCCCGCCGGGAGAACGAACACCACCTGGTTGGCAACCTGCCTGCGGCCTTCGCTGGTGCGTTCCCAGCAAGTCAAGACGTTGCATAGTGGCACCGATACCACCCGTACATTCCCAGGGTTGAAGGCGATCAACAGTCTGTCTTCCGTGAGCGCCACCGTCCCATTGTGCCGGGGCCTCGCCAGGTCTGCCCAGGGCACAGGCGTCTCCGCATTTGTGTTGAATGATCGTACATCTGTCCTGACATCGGCCGAGACGATCATATGCTCATTGGGTTGAAGGTATTTTGTGATATTGATTGGAGCCATTTGCCATGTCCCTCCTAGCTAACTTACGGCCACATCTTATCGAGTGAATGTTAAGTGTGTGTTAATCAGGGTTGGTATAATCTTTATACCCGTTGGAGGAGCTTATCGGGGGGCTATCTCCCTTCATCGTCGTCATCTTGCTCGCCAATGCGGCAGGATATCCATATGTCCACTGACCATACCGAGATCGAATGGCAATTTGATGCGCCTGATCTGGAGGTTGTGCAGCAATGGTTGGCTAAATGTGCCCAGGGGCAGGAGATCACCGTTCAACCCGATAAGACCTGCCAGCAGCAAGACACCTATTGCGACACTGCTGACTGGCGCATATCGCAAGCAGGCTATACGTTGCGCGTGCGGCGAATCGGCGACCAGGCCGAAACGACGCTGAAATCGGTCGTTTCGGCTGAGAAGGGCAAGGCACGTCACCGGCGCGAGATCAACGAGGACTTGCCGACGCCGGCGCCAACGGAGGATGCACTGTCGTTGTTGCAACATGCGCAGGGGGATGTGAGCCGGCGAGCGCGTGCGTTGGCGGGGGCACACCCATTACGCCGCCTGTTTGAACTGCACACACAACGCCAAGTCTATCAATTGCGGATTGCCGGAGAGCCGGCTGGTGAGATCGCGCTGGATGAGACATGCATCATCGCCCGTCCACGTGGCAAAGAAGTGCATTTGCAGCGCGTGGAAGTGGAAGTACAAGACGACAAGAATGCCAATCTGGCGGCATTCGTCATAGAGATGTGCCAGGCTTGCGAATTGCGCCCTGCCATGGTGACCAAGTTTGAGGCCGGCCTGCTCGCCCAGCACCTGACACCCCCCCCAGCGCCGCATTTCGGCTCTCCCGCCGTGGATCGCTCTTCAACTATTGGTGAGCTGGCGCTGGCCACGTTGCGTAAATACTTTGCGGCTGCGTTGGTGCATGAGCCGGGCGTGCGGTTGGACGAAGATGTGGAAGAACTACATAATATGCGCCTGTCGATAGCGCGTATGCGCGCGGCGTTGCGTTTATTCAAGCACGTGTTGCCCGACCCACTGAACGACTTGACTGGGGATGTGAAATGGATCGGCGCTTTGCTGGGTGCCGTGCGGGACCTGGACGTGCAGATGGGGGCAACGAATGAAGAGGTGGTGGTGCAGTTGCTGGCCGAGAAGCGCCGCACTGCGCACCAGGAACTGATGCGCGCATTGGACTCGCCTCGCTATGAGAAGCTCAAGGGCCAGATGTCTACATTGTTGAGCCACCCCCAAAAGGGCCCTCGTAGCGCGGATGACCCGGCGGTGGCAGTCGTGCCAGGGGTGATTCGGCGCGCGCATTACAAGGCGCTCAAGTTGGGCGATGTGCTGGGCCCAGGTTCGTCGCCGGAAGAGTATCACGCGTTGCGCATCAGGTTGAAGCGCCTGCGTTATAGCCTGGAATTTGTGAAGAAGCTGTATGGCAAACCGGCGAAGTGCATGCTCGAACGGGTGAACCGCCTGGCGGATGTGCTGGGTGAGTATCATGACCTGCACGTGATGGACGAGCAATGTCGCGCGTGGCGAGCAGACCCGGCAATGGCACACGCAATTGGTGCGTTGGATGCACTCTCGCAGCGGTGTGCGATACGCGCCGGCGAACTGCGCGGGGCATTCCCGGCATTCTACGCGCCGCTGTCGGGCAAGTGTTGGAAGCGCTTGCTTAAAACAATGTAACGTTAGGTGGCATCCGCCCTTCTTCGCATGTAAGATTATCCGCAGAGAGGTGTGCACGCATGACGCAGTTGGATGATATGCGGCGGATGAAGGATCAATATTTCGCCACCAGCCCCGATAGCCCGTTGACGCCGGAGCAGCGGCAGCGCTTTCAGGGCTTGAACTATTTCCCCGAAAACGATACATTACGATTGCAAGTCGCGGTGGAAGTATTCCCGGAGAAGGAAGCCATTGTGATGCAGACGACCACCGGCGACGAGCGCGAGTATATGCGCTTTGGGCGGTTCAAGTTCACGGTGGATGGGCAGGTTGCCGAACTCATAGTCTACTACGGCGAGCATGGCTTCTTCTTGCCGTTTGTGGATGCGCTGGCCGGGACGGAAACATATCCGGCCGGGCGCTACCTGGAACCGGAGCCTTTGCCGGGCAATCGATTCCTGGTGGACTTCAACGATGCCTATAACCCCTACTGCGCCTACAACGATCAATGGTCCTGCCCCATCACCCCGCCCGAAAACCGCTTGAGGGTGCCAATCCGCGCAGGAGAGAAGAGCTTCCATGCCTGATGCAAAGCTGATCGACCTGGAACTGCACTCGCACACACATTTCTCGCGTGACAGCTTGAATCACCTGGACGACATGATTGCGACGTGTCGCGCCAGGGGTGTTGGGCGGATTGCCATCACCGATCATAGCCAGATCGAAGGCGCATTGCGCGCACACGCGCTTGCGCCGGACCTGGTGATTGTCAGCGAAGAAGCGAAGACCCCCCAGGGCGAGCTACTGTGCCTCTTCATTCATGAGCTGATCCCGCGTGGGCTTTCGCCCGAAGAGGTGATCGAGCGCGTGCATGCGCAGGGTGGTATCGTCGGCGCGCCGCATCCGCTGGACCCGTTGCGCGCGGGCCTGGGCCGCGAGAATGTGTTGCGCCTGCGCGATCAGTTGGACTTCATTGAGGTGTTCAATGCCCGCACATACGATGTCGCGATCAACGCCGCCGCCGATGCGCTGGCGCACGAGATTGGGTTGCCGCGCAGCGTGGGCAGCGATGCGCACACCTTGAATGAAATCGGCACCTGTCGCGTGCGGATGCGCGAATACATTCCAAACTCGCCCCAGGATTTTCTGGCCGCGCTGAAGGACGCGACGTTGATCACGCGCACCGCTTCTCCGCTTGTGCACCTAAGTTCGCGCTGGGCGATGATGGTGCATCAACTGGGTTGGGATACTGCAAAGTAAGGGCGTGGTTTTTAGGCCCGCCAAATTACCAGCCGTGCCTACGTCGTTCATTCGCAACCGTTAGGAATAGGTGGTGTTATATCCATATTACTCGATTCCCTACCAGGAGACGATAAGTGGAGCATAACAATCATCACGAAGGACCCGCCCGCGTTGTCATCACCGGCCTCGGGTTAATCAGTCCGCTAGGCCACGATGTACAGTCGACGTGGAGCGCATTAGTCAGTGGTACGCCTGCGTGCGGGCATATCACGCTGTTTGATTCAAGCACGATTGACGTCAAGATTGCGTGTGAAGTGAAAAACTTCGACCCCAGCGCACATTTCGGCGCACGCGACGCGCGCCGGTTGGATCGTTGTGCGCAATTTGCGGTGGTCGCGGCCAGGCAAGCCGTTCAAGATGCCGGCATCACCATCACCGAAGAGAACACTTATGACACGGCAGTCATCCTGGGAAGCGGGATTGGTGGTGTCAGCACGCTTACCGGCGAACATGCAGTGATGATGCAGAAAGGGCCGAATCGCGTCAGTCCGTTCGCGGTGCCCATGATGCTCCCAGACACGGCGACGGGTCAGGTGGCGATGCACCTGAAGGTGAAGGGGCCGAACTTCTGCGTCGTCTCCGCATGTGCCAGCGGCACGAACGCCATCGGCGAGGCATTTGAGTTGATTCGTGCCGGACGTGCGGAAGTGGCGCTCACCGGCGGCACCGAGGCGCCGATCAATGCTTTCGCCCTGGCTGCGTTCCACAACATGGGCGCGCTCTCGACTTACAACGACGACCCGAGCGGGGCCTGTCGCCCGTTCGATGCCACGCGCAATGGCTTTGTGACGGGTGAAGGCGCGGGCGTGCTGATCCTCGAATCACTGGAACATGCCCGGGCACGTGGTGCGCACGTCTATGCCGAGTTGCTGGGCTACGGCGTCACGGCCGACGCCTATCACATCACCGCGCCCGACACCGTCGGCCCGGCGATGGCCATGCGTAAGGCGCTGTGGCAGGCGAACCAGGAGGGGCGCAAGATCGACTATCTGAACGCGCATGGCACCAGCACGACCTTGAACGACTCGAACGAGACGAAGGCTATTAAAGCGGTGTTTGGCGAGTACGCCTGCGACCTGAGCATCAGTTCCACCAAGTCCATGTCGGGGCATTTGCTGGGCGCGGCCGGTGCGCTCGAAGCCATTACCTGTGTCAAGTCGATCAACGAGGGCATCATCCCGCCCACGATCAACTATCAGCATCCGGACCCGGAGTGTGATCTCAATTACACGCCCAACGTGGCGGTACGCAAACCTGTACACGTCGCGATGTCAAACTCCTTCGGCTTTGGCGGGCACAATGCCTGCATTGTGATCTCCGAGTTCAGCGAGTAAAGAGAGAGATTGGAGAGTAGAGATTGGAGATTCCTTTAACCACGGATTGTACAGATCACACGGATTGTTCACCTCAGGAATGAATCAGTGTTATCCGTGATCAATCGCCAATCTCTAATCTCACGTCTCTAAAAGACCATGAGATACGCGCATATCGTCGGTTGGGGAAAGTACGTGCCTGAGAGGGTCATGACGAATGATGACCTGTCGAAAATGGTGAACACGAGCGACGAGTGGATCCGCAAGATGACCGGCATCGCGCAGCGTCACCTGGCGGGGGCCAAAGACACCTGCGCCACGATGGCTACCAGCGCCGCGCTTGAAGCGTTGGACGTCGCAAACATCAGCGCCGCTCAAATAGGGCTGATCATCGTTGCCACATCGACCCCCGATTATGCCTATCCGTCCACGGCCTGCCTGGTGCAAAGCGCGTTGGGCGCCGACAGTGCAGGCGCATTCGACCTGAGCGCGGCGTGTTCGGGGTTTGTGTATGCGCTTGGCGTTGCCGCCGATGCGATCAAGGCCAAGAGTGTGGACTACGCGCTGGTGATCGGCAGCGAAGTGAATTCGCGCGTGCTGGACTGGAGCGACCGCAACACCTGCGTGCTATTTGGCGACGGCGCGGGCGCGGTGGTGCTACAGGGCAGCGATCAGCCGGGCGGAGTACTATCCACGGTGTTACGCGCCGATGGCTCCGGCAGCGATATGCTGTACATCCGCACCAAATACAACGAGACGCCGGATAAGCTGAACGCCAACGGCAGCGCCGTCGCGCTTGAGGCGTCGGCAGCATGCCACGGCTACCTGCAAATGAATGGGCGCGAAGTGTTTCGCTTTGCGACCCGCATCATGGACCGCGTATCGCGTGACGTGATGACCAAGGCCGGCTGGGAGACGGATGAGGTGGACATCTTTGTGCCACACCAGGCCAACATCCGCATCATCGAGACGGCCTCCCGCTCGCTGGCGGTGCCGCTGGAAAAGTTCTTTTGCAACATCGAGCGCTATGGCAACACCAGTGCCGCCTCCATCCCGATCGCCATCTGTGAGGCGGTGAGCATGGGTTGTTTACACCCGCATGACAAAGTGGTCATGGTGGGTTTCGGCGGTGGGTTAACCTGGGGCGCCGCCGCCGTTCAATGGGGTGTGCCACACGCCGTGAACCGCACGAATCGCACGATGAACCGCGTGCGGCTGGGCGCAGCCAACGTGCGCAGCCGCGTGCGCAGGATGTGGCGGCGCGCGGAGGGCAAGCTTTTCGGCGGAAGCGATTCATCGCCCACCGCACCGATGACCGTCACGTTGCCCGGCAAAAATGGTCACAATATGGAGCCGGCGACGCAGGAACCTGCCAATGCAGGGGGCAAATAGGAATAAAACAGCAGGTTTTAATCTTTATTTGCGCTTTCTCTAATCTCCCGTCAACATAGGTGGTTATAATCAAGCCTTATGCCGATCTACCAATATGCCTGTCCTGATTGCGGTCACAAGTTTGAGTTGAAGCAGAGGTTTTCTGACAACCCAGTGAAGAAGTGCCCACAGTGTGGGCATCTGCACGTCTATCGTGTAGTGGGGCAGGTGGCGGTGACCTTTAAGGGTTCAGGTTGGTACATTACCGATAACAGATCGTCCTCCGATAAGAGGACGCTTGAGCATGCGCACAAGGACACTTCGGCTACCGGCAATGCAACGACGGAGAGCGCGAACGCCGGCGCAACCACGCCAGCTCCTGCGACGGCCACCACCCCTACTGCTGAGAAGACCGAGACGAAATCCGCTGCGAAGACTGAAACTGAGAAGCCTAAGAAAGCATAGTTGCTCGTCAGGTAGACAGGCCAAACAACCAAAGAGAGGAGGCGCAAGTCTCCTTTCTTTCGTTTTCCATCTGAAGGCCATTTGCGGGATTTTCATGTTTGTCTACAATCCCCATTGATCGCATTCCATTGATCCACATGGGGGTTCATGAATGTCACGTCACGCGATGCTCGTTCGCTTCGCGCTCGTGTTCGGTATTGTTGGTCAAACGTTCGCTCTCAACACATCCGCGACGGCGCGGGACCAGTCTGTTCCACAAACAACTGCGCCCTCTCGGCCAGCGGCGATTTCTCCGCTTAGCAGCCCGCTTGGCGTCTCCATCTCACCATTGGACTCGCCACTGGATGGGTCGGAGTCCTCAGGAACAACCTCTCCCGATGCAGGCGTAGTGAGCCAATCGGGGCCCAGCCTGGTCAGTGCAGCAACCGGCGGGATGGTACGTGACGGCGCGCGTGCAACGGTCACCTTCGCGCCTGGCGCCATCCTGGCAGACACCTGGGTCACCGTCACGGAGGCGGCTTCACTCACTTCCGATAAGCAGGAAGCTAATGAGCCCAAGTCGCTGTTCATCCACCTGACGCCTGACATCGATGCCTTCAAGGCGCCTGTGACGCTGACCGTGGACTTGAGCGGCTTCCTGACCTATGAAATGTGGGCGCAAGACCAGCGCCCTGTGTTGTATTATCTTGCTCCCACGACCGTTACGGGCACATATCAACAGGTTGTAGTTCCCGCTGTCTATGATCCCTACCTTCAACAGTTAACCGCACGGTTGACCCATTTTTCAAGCTATCAGATTGGAACCGACATCGAATCAGGCGCGCCACAACCTTGGAAGTTGGTGCCGAACCTCGGCGGGGTCAATGCTTTTCGAGGGGCGGCTACTTTTGCGCAAGCCTTGGATGTACCAGCGGTGCCTGACGGTTCACAACCATCCTTAAATTTGACATACTCCAGCGCTGGAGCGGATGCGGGCGCAGAAGACGAATTCCGCCTGACTGCCGGGTGGAACATGGATACCCCGCGCATTAGCCAGGGCGTGAAGACGACACGCGAAGATTCCATCTCTGAGGCCAGTTACAAAATCGTCTCCGATAAACAGTATAAGTTGCGGATTGGCGGTGCTGAGTACAACCTCATTTTGCGGAGTAGCACGACAGATACGGAAGAGTATGTCACTGAATCCTACCAACCCTTTCGCATCATATATTGCCGGCCATCTACCTGGCCGAGTACGGCAACACCTTATTGCAATGGGCGAGGTATTGCGTATACGCCCTTCTACGATGTCGTGCCGAATAGCTACCATGCGAACCCCGGTTATTGGCAGGTTTGGTTAGCAGATGGTACAAGATATGTCTTTGGCCTAGACGCGCAAAGCACACACTTCTTTGCCTCGGATGAAGGCGTGCCGATGGCAGAGAAAATCGCTTATCAATCTTGGTACCTGAACCGAGTTTACTCGCCGGTGCGGGACGCGACGATCGGTGCGCTTTCTGCAACATACACTTACACAGAGAATGCAGTTGTCCATCAAGATGGAAAGCACAATGGTATAGCAGACGCGAATAAGGGAGGAGATTGGGATGGCGGTAATCGGTTAATTGGCGTTCAGTATGGGTTTGGAACAGGAGGCACAGGGCACTACGCTTTATCGTTTGGGTATGCAGACTATTGGGGGCAACGGTTAACCTCAGTGACGATCTATGCCAACAATGCGCCCTTGCGCCAGTATCAAATCACTTATGACTACTTTGACCCCAACCCCTACCCGGCTGCGTTCCGCTTGAGGTCGCTCACGGAGGCGACCTGGAATGGGCAAGGGTGGGTGAGCTTGCCGGCGACGGTGTTCGATCATACACGGCGCTGGGACCATCTGTTGACGGCGATCAACAATGGCTATGGCGGGCGCACGGAGTTTGAGTATCAAGATG
>DAOUFG010000095.1:0-18865 GCA_034430115.1 Thermoflexales bacterium | reverse complement strand
TTTTCAACCAGATTTTTGATAAGGTGATTCGGGCTATTTACAATTCCCTGACTTTCCCTATAATTGTGGATGGTTTAACCCAGTAGGAAAACACCCATGAACCTGTAGGCGTACATTTTAGACAAAACGTATCCTGATGATGCCGGTAGAGCATTGTCTGTTTTGTCATGTCGCGCCTGCCTTTCTCCTCGTAAAGAATTCGTCCACGATTTAAGTAAGCGGTTTATCTTGCCGCGAGTAGATCGGCATCCTATTCCTGGCGCGATGCGTCGGATACGGTGTATCTGAAACTACTCGCGGTTTTTTGTTGATATTCCAATTCCATTGAACGGTTGCTCTGTATGCAAAAACCGACTCTACCGTTCATATCAGGAAAACGCTAGATGAACAAGGTGAATTAACGTGAATGATTCAACTTGGGGGGCACCATGTCCATTCTTTCTGCCTTCAATGTCAGTTTGTCGTTTGGGGCTTTAGATCTCTTTAAAGGAATATCCGTTACGGTTGCTAACGACAGCAAAATTGGCATCATCGGGCCGAATGGTGTGGGCAAAACCTCACTGATGCTCGTCCTGGCCAGCATAAATCAGCCGAACACCGGTCAGGTTCATCTCGCCCGAGGTAAGCGCCTCGGCTATCTTCGTCAAGAGGCTGTGGACGCTTACGCAGGCTACTCGAACACCCTCTACGCCGAGATGCTAACCATCTTCAACGATCTGCAAGTGCGCCAGGCCCACCTGCATAAACTGGAAGCCCGGATGGCGGAGGGTGATTACAACGAGGAACTCTTACAGCAATACGGCTTGATACAAGAAGAGTTCGAGCGGGTGGGCGGCTATGACTTCGACCTGCGTATCCAGCAGACCCTGGAGAGATTGGGCCTTGGCAAGAAGTACTGGCAGATGCCGCTTAACCATCTTTCCGGGGGGCAAAGGACCCGTGCCCTGCTGGCACGGTTGCTGCTCGAAAAGCCCGACCTGTTGATGCTTGACGAACCTACCAACCATCTCGATATCGAAGCCGTCGAGTGGCTTGAGCACATCTTACATGAATGGGAGGGCGCGGTGCTCATTGTTAGCCATGATCGCTATTTTCTCGACAACACGGTCAACACCATCTGGGAGATGAGCCCGACCGGGATAGATATCTATTCGGGCAATTACAGCGCCTACTTGATGCAACGCGTGGAACGCTGGGAGCGTTACCAGAAGGTCTTTGAGGAAGAGAAAGGGCGCATGCTGAGCGAGGTTGATTACATCCAGCACAATATGGTGCGAGACAGCACGCGCGACCAGGCGATGGGCCGACTGCGCCGGCTGGCGCGTGACCTGGTGATCGTCGAAAATTACGGGATTATGGCGTTGCGGAGCGGGATAACATGGCGGGATTGGACTTTTGTCTATGGCCTGAGTGTTCACCCGCTTACGGTGTCTGAAGCCATCCGCAAGGTCAACGCGCTTTCGATGCCTGCAGGTCGCCCGTTGGCGGTCAGGCCGCGCTTGACGGAAGGCCACACCAGTGGTACCACCGTGCTGCGCGCGCGTGATATGGTCATCGGTTACCCGCAGAACCCGCTGTTCAAAATTAACGAGCTCGAACTCACGCGCGGCGAGTGCGCGGCGTTGATCGGGCCAAATGGCACAGGCAAAACGACCTTCGTGAAGGTGCTGCTGGGGCAAGTGGAACCACTTCAGGGCTGCGCCCAATTGGGCGAGAGCCTGAAGATCGGCTACTTTGCCCAAGCCCACGATGGACTCACCGGCGACAGGAGCGTGCTCGACGAGTTAATCCGCTATAAGTCGATGGGGGTAGACCAGGCGCGCAGTTATCTGGCACCCTATCTCTTCCGTGGTAGGGATGTCTTCAAGCCGGTTGGCGCACTTTCGGGGGGAGAACGAGCGCGGCTGGCCCTCGCCATCCTCTCCCTTGACGGTGCGAATTTCCTCCTCCTCGATGAGCCAACCAATCACCTCGACATCCCTGCACGCGAATCCTTACAGGAGGTGCTGGAAGCCTACAGCGGAACCATCTTGCTTGTGTCCCACGACCGATATCTGATCAACCGGCTGGCGACCCAGATTTGGGAGTTGCGTGACGGCCAATTGTTCGTGTTCAGAGGTACGTACCGAGAATTCTTGCTGCGCCAGGCAACCGGCTTGCAGGCCGTCCATGCCCATCAGGTATTACTGCCGCAAAAGCAGGTGGTGTTCGACAACAGCCGCGAGGCTAGGCGCCGCGTTGAAACGTTGACACTGCTCGAAGACCGCATCCAAGAGCAAGAAACAAAGGTCCAACGCCTTTCCAGCGAATTAGAAAGGGCAGGCAAGGCCAGTATTACTGGCACAAAACCGGCATTCGAACACATGCAAAAGCTTGGTTGGGAAATCGCCCAGGCACAGGCCAGACTCGATTCGCTTATGGCGGAATGGGAACGGCTAGTAGTCTGAACAATGTAAGTCATTCCGTTAAATTACGCCAATACATCTGTGTGGGTGTTTATCGTTCTGAGGAATTGAACGTGTCTTACAAATTCCTGCTCAATGGAGAACAGCTTTGTTTCAGACGAGGCTATTCAACCCCGGAAACGCTTCAACCGGTTGCAAAAGACATTTTCCAAGCCGGCGATCTTCATTTTCAATTCGAGCGTGATGAACACAATCACGTTTGTGCTTTTACGATAAGAACTGGGATGGTATGGTCGATCCGTCTTAACCGTTGCCTGGGATAAAAGCATCGAATTCTTCCCGCCCTCCGCCTGGATAAAAAGGCCAGGTGGAGGGGATTATCCCAAACTCACGGGGTTTCTTTTTGCGAGGGTTGTTCGTCCTATGCTTCCGGCCCCGGCACTTCCGTATAAGCCGTCATGTGCGGCGGTCCTGGGGCATATTGGATGCGCCGGCTGCCCAATTCTGCCACCCACGACCAGAGTGTGCTGAGTGCCCCACTTGCGCCGCAGACAGGGGCGGTTCGGTCGGCCATCATCTGGCGCGCGTAGGCCAGGGCGGCATCGACGTTCGTTGCCTCGTGTGCGTGGTGCGCCATGTCGATGAGTGTGTGTGTCCGGCAGGCGGAGTTCGTCAGCACGCGATTGCCCTGCAATGGGCGCATGTCGGGGTGCTGAAAGTGATTGGCTGCGGCAATTACGCCGTCTTGCAGCGGCCTGACGCGCACGCGTCGCGGGTCGGCCTCCACCACAAATGCCTCATGCGCGTCCGCAGCCAGGTAATTGAGCGCGCTCAGGTGGGGGATGTGCAACCACAGATCGACAGCCTCGCGCGCGGTGCGGCACAGTTCCAAGGCCAGCCGGCCCACCAGGTGAAAGGGAATGCCGGGCTGCACCTCGTCGGGGATGTCCGTCATGATGACGTGCAGCGAGGCGAACAGGCCGTGTTCGTTCATCCCGTCGTAACGCCCGCACGGCACGCCACCCCGACCGCCGACGGAGGCGAAACTGCGACCATCCTGTGGTTGAAAGCGGATACGTTGCCGACGCGCTTGCAACGGCCAATAGTCGTAGTTGCGCCCGATGATGGTAAACCCATTCGCATAGCAGGCAAAGCTGGAACATCCTTCCGCACCCAGCCGGAAGCGCGCCTTAAGATTTACCCGGCAACAGTGCTGCCAAAGCAGGTCTGCATCCCAGGCTTGCGCGTCGGCATAGGCAGCCAGCTCTTCCATCAACGGCGTGTGGACATCGCGCACCACCGCCGCACACTCTCGTGCGAAGGCGGGCGAGGGAGGCGCGGCCCACCAGGGTTGCATCACAAAGGGCGGGTCTTGTGCGCCCAGCAACGCACCGATTTGGGCATGGCTGCCGCACAGATCAAAATAGCGATAATCGGGTGGTTCAGTGGCTGCGTGGCGCGACGAGCCATAGTGACCAGCGGGTGTGAGCGTCATGGCGGCTTACTTCTGGCGCGCATTTAGGACGCGTTTGGCTTCGAACACGTTGCGCACGTGACTCAGCTTGTTCAACGTGGCTGCGACGTTGCCGGTGCTGGCCATCTCGGTCTTTAACCAAACGGTGATCTCGGCGACCTTTGGGTCGGAGTGAACGATCTTGACGTCCAGGATATTGATGCTCTGATCTGCCAGCACGCCGGAAAGATCATGCAATAGCCCTGGCCGATCAATGGCTGTGACGAGGAACTGCACGGGATAGGTGTCTTGCGGGCTGCCGCCATAGACCACTTCGATCAGGCGCTCCGGCTCGGCGTTGATGATGTTGCGGCAATCGCGGTGATGAACGCGGATGCCCTGTCCGCGTGTGATGTAGCCGATCACGGGGTCGCTCGGAAGCGGTGTGCAACATGGCGCGATATTCACCAGTAAACCGCCGACCCCCGGCACGTGCCAGCCGACTTGTCTGTCACGGTCGGGCGTTTGCTGGCGCAGGAAATTGGGCACGATGTTCGCCAGGCTGGTTTGTTCGCGTTCTTTCTGGCGGCGACGTTCTTCCTCAAGGATGCGCCCAGAGATGCTGGTGATGCTGATGGTGCCGTAGCCGACCTTTTCCATGAAGTCATCCGCTTTATCTTTCTCCACCTTAAAGAGGGCCAGGATGTCATCGATGCCCATCCAGCTATTTACGCTCAGCCGGCGCATCTCGCGTTCGATCATCTCGCGCCCGGCGGCGATGTTTTGCTCTCTTTCTTGTCTGCGGAACCATTGGCGGATTTTGGATTTTGCATTTGCGGTGGCAACGTAGTTGGGGTCGTGTAGCCAGTCGCGGCTGGGGGTGGCATTGGACTTGGTGATGATCTCCACTTGGTCGCCATTACGTAAGCGATAGGTGAGTGGCTGGAAGATGCCATTGACGCGCGCGCCCCGGCAGTGATTCCCCAGGTCGGTGTGAATATGGTAGGCGAAGTCCAACGCCGTGGAACCGGTGGGCAACTCCACAAGTTTGCCTTTGGGGGTGAAGCAGAATACGGTATCTTTGAAATGATCCTGCTTCAGCGCATCCACGAAGGAGGTGGCATCTTCTTCGGCGCTGCTGAGCGAACGAATGGCGTCGCGCAGGGTCCCCAGCTTCTGCTGGTAATCTTCATTCAGCGGTGCCGTCTCTTTGTAGAGCCAGTGCGCAGCGATGCCGAACTCGGCGGCCTTGTGCATCGAGCGGGTGCGGATTTGCACTTCCAGAGGCTGGCCGTCGTCGGCGATGACGGCGGTATGCAGGCTCTGGTAATGATTGTCCTTTGGCACGGCGATGTAATCATCGAACTCGCCTGGGATGGGCATCCAGATGCGATGCACCACGCCCAGTACCATGTAACAAGTTTGGATGCCAGGGTCTGTGCGCAGCTTGTCGCGCTTGGCAAGCTTCTGCTGGCGTTCGTCGGGCTCCGCCGATTCGTTATTGCCCGCATCCACCAGTGATTCCATAAAGTTCTGCTCTGGCATGTGCCCATTGCCATTGACGCGCGGGAGCGAAGTTTCGGGCACGGTGGGCTCATTCACTGCGACGGCGTCCGTCTCCTGCTCAGGTGTCTCATCTTCGATGATGACACGGATGGCGCGCAGGTCGTTCAACTGGTCGAACGAGCGCTTCTTATTTTGCATCTTGCGCGCGATGCTATAGATTTGCTTGGCGCGCCCGGTGATGACGATATTGTGGATGCCGAATTGATCCAGTTCGTCATGCAGCTTGGAGATGTAATGCGCAATTTGTGCTTCGCGCTCTTTGGCACCGGCCATCAACATGCGGTTGATGTAGTTATAGGTATCGGGGTCGGCATAGCAGAAGCCCAGGTCTTCCAATTGTTGCTTCCATTCCCAGATGCCCAACCGGCTGGCGAGCGGCGCATAAATCTCCAGCGTTTCGCGCGCAATCTTGCGTTGCCGCTCCGGCGAAAGCGCGCCGAGCGTGCGCATATTGTGCAGGCGATCTGCCAGCTTGATCAGCACCACGCGCACATCCTTCACGATACCGAGCAGCATCTTACGCAACGACTCGGCTTCGCGGTCGGTGTGATAGGTGAAGGTGGTGGTTTCTACGTTATGCGCTGAGGCATTTGCGCCTTCATCCGCATTGCTATTGCTGTCGGTTTGTTCAAAGTCCTTCTTGATGCCTTCGCGCTGGCTAAGCTTGGTAACCGCATCCACCAGGCTGGCTACTTCGTCGCCAAATTGGTCGCGTAGATCGTCCAGTGTGAGATTGGTGTCTTCTACCACATCGTGCAGCAATGCTGCGGCGATGGTGGTCGCGTCCAATTTGAGCGAGGCTAAAATCCCGGCTACGGCGAGCGGGTGGGTGATATAGGGTTCGCCCGTGGAGCGTTTCTGTGTGCGATGAGCAGCTTCCGCCACACGATAGGCACGCAGGATGAACTCAAGCCCTGCTTTGTCACACCTGGGTGACATTGCAGTTAGCAATTCTTCAACCGTCGTGATATTGTGGGTATCTACATCTTCGGACATATCGCTCAAACGCCTCTCCAATCCCTGAACACCCCGCTAGTGAAATGAGTATTGTAGCCCAGAATCATTGGAATATCGTTGTTTTGATGTCTGCCTGTTTTAACGTGCGTCTAATGTGTGTGACCTTACAATACATTTGCGTCGACTGGGATATCCAGCTATGTCACTAATCAATGAGTTTATCTCTAAATACCGGCGTGAGTTCGAGTTTTACCAGGATGTTTCGCAATATTGCGCTCAACAGTGCGAATTTGCATTGGAAGAGAGCGGTATTCGCACGATTGTGACTTACCGGGCAAAACGTCCGGATCACCTTGAACAAAAAGTGCGCCGCCGCGCCGGACGGGTGCAATACAAAACGTTAGACGATATCTACAACGACATTGTGGATGTTGCAGGCGTTCGCATCGCGTTGTATTTTCCCGCTGACCGAGAACAAGTTGGGCAGATTATACGCGATCATTTCGAATTGATCGAACCTCCTAAGGATTTCCCTGCTGCTTCCGCGCCACATCTTGGGAAGCGTTTCTCAGGCTATTGGGCGACGCATTATCGGGTACACCTTAAGCCCGATCAGTTAAGTCAGCAGGATCAGCGGTACTCAGGCGTGCGCATTGAAATACAAGTAGCGTCGGTGCTTATGCACGCCTGGGCAGAGGTAGAGCACGACTTGGCCTATAAGCAGGTGGATGGTGGCTTGTCTGACGAAGAGTATGCCATCCTGGATGAGTTGAATGGCCTGGTGTTGGCCGGGGAAATTGCCCTGGAACGCTTGCAAAAAGCCGTGGAAAATCGCATACAGAACTTAAACCGGCCTTTTAACAATCACTATGAGTTGGCCGCTTACTTCTACGAGAAGATTCGCGCGCGGCAGAAGGGCAATCTGACGGAGCCTAGTTTACCGATGGGGCGGGTGGATATTCTGTTGCTGCTGTTGCAGCGCGCAGGGCTGGATCAGCCGCGCGAACTGGCGCGTTACGCGGCGCAAGTGAACGTGAACGCCGTGCACAAGACAGTTGCCGACCAGGTGGTGGAGCACGTGTTGCGTGATAACCCCTCTTTGGCTCCCCTCTATCGGCAGATTCAGAAAGAGATGCTGGACCCCAGGTTAAATGTGGACCACCAACCGGAGACGTCCCTGGCCGCGCAAACGTCCGTGGAGTCGTGATAGCTGGCGTTCACAACTTGACGGCCTAACACAAAGAAACCGTGGGCGCAAATGAAAAAGCCTCCGAGGTCTCGCAGACCTCGGAGGTCTTTTCTTCCTCTGAATTACGTGTAATCCGTTGTGGGCGGTGAGAACGCGAACCTCTACTTCTTCTTCGGGAAGCGGGTCAGCACCGTTGCGGCATCGGGCATCAACGTGCGGCTGCCAAGCGCAGCGAGTGACGTCAGTGGTGCCGGCATTCGTTCTGGAATGGCCAGCACGTTGACCGCGACGCCATCTTTCGCGCCAAACGATGTCTCGATCATCGCCAGGCCGAGCAGGTAGCCTTCGCTATCCAGCGCGCAGGATGTGACGGTGCCGATGACGCGCCCGCGTGCATCAAGCACGGGGTCGCCCAACTTTGGCACGCGCACCCCTTTTTGGTTCATGCGGAAGCGCGATAGTTTGGTAGTAGCCTGCGAGGCTTTTTGATAGTAGGCCGTCTTGCCGATGAAGAACGGCTTATAGGACTTTACGTAGCCGCCAAAGCCAATGTGATAGGGCGCCAGGTTCAGCGGCCCGGCCAGTTCGTGCCCATAGAGCGGCAAGCCGGCTTCAGTGCGCGTGCTATCGCGCGCTGCCAACCCGGCGGGGCGCACGCCAAAGGCCTTGCCGGCGTCGAGGATCGCGCGCCACAGCGTGGCCGATTGACCGGGGTGCACAAAGATTTCATACGCCACCGACTCGCCGGTGTAACCGGTGCGCGAGATGAACACGTCCAGGCCGCACAGCGTGGCGTGCATGATGTCGGTGCGCTCCAGCTTCGCGAGCGCCGCGCGATCGGCCGCGCTGCCCAACAGCGCCTGTAACGTCTTGAGCGACGCAGGGCCTTGTAGCGCGATATCCACGCGCATATCGGCTCCGGCAACGGTGTCGCGCAGGTCGCGCATCTGGCAGTGCGGCAGTTTGATTGCACCGCTTGTGCCCTCGTTCAAAGCCCTTAGCCAGGCCTGGTCTTTATCGTCGTTCGAAGCATTGACCACCACCATGTAGCGTTCCTGGCCGACGCGGTAGATCATGATGTCGTCGATCACATCGCCGTCGGCGTCGAGCAGGTACGAATAGAGCGACCCGCCGTTGTGCACGTCATGCACATCGTTGGTGCTGACGGCGTCGAGGAAGTCACAGGCATTGGGGCCGCTGAACTCCAGCACACCCATGTGGCTCACGTCGAACAGGCCGGCGGCGTTGCGCACCGCCATGTGCTCTTCGCTGACCGACGAGTTGCCATACCAGACGGGCATCTCCCAACCGGCGAATGGCACCAGCTTTGCGCCCAGTTGCTTGTGCGTTTCGTAAAGGGCGGTGCGCTTGAGCGGCGCGTGTGCCTCTTCTGCGACCGGCTGCGGCTTGCTCACCGGCAGCGTATGTGCCGCCAGGTCCTTCAACCCACACTGCCCGATGAAATAGGGCTTGTAGGTTGCCACGCCGGTCGCCTGAGCGCTGAATTGGGTGGGCAACGCAGATGCGTCGAAGCCGGCTGCGCTGGTGACGTTCACGATCACCGGGCCGGCCAGCTTGGCGGGAATGTCTTTGTCGTCGAATAGCACGTAGCCGTCGGAGAGCGCGCGGAACCATTGTGCCACGCGGGTTGCCTTGGCTGTTGGCACGGCGATGCGATAGGTGTTGCCGGCGTTCAACACGATTGCCGGCGACATCGGCTCGCCGCTGCGTTCCAGCACCCAGGCGGGTTGTGTCTCTTCCGCTTCGAGCGCGCTGATGTCACTGGTGAGCGCGTCTTGCAAGAAGCTGCGTGCGGCCTCGCCGCGCACTTCCAGCGCCACCAGGTCATTTTCAGTTGTGGCCGGCAGCGTCACGCTGCTCCACTCGTGCGGATAGCCGTCACGCGGGATATCGGCATCCACGCCGGCTTTGTGGGCCAGCGCGCTGATGCGCTGGGCGCCTTCCACCAGCTTGTCGAAGTCAACCTTGGCGCGGTAGGCGGTGGCGTGCGGGCTGATGTAGGTGTAGGGCTTGGCCGTCTTCAGGATCAACGCGATCACGTCGGCGATCTCGCGCATATCCGGCTCTCGCAATCCGCGCTGGGTGACCCACGGCGTGCCGAAGCGCAGCGCGCTGGGGCGGGTAGCGTCGCGGTCGCCGGGGATGGTGTTGCGGTTGCACACGATATTCGCCAGGTCCAGGATGCGCGCGGCGGCATCGCCCATCAGCTTCTCTTTGCCGTAGCTGATCGTCTTGCAGTCCAGCAGCACCAGGTGGGTGTCGGTGCCGTCGTGCACCACGCGCAAACCGTTGGCCTTGAAACCGTCGGCCAGGGCTTGGGCATTCGACACAATCTGGCGTTGCAGCAGCTTATATTCCGGCTGTTGCGCCAGCTTGAACGCCACGGCGATGCCGGCAATCTTGTTCATGTGCGGGCCGCCCTGTTCGCCAGGGAACACGGCGCGCTCGATCTTGTGCGCGATCGCCTCATCGGTGCTGACGATCACCGCGCCGCGCGGGCCCATCAGCGTCTTGTGCGTGGTGAAGGTGGTCACGTCTGCGACGCCCACCGGGTTTGGGTATACCCCGCCGATCACCAGCCCGACGACGTGTGAAATATCGGCCATCAGGTAGGCCCCCACGGCGTCGGCAATCTCGCGGAACTTTTGCAAATCGGGGGCCCAGGGGTAGGAGGTGTAGCCGGTGATGATCATCTTCGGCTTCTCGCGCATCGCCGTTTCATAAATGGCATCGTAGTCCAGGCGCTCAGTTTTCTCGTCCACGCGATAGAACACCATGCGATGATGCCGGCCGCTGTGGTTCACCGGGCTGCCATGTGAAAGGTGACCGCCGTGCAGCAGGTCCAGGCCCATCACCGTGTCGCCTTCGTTCACCAGCGCTTCGTAGACGGCGGTGTTGGCCACCGCCCCCGAGAGCGATTGCACGCTCAGGTAGACCTGGTCGGGCGTCAGGCCGGGCGGGCAGAACAATTCTGCGCCGCGCCGCCGCGCGAGCGATTCCAAAATGTTGCAATATTCGACGCCCTTGTAATAGCGGCGGTCGGCATAGCGCCGGAAATAGGCCAGTTGTTCGTCGTAGGCCAGCAACTGCTCTTCCGTCAACCCGTGCATGGAAGGGTGTGGGTAACCTTCAGCATACAGGTTTTGCAAGACCGACCCTTCGGCCTGCAAGACGGCCGCCGGCGCGGTGGATTCAGAGGGGATCATAATCAACTTGGCGAATTGGCGGGCGTGCTCGTGCTGAATGAGTTCAGCGATGGCAGGGTCCAATGTCGCCAGATCACCTCGGATGAGAAAATCAGTCACTTTCTTGTACTCCTCTAATACGCCATGTAAATATCGTGTGGGTCACGGCGCAAAGGTTGCGTCGTGTTATAAACGCGCTGGCATTGTAGCACTGCGGTTTTTGCGATAATACACGATAAACTGATACATCGTCGAGGAGTAAGCAATGAAGCGAATTGCAGTCCTGACATCGGGTGGCGATGCGCCGGGCATGAATGCCGCAATTCGTGCCGTCACACGCTGCGCGATAGCCAAGGGTTGGGAAGTTTTCGGCGTACACCAGGGGTACGCTGGTCTGATCGGCGGCGACTTTCGCCAGCTTACGGCTCGTTCTGTGGGTGGCATCATCCAACTGGGTGGCACGGTGCTGGGTAGCGCCCGTGCGCCGGAATTCAAGACCGAAGAAGGGCGCATGAAGGCGCTCTGGGAATTGGGCCAGCAAGAGATCGAAGCGGTAGTCATCATCGGCGGGAATGGTTCACAGACGGGCGCGCACGCGCTATCGCAGATGGGGTTCTCGGTGGTGGGCGTTGCCTCCACCATCGACAACGACCTGATAGGCAGCGATATCACCATCGGCGTGGACACCGCGATGAACATCGCGCTGGAAGCGCTCGACAGGTTGAAGACCACCGCCGCCTCGCACCAACGGGCCTTTTTGTTGGAAGTGATGGGGCGCAATTGCGGTTACCTGGCCCTGGAAGTGGGCATTGCGGGCGGCGCTGAGGCAATCCTGATCCCCGAAATCCAGACCGACCCCGAGGAAGTGGTGCAGATTTTCCGGCGCGCATACGAGCGTGGCAAGACACATGCCTGCGCTGTGGTGGCCGAGGGCGCTGCATACAATGCGGAAAAGCTGGCCGCCTACTTCCACGAACACCAGGCGCGCATCGGATATGAGTTGCGCACCACGACGCTTGGCCATGTCCAACGCGGAGGTGAACCGACGGCTTATGACCGTCTGCTGGCGAGCCGCCTGGGCGCCGGCGCTGTGGATGCGTTGGATCGCGGCGAGACGGGTGTCCTGGTCGGCATGATCAAGAGCGAGGTGACCACCACGCCGCTTGAGAAGGTGGTGGGTGTGCAAAAGCCGATCAACCCGGCTCTTTTCCAATTGGCCAAGGTGTTGGATACCTGATTCGCCACCGGTGTTAGGGTGCCTGCTCGTGGGGCGTTGTTTATCGGGGCGATGCACGTCATTGCGTTGCCCTGAGGTTCCCATCGAATTAAGGGGGAAGCATGAAGCGGGTTGTTCCATCATTCATTTTGACGTTGTGTACGTTGCTTAGCCTGGCATGGCGACCTGCTGTTTACCCCCAGGGAGACGTGGAGCCTCCCGCAAAAGTATCGGCTGATGCGTGGAGTGCGGCATCCAGTGCCGCCGACGCCACGGCTGACGTCATCGTCAGCGCGCAAGGTTACCCAGATCTTTCGCCGGCCAAAACGCTTGCGACCAAAGAAGCCAAAACGCGCTTTGTGGCCGATACGCTGATGCACTATGCCGACGTTGCACAGGCGGATTTGCGCCGCGACCTGGCGCTCCGGCGCGTGTCCTATCAGGTGCTGTGGTTGACGAACGCCATCGCTGTGCCGGCTGCCGATAAATCGACGATGGCGTGGCTTGCCACGCGGGCCGACGTCAGGCGGGTTGACCTGGACGTGCAGGGCAAGGGCATCGAAAGCGTGCAGTCTCCAATCCCCAAGCTCGAATCGCTCTTGAATGTAGCGCAATCTGTCTCATCGGGGGTGCAACGCGTGAACGCGCCGCAGGTTTGGGCGCTTGGCTATACGGGGCAGGGCATCGTCGTCGCCGACCTGGATACCGGCGTGCAGTGGGATCACCCGGCCCTAAAGTCGCACTATCGGGGATGGAATGGCAGCACTGCCACGCACGACTACAACTGGTTCGACGCGGTTGGAAAATCCGTCTCCAGCCCGACCGACGATGGTTCGCATGGCACACATACCACGGGCACGATGGTGGGCGACGATGGTGCGGGCACGCAGACGGGCGTCGCCCCTGGTGCGCAATGGATCGCCTGTCGCAACATGGATAGTGGCACGGGCAGCGTGTCGCGTTACGTGGCGTGTTTCCAGTTTGCCCTCGCACCAACCGACGTGAATGGGCAAAACCCTAACCCCTCTTTGGCGGCCGACATCACCAGTAACTCGTGGACCTGCTGGGGGGAGTCGCCCTGGAATGAGGACGGTTGTCTACAACCCGACGTGCTCATCACAGCAACCCAGGCGCTGCGCAGCGCGGGGGTAATGGTGGTGGCCGCAGCCGGTAATGAGGGCCCCGCCTGTACGACCGTCGCTCACGCGCCTGGGATGTATAGCAACGTGTTCGCGATTGGCGCGACGAACGTCGATGCGGGCAACACGATTGCATTGTTCAGCAGCCGCGGTCCTTCTACGTTTGATGGCGGCCTGAAGCCGGATGTGGTGGCGCCAGGTGTGGATATCTACTCCACAGTGCCGGTTACGAATGGCTCCTATGGTTACATGGATGGCACCAGCATGGCCACCCCGCACGTGGCGGGCGTGGTGGCGCTGCTGTGGTCGGCCGCGCCCGGTCTGCGCGGCGACATCGACGATACCGAAGCGATTTTGCGTAACACGGCCCGGCCGCTTACCAGTGCGCAGACGTGCGGTGGTGTATCGGGCAGCAGCGTGCCGAATAACACCTTCGGCTATGGGCTGGTGGACGCACAGGCCGCTGTGAGTGAGGCGTTAAAAGGGAGAATAGAAGCCGCCCCATCTATTGCGCTTGTTTCTGTAGCAAGCCCTCTGACGTTTAATGTCACGTTGACCAATTATCAGGCGTTGACACGCACAGATGTGGCCGTCACGTTCACTGTGCCGTCTTCCACATCATTTGTCAATGCTACGCCGCCTGTGTCCCAGAATGGGAGCGTGATCACTTGGACCGTCCCTGAGCTTACGCCAAAGAATGCAATCACTCTATCGTTGACCTTGATGCCAACCCAGGCGGGAACGATTACGCTGCAAAGTTACGCCGTCTCGTACCAGGATGGGCTGTCGGGTGCATTAGTTGGCAAGTCTGTGAGCGTATTTGTTTATTCTCATCAAGTCTGGCTGCCGGTGCTATTGCACGACTGACCATTTAGAGAGTGTTTTGAAAAGCGTGTTCCTCTCTGATGGCGTTGTCATTTCGAGAGTTAGATCGTTGGTACAAAAGGGGTGCTCCATGACCTGCGGCCTTATCATTCCGAAGCGCGCGCCAACGAATGAAATCATGCAAGGGGTTAATAGCGCGCGAGGAATCTGAGCGTTGTCTCGAGCAGGCACCTTGCACAACCAAGATTCCTCCTCGCTGCGTTCGTCGGAATGACAGCTCAAGCCATGTCTCTCTGTGAAATGAATCACGTATCATGAGCAACGCGCCAGACGACGAAAATGCACACGCGATAAAATGGCGCGCGAGGAATCTGAGCCGAGAGGTACATGCGCAGCGTTGCTGGTCAAGCCGGGCATCATTGCGAAGGGATAGGTGCAATGGCGGATGCGCGCTGGCCAAGAACACCATCGGCTCGAAGCCGACGGCTGGGAAAGAAAACCCGCTGTGCGCGGGTTAGGCGGCCACGACTGCCGCATGGTGTGCTGCATAGGGGCCTTTTGAAACATTCACTGGGCCTTTGCGTTAGAGCGTCTCAGCAATTCACGCGCCGGGTGTCCCAGGCAAAGCTCACTTCGCCATATTTGCCGCTCTCGGTGAGCTGTTGGCCCAGCACCTGCAACTCATCGTGATCGATCATGTCCACCGCCTCGATGTGCGTGAAGATCACTTGCCGAGGTTGTATCTGCGTCACCATATGCAAGGTCTGGTTGAACGTCGCTTCCGAGTCGAAAATCGGGTGATTGGCCGGAATGCGGCGTTGGCCGGTGCGTGGGTTGGTCTCAAATACCCCCGTGGGCAGAATTGCCAGGTCAACCCCGTGCGTAAATGTGGGCGGTTGCCAGGCGTAGAGCTCGTCGGGCACGATCAACATGCGCCGGCTGTGTTCAGTGAACAGAAAGCCATAGGCGTAGTCCTGTGCCAGGCGGAAGGGCGCGATGGTCACGCCATTGAGCGTGAAGGTTTCGCCGTCGCGCAGTTCGTGGATCTTCACCAGCCCCTTCGATTGATGAAAGCTGAGCGTTTCGTAAAGCCCTTGATGATCGCGCGCGTCGATGGCGACCTGTTGTGGCAGATATATCTGTGTGCAGAAGGGGTGATCGGGCCACTTGCCCCAGTCACGATTCAATTCAAAAATGCGCCGCCCCAAGACGTGGTCGGGGTGCCAGTGTGAGTAGATGCAATTGGGCACGTGCGCAATTCCGGCCCGGTCCAGCGCCAGGCGTGCTTCTTCGGGGGTATCGATCAGCAAGTCCGGCCCGTGCACGAACAGGCAAGGCCCGAAACGGCTATAGGGTACACCCAATGTGCGCGCCTTCACGTTCAGCGGGTCCATCAAGCCGGGGACGGGCGTGGCAATCGCGCCGCCGGTGCCAAGGAATTCAATCAGCATAGGGTTGATTGTAGGCGCAATAGGCGCGTTGCCATACAATCTGGCTAAGACTTGCTAACGCACAAAAGCTAAACCTTTGTGTGTTTCTTTATGGGGGAGCGACATGAAAAATATCGCGCACTTCGCGAGCGGGCTCGTGGTGGCATCCTTTGTGCCTGGCGTGATGGACCAGGCGGCACAGGGGGCGTTGCTCATCGCACTGGGCGGGGCATGCGCCATGCTGCCCGACCTGCTGGACTTCCGCCTGATGCGCTATCTGCAACGGCGCGATGCGACGATTGCTCCCGACCAAGCTCAGCCGGACCCGCAACAGATCGCCGATGCCATTGCCGCGCAGATGCGCCAGGCGGCCCAGGAGGGACGGACGCGCGTGGCACAGCTTTACCCCGCCCGCAAGAGCGCGGCGGAGTGGGTGTGCTACACGGTGTCGTTTGATGTGGCGCATGGTGAAGTTTGCGTGACGATGGATGAGGATGAGGCACAGGCACGTGCACAGGTAGGGCCGCTGGAAGACCCCTACGCCAGCCCGCTGCGAGTAGACGAGTTAGGCGGGCCTATGCTGGCATTTCACCCGCTGCCACAAGCCCCAGGGCGAGATGTCCCCTTGGCCTGTAAAGCAGGGGGCGTGCGAGTGGATTTTCTACCCTGGCATCGCCAGTGGACGCACTCGCTGACGGCTGCGCTCGGCCTGGGGCTGCTCCTGGGCGGCCTGATCGATCCACTGGTGGGCGTCGTCGCGGGGCTGGGGTATGCCGCGCACGTGTTGGTGGATGAGGGCGGGCATATGGGGGTAAACCTGTTTGCGCCGTTCACCCGTCGGCGCAGCATGGGATTGAAGCTCTACCACTCCGGCGATTGGATTCCGAACCTGCTGCTGGTGTGGGTTTCGCTGGCGCTCGTTTTGCTCAACATGGATCACGCGCGGGCGATGCCGCTCGTTGCAGTGGGGCCATACCTGGCTTTTGTGGTGGCGTTGCCTGTCGTCACATTGTCGGCCTTATACGTCTGGCGCGCCTGGCAATGCCACGTCGCACAGGTGGAGCCAGCAGATCAACGTGACCTGCTGGCCGAGGCGGATGAGCCGGGAGCATGAATGCACCCGCCAGAGCTGTGTGCATTCATCTGCCGTTACGTCGCCTGTCGAATCAGATTTCACCGCTGTCATTACCGCCGTCCACGGCGGAGGGCATGTCCAGGTGGGTCACTTCGCCCTGGCGGTTAATCACCACGTGGAACCCCAGCATCCCCAGGTACATGCGCGCCTGCTCGGGAATGCCCTGTTCAAAGAGCGCGTCGAAATTCTTATCGAGATTGCGCAAAGAGGCGTCCACGGCAGCCTTGCTAAACAGATCGTCCTTGCCCATCATCTTCAGCATTCCGTCGCTCACCAGGCCTTTATTTCCCTCAACCTGTTCGCGGAAGAAACTCAGGACCTGTTCGTCCACGTAGCGCGCATCCACGTGATATTTGAAACCATCTTCATCTACAACGTATGTTGGGTCGGTACCGACATAAGCAACCGTGACGGGGTTACCACTCTCGTCGGTCACCAAGCCTTCAAAAAGTGCTTTCTGCATGCTTCACCTACAGGGCTATTTTCGCACGGCTTGCTGAGAAAGGCTCATCATTCTGAAGATGTGTCGTCTAGCACCACGGCGCGCCCAATGGCAGAAGGCGCGTTCGCCCACGCCTTTCAATGCGAACAGCACGCCCAGGGCCACAGCCATTGGTTATTTAAGGAACGCTCTGCGCCGATGGCAAGAATACGGTCGCAGGGTCGGTGCTGAATCGCAGAGGAACCTCCCCTTGGTCCGCGCGTGGATCGATCGTGCCCGTGCCCGGATTGAACAGCGTGTAACCTTCCACTTTGACACCCTTCGGCAATGACAGGCTGGCGAAGTAGACGAAATCGGTGAAATTCGTGATGATTGGTGCCGGTGTGGCCCAACTGGGAGGTGGGGCAGCCGCGACCGAATCACTGGCTAGGCGGCGAAAGCTGGATGCTGGTACAACGATATTGAGTGAATAAACCAAAACACCGTTGTAACTGAACCCGCGTAGGGCGATCGTGTGATCGACGGAATCGGTATTATAAAGGTACAGCACCGTGGCAGACGCATCATTGTCCGAAGGGACAAAATACACCAGGGTTTCACCCGGAATAGGGGTAGGGAGAATAAGGGCAGGCGCCTGAGGCTGGATGCGCGCTTGCGGCAATTCATCTTCCCCGTCCGCAGGCTGAGGTGTTGTTACGGCTGCACCTTCATCTGCCAACAGCGCCGTTGCTGGCGGCGTCCCCATGGTTGATTGTGAGGCTTGCTGGGGTTTGGCTTGCACGCTCCTGTTTGCGCCATTCCACATCATGCCAAACGCTATGACAATCCCTGCAATCATCCCGATGACGATTAAACTGATTTTTTTCAAGACAACCCCCTGTATACAACATCCACATCATTCGACCTATAAACAGTTAACCCACACCACTGGTTATACAACACTATTTTCGCACGGCTTGCTGACAAAGACCCATCATTCTGAAGATGTGTCGTACATTGAAAGCGATACGCACGCCAATGCTGACATATTCTATTCGCGCAGACGAGCGATATTGATTCTATTTGTTCCGTGCGGTCAATTCTTGTGCCGCGCGCTGCTCAAGCTCGGTCAGTTTTGCCACCCGGCGGCGGAAGTCGGCCTGGGTGCTGAATTGGGCGGCCAGGAAGATGCGCGTGATTTCCTCCGCCATGGATAGCCCGATGATCTGCGCGCCGACGCATAACACGTTTACGTTGTCATGCTCCACGCACTGATGCGCCGAATAGGTATCATGACACACGGCGGCGCGGATGCCCGGGATTTTATTCGCCGCGATGCTGGCGCCCACGCCGGTGCCGCAGATCATCATGCCGCGCTCCGCTTCTCCATTGCGCACCGCGTCGCACACGGCCTGCGCAATGTCGGGGAAGTCCACCGGCGCGGGCGTGTAGGAGCCGAAATCGGTGACTTCGTGTCCCGCTGCGCGCAGCAGGTCGGCCAGGGGGGCTTTGAGTGCGAACCCCGCGTGATCACCGCCGATTGCCAATTTCATTTTTGCATCCTCCTCGCGCCGTTGCGCAGGTGAATCATACCTTCTTATAGTGCCTCCAGGCGGCCCAACCAGCTTGAGCCGCCTGGATCTGAAGCGTTCAGGCCTGTACGGCAGGCGCCGGTGCGGCTTGTTTGGGGATGCGGATGTGCATTGCGGCAAAGAAGTTGATCGAAGCGATGACCACGCCCATCAAAAAGACGTATTGGTAGCCAAACGTGCTCCAAATGACGCCGCCCAACACGGCGATGCTCATCGAAAAGACGTGATCTATCGTGATGCCGGCGGTGAGCGCCGCCTGTACATCTTCGGGCTTCAGAGCGATCTTCTTGATGTACATCGCGCGCGCCATGCTCACCGACATCAACATCTG
>DAOUFG010000094.1:0-3811 GCA_034430115.1 Thermoflexales bacterium | reverse complement strand
AAACGGCACGGGCCGGATGCACGACGTGCACGGCCCCTGGCAATACCTGGGCCCAGAGGAGCAGTACCGCTTCTTCAACACCATCGACCCACTCTACCATTCCGAGTTTGGGGCGGAAGGCGCCGCCAACCTGTACACCTTAAAGCGCTTCATCTCGCCCAAGTATCACTTCCCGCCCGATGCGACCAACCCGGCCTGGGTGCACCACGGGAGTTGGTGGCTGCATCGTGAAAAGCTTGAGGCGATGTTTGGCAAGTTCGACGATGTGGCAACCTTCGTGCGCGCCAGCCAGTGGATGCAAGCTGAGGGGTTGCGCTATATCATCGAGTCCGACCGCCGGCGCAAATGGCACACCAGCGGCTCATCGCCCTGGCAGTTGAACGAAGCCTTTCCCAACGCCTGCTGCACCAACTCAGTGGACTACCTGGGGCTGACAAAGCCGGCCTACTGGTGGGTGCGGCGCGGCTATGAACCCACACACATCAGCGCACGCTATGACAGTATCACGTTCAAACCGCATGACGAATGGCGCGTGGAATTCTGGGTGAATAACAGCCTGGCGGCGATGGAGGGCTGCAAGTGGTCGGCCCAGTTGATGGACTTGCAAGGCAAAATCATCATTTCCAGCGGCGGCAGCGTTGACGTGCCCGACGATGGCGCAGCGCGCGTTGGCGAGATCATCCGGGCATTACCGGCCGAACCAGGCGTCTTCATCCTGTTCCTCTCGCTCACCGACGCGGGCGGGAAGCTGCTCTCACGCAACGAATATATGTTCTCCACCTGCAAGACACCTTTCCAGGCCATGCTGAACGGCCCCGCGCCGGTGCTCAAGGTAACGCACCAGCATGGCAGCGTGACCGTAAAGAACGAAAGCACCACGCCGGCACTCTTCGTGCAGTCCACCCCAGCGAAGGGGCAATGGATCACGCTGGAAGATGATTACTTCTGCTTGCCGCCCGGCGAAGCGCGCACCATCCGGGCGACAGGCAAAGGCAGCGTCGTCGTTCAGGCGTGGAACAGCAAGTCGTCGTTGATTCGTCTGGGTTAGCTTTCTACGCGCCGTTCGTGGTGCATTTAGATCGCGAACGGCGCGGCTATGACACATTTACGCCACATGACATCCACACTCACACCTCGCGAACGATTCAAGCGCATTATGGCGCACAAGGAAGCCGACCGCGTGCCGATCGACCTGGACGGCACTTCACTCACCTCCGCCGATGCCCCCGTGTACGCCGCACTACGCGCGGCGTTGGGCATCAGCGGCCCCCAACCAGACCCACTTGCCAGCTACGACGAGCGCCTGCTGACTGCGCTGGACGTGGACTTCCGTCGCGTAGGCAGCCTGATTGCCTCCGGCGATCAACCCATCTCCGGGCGGCCTAACCACATGGTGGACATCTGGGGCATCATACGCAAATGGACCGGCCAATACTGGGACATCGTCGAAAGCCCCTTGCGCGACGCCACGTTGGAAGACCTGGACGCCTATCCCTGGCCCGACCCGGCGCGTATCCTGGACGACAAGTTGCTGGAGCAATATCGCCGGCAGGCCCAGGCGTTGTATGAAAACACCGGCTACGTCGTCGTGGCCGAACACCCCGTCTATGGCGTGCTCGAACTGGCCTGCTGGATGTGCGGGTTCGACGACTTCCTGGCCCGCATCGCCGGGGATCGCCCCTTCGTGTTCAAGCTCTTTGATAAGCTGCTGGCGTTGCAGAAGGCTTTCATCACCCCCTACTACCAGGCCGTCGGCCCCTATATTCACCTCACAACCAGCGGCGACGACTTCGGCACTCAGGCAGGGCCTTTCATGTCGCCGCGCGCCTTCCGCGAAACGGTGAAGCCCTACTTCGCAGAGCGCATCGCCTTCACGCGCCAATATACAACAGCCTACTTCTGGCACCATAGCTGCGGGTCCGTCTATGACCTGCTGCCCGACCTGCTGGAAGCCGGCGTGGAGATATTGAACCCAATCCAACCCGGCGCTAAGCGCATGGAGCCCGAACGCCTGAAGGCCGACTTTGGCGACCGGCTGTGCTTCCACGGCGGGTTCGACACACAGGGCGTGTTACCCTTCGGGACGCCGGAGCAGATCGAGGCGGAAGTGAAGCGCGTGATGGATGCGCTGAAACCCAACGGCGGCTACATCTTCTCCGCTGCGCACAACATCCAAAATGACGTCTCGGCACAAAATGTGCTGACCATGTTACACGCCGCCCATCGCCTGGGCACATACAAATGAAACATGACGAGTGAAGACTGATGAGCGACGTCTCATATCTCACTCTCCAAGGAGCAATTCATGTACATCGGAGTGGATTACTACCCTGAGCACCGCCCACAGGAGATGTGGGGACGCGACGCACAACTGATGCAGGCCGCCGGGTTCAACGTCGTGCGCATGGCCGAATTTGCGTGGATGAATATGGAACCCACGGAAGGCCAATTCGACTTCGCCTGGCTCGACCAAGCGCTACAAATCCTTGCCGAACATGGCGTCAGCGCCATTCTGGGCACACCGACCGCCGTCATGCCATCCTGGGTTGCGCGCAAATACCCGGAGACGTTGGCTACCCAGGCCAACGGCCAGCGCATACGGTGGGGCGTGCGCAAGAATAATTGCTTCAGTTCGGGCGCCTATCGTTTGCTTTCGGAGCGCATCACGCGCGGCATGGCCGAGCATTATGCAAGTACGCCCAACGTCATCGGCTGGCAAACCGATAACGAATTTGGCGGCCCGGTCTGTTACTGTGACACCTGCCGTGCGGAGTTCCACGATTGGCTGCGTAACCGCTATGGATCGCTCAATGCGCTCAACCACGCCTGGGGTACCTTCTTTTGGGGTCAGCGCTACAGCACCTGGAATGAAATCCCACTGCCCGATGATTTCACGGGGCACAACCCCAGCTTATGCCTGGATTGGCAACGCTTCAACTCATGGTTGAATGTGCGTTTCCAGGCCGACCAGGTGCGCATTTTGCGCCAGACCTGCCCCAACCATCTCATCACCCACAACTTCATGGGGCTATTTAGCGAGTTGAACTACTATGACCTGGCAAAGGACCTTGACTTCGTCAGTTGGGACAACTATCCCGTTGGAGACGGCCCGGCGTTCAAATATGACGCGGCAACCGCCGCCGACGTGATGCGCGGCCTGAAACAGCAGAACTTTTGGATCATGGAGCAAACCGCCGGCGCGCCGGGTTGGGGCCAGTTTGGGCGCAACCCGCGCCCAGGCGAGATTCGGCAGATCGCCTATCAGCAACTAGCGCACGGCGCGGACGGGCAAATCTGGTTCCGCTGGGATACCTGCACCGCCGGGCGCGAGCAATACTGGCATGGCCTACTGGGGCACGATAGCAAGCCCCTGCGCCGCTATCACGAAGCCGCACAAGTAGCCGGCGAATATCATCGGCTGGCGCCCGAACTGGCCGGCACAACGGTCGAGACGCCCGTTGCACTGCTGTATGACTACGAAAGCATCTGGGCATTCAAGATTCAGCCTGCTTACGCCAGCTCACTTTGGGACAACAGTGCTGCGGGCGGCAACAACTATCAAAATGCCGTGCGGCGCTATCATCGCGCGCTGTTGCGCGCCGGCGTCAACGTGGACATGATCCCACCAAGCGCCGACTTCGGCCAATACAAAGTGATCTTCGCACCACATCTGTACCTGCTGCCCGACGCGCTGGCTCAGCGCCTGAGCAACTTCGTGGCAAATGGCGGCATCCTGGTCTGTGACGGCCGCACCGCCGTGAAAGACGAAACCAGCCTGATGCACACGCGCACGCTGCCCGGCCTGCTCAGC
>DAOUFG010000093.1:0-85599 GCA_034430115.1 Thermoflexales bacterium | reverse complement strand
GAATGTGCTTGGCGGTCCGCCGCTCTCCCGAAAGGTCACGGAGTCAACGGTCAGATAGAACGCTTCTTCCCCAAAGTCGTCGGTGAGGTTGATCCCCGATAGATCGGTCAAAGCCTTGTGCGCCCTTCCAAATACCCACTCGGAAATCTCACGCGCCTCCGCTCTCTCTTCCCTTGTTTTGACGAGATATACGTCCATCTCGACCGTGAACTTGCGCCACCAGAACTCTCCACCGCCGATTTCGTGCGACTCTGGAATCCAGTCCTTATCGCCCTCTTCCCCGGCCATCTTGTCACGCCATTCAGGTGTCTCGGACGTGTCTGATGGATCACCTGGGTGCACCAGTAGAGCAATTCGTTCTTTAACCGGGTCTTGTTGCAGCTTCCCTTGCCGGATGAGAATCGCGGCATAGGCGGATGCTGTCGCCGCGAGCGCGCTCAGCGAGCAGTAGTTCGTAAGCGCATCTACGATGGCGGCACCGATCATGTTGTGAATTTCATTCATACCCGCGCACCAGGTGTGTAGATCATTCCCCGGTTTTGCGGGGAGACCGTGCGGATGATGTCGTTGTAGACCGTCATCAGGAAGAGAGCCTGCTTGCGCGGGGGGTTATCTTCTGGCGCACCTGCCATGCTTCGATCCTGGTATTGCCGTAGAAGCTGTTGATTCATCATGGATGGATAGAGCATGTATGCCATTGCCAGGTTCATGACTGCCCACTCTGCCCACGAGGGGAGCCCGAACGTTGTCGTGTCATCTTCCACCGTTGGATAGTGCGCGTAGTACCACAGGCGCACATTCGTATATCCCTTGGGCAGATAGATGCCATCTGCCATCAGCAGATAGCCGTCGTTGGGGATGGAGCCCCCCGGCTCGACCGTAATCGGCTCAAGCCATCCATCCCCAATGGCTTCAACTCCCCCCGAAGGTAGTTCCAGGAAATCTTGGGGCAACGCCGCTGATGTGCCTTCCGCATAGGCGCTGGCCGAAGCCGTTGCCGTTCGGAATGGCGCTGTGTGAGAGATTGCGAAGTTCTCGCAAGCCCTCTGCCACGCGCTCTTGCGCAAGTCTTCCGAATACGATGTGCGTGTACTATCGTCTAGCAGCGCGTCGAACTCGGTTAGCAAGTCACCCCAGGATTTCATTCATTGCCTCAGTGGTAAATCTGATCGGCTTCGCGCATCGTCCCGCCTGTTACAAAGATTTCAAACGCCTCTGGCCGGATCACCTGATACTTCAGGTAGGCATCCCAGCCAACGCGGTAGACGCTCTTGTACAGGTCGATGGGTTCTGGGGCATATACACGAGGCGGCACGCACACCCCGCACACGACACCATTGCCTTCCGCGATCATGATGCTCACATGCAGGTTGACGCCCTTGGTCACAAAACCGTACACGCCACTACCAGGGGTCAACGCGCCTGTGCCGGAAGCGTTCACTTCCGTGGTGTAGTCAAGCAACAGAGGCTTGTTCAGGGTAATGGTGTTGCCACTAATACCCACGATGCGGCGCTCAAGCTTCGTGCCTTCATCGTAGCGAGGCGCACCCAGCACGCGCAGTTTGGGCTGCGCGGCTACGTCGGCGGCCTGGTTCTTGGTCTTGTGGATCGTCACCATATCGCCAACCTTGACGCCGGAAGCACTCGCCACGGTCAGGTAGTGCGTAGCCAGAGAGCCAGCCTGACCGACCTTATACGTACCATCAACCTTCGCGGTGGCCGGGTCAGGCGCACCATCTTGAGGCTGAGCCGCAGCGGTGATCGTGGTCGTAAAGCTCGTCTTCCCGCAGTTCCACAAGCAGTTCGCGTTCGTTTGCAGATGGCGAGAGCTGTGATACGAACCCATCTCGTACTTGTTGAATGGGCTCAGGTCGCGATACTTGCGCAGTTCAATCCAGCGGTTAGTCGAAGAGTTGTCCGAAACCACGTCGTAGATTTGGCCCGGAGAGTCCACGCACAGCAAGTCGCCTTGCTGCATACCAGGGATCGGGGAGTTCCACACATTCTGCGTATTCGCACGCAAGATGGAGTCGTCCACCATGTCGAGGATGAACTTGTCCGAGCTTGTAACCTGATCCGCGCCGGTATACGAAGAGCTTGGCAGCATCGTGTAGGTCGTGCTCAGGAACGCATTGCGAACCAGCAAGTCTTGAGTCTCAGTCAGCACGCGGCTCACGCGCTCGCGAATGAGCGGAGCAAGACCAGCGTTGCCGCCCTTCGAGGACCAATAGGAAATATAGCTATCGAACTTGTCGTATGCCGTTTGCCACTGGTAGCGCTCGAAGCGCACCTCAACCTGAAAGCCGTCCATGTATGCCGGTGGCACTTCGTTATAGCGAAGGTTCGCTGCCGGATCGGTATTCGGCTGGAAGTCATACGCGAAGTTGAACACCATCAACGGGGTGTTCGATGGCAGCATAGGCTGCGTGGCGTATGGCACCAGGTTAGTGTAGAGCGTGTTGCGCCGGTACTGAGCCCGCAGAATCGGGTCGTACCAGGTACGCTGATTAGAAGCGACACCAGCCCACGGGTCAGTAGAGTAGATGGTGCCGAAAGAATCTGCCATTTCAGTTCCACTCCCCCAAAGCGGAACTAGCTATCCCTTAGCGTTTTACGTTGTCAGAAAGCTCGATCCACTTGGGTAACAACGCCTCGTAAGTAGCCATGTCGCCTTTATCGAGTGCTTCATCAATCTGCTTACCCAGCGTTTCGATATCGAGCTTGCCGTCTTCCCGAGTCCCTGGCGCAGCGTTTGGAGTAGCCCCTTCCATCAAGTCATCCATCGCGGCTTTCTTAACCGTTCCGAGTCTGGCTTCCATCTTGGAGAGATAGGCATCCAGTTCGTCGCCTTCCAGGTCTGTGCGCAGCAAGCCTTCCTGTTCATATCCAGCGAGATCGGGGTATTTGGACATGAATAGAGACTGCCTCGACAATCGCTTCTCCAAAGTGGCGGCTTTGGAATCTGCATCAGCCTTGGCTTTATTAAGAGCTTCGATCTGTTCTGCCAGGGTAGCGCGCGCTTTGTCTACCTCTGCGAACTTGGTTTCCCAATCCTTCGACTTCCCGGTGAGATCGGCAATGATGCCATTGAGTTGCGTCTTCTCGCCATCCCACTTCTGGCGATGCTCCTGATAAGTCCTGTTCAGTCCGTTGTACCGAGCCTCGTAGCTCTGGTCTTGCGGCGCATCCGCAGGCTGTGTCGGCTGTGCAGGTGTTCCAGTTCGACCTTCGTCCATTTATTCGTTCTCCTGAGCGTCCTCGGGCGTTGCCGCTGCGGGGGCGTTATCGATCTGATTGTTATGTTCTGATGTGTTATTGTCAAGTGCTTTAGCGGTATCAGTGATGTACTTGACTAGCGCCTGGAATGCTTGCTCCACGTCATTCCGTTCGCGGCGGTTAAGTGGAGCAACCGCGATAGCTCCGTCAATCAGGCTTAGAGCCTGGTTTAGTGTCAGGTTTTGCATTTTGGAATCCTTTCGCTTGCACGATCTCGGTCTGGTTCTTCGTTTCTTCCGCGATGTCCCGCTCGATTTCCGCCAGGTGCGCGTCTGTGTCGATTGAGCCGTCCGAGAGTGTTTCAACTGCCTGGCGGGTAGAAATGGTGTGAGTTCCCTTGCGCACGGCAACCTCGTCCACAAGTTCCTTGCGGTCCATCGGTAGCGCGGGGAAGTAGCCAATGGTGTTCTTGAGCCAAACATCCTCCTGGGTGACACCATCGATTCCCTTCACACGCATGATTTCACCGATCATCCAATCAAGCCGCTGTAATCCGGTGGTAAATAGCACCCGTTCGCGCTTGATATGAGCCGTGGTTGTCCACATGCGGGCCGCCAGGGTTGTTCCCGACCGCTGGCTCCCCTCATCCTCGCCATAGGCGACAGGCGACAGATGGCCGGTGCGGTCGATCATCTTAAGAAGCTGGTCAATGTATTCCTTGTGGACCGCAGTTCCCGTTGGGGTATCTAGTCTACCGATCTCAGGATCACCAGACTGTGAAAGGGCATTCTTGGAGCCAAGATCAATCGCAAGGTGACGTTTATCAAGGCGTTTGGGCTCCAGCTTCTTGGTGACATTCCGAATCCAATACATTGACTCACTATTAGCGCTCACGTAATCCCCGACATCCGCCATGCGGCTATTGAGTTCGCAAGTCAGCCCTTCAAGGTCATCGACGTGGCTCATACCATAGAAATTCCCGACCCGCTCGGGATGGGGGATATACACGAATGGCACGAAGCCGAAGGGATTACGACCACCTTCCTCAACGGAGTAATTGCCGATGTCAAAGGTTGGAATTAGGCCACCTACCGTAATCTCGTACCTGGTCTTAGTCCAGTGCTCGCAATACAGAATCTTTCCCGCGCTGGTTTGCTGGGGAACCTTGATTCCGAACCGGCTCTCGGCTTCCTGGGAGCCGATGTAATACATCACGTAGCACTCCACCAGGTCCCAGAAGTTCGCGGAGTTATAGATCGGAAGCACGAAGTCGGGGGTTAGCAACTCGACCTTCGTCTTGTATCTCAGGCTCTTGTCCAGGGGGTCATACTTCACCTTGAAGAAGCTCCCCTTCATGAACTGGCCCATGACGCCAGCGGTCGCCATCGCTTCCTTGCCATGCGAGTCAAACCACACACGGTTAATCCGCTGAGCATGTTTCTTCGACTTTGCCGTGGTGTGGTTATCGTCGTCGCGGAATGAGATGCGAACCATCGAGTCGTAGTCGTCAGGAACCTCCCCAAACAGAGCCGCCGCGTGTTTCATACACGTCCACTTGATTGGGTTGATATGGAGAGGCCATAAATAGGCCGGTTCCTGCTGTTCTCTTGAGGCTTCCGGGTCTTCCTCATTCAATGCTGTTCCGTAGAACCATTCCCAATAGCGACGGTAATTGCTCTGCTCAACCTGCCATTGCAAGACCGCCGGGCTGGTCGGGAGCGTCGGAGTATAGGGAACATAGTTGTTTGGTCGTGCAAGCCCCAGGGAAATATCTCCATCCGTAATAACCGCTTCACCGGCCATCAGCAATCCTCCCTGCGAGCCCGAACAACGCTTTCAACTACGTAGCACTCGTCATCAATGTGGATGTAATCGCCGGGAATTGCATCCTGTCGGCGCACCAAATCCATCCAATCACCGTGATCGCGCCACAAACAGCCATCCTGAATGACATATCCGAGGTCGGGATGCCGCGTGATCTTGAGCATCTTGTCCGCTTCGTCGCGGTCACTGATCTTCTCGGTCTCTGGCAGTTCGCAGTAGGGTGTTGCCGCCTGGCGCTCCCAACGATCCACGGCCCACTTCGGGATAGTGACCGTGCCATCGGAGTTCTTTTGCGACTTCTCGAAGAGGTATTTCATCCAGCCCGCCCATGCTTCGTGCGCGTATTCTGCTAACTTCTCCCGCATTTCATCGGCCATCACTCACCCCACACAATCCTCACAACTTCTGCATCATCCATCTGGCACAGCCGCATGTTCTCGCCTACGACATACCATTTGCCATCAAACTCAAGCACATCACCCCTACTCGCGGCCTGCTCGCCGATCCGTTTCATCCAATCCCCGTAATCGCGGTAGAGGTATCCATTAACCACGATCAGGTTGCTATCGCCCATAGTGCCTCCCATACATAGCGCGGCGATACCTA
Organism: Thermoflexales bacterium; assembly: GCA_034430115.1. Classification (GTDB taxonomy): domain Bacteria; phylum Chloroflexota; class Anaerolineae; order J036; family Brachytrichaceae; genus CAIXPS01. The sequence continues at coordinate 79,953 of DAOUFG010000093.1, read as the reverse complement.
GCGCCCATAATGCCTTCTGGAATAGGGTCGAGAGTATCGGCCAACCTGCGCAATAACGACGCCAGTTTCTTCTTCATCGTCTTCCTCTTGTTCGGGGTACGCCGTTAGATAGAGTGGGTAAATAAGCCGCGCTATCATCGAGAGCACCGCCACAATGTCCTGGGGAATCTTCTTGTCGGGCAGGCAGTAACGCCTGAGTTGGCGAATAATGCCTTCAATCCCATCGGGGATTTGGAGCACTTGCCTGGATAGCAGAAGCTTAAGGGCGGATAAATACTCCCACTTCTTCTGTCCCTCAAACCCCAGCGGAACTACTTCACCTTCCCCAGAAGTGAACGCAAGTTCCGCCAGGGCCTTTTGACTGCTGGTTGAGTCGTACCCGCGAAATTCCGGCATCACACGGTAGCGGGCGTAGTATTCGTGGAACGTATTGATGAACGGCGTGTAGCTACCACCGCCATCTCCCCACCAGAACGCGGCAAGTCTGGCCTTCTCGTATGGGAAGCTCGTTACGTCGAACACCATGATGGTCGGGCTATTCCGATCAGGCGGCCCGCCGACTCCTGGATCGCCAGCCTGCACGTAGATGTGACCGGGAATGTATGGCTCTTCGTAACGTATTACGCCTGGTCCACTGAAATCAATTCGCCAACCGGGATCGTCAGCATGTTTAACCGCGTTCTCCCACTGTGTCTTTGAAATCAGCGGATCGAGCATGGCAGGCGGGAACTCCGCGTTCTTGCGCTGTGGCCGCTCACCTCTCAACCACTGGCCTTCCTGACCGGCTGGCACATTCCTGCGCATACGCTCGATGTCTTTAGGAGTCAGGTAGGGGTTCTCGTTGTGTAGGACAAGCCGCGACCAGGTTGATGTGTTCCCCTTCTTTAACCCCGCCTCGTAGCGATCCCACATCGTGTCGCAGTCATACGCCATCGATGTCATCGAGAGCCGACCGAGCCTTGGCCTGCCATCTGGCCGCGTGCCACGCAAACGGGTGGCAAGACCGATCATGATGTTTGCCAGTTGCTCAGTCCCCGTTTCGTCCAGGTCGGCTAATAGACCTGCTTCGTCCAGGTGAATCCAGTCGCCATACCACGACTGAATGTTGACCGCGTTGTTCGCCACGTTCATGAACTCGGCGGTCGAGCCATTCTTGAACGTGATGATGACTTTCTGTTGCGCGGTCTTCCAGCCTGCTTTCCCTGGTAGCAGGAACTTCTCGCGGAAGAGGGTTCCGCGAGTCATGTCGTCGATGGCACGCACCATCAGGTTCGACTGGTATAGGGTCGGAGCGACGTTCAGGAAACGGAAGTTGGGGATCGTGGCGCACATGAACATCGCCAACAAACCTGTGTTGAGCGTTTTCCCCGTTCCCGCAAGACCAATGATGATGATCTCTTCCTGGTTGCACCTGTGAAACTCAAGTCCCCACGGCAGCAGTAGAGCCCCGCGTTCCTCGAAGAAACCGATCTCGCCGGAAGGGAGCTTGATCGGCTTGACCGGGAAGTTCACTTCTGACGAAGAGGCGATAAACTCGATCTTGGCAATATCAGTGGTAATCTTGAAATTGCCATTGCCCTTATCAATAGCTTGCCCGCGTGACGCGAGCACCTTCATGTATTGCTCGTATCGGACGCTGCCGGGATAGACGTAGTAGCCGTTCCCGCTGGAACGCATGTAGTAGTTGGTGAAGATCGAGGGGTTGTTGGCCTCTACAGCCTGGTCGATGATTCCCAAATCGCCATCGGTTAAGACGATGGTCTCTGCGGGCTTTGATCTCGGCATTACGGGAGTGGGGCCACCAGCTTCTCGATAACACGCGAGAGCTTAGCGATCAGCAGGCGCATCTGATGTCCCTCGGTGCCATGCGCGTACTCGTCAGCGTACAGCCGGTCGAACTTAATCTCTAGGAGTTCGCGGCCATTGAAGTCGGCCCAGGGGTTCTCCGGCGTACAGCCAACGTTACTCGGCGGGTCGCCAAATGAAACGTGTCCATCCGGTTTCCACGCCCCGACAGTACAGCTATATTTAGGCTCACAGGTGTCACTCGCGGTTCCATCAAACGTACCAATTGCCATTCCCATCCCCCAAATACAAACTTCACAATGGATGCGTAGTAAAACCAGTCGGGAGTGTTCTCTTTGCGAAGGTAGATGTGGAATATCCCGTTTCCCAGATAAGGAATGAATTCCTTGTGGGCGTAGTAAACAGGTTTTACAAACCGCACGCAAACATAATGAGCAGAGGATCAGTTATTGTCAAGTGAAATGGCCGGGGTAGAGGTTGCCCCGGCCCGTAATAGCCTATTCGGTGAGGCCGAATAGACTCAAAGTGCTTCCAACTCTTTTTGCAGGACCGCGATTTGGTCCTTGATGATCGTCGCGCGATCCTCTTTAGACGGCTTGGGCCACGAACCCTGGACTACCATGAGCGCAATGAGAGCGTAGTTCGACAGATCGATAAGCGTATCGGCCAGAGACTCGTCGCTGAAGTTCTCACCGCTGTTCTTCAACCGTGCCAACTTATCGCCCATTCGCACAAGCACGCCGCTGTACCCGGCCTGATTGATGTTCCCGGTCCCGTACTTGTGCTGCCTGTCCTTCATGACACTCAGCGCCTTGCCCTGCAACGTGGCAAATGCACTAACGACCTGATCGTACTCACTCATTCTTTACTTCCTTGCACATCACAACGGGTTCGCCACGGCCAACCGCATCCCACCTTAACGCGGTCTCGTAATCCACTTCCATCAGAATGTTGTTGTCGCGCATCCATCGGCGGGTAGCATCATCACCAGCACAATCCGCCACCACCATCGGTTCCACATCATCACCATGCTTAACCCAAACCCGCTCACCAATCCGGCTGCAATCATCCACCGCGATATACCCCACTGCTGGAAGGGGAGGTAACTGATGCCATTCCCGCCGATATTCCACAACGTTGGTCATGATACCGGGGCCGTATTGAGAGGCGACCCCGGCGTAACAAACCAATGCGACAACCAACCCAAGATTCAAGCCTGCCCCCAACCACAAGCCTGGAATGAACTCAGCTTCGTCTGGATGTTGTAGCCGCCCCAACTGGGATTCGCGCCACACTGGAAGATTGCACCCCACGCCATGTGCGATGGTTCCATGATTCCATTCCCGATGTCGAATGGTGCAGACTGAATCTCAACCCACTTCCGCGCAAACTTCTGCAAGTAGGCATCGTCACAACCGGGGACGGCGTTGAATCCACCGATGGAACCCACGTCGATGCCGGTTTCATCGCTCACGATGCGGGTCAGATTGCCGTCCTCGTCCAGGGAAGGCCAACCGCAGCGGCGATAGAACATACGCCATCGGGTAATCGTCCAATCGGTGCGGTAGATGCGCTCGTCGAAGGTCTCGAACCTGCCATTCACGTAGCGCACCGTCTGCCCAACGCCATTCGTTTCATCGAAGATCAAATCGCGAATCTTCGTGGGCGTAATATCCTTCGCGTGGTCATCCGTCGCGTAAGTGTGGGTATTGAACGCGAAGTTGCGGTCTTTCAGTAGATCGCTATATCCAGCCAGAGCCTTGATGACATCCTGGCTCGTAATGTCTGGTTGCCCCGCCGAGAAGCCACCACCGCAGTAGATGAGGAAGACGCCGTTCCTGCCGCCAACATCCTTAACGTGTTGGAGCATCTTCGTGTCGAAGTCCAATCGCTTGTAGATGTCGCTCGCGGATGATCCAATGCCATTGTCATCCTCGTTGAGCCCGATGACGTGGCAGCCATCCGTGTAAAGCGCATCACCCATCTTCTCGTCAAAGAAGGTGAAGCTGGGAACACTGCCTTTGTACCAACACCCGCGCCCAGCAACCACAATTCCGGGGTGGTATTGCCTGAGTGTTTTGCAGTAGGGCGCGTTGAAAGTCATCGAGACCGCTTGCACCCCAGCCGCGATTGCCTGGTCAGCGGCTTCCGCACTATCGACACAGTTAACGCCAAGGATCGCCTTCTTGCTCGTTGGGGAGGTGGTCGTAGGAGCCGTCAATAGCCTCGCGAGCATGTAGCCATATTCCGGCACAAGCGTCTCCGGCACCTGGATGACCGTATCCCCCGAATTTAAGGCGATCTTCGCCCACCCATTCACGATCTCAACCGGCTCAATCGTCTTCCCCGTCTGAATTGCACCAACAATCTCCGCGTCTGTGCTTGGTGCCGCCCGCACATTTACCCATTCGTCGCCGTTTACAATGTACGCCATTAAATCGCCTTCAACAAATCAAACCGATAAATGCAGTGGGCAGAGTCTTCCCCATACGTTCCCCGCAAGAGCTTCTGCCACCAAATCTTGTTGATGTTCCCGATCTCGTCCGTCACGTTGTACCAGGGGTCATTGACGATGATTTCTCCCGTTGGGCCAACCCCTACAGCCAGCATGTAGTGGTATTGCACCCCTTTCATCGCGGGCATCGAGTCCACGCACACAATGGCCGGATTACCGCCCTGAATGTGCTTCCTGAGTACATCCAGTACGTCGTTTGGCACCGGGTCATCCCACCAATCTGACGCGGAGATGTACTTCAAGTTCCCGAAGACCTGCTCGTAGGGAATGTGAGGAATCGAAACACACGAACCGTAGAAACAACTGGCGTCCTTCAGCTTGCGGTTTGACACATCCGGTGTAATCCCCGCAGCCATACCAATCGAAGTTACAACACAACCATCACTCGCAATCGTGCACTTGCCGTTTCCAAGCTGTAGCGGCCCCCACGGATTCGACCGCTGACAATACAAAGGGAAGTTCATTAGCACTCCACCTTGTTCGTATTGCCGTCATACCAGGTTTTGAAGGGTTTTGGTTCCTCTGGGGCAGCGGAACAATACGTCCATGTGGGGGTCTGTTTGAGCCGCGTAATTTCCGCTTTCTGTAGCTCAATGATCTGCTTCTGCAACTCGACAATCGTTTCAAACAACTCGATCTGTGTCATGAGATCGAGCGTACATAACTGGCCTGGGGATGTAAAGATTTGGCGGGCTACCACAGGTCGCTACAAATCTCAAACATCTCGTAGTCGCTACGCCAGTACATCACGCAATCCTGGTGCAACTTGAGATATTCAATTGCATCGCCCATTCCCAAAACGCGGACATCGGCACGTACTACGTAATCAACATACGCACCGGCCTCATCTCTCGTCATCTTCACATCGCTGAAACACTCCGCGCACATCGCCTCAACATACGTTTCAGCGCATATATCACAGTAATCGCGCTCTTCGCGGAGATTCTGCCTGTGCCAGTGAAGGTGCATGTGGCCGATGATCGTCCTGCGCGTGCCAATCTTCTCTTCCACGTCCCACGAAACAATGACTTCTTCCATCGTCCGGTTATATCTCCCTGGCGAGGCGATTTGAAGCTCGCCAAATAGGGCGGTAGGGGGAATTTCTGAGGGTAATAGTGTGTGTATATAGACACCCCAAAAGTGAACTATGGGGGGCTGTATATGGGGCTGTTTCCACGCCCCTTAGCTCAGGCAATAACGCCTGGGCTTTTTTGTTGCCCGCTTAAGGAGGCGGAAACATGGTTAATCGTAGCACTATTCGTCACGCTCGCGTAGTCGCATCAGGGTTCGGTCGCGTGTCTGAGCGCAGAGCCGCGCAGAACTATCTTGATTCCATCGTGGCGTTTGAAGACAACGCCGAAGACGTTCTCAGCGCGAAGGTGTATGACCGCATTCGCCGCGAAGCCCACGAAAGACTTGCCAGTGAGCTTCATTGCACCAGGGAGCAGGCAGAACACGCCCTCTTTGGCAACCGCTAATCCCCGTATTTCCACTCATTCCTCTTGGAGGTTCATAATGTCTATTAACTGCTCTTCTGTTTCTTCTTTCGTTGTCCTCGATAACAACCGCTTTATGGCTCGCAGTGGCAATCGTGAGGTGCAGATTACCCGCGATGAGGCTGTTTCTCTCTATAAGGCTGGCGTCTATATGCGCGATGCACGCCACAACGTACTAGACAAGCAGGCGGTTGGGAGCCCAACTGCCATCAACACGAATGAGCATTTGATCGAGCACGATGTACTCGAAGCCATCGGCGGGAGCATTAAGAACGCGATCATTAACGCTTCCAATGCCCATAAATCCGGGCAGAAGAGCGCCTTTCGCAAGCTTGCTGACAAGTGGGCCAAGCAGGGAGAGCTCTATCGCACGGTCTGTAACCGCGCTATTGGCTGGGAGCTTGTGAAGACCGGCAATGATGGCGCTCTATACCACGACTATCGCGGTTGGCTCGCGGCTCATGGTGTTAATCCTGTGCACGAGAGCCAGAAAAAGGCTTCTGACCCCGCGATGAAGGCCGGTTTCTTTGTAATGGCAACTTGCGCACACGAAGTTATCGTTGAAGGGCTACCCAGCCAGGCCAGCGATGCTGCCAACAAGATCGCTACAGAGCACAAGGCCACCGTATCCGCCATCCGCCCCAACGACTCGATCTACGGTCAACAGGCGATCCGCTACGTGGTGTCCTGGTAATGCTTATTCATCCCTCTGCGCAGCCAGCCAATCCCCGCGCTGGCTGCGTTCTAGTCGTCCTCGCGGTTGTGTTCATCCTCGCGGTTTTGATCCTTGCATAGGAGCAATATGTACAACCTATTTCTCGACGGCGTGCTCGCTTTTTCCGGCAGCCTGGCCGATTGTCTATCCTTCGCAGACGAATTTCCCGACTTCGCGGCCAGGATCGTCCCCGCGTAGTGGCATCCTAGCCGCAAGCGGCGCTCTGAATCCGTTGTTATCCACATTTCTCTACCGCGCTGATGGCCCTTCCATTAACGCGGTAGATGCCTATTTTCAAGGAGAATCATGTCCCAATACTTCACAACTGTCACCCCTGCACAACTGTCTTCTGCTTGCAGGCTCGCTGGCGTCAAAGCCCCGGCCATCGCCGGCGAATCGGTTGAATTGATGCACGGCTACGATCACCCGTTGCACAACTACTTCGTGTGCTCGGACGAGTGGGGCCTGGATTATGGCGGGATTGGGCTTGGCACCCCAGTCAGCCGCGACACCTATATGTGGTTCTGGCGTGGTTTGAGAGAACTTGGCGTTCTCGATGCGACAGAGGTGATCGTTTCACTATCCCTTGATCTCCCCTATTAGCTGGGAGCCCAACCGCGCAGGAAGCGATTTGCGAGGCCTCTACCGTGCACATGGAGATTTACTCGCACATCACGGTAGAAGGCCCTTGTAGGCCCTGGGAAGGCCAAAATCGGGCATGGTAGAACGGGTGTTCGACTGACTACGCGGCTGGGAGATCGCGCCAATCCACTTGGTTTCCACGCTTCGCCTCGCGCCAGTTGGGGTTGCCGCGTCTACCCTTCGCTTTCAACGCGGGCAGTTGGTCTTCGCGGATGTACCACATCCGCCCGTGGTGAGACCCAATCCCTCTCACTCTGGCTCGGCTGCGCAGCGTACTTGGGCTAATCCCCAACGCCTTGGCAGCACCTTTAGCTGTGTATCGCTTCATGTTTTGCATTTTCGCTCCCGAGAGCGAAATAGTAAACAGTAATCTACCGCTCTCCTGGGGAGTGCACTCGCTCCCCAAGAACGGTAGAAGTGAGTCGGAGCCGCGCACTCATTGCGGGAGTGTTGCGTAAACGGAGATAAAGAGTATCAATATATCCCAAGTGGAGGGGTGACTTGGGATAAAATCCCCCTCCCGCTTGGGATAACCATTCTCCCCTCTCTTTCAAAAGTTCACTACATAACAAAGGAGCCCATTCATCTTCTCTTATCCTCTATCACGAGCACAGTGAGCATATAGAGAATCATCCGGTTGATGCTATCGGTGCCGCGATTGAGTGGGCATATTAGGTCTCTTTCGACGAGTATTGCTGCGCAAGCGACTTCATCTATGAGCAAACTACTCCGCTATCGAAACAGGACAACGTTCTTCTGGGGCACCTGGAAGCAGGTGCGTAAGCAGATTCAGTATATTGAGGGCGAAGGTGGCCGCGTTACGAGAATATCTCCCGCGAAAGTGTGGCTATCCAGCCCCAATGGTTGTTTTACCCGCGAAGGATTCAGGGTGGACTACATCGAGTGCCATGAGCGCTTCTACCGCTCAATGAAGGGCACACATTCCCGTTGTGTGGCCTCGGCCGCGTATAAGGCCGATACGGGCATCAACGATCCTATCCCTATAGATGTAGCTGAGGGGAATCGGGCAGATAAGCCAATTGATGATGACGATCAGCCGCGATGGAGCCGTAAGCGCCAAGCCATGCGCAATAGCCGCGATAAGCGCAAGCGACTAACAGACCGCCGCAAAGCGAGGAAGTATGCAGGTCGTTAATATCCGCGATGTACCAGTTGGGGTCCCAACCAGTAATAGCTGAGCAGAATGAAGCCATCTGACTTCAGTGCTATATACGCCACGATCCTTAAGTAAATCTACCGTATTCAGTGAAAGACCCGCGATCATGCGGGTCTTTTTTGTCTATGGAGGATTTACGAAACACAAATCTCATATCGTCGTGCTTGTGATTCTCGTGGCCGCGCTCATCGCTGGATTGTGCATACCAGGAGTAACAAGTGCCGCGAGAGTCAAGCCAACGGCTATTGCTCCACGTATTCCTAATCCGATTCAGGAGCCAACGCCCGTAGCTACCCAAAAGTTGAAGGATAACTTCTACAGAGGGATGCTGATCGGCTGCATGGAGACTGGTGCGCTCCGCCAGCATTGTCTCAATTTGAACCAGGACGCCAAAGCAGGCGATTTCTGGTCGATTTACGGCATTAAGTAAGCAAAAGGCCCGCATAATCGCGGGCCTTTCTATTTTTCAAGGAGATTGAAATGTCTACAAGGTACGGTTTCGCTACTGGTTTCGTGACTTTCGTTCGTCTGTCTCAGGATGGCACAAAGGCCCGCGTTGGGCTGAAGATGAACCGCCTCGACGAAGAGGGCGTGCATGTGACGTTCAAGAACCCGCAATACGCCACAGTTCTCGGTTTCAAGCCCGAAGAGACAAAGGGCTTGGGAGTTGGCGAGTTCGTGAACCTCGCGGTAGCTCACTTCCCGGATGGCAATCTCGCGGTCAATCGCAACCGTGAGGGCGGCGTTCGCTACATGGCCCACAAGCCATGCACGCGGAAATAGCGTCTATGCAACTGAATGGTTACACGCAGGTCTGATGCCCTTGGGCTACCACAGACCTGCGGATTGCCCAATCACTTCTTAAGTTGCTGAGCCCAGCGTGCGCGACGACGCCTTTCAAATTCCTCGACCTGTTGCCGCTGGTGCCTCGCCATTCTTTCATCTACCGTTTCGCCTTGTTCACCCTTCTCTTCATGGTTGTACAAGAGCATGAAGACGAGTGTGACAACGGTTGCAAAGATTCCCCAAAACACTCTATTTCTCCTTCAGTGCGTCACTTGCATATATCATGCCGATTTAACTCGTTGACATCCAAGAGTTCTGCACACCTAAGCGACCAATGCCCATCAACTTTCTCTTCACTAAAGAATGCACCCATTCTTCGATTGATGAAGTTATCTGTCTTGGAAGATGTTGGCGTGAATATGATTGTTATCTCTGTAGTTCCATTAGGGCCATCACGAACCACCTGACCTTCGACAGGATATGTACATGGACCATAGACACTACACATGGCCCAAAGCGTCTTCCACTGAAGTTCAGGGCCATATAGACTGTCAACAGTAATATCTGCCTTTGTTATATTCCTCTCAATAAAGCGCATTGCAAGATTCTGCGGGGGCTCGAAGATATAACTTTGCGTGGTAAGCAATACAGCAAGACCAAGCGTGCCGATCACGCACGCCGTTACTATAACCTTAGATTTCTTCATAACTCAAGATTTATGGTTGTCGTTATGGCTACCGTGATCGCGCATTGCGTCTAGCACCATAAGCCGCCAGAAGAGTTCAGATTTTTCCTCGGGAGTTTTGTGAGGCATATCTATATTGATAGCCAAAAGAGCCCCAAAGATCACTATGGCAATCGCCATTGTGATTAGTCCACTAGGCGGTGTCAGCGAGAAGCTGATAACCACGAGAAATAGCGCAACGAGATACAGTGTCTTTTTCATGTTACCCCTAGTTTAGAAGGCCCCTGTTAGCAGCAAGAGCCTTCCCATTCCTCGGAGAGTTCCCAACTCTCCCGATAACCCCAAGTTCATAAGGAGTCATCGTGCAAGATTCTACAACTAATATCGCCCGCGAGATCACTATTCTTACCTTAAATCCTGGTGCTCCATTCACGGTTGGGAGCCCAACCAAGCGTATCGAATACTTCCATAAGCTCATCGACATACTCGGCGCACGCTACATCATCCTGAATCTCAAGGCTTTCCGCGAGGAAGGCGATTTGCCTGCCGCGCTCAAAGTCCTGACAGAGCAAGGGATCGAGCACGAAGGATTGCACTACCGCGTTATCAATGCCAATTCGTCTGCGAAGTCGTCCATGCTGTATGCCGTGGACGATGAGACTGCCGCGCACTTCGACGGCTGGTTTGGTGTCAAAGACATCATCCGCCTGGGAGTGCTGTTCACTCCATGCGTTTCAATCCACATGATTGCCGGTGGTGTGCAGAGCGTTGCGGATGATTACCCGATGTGTGGCGATGGCTCCGGCTTGTATCGCCAGTCCTGGGGTGCAAAGGCTGGTCTCTATGGCGTCGGCCAGGTACGCGGTTGCTTCGATTTCGGAGCTACCGGCGTGGTTGTGAAGGGCACTGTTGCTCCCGCCGATCTGCCGGATGGTGTCGATCTCGTGCTCCCGAAGAGCATGGTAAAAGGCAATCTCGCGGAACTGCCCGAGTTCTTCCAAACCAAGTTCCCATTGGGCGTTGTGAGACTCGCCAAAGCTCATGTGTCTGAGATTGGCTATCAGGTGGCAGAGAAGTTCCCAAAGGCCGTTGATGACGCGATTGCAGTTGATTCCCCTGCCGCGATAAAGCACCTTTGGGAGATCAGCCGCGATCCAGAGACCTTCGCTGAAGCGGTAGAAATCCGCGATGAGGATGACGAAGTTGCATTTACCACCATCCTCAAGTCCCTATCTCAGTTGTGCAAAGACATCGGGAATAACAAGCTCCTGTATATGACGGGCGTTACCCGCCAAATCGAAGGGGTTATCTCGAAGATGGCTTTGCGCATCGTACTTACCGGCGGTATGCGCGGCACAGGTCTCATGGCCCAGTGCGATCACCTGCTCCCCGATGGCGTCATCCGCACCAACCCAATGAGCCTGGTTGAAGGCAAGTATGTTGGTATCCGCAATCCATTTGTGGAATCCCGCGCTGCGTTTGCGGTGGAATGTGTCAATGACGTGAATACCCCGGAAGGGTGCTTCTTCGTTAATAACAAAACCTGCAACCGCGCTGCGCTGGACTTCGATGGTGACGAAGGCAACTTCGTTGCCGTTGGGAGCCCAACCACGGAAGCGTGGTGGAACTGGCTGCGTGCTAATTCTGAGACATCTCCACATAAGGTTCGCGCAGAACAGGCTCCAACCCCGCAATCTCGCGCCGACGCATTGGCTACCATGATGTCGGTGAACGTGGGTGAGCCCAACAATACGCTCTCCGACCTTGTGACAGCGTATCGCATTGGGATGAACATGCGCTCATGCCCTGAACTTGCCAAGCTCCGCAAGATGCTGGTTGCACGCGATCCTAAAGCTGATATTCCAACAAGTCTCAATGGTTTTGTGGGCCTGCTTACTGCAATTCTCTGCAAAGAGATTCAGAAGGCAGTGGATTCGGCTAAGAAGTTTAGTGCGCCGGACCGCGATCTGGTCAACGCGATCCGCGAGTGGGCTCGGTTGTTTATCACCAAGAACGACGTGGCTCACCGTGAGTTAAGCAACGGCAAGGTCCATCCGTGGACTGTATGCGATATGGAGCACAAGGAAATCGCGGCAAAGTACAAAGATACCGTATTTGAGGCAATTAAATACGGGACAGTTATCAATCCTACACACTTCGTGAGCGATAGAACTCCATTAGGCAAGCGTTTCTACCAGGACATGCCGGTGGTGAATTGGACCGCAAGGCCAAACAATGAGTTTGCGTCTTGGATCAAGGTTCGCTCTGGCGAGGGGCACGACCAAGCAGTTGCTTTCTACAAACAGACAGTAGAGGCATTAAGCCAGATGTATGAGTGCCAGGAGGATGTGGATTCCCGCCGCCATGAAATATTCCAAGCCTGGCGCAATACCTGGGCCAGCGTGGTAGGTGTTTGGAGCCGCGAGAAGCTGGAATCCGCTGCATCCGGCCTGTGGGAATGCTTCACGAAGTCTGAAAACAGTAAAGGGAGCCTGTTCTTTGCCGCGCTGCCGGACATTTGCTTCGATCTAATCCGCCAGGACTATCAACCTGGGAAGGAGCCAGTTGTATTTAGTGGAATAGTGTATGGCCGCACCATATATCCAAAAGATCAGGTTGTAACCGAAGCCCGCGAGGTTATCACTCGGCGCGGAGAGCGCACGGTGAAGCTCCAATTCCTCGATGAGCATCGCAATGCGTTGGATAAGTACGCGATCATCGCACAGAGCGATGCTACTCCGGTAATTGGCACTCGCTATTTAGTCAGTTTCAAGCCAGTAAAGAAGGCCGATGGAACTCCAAGCAAGAGAGCGTCTTTCGTGGCTGAGACGTTCCATGAACTCTCTACCGTTTCGGTTGAAGATGATTCGCGGATTGAAATCCCTGCTGGTGTGGCAGAGCACGTCGCTGCGAATCATCACAGTGAAGATGACGCCGCGTACTGGGCGTCATTAGGGTTTTAAGGCAAAGTGGGGGAGCTTATGGCTCCCCCTTTATTTCAAGGAGAAGGTATGAAGTCGGAATTGCACAGACAGTTGCTCAAGACCCTGGTGGATACGGGGCAAATTCTCGTGGATGTGAAAGATGGGCTGGTGTATTGGAGCAAACAGACAGACAAACCGGCTACCAGCTATACAACGAAAGGGCACGCAAACATCAGTGTCCCAAGGGGAGATGGCGGCACTACGACTATCGAGGTATCTCAGTTCATCGCGTATGCGATGTGGGGAGATAAAGTGCTTGGGAAGGAGTTCGAGATTGGGCATGTGAATGGCGACAAGAGCGACAATCGCGGCTGCAACCTCATGCTGGTTCCCCGGCATTTGCCAACTCCACGCCCCCATGTTCGTCGCGGATGGTATGAGGTGGAGAATGACGGTGAGACCATCGCGTATCTCCGCAATCCTTCAGACGCATCACACTTTGAGGGGAGATTGAGGATTCGGGAACTGGCATAGCAGGCAGTATTGCATTCCCCTACCGCGATGGGGATAACAGATTGGGTGCCACGAATTGAGTGTGAGTGGTAAATGGTTCTACAGATGGTAGTGACCGTGGTCAATGCGGCCCGCGACACAGCCTTGTCTTAATGAACCAGCCCCATTTAAGGAGATCAGATGATTTTTGACACCGTGATTATTAGTGCGCCCAAAATGGAGACTTCGATTAAGGTCACGAGTGCGAACAAGCCCACCATTGAGTTCTATAGCACACCCGGGCTTGCTGAGCACTTGAAGACTTTTGGGGAAGTATCGTCCTGGCTCCATGCGAATGAGTACATCATCTTTGTGGATGCCAGATACAACTTCGATGAGGTTCTGGCGTATATCAACAAACTCTCGGAGCGCTATGCTAAATAAAGAAGAGTTTGTGCAGTATCGCGATGAGCAGGTGGAAAGGAAGCAATGCGCAGATCGCATCGCACACGAGCGCTTGGCAGAAGTCACTTGTGTGACAGACGAGGCGAACGGGATACTCGAAGAGTTCGGTGTATCCAAAAGGCTTTCCCCGCACAACGAGAACTTCATCTCAGTACAGTGGATTTCTGGATTGGGCAGAGAAGTTAGTGGGATATACATGCACCGATGCGATGACAGGTGGAAATTGTGCATTGGCCCGCGAGATGTTTACGGGACACTCGAGGATGTGATTTCCGCCGCGATAAAGCACCTCATCAAGGAGTCGATAGGGGCGTGATCGAAATCGACAAAGCGTATCTTGAGAAGTATAAACGGTCGTTTACTGCCTATCGCAATGACCACAATATCTGGGAGTTTACCGACTACGCCGCTGAAGCCTATTGCTTCCAACATGCTCTCGCCATGCACTACATGAATGAAGAGATGGAAACAGCGAGAGAGAATCTAAGGCTCCGCCGCGAAGTCGAGTGTCTTCAAAGGGAGCTAGGTGAAGCAGAGGCAAAGCTTTACGAGCTTGAGGTGGAAGTGTGATTCTCAAAACCGGCAATATGTGGGACGAACCCGCAGACTTGTATTTCTGCACCACAAACTCAACACTCACTCACGACGGTAGGCTTGTCATGGGCAAGGGCAGCGCAAAAGAGATGTGCCGTCGCCACGGCGGGATAGACAAGTTGTTTGGGATTGCAGTACACACCTACGGTCCCAGGTATGGAGTCCTGGTGCAAAACTACGATAGTGTGCTGCTCGGTGCATTCCAAACAAAGTACAACTGGCGTGAACCGTCCAGCCCGGACCTTATCCAATATTCCACCTCAAAGCTCTTGTGGATTTGTGAGCATTACGACTACACGATATTTCTACCGTTTCCGGGGATAGGGTGTGGCGGGCTCACTGAAGATGAGGTGCTTCCCATCATCAGTGTGCTCCGCGATAACGTAGTTATCTGGCGTCGATCTTGATATAATCCCAGTACGTTGAGCTAGTGCAACCAGCTAGACTTCTCGGCTCGGCGGCTCTGCCGTTCAAACTGCAACCGTGAGCACTAGCCCCGCACCGGGTAAAAGGCAGAGAGGGTAAACCTATTTTGGGTTTGCCCTCTTTTTATTTTTCCTCACAGGAGCATCATGCTCGCAGTTACCTCACTATTTTCCAATCTGCCTCATTGGCTTATTCCCATTGCTTTCGGAGTCAGTTGCCCTTATCCGCATCAGCCAGCACGCCGCGAGACGCATGAATCTCCGAAGAGGATGTGTTTCGTGGGATCAGAAAGGCGGAAAAGCGTGGGCTGGATCGGCCCGGAGCAAAGGGCAAGGTGGCTGTGAAAGGCCACACACTCGATGACCCCGACACCGACAAGGCCATTGTTCTCATCGTGGATGACCAGGAAGTGAAGACTGTCTGGGATGAGCCTTGGACTCCCGATCCGCGAGACAGAGAGCATCGCAAGCACTTCACATATGTTGACTAGAGAGCGCGGGCAGGCCATAAAGCCTGCCCGCTTAATAGGAGAGGCATGAAGTTGCTAATCACAGGTAGCCGCAAAGCAACCCCAAGACTACTCAAGCGAGCGCATGACGCTGTTGCATACGCCAAGAGCCAGGCCGGGGAAGTAATCGTTGGGGACGCGGAAGGCGTGGATGCCGCAGTTATCCAGGCTTGCGATGAATTACAGGTGCCAGTCACGGTCTATGGTGCATACGGAAGGCTACGCAGAACCACGAATACAGGGAGGAATTTCCCGCTGCTTGTTAAGTCATATCGTATACGCGATGACGTGATGACGAAAGAATGCACGCATTGCTTTGCGCTTTGTCACAATAAGAGTAAGGGGACGATGCACACCTACAGCCGCGCAAAGGTCATGGGGAAGACCGTGTGGATCGAAGAAGATTGATGGTGTGAGAGCGCGGGCAGGCTTTATGGCCTGCCCGCTTAATTGAGAGTTACAAGCAACGCCTTACGGGCACATGACTTGGGGGATCAAGAAAGATTGATATATGCCACAGGCACGCGGAGAATTGCTTGGCTTGAGGAAGATTAATAGGGGTATCACATGAAATACATCATTCTTTCTAATGGCAAAAGGGTAATGGTTGATGACGAGGACTTTAGTTGGTTATCCAAGCACCACTGGCATGAAGCCAATGGATATGCCAAAAGATCATCTCATGGGCACAGTATAGCGATGCACCGCGAGATCATGGGGGCACCGGATGGATTGGAAGTTGACCACATTAATAGAGATTCTTTTGACAATCGAAGAGCGAATCTGCGTCTGGCAACCAGGCAACAGAATGAATGGAACACAGGCAAGCACTCAAACGGGAAGAACCATTACAAGGGAGTGTTTTTCCACCCAGAGAACAGACGTAAGCACAAAACTGGAAGATGGCAAGCACGAATATCCACAAAGGATGGGCTGGTACATCTGGGGTACTTTGATACAGAACTGGAAGCTGCGCAAGCATATAACAAGGCAGCGATAAAGTACCACGGCGAGTTCGCAAGGCTAAACGAAATAGAACGGTAAGAAGAGACCCTAGACAGAATTACGCAAATAAAGCTACTGCTGTCTTTTCGCGGCACAATTATGAAGCCTCTTGTACCCAAAACGCAATAGCAATGAGCAAACCATATTGCAGAAAACACACGCCACTGCCAAAAAGCGTCCACATGGTTCGCAGGGATGGACATATATCGCCAGATTGGGATA
The DNA here is from genome assembly GCA_034430115.1 of Thermoflexales bacterium. GTDB lineage: Bacteria > Chloroflexota > Anaerolineae > J036 > Brachytrichaceae > CAIXPS01. The sequence continues at coordinate 63,495 of DAOUFG010000093.1, read as the reverse complement.
GTTATTGGCGTAATCAACGGGATTCACGCAGCCCGGCAACAAGAGAAAGGGATGAGCGGATTGCGGATGAAGTGTTCGAGTACGCGGTAAGACTCATGGATGCCCAGTTGGGATCCCAACCAGAAGGAAGGAACTACGCGGGCTGTAGATATGTGGTGCACCAAAAATAGAAAGCGCCGGAAGTGGCGTCCAAGAAGCTCAAAGGTTCCTGGGGTGGGTGATGTGGTGAGAGTACATCCGCGTAAGTCTTGGTCGCCAGATAGGGGCTATTTCGATCATGAGAATTCCACCAAATACAGCGATAAGACTATTTCCTGGGTAGGCCAGCGGATGCCCAATTAAGAGCCAACCTACCGTTTTTGTTGGTAGAAAGGTGGGCTTGAAAGCAGCCAGGAGAGGTTGACCGCTCTCTTTCCTCTAAGGAGTGGGATGCGTCTGGCAACCGCGCTTGAGGTCTCGTCAACCGATGCGGTGCCAGGATAAACAGAATCCCTTTGGCGTAATAGCACATCTACCGTTTTGAATGAAATCTGGTTTTTAGGAGAAATCATGTACCAAAGCACATCAATCATTGGTCGGTTAGGGAATGACCCTGAGATGAGATTCTTGCCTTCTGGCGACCCCGTAACCACCTTCAGCGTGGCGACAGACCGAACCTACACGAAGGACGGTGAGAAGCAGAAGGAAACCACCTGGTTCCGCGTGTCCGTGTTCGGGAAGATGGCGGAAGCGTGCAATACCTATCTCACCAAGGGAAAGCTGGTATTCGTGGAAGGGCAACTGCGCTCCGATCCGAAGACTGGCGGCCCGGTGATCTTCGAGAAGCAGGATGGTTCCGCGTCCGCAAGCTTCGAGATCAGGGCAAATCAAATTAAATTCCTGTCACCCAGCGATAGGCAGGAATAAGCGGTAAGGGGAGAGCCACCCAAGGCTCTCCCCGGTTGGGAGCCCAACTGTGAGAACACAACAAGAAATCCTCGACCGAATCAATAAGCGCAAGGACCATGACATTTTCGGCTTCGAGACCGACTACTACATCTCTGCGCTTCCGTTTGAGGCCGCGAAGCCATACCTGGAACTGGGCACAAAGCCCGAAGACTGGGGCAAGCCGCTAACTGACGAAGACTTCCTGAAGGATGTAACAGACTACATGCCCTTCGCATGGGAGAAAGCAAACAACTGTCGCGGTCTGTCCGCTGTGCGATCTGTCTACCACTACATCGCATGGCTGTGGCTCTTGGGAGATAACAATCCCGAACGCTACGAAGACTTCCACTACTACGGGAAGCCGGTGCTTGTAGAGATTAGCGAGTGCTACGGTATCGATTGGAAAACGTTGGACGACGACAAGTGGGTAGAGAAAGAAGACGACATGCCAATCACAGCCGAGCAGGCGCTTGGGAGAAACCAGCATGGAATGTCCTGAATGTGGATCGGATCAGATTGAAGGCCCAGACGAAGATGGTCTCTATACGTGCGTCGAGTGCGGCACTCAGTTTACCGACAACCTGGTGGGTTACTTTGATTACGAGGAAGACGAGGAATGACGCACACTGAATTCTGCGAACGGATCAGAGAAGCGCTGGGGATCGCGGACGAAGCGGTGACGGACATCCACATCGACGTGAATGTCTGGGGCGCGTCTGCTAAGGTCTCACTACTGCTTGACGGCATGAAAGCCGAGAGAGTGCTTGAGATCGTCGAACAGGCAAAGTGGAATAAGGTGGATACCACTTCGGACGAAGAGCCGTTCTAATGGCTGACATCTCTTTGTGGATTCCACAAGAGATCATCCCAGTCTTTCTGAAATATCACTCGCAAATCCAGGGTCTTTCGATCATGAAAGCCCTGGATTTTTTGATCCCTCTCTACCCGGCCATGATTGGCGGCCACACCGAGAACGTCGTTGTGTTGCGCGGCTTCAACGCGCACACGCATCGCAGAGAGACCTGCATGACGGTTGGGACGTACCTCCGCGTGATGCAGGCGCGGATCATGACCAGGCCCATATTGAGAGGTTACAAGGTGGATGATCTCGTGCAATTTACATTGGACCATCCGCAGGTTACAAGTATTCCCGATGAAAGTTGCGGTGGATAAGCGTAAGTGGGCCAGAGTTGCGCTCGGACTCGCCTCGGTTTCCAGGAACCACGTCACGGTGAAGTCATCTCCAACCAAGAAGACGTGGGGCATTGAGATTGCGGATCAGGTTCCCGCGTCAGAGGTTGCCGACCTATTGAAGGAGTGGCAAGTCCCCGAAGAACCTGGCTACGTCGTCGATTCAGCATGGCTTACACAAGAGATGGCGGAGATTTCCGCAAACTATCTCACCTGCGAGCACGTCATAAAACCCTGTGTCTGCACCGATGGTCAGACACGTTTTGTTATCTACGTGGAGAAGTAATGGACATCAATAAGAACGAGAGCGAGATCTACAAGCTGATTGAGGACCTTTTTGACGATTTGGAGAAGTCCGGGAAGGCCGATTTGCCCGATGAGAAGCCCGCGCAAAGGTCAGATAGTGGGAAAGCTGTGGAATCAATTCTGACGATGATGGGCTGTGGCAACGAGGAAGCCAAGATCACTGGCGAGTTGGTCACTAAGTATGCGCGCGCTGTACCGGAAGAATACGGCGATCCCGTCGCTTATCTGATGAGCAGCATTTGCGGAACCATGCCCCTGATGGTGATCGACAAGGAGGTAGCGATTGACCTGGATACCGTGCTCGGCCAATCGATCTTCTGGGCTGGTGCGGAGTATGGACGCAACAATCCAAAGTAACGTGAAGGCGGGGGATTACCCCTGCCCACCCATTCTCAAGTCCGATATGAATTGGATGCAGATCGTGGCGAACGCGGACATTGAGGATGCCATCGAAGAAATGAACCTAGCAGGTTGTCAGGGTGAATTTGTATCGGCTTATATGCGCTATCTCAGCGCGGTGAGTGCATGGAATCAATGTTGGCCGCTCTCGGCGGTGGAAGGCTGAATTCGTATCCTGAAGTGTATGCAATCGGGCATCGAGCTATCCCCGATTTGCTGGTTGGGCGCGTGACGGTTGAAGAGAAAATCGATGGGAGTCAGGTTGGCTTCGAGATTAGCGAGACCGGCGAACTCCGCGCACGCTCGAAAGGCGCGGAGATTGTTCTTGACCATCCAGAGGGGATGTTCTCGAAAGCGGCGGAAACGATCAAGGCTCTTGCGCCCCTCTTGAAGCCAGGGTGGATTTATCGCGGGGAATATCTACGCAGCCCACGTCACAACACAATTGCCTATTCTCGTGTTCCCAAACAGAACATCATTCTGTTCGATGTGAACAATCCCTCTGAAGCCTACTGGCCGTATGCAGAAGTCAAGGCGGAAGCAGACCGGCTTGGGCTTGAGGTTGTCCCCCTGATCTACGAGGGCGAGATCAAGAGCATGGATCAGTTGCGGGCAATGCTGGATCGTGAATCGATCCTGGGCGGCGCGAAGATCGAGGGCGTGGTGGTGAAGAACTACTCCGTCTTCACCCGCGAGAAGAAGGTAGCCCTGGGCAAGCTTGTGCGCGATGGCTTCAAGGAAGAGAACGCAGGCGCGTGGAAGAAGTCAAATCCGACGCCAACCGATGTCGTGGACGCCCTCATCAATCAGTACAAGACTGAGGCTCGGTGGCAGAAGGCGGTGCAGCATCTCCGCGAATCCGGGCGACTCACCGATACGCCCAAAGACATCGGCCCACTGATTCAAGAGGCGGAGACTGACATCCTCAATGAGTGCGGGGACGACATCAAGGACGCTCTGTTCAAGCACTTCTGGCCGAACATCAAGCGCGGTGCAACGAATGGCCTGCCTCAATGGTATAAGGCCAAGCTTGCGGATAACCAATGATTTTCGCTATCGAACTAACCGATCACATTGACGGCAAGGAATTCCTATCCTGCCACTACGTCAAAGCCGCGTCGCTCGAAGAGGCCGAGAAGGCCGGGCGCAATCTAGCGACACACAACTGGAATTGGGACGATGAGGATGAGCCTCATGAGCTAGACAAGTACAACGGTATATGGAATGAGCAGGGGGACGTGTATACCACTCTAACTTCAGTTGCCCCGGCTGTAATCTCAATTCTTGACGTGGAGACGAACAAGTTGATCCTGGTCGATCTGAATGCTTAACACGGCATCTACCGTTTTTGTTGATGTGTTGTTTGAAGCCGACTGGCCCAAAGCCAGTCGGCGGATCATTTGGGGCCGAGATAAAGGGTGGGTTGTTAGCGTCAGGAGCAAGCCTATGCGCGAAGCAAACGGCAACGGGGCATCCTGTTGCTACGCAGGTTCGAGTCCTGTCGGCCCCGCTTGCTTGTGCCGAAGTTGTAGGAATGCAACTAACCACAAGCATCGGGATACTGCCGTGCCCGCTGGCTATAGACAACAGGAACAGGCAGAGCAAGATCAGTGCTTAGACTGAGATGCGTCACCTGCTTAAGTGGTGAGATATGCTGGGATGAAGAAGATTCCCAAGATGGATGGTAGTTCAACGGAAGAATAGGTCTTGACGGGCAAGGCGTGGGTCCGAATCCCACCCATCCATTAGTACGTGGCCGAACGTGAGGCATTTTTAGCCGAAGGCACTTAGAGCACCGAAGTAGGACGAATTAGTCCGAAAAGGCTGGTCTTGGATGACTCTGTTGCTGCTCGCAAGAAGAGATTAATGCCAAGAGCGGGTCTGACTCCCGCCGTACTAGATAGTTAGTGGCTATTGCCCAGGGTAGCTCAATGGTAGAGCGCCGGATTGTTAATCTGGTAAGACTGATAGCACAATAGGCCAGTCGGTAGTGTGGTAGGCCATCACGTCTACTGTGCGGGTTCAATTCCCACCCCTGGGTCGTAAGAACCGTGATTTTATTTTCGGAACCTCCAAGTAGCTTTTGTTCACTGCCGGTCTTTGCGGTTCACCGGCCCTATCTATCAAGAGTTTTTCAACTATATGGTGATTTATAAAGTTGTCCGCAGAGTACACAGCGGTGAACATGTATCAGCAGTGACGCGGGGAGAGCTTTGCGTCACCTACGTGCCAGGGGAACCGACGATGCCGAGGAATCCCCATGCTCTTCTTCTGGCTTTCTCAGACCTTGAGACGGCAAAGACATTCGCTGCCAGGTTGCGTTGGATTGATGGCGTTGAGGTATGGGAAGCCGAGGCGGATAGCGCCAGGCCGATGGATCGTCTGATGCAAGTCTGGAAGCCCGAGCGCTTCCTGGATTTCTGGGAGGCTTTGGAGAAGCCGTACAAGCGGTTTGTCTGCTACGACGACATCGCCGCAATCCCATCCACCGTGGCATGCCAGAGCATGACGCTCGCGAGGCAAATCAAATGAGGACTATGACCTATCTGTCTGCGTATGTCATTGCGGACCGCAAGTTCAATGGCTACGACATGGAACTTGGGGAGCCTGATCTGGAAGAAACAACTCGTGCAGTGTTTCGCCAACAACGCCATAAGTATTTCAGACAGCGAGCCGCCTTCTGGCGCAAACTCGTGAGCCGCATTCAGGGGACTGATGCGGCTGGGAGCCCAACCGACTTCGTAGAGTTCCTGTACGACCATGATTACGAGATATGCAAGCTCGAAGGGGGGTATGGCTATTGGGACTACGAATGCCAGGGCAATGACGATGTCCTACAGGAATATCTGGATGGCCGTGGATAAAGTCTACAAGGTCGTCGGTCGTGAATGGCACTCATCAGATACGGCTGGCGACTTGATGGAAACTTATCCGCTCGGGGTAGTTGTTCGGCCCAAGGTGGGCAAGTTGTTTGCCTATGGCACCCTCGACGATGCTCGGCTTCATTTGGGCCAGAAGCGTTTGATTCTTGAGTGTGAAGCTGATGTGTTTGATAAGAGCCCCCAGATTCGGCTGATGGCCTACTTCGTGGCGGATATGGAGTGCGTCAAGAAGTTCTGGAACCTATACCCAAACGTGACCTCTCTGCCGTTTGGGAGCGTGGTGGGGAACTATAGCGGAACGGTACTGTGTGATTGGATTCAACCAATCAGGAGGATTCTATGAAAGGAATTACTTACTTTAATGCGCTGGAAGCGGCTCGTGCGCGGTGCAACAGCATCAGAGACATGCGCGGGACAGAGTTTGGCATCGCGGTTCAGGTTGATCCTCTTGCTCGTGCCTGGCAGCGATACGACAGGATGGTGCGGAAGTGCAAATATCGTGTTCGCGTTATGCTCGGTGCCAAGCCGTATCAGGAGCCAATCTGCCTGGTTTGTGGGTTGCCCATGTCAATATGTGAGTGCAAACGGCGGGGTTGGAGTAAAGAGTGAGAACAATCCAGCAGAAGGTGGCCGCCTTGCCGAGAGACGAGAAGGGAAGGTTGATCCAATACGCCTGGCCGGGCGGTTATCTGATCCTCTACCTGACCTCACGAAACGATGTCCTTTGCCCCGACTGCGCTCAGAAGGCCGTGGACGATCCAGAGACGTTTGATGTTGATCTCCCGGTCTTTGTGGATATTTACTATGAAGGGCCGACGATTCAGTGCGATGAGTGTGGCGCGTTTATAGAGTCTGCGTATGGTGATCCGCGTGAAAGCATTGTTGCCTGTAAACACAAAAATGTGCTAGAATCTCCCTCGTTGCCGGGAGCAGTAAACTCCCCGAATGAGAGTGAGAATAACAGGTCTAGGACATAAGTCCAGAAATGTGAAAGTGTGGATTTCTCGGCAATTTGCGCTGTTCCTCGATAGCTCAATGGCAGAGCAACCGGCTGTTAACCGGTAGGTTACTGGTTCGAGTCCAGTTCGAGGAGCTTTCTGTTTTTCGGCCTTCCCACGCCTGTACCGACCAACATCACAACCATCGGCCCCAGGGCACGCACGATCAGAGAAGCTTGACTGCGTTGAGGAACGCATCACAAAACCATGCAACAAGAACTGGCCGAACAAATCGTCACGATTGCCTCACGGCTTTCAAACCAGCCCGCATCAGCGGCGTTTATCGAGCGCGCAGCCGAAGGCCGGCTCACGCGCGACGAGAACCCCTTCACTCATTTTTGTGTCTACTTTGCGGCGTTCGACCCGCATCGCGCATCCGCCTTCATCGGCCACCACAAAAAGTCGGGGTTATGGTTGTTCAATGGCGGGCACATCGACAAAGGCGAAACGGTTGAACAGGCACTCAACCGCGAGATAAGCGAAGAATGGGGCGTGCCGTTGGACATGCACGCCGCCGAACCCAGCCTGTTGACGATCACCGACATCGAAAACCCGGCCAAACAAACGTGCACCCGGCACTACGATATCTGGTTCTTTGTACCCGTCGCGCAGGCCGGCTTCGCCCCCGACCAGGCAAAACTCGCGACCGAGTTTTATGCCACCGGCTGGTATCGCATTGCGGAGGCCCGCAACATGGTCACAGACACAAGCACGCTTGTGGCGCTCTCTGAATTTGAGAAGTTATTCGTGTGAAGGGAGCCCAGTGAGAAGCCAGTATGCTTCTTGTTGGGATTGCTTGAAATGAATCGCCGATAAACGCGGGTGAACGCAGATACTGACATCCGCGTTTATCGGCGTGCATCTGCGGTTTCAACTTCTTTAGACGTAGGCCATCCGAAATCTAAAATGACCCAACTGTCCGCCTGGCTGCTATGAGCGTGTTCTTGAGCAACATGGCGATGGTCATGGGCCCCACGCCGCCCGGCACAGGCGTGATGTAAGCAGCAAGCTCCTTCACTGCGGTGAAATCCACATCGCCCACCAGGCGCGAACCGCTCTTGCGCGTGGCATCGGGCACACGGTTGGTGCCCACGTCGATCACCGCCGCGCCCGGCTTCAGCATGTCGGCCGTCACAAAGCGCGGCTTGCCGATGGCGGCAATCAAAATGTCCGCCTCGCGCGTGACGGAGGGCAAATCGGCCGTCTTGCTGTGACAAATTGTGACGGTTGCATCGCGGCCTAACAACAAGAGCGCCACCGACAAACCCACCAGCGAACTGCGCCCCAACACCACTGCGCGCTTACCAGCGATGGAGATGCCATAGCGGTCCAACAGTTCGATGCAGCCTTGCGGCGTGCAAGGCGCGAAAGAAAATGCCGGGCGCTCGCCCTTAATGCCCAGCGCGCCCAGGTTGGTTAGGGTCAGGCCATCCACATCTTTGTTCGGCGCAACCGCACCAATCACCGCCTGCTCGTTCAAATGCGCGGGCAGCGGCAACTGCACCAGGATGCCATGCACATCGGGGCGTTCGTTCAACTCGTGCACCACCTTGAGCAATTCTTCCTGGGTGGTGGCAGCCGGCAGTTCATAGCCGAACGACTGGATGCCCACCTCAGCACACGCTTTGCGCTTGTTGCGCACATAAGTCACCGAAGCGGGATCCTCACCCACCAGCACCGTCGCCAGACCAGGGGTGATGCCGTGCTCAGCTTGCAAGCGCGCCACCTCGGCCTTTATTTCGCCACGAATCGTTTCCGCTATTGCGGTTCCATCAATGATTATTGACATCGTTGTTCAGTATGGGCTGAGATTGGAGATCTGCTTAACCATAAATGACACGAGCTTTACCGATTGAATCTCAAATCCGTGTCATCTGTGTAATCCGTGGTTTGCCTTATTGCCAACTGCAATCTCCAACCTCGAATCTCTGATCTCCAATCCTATCCCTCTCCATTCAACATTCGGATGGCGCTGCCCGTCAAGACCGCAGCCGCCACCGGCAGGGCGTCTTCATCGATCCTGAAACGCGGGCTATGATGCGGCTCGTTGATGCCCTGGGCCACGTTGCCCGCACCAACCCACACGAACGCGCCGGGCACAGCTTTCAGGTAATAGGCCGCATCCTCCGAGCCCATCATGCGGTAGTTGCTGAAGACGTTCTCGGGGCCCACCACCTCGCGCGCCACGCCACGCACCACCTCCGCCATGGCCGGGTCGTTCACCAGGGCAGGCAGAGAGGGCTCCACAAAGCTCACGCCAGCCTCAACGCCCATCGCGCGCGCCGTGTGCTCGGCGATGGCTCGCACCCGCTCACGCAACAGCAGCGTCACCTCTTCGCGGTACGAGCGCAGCGTGCCGCCCAGTTCCACCACATCCGGGATGATGTTGAACGCCGTCCCGCCGCGGATATACCCCACCGTGAGCACGGCCTGTTCCAGCGGCGACACGTTGCGCGAGACAATCGTTTGCAAAGCCGTGACAACCTGGCAGGCTGCCACAATCGGGTCCGCGCCCTCCTGGGGCGCAGCACCGTGCGCGCCGCGCCCACGCACCTGCACGCTAAACGCGTCGGCAGCAGCCATCATCGGGCCATCGGTCATATAAACCGTCCCAACAGGCTTCATGCTGTCCACGTGCCCCGAAAGCGCCCGCGTTGGCCTGGGCGAATCGAGCACGCCGTCGTCGATCATCGCACGCGCGCCTTTCAACGTTTCTTCAGCCGGCTGGAACACCAGCTTCAACACCCCGTACCAATCCGCCCGATGCGCCGCCATCAATTGCGCAACCGCCAGGCCGATCGAGGTGTGCGCGTCGTGACCACAGGCGTGCATCACGCCCTCGTTCATGGAGCGATAGGGCAAGTCGGTCAACTCCATAACGGGCAACGCGTCCATATCAAAACGCGTCAGCAAAACCTGGGATGTTTGGTCCTTATGTGGTGCAGCCCCTTCCAGCAACGCCACCACGCCGGTTTTGCCCACCCCAGTTTGCACCTCATAACCCAATTCACCCAGGCGCTTGGCGACGATGCCTGCCGTGCGCACCTCCTGGAACCCCAGTTCCGGGTGCATGTGCAAATCGCGACGGACATTGACCAACTGGCCCTTGAGCGCATCTGCCTCTGCGCGCAACGTTTCACTTGTTATCATGCTCGCTCCCCATTCAGGATGTGTTGCCGCAAGGATATGCGGCATGCCGGGTCTGTCAAGTGAAGGATAGCGAGGTGATTTACAATTATCGGCATGCCAAACCCGGCCACTGAGCAAGGAGCTAGCTCAGGCTCACTTGTTGAAATTGATGAGTGCAAGACGAAAGCAGAACGCAGACAATTTATAGACTTTCAATGGGAAATTTATAAGGGCGATCCCTATTGGGTGCCACCGCTCATCAGTGAACGTGAAGCTTTTTATGATGCCACCAAGAACCCTTTTTATGAACACTCACAAGTGGCCATGTTTATGGCCAAACGCAATGGGAAGGTGGTCGGGACTATTTCAGCAATTCTAAATACGCGTCATAACCAGACTTATCACGAACAAACTGGTTTTTTTGGCAGCTTTGAGGTCATCAACGACTATGAAGTTGCCAAGGCGCTGCTGGATACTGCGCGTGATTGGGTGAAAGCCAAAGGGATGAATAAGCTGCGCGGGCCGGCGACCTTCAGCGCCAATGAGGAGTATGGGTTGCTCATCGAAGGGTTCGACTCGGAACCACAGTTGATGATGACCTACAACCCGCGCTATTACATCGACTTCATTGACCGTTATGGTTTCAAGAAGGCGATGGACCTGTTCGCCTGGTGGGCCTCCACCGACCGTTCAGCCAAGGCCATCATCGGTGAGCGATTTGAGCACGTCGTGCAAATGGCTTTGCAGCGTGGCAAGTTCACCATTCGCAAAGCCAACATCCATAGGTTCGATGAAGAAGTCCAGCGTATTAAAAAAATCTACAACACCGCCTGGCAAGCCAATTGGGGCTTTGTGCCAATGACCGACAAAGAGATTGACCATCTGGGGGAGAACCTGCACCAGATTGTCGATACCGATTTCGTGTATATCGCCGAAAGAGACGGCGAACCGGTGGGCGTTTGCATCAGCCTGCCCAACGTCAACCACCCATTGCGCCTGGCCTACCCAAACCCCAAGACGCCTGAGCTATGGACGCTGCTAAAGTACCTGTGGTACCGGCGTAAGGCGGTGAATTCGATCCGTTTAATCATCCTGGGCGTATTGCCACAGTATCGTATGAGCGGTATCGATGCGGCGATGATCTATAAAACGCTGCAAACCACGCTGGAGAAGAACTATATCGGCGGTGAGCTTTCGTGGATTCTGGAAACGAACGACGCCATGAACCGGGTGATCCAACTGGCCGATCCGGACTTATACAAAAAATACCGTATCTACGATCTGGATCTGACGACGCCCTAATCATAATAAGCACTCACGTCGATGCGTACTCATAGGCGATTACTACTCCTGTTGATCGACGTTGTCTTGATCAACGCAGGATTCATTGTCGGCTACCTCATGCGTTATGACTGGCAATGGTTCCGCGAGACGGGCTTTGACGCCCGCCTGGATGACTACGTCCCGATCCAGATTGCCTTTACACTGGCATTCTTGGCGATGTTCCAGTGGGATGGCGTTTACGCCCACCACCGTTCGGCCTCCTGGCTGGATCAGATGTACCTGATTACCAATAGTTCGGCCAAGGCGATGGTGATGATCCTGGCGCTCATTTTCATCTATCGCCCGGCGGTGTACTCGCGCCTGATGGTTGTGGAAGCCGGCCTTGCCGTGGTCGTCTTCACCGGCGTGGCGCGTTGGTTAGCCGGATGGGTGGAGGCCCTCTTGCGCAGGCGCGGCATCGGCGTCAGTAGCGTGCTCATCATCGGGGCCGGGGAACTTGGGCGTGCCGTGATGCGCACGCTGGTCGCCCGGCCCGAGCTGGGGTACCGTTGCATCGGCTTCGTGGACGACGACCCGCAACGCGGCAACACCAACATCGGGCGTTTCCCTGCCCTGGGCGCGTTGGATTGCCTGCCCGGCATTTTGCGAAACAATAAGGTGGACGAGGTGGTGATCACATTACCCTGGTCGGCCCAGCCAAAGATCAACCAGGTTGTCGATCTATGCCATCACCGGGGCATCCGCGCCCGCGTCGTCCCATCATTGCTCCAGATCAACCTGGGCTACATCAACGTAGACGACTTCGGCGGCATCCCCATGCTGAGCATGCGCGAGGATCATCTCAGCCCCGACGACCATCTGATCAAACGCGTCATGGACATCATCATTGCCACGCTGATACTGATCGTCACCGCGCCACTGATCGGCGTCGTGATGCTGGCCGTGTGCATCGAGTCGCCAGGGTCGCCGGTATTCACGCAGATACGGGTGGGCAAGTATGGCAAGCCGTTCAAGCTCTACAAGCTGCGCTCCATGCGCGTCGGCGCGGACGGTGAAAAACCTTCGCTGATGGACCAAAATGAGGCAGATGGGCCACTCTTCAAGATGAAACATGATCCGCGTCGCACCTACGTGGGGCGCATCATCCGGCGGCTGAGCATCGATGAGCTATTGCAGTTTTACAACGTGCTGCACGGCGACATGAGCATCATCGGCCCGCGCCCCAATCTTCCCGAGGAAGTGGCGCAATACAACGACTGGCACCGCGCCCGCATGCGTGTGCGGCCGGGTATCTCGGGTCTGTCGCAAATCAGCGGGCGCAGCGAACTCACTTTTGACGAAACGTGCCTGCTGGATATCTACTACATCGAAAACTGGTCCCCCTCACTGGACTTGAAAATCTTCCTGAAGACCATTCCCTACCTGCTCGCGGCTCGCGGCGCCTACTGACCTGCTTCCGCCAACAATTCCAAGCTTGCGCTAAGCTGGCTCTGTTTTCAGCGTGGTATGCTTGCCCCCTGTTGTAAAAAGAGTTGGTGTTTAACATAATCTCTCGCAAGGAAGGGTCAAGTCGTTCATGTTCACGCAATCGATCGTCAAGCAGTCCCCGGTCAAGTCGCTCACGTTTACAAAGCCAATTGGTTTCAGGAAAGTCCTCACCCAACGCGTCGAAGCATACTTGAAGGAACATCATTTACCCGCTCGCGATGTACCGGCAATGTACCTGAAGTCCGCCATCGTGCTGGGATGGTGGTTAGCCAGTTATCTCCTGCTCCTGTTGGGTCATCTCCCGCCCCTCGTCAACATCGGTTTGTGCATCTCATTCGGCCTGGCCACAGCAGGCGTGGGTTTTAACATTATGCACGACGCTAACCATAATGCCTATTCCAACTATCCCTGGGTGAACAAAGCGTTGGGGTTGACGATGGAGCTACTGGGCTCCAGCAGTACTTTCTGGCGCCAGAAGCACAACATCTGGCACCACACCTACACGAACATCACCGGGCTGGATGAAGATCTGGAGACCAACGGCATCCTGCGCTTCAGCCCCACGGATGCTTGGAAGCCGTTCCATCGCTTCCAGCATCTCTACGTGCCCTTCGTCTATTCGCTGGCCGGGCTGCAATGGCTGCTCTTGCGCGATTTTCAAATCTACTTCACCGGCCGGACGGACGCCTTTCATAAGTACCCTAAAATGACCCCCAAAGAACACATCATCTTCTGGGCCGGCAAGTTGACCATCTTCACGCTGTTGTGGGGGTTGCCACTATTGGTGTTTCCATGGTGGCAGGTGCTGATCGGCTTCTTGCTTGTGATGTTCACAATCGGTTTTGCGCTGACGACCATCTTCCAACTGGCGCACGTGATGGAGACAGCCACCTTCCCCGAGCCGATCGGCGACCCGCTGCACATTGAGAACGAGTGGGCCATTCACGAAGTGCAAACGACGGTGGATTTCGCACCTAAGAACAAGTTGCTGAACTGGTATGCGGGCGGCTTAAACTTCCAGATCGAGCATCACCTGTTCCCGCACATTTGCCACTTGCACTACCCCGCCATCGCGAAGATTGTGCAACAAACCTGCGCGGAGTTTGGGGTGGCCTATCACTGTATTCCTACCTGGCACGAGGCGATCCTGAGCCACGTGCGCATCTTGAAGCAACTGGGCCGCATGCCGCAATTGAACGCGGCCTCGTGACGCAATAAAAGCGCAGCCAGAAAAGTCGGGCTTCTTGCAGAAGTCCGACTTTTCTTCTACTCAACCCCTCTCCCGGCGTACCGGGCGAGGGAGCATGTTCCTCCCCCTCCTCAGCCGCCCAGGTTGATGTTCAAGCCCTGGTTATTTCCCTCGGCGCGCGGCATAAACTGCATCAATGCGCCGGCCAGCTTGGACATCGGCATCGTTTGCAGCCACACGCGCCCGGGACCGGTGAGCGTAGCAAAGAACAACCCTTCGCCGCCGAAGAGGATGTTCTTAAAACCCTTCACCATCTCCACGTCGTAATTCACCGTCGGCTCAAACATGCCGACGTGGCCCGTATCCACCTTTAATCGCTCACCCGGGCCCAGCGTATACTCCACAATTTCGCCATCCAATGCGGCAAACAGCGTGCCGGGGCCGTCAAACTTCTGCAAAATGAACCCTTCGCCGCCGAAGATGCCGGAGCCCAGCTTGCGGCGGAACGTGATGTTGAACCCCACCGTCCTTTCAGCCACGAGCAGGGTGTCTTTCTGTGCGATGATCGATTGGCCCTGCGCCAGGTTTACCGGGATGATCTTGCCGGGGAACTCGCTGCTGAACGCAATCAACGCATTGTCACGTTCGGCACTGAAATCCACCTGGAAGAGCGATTCGCCCGTGACCGCGCGCTTGAGCAAGCTGCCCAACCCACCGCCCATATTGGTGTTCATGGAGATGCCATCAGCCATCCACGACATCGCGCCCGACTCGGTATAGACGGGCTGCCGCGCACGCAGATTCAGCACCAGCGCCTGCATCAGCGTGCCCATAATCTTGTATGCAGACCCTCCCATCGTGGTGCCCGTCAGCGACACCGTCGGGTCCGGCAAGTCCAGGCGCTGCCCGGCCACATTGGTATATCCCTCAGTCATGTCAACCCTCCTGTGATTTTAAGTTTTGGCTTTACGATTTCAGATTGTAGAAATACGTTACACTGCCTACAACGTTTACTACGAACACAGAGAGATAAAGTGGCGCACAAGGGAGGAAACCCAGGTGAATACCAGGCCCATGGAAGATCACATGGACTGGCGGCCTTCGAGCGCGCGACTCAGGGTGATCTCGTCGGCATATTCCAGGTCGCCGCCCACCGGCAGCCCGCGCGCCAGGCGCGTGACCTTCACCGGCGTGCCGGCCAACTTGCGCTGGATGTAGGCCGCCGTGTTCTCGCCTTCCAACGTTGGGTTGGTAGCCAAGATCACCTCTCGAACGGGCGTCGCCTCGCCGGGTTGGCCCTTCTGCACGCGCGCCAATAACTCGCGCACCTTCAACTCGTCCGGCCCAATGCCGTTCATCGGAGAAATCACGCCGTGCAAGACGTGATACACCCCGTTAAAGCTACGCGAGCGCTCGATAGCCGTCACATCCAACGGCTCCTCCACCACGCAGATCAGGCCGTGATCGCGCGACTCATCGGCACACACTTCGCAAGGGTCGCTCTCGGTGATGTTCATGCACACCGAGCAGAAGCGCGTGCGCGCCTTCAGATCACGCAATGCGTCGGCCAGCGAGATGGCTTCCTCGGCCGGCGCACGCAACAGATAATAGGCCAGGCGCGAAGCGGACTTTGGCCCGATCCCCGGCAACTGTGCAAACGCGTCGATCAGCCGAGATACCGATGGCGGCAACGTCTTATTCACTTGGGGCATAGGTCAATCGCTTACATCAAACCAGGGATGGAAACTCCGCCGGTCACTGCTTCCAGCCGCTTGGCAGCGTGCGCTTGCGAAGCGACAATCGCCTCGTTCACCGCCGCCACCAGCGTATCTTCCAACATGCCGACGTCGTTGGGGTCCACCAGGCTGGGGTCCAGCTTGACGCTCTGCACACGCTGATGCCCGGTGATCACAATGGTGATGGCCCCGCCGGCGGCGGTGACAGTCACCAGTTCGGTCTCCAGCTCTTCCTGCACTTTGCGCATATCGTCTTGCATCTGCTGGATCTTCTGCATCATATTGTTTTGCGGTTGCTGTTGAGGCACGCCGCGTGGCACGAAGTCAGTTCGTCGTCCTTTTGCCATACTTCTCCTTCAATCATGCCGCACCGGTATTCCGGCGGCACGTCATTTTATTCCTCTCGGACCCTGCCGCCCAGTTTCTTAGCGGCTTTCAGCAGCGGGTCCTCCTCCTGGTCCACTTCCTGGTCGGGGACACCGGTGAATACGTGCACGATGAACTGCCCGTCCAATATGTGGTTGATCGCCGCAGTCATCACCTCGTGGTGCTTTGGGTCGTCCAGGCGTTGGCGAATCAAGTCATGGTCGGCCCTGACGCGAATGACATCCCCCTCCACAGACACCGGGTGACACGAGCGCAACAACGCCGCGGTAGGTTTATTGGTGCTATTTACCTGCTGGATCAACGCCTTCCATTGTGCGCGCAACATCTCCAGGCCGGCGCTGCCGCCGTTCGTTGAATCCGCCCTGGACGCCGGTGGCGCAATGTTGGCCGGGGGCGGCGCACTCTCAATCCGTGCTGCAACAGGTTCATGCCGCGCCTGCCGCTGCGCGCTTGGCGTGGCCATATGCCGTGGCTGCTCCGCATCAGGTTGGCGTGCTCCAACAGGTTCATCGGCAACGGCGCATTCCAGGTAGGTCAGTTCCAAGAATAACTGTGAATCCACCGTA
This sequence comes from Thermoflexales bacterium, assembly GCA_034430115.1. Taxonomy (GTDB): domain Bacteria; phylum Chloroflexota; class Anaerolineae; order J036; family Brachytrichaceae; genus CAIXPS01. Next base: position 47,013 of record DAOUFG010000093.1, on the reverse strand, counting down.
CCGCGCATTTCACTGATGGCCGTGCTGAAGGCGCGAATACCATGCAGCAACAGCGGCGTGTCGGCTTTTTGGGCGTAATTCGCCAGGTCCAGCTTCTCCGATTCGCTGACGTCGCCGGTCTGCCCCTGGGGTTCCTTCTGGCCCAGCTTCACCTGCACCACCGAGCGTAAATAGTCCACCATCTGCCGGGCAATCTGGCGCGCATCCGCGCCCTGGTCAATCGCGGCCTGAATGCCGTCCAACCCAACGGCGGGAGCACCCGTCACCAGGCCATCCATCAAGGCGCGCACGGTGGCGGCGTCCGTCGCGCCAAGCGCTTCGCGCACGTCGTCGGCAGTGATGCGCAAGGAGTTCGAGGAGGCTAACTGATCCAGCAGGCTGATCGCGTCGCGCAGCGCGCCGGTGGCCTGGCGGGCGATGAGCGTCAGGGCGTGGTCGTCGGCTTCGATGCCTTCGCCCTGGCAAATGACGCGCAGGCGATCCACGATGCGCTTCACCGGCACGCGTTTGAAATTGAAGCGCTGGCAACGCGAAAGGACGGTCGCGGGGATTTTCTGCGGGTCGGTCGTCGCGAGGATGAACACCACGTGCGCCGGCGGCTCTTCCAATGTCTTTAGCAGGGCGTTGAAGGCCGACGTGGAAAGCATGTGGACTTCGTCGATGATATAGACCTTGTAGCGTAGTTCGCTGGGCTGGAAGGCCACTTTGTCGCGGATTTCGCGGATGTCGTCCACGCCGGTGTGCGAGGCGGCATCGATCTCGATCAGGTCAAGTTCGCGACCTTCACTGATGGAATCGGCAATCTGTTTCGCGCGCGGCGAGTTGGGGTCGATCCCGGCGATGTTGATTTCCTTCGCCAGGATGCGCGCCGTGGTGGTTTTGCCGCAGCCACGCGACCCGACAAACAGGTACGCGTGGCCGACACGGTTCGTCGCGATCTGATTCCGAAGCGTAGTTGTGATATGTTCCTGGCCCACCACATCCTCGAAGGTCTGTGGGCGCCATTTACGATAGAGTGCCTCTGCCACGCTTCTAGTTTAGCATGATGGCTCTTATGGGCGCACAAGCTGGCCATAGAGATGGCCGCACACAACCGCGAGATAGGGCACCAACAGGAACAGCACCACCATCATCGGGATCATCAGGCACAACCCGACAAAGGGGATGACCGACACGACGCCAAACACCGTCCCTACCACCACACCGACCAGGAGTGGCACCAGCACGACGACGATGTAATCGCCCAGGTTGCGCTGCACAATCCGCACCATTTCATCGAAACGGAAGGCGGCGCCAATCGTCCCCGTGCGCGCCACCTGGATGTACATCGCAGGAGTGAGGAAGGCGACGAGCAACCCATACAGCACGCATATGCACGACATCGCAAGCGTGACGACGAAGAACCCCGAGTTCATCGTGTTGCGCGTGGCATAGGAGAAATGATCCGCGCTCCATCCATACCCCAGGGCCATGAGCATCATCACGAACACCAGCGCCAGGATGGGCAGCGAGTAGATGAGTTCCACGATGAAGAGCTTAGCGCCCTCCACGAAATGGGTGCCCAAGTCGTCCCATTTCGGCAGGGGCACATCCTGGCCGCGCTCCGTGTTGCGCAACACTTCCAGCGAATAGCCATTCACGGCGAAATTCAAGATCGGAACCAGGCTGATGCCTGCACCAATGAGCAGCTTCGTAACCCAATCTTTGTCCTTAAAAGGATGGTCAAGCGCGCGTCCCAGGTCAATCATAGTGAATTCTCCTTGTGATGTGCGCCGTTAACAGGCCGCACACCTATTGTACGGACAAAGAGGGGATTTGGTTGCGCGGAGAATTATGGCTCGACAAGCTCATCATGATCCTCCTGAGCCTGCTGAAGGGCAGCAAGCCCGGAGGATTGATGCGGGGACTCTGCGATAGATCGCAAGCCAATTTTGCTTCAATCCAAAATCGGCGACCCTGAATCAAAAATCTCAGTACACCGGCGAATTGGGATCGACCTCGCGCGCCCAGGCCAGCACGCCGCCCTTCACGTTGCGCGCCTTCTTAAAGCCCATCTGGCGCAGGAACTGCACCGCCTGTGCGCTGCGCACGCCGCTACGACAATAGACCAGGATATCATCTGTCTGGCTCAGCTCGCTCAGGTGGTTCGGCAATTCCCCGCGCGGGATCAGCCTGGCGCCGGGCAGGTGCACAATCTCCCACTCATGCGGCTCGCGCACGTCCAACAACGTGGCATTGCTCAACCCGCCCTGGATGCGTTTGGCCAGGTCGGTCACCGTGATGTCGTCCGCCGAGGCAGGCACATTCTCATCCGGGCCTTCGACCGCGCGCGTCCCGCAGAAGGCTTCATAGTCGATCAGGTGATCGATGGTGGGGTGTTCGCCGCAGATGGGGCAAGCGGGGTCTTTGCGCAGCTTCAGTTCGCGGAACTTCATCTCCAGCGCGTCGTATAGCATCAGCCGGCCGATCAGCGGCTCCCCCTGCCCAATGATGAGCTTCACAACCTCGGTGGCCTGAATCACGCCGATGATGCCGGGCAGCACACCCAGCACGCCGCCTTCGGCACACGACGGCACCAGCCCGGGCGGCGGCGGCTCGGGATACAGGCAGCGATAACATGGCCCATACTTGGCCCAAAATACGGCAGCCTGCCCCTCAAAGCGGAAAATGCTGCCGTACACGTTGGGTTTACCCAACAAGACGCACGCATCGTTCACCAGGTAACGAGTAGGGAAGTTATCGGTGCCGTCCACGATGACGTCATAATCGGCGAAAATGCGCAGCGCGTTGGCGCCGGTCAGCGGCTCTTCGTAAGGGTCCACCTGCACGAACGGGTTGATGTCATGGATGCGCTCGCGGGCGCTCTCCAATTTAGGGCGGCCCAGGGTGCTCATGCCATGAATGATCTGACGCTGCAAATTCGATTCATCCACCACGTCGAAATCCACGATGCCGATGCGCCCCACCCCGGCCGCCGCCAGGTAGAGCGCGGCAGGAGAACCGAGCCCACCCGCACCGACCAGCAGGACACTGGCTGCTTTGAGCTTCTTCTGCCCACTCATGCCCACTTCTGGCATGATCAGGTGGCGCGAATAGCGCCGGATTTCCGCATTCGAAAGCGCCACCTCATCCGTCGCATGCGCCGCCACCGGCGCGTCGATGCCACCGGCGACGCTGGGGATGATGCTTAATGTCGCCCCATCGAGCACGAGTGTTTGAGGACCTTGCAAGGCGCGCATGTCTTCATCACCCAGGTAGATGTTCACAAAAGAGCGCAGCTTGCCCTGCTCGTTGAAAAGGTGCCGCTTCAAGTCGGGGTAGCTTCGCGCGAGGTCTCCCAGCACCTCTGCGACGTCGCCTGGTTGAGCGCTAACTTCCTTATCGCCGCCGGTGCACGAGCGCAGCGACGTCGGAATACGAATCGTGACACTCATCTTTACATCCAACTCCTCAACAACACATCCATCTCAAAATTGTAACGTTAAGACGCGACAATGGAACCCACACAACCAGTCAATGATCCCGCTGAATATCTGTCACAGATAACGCTGGCGCTAATAAGCTGTTCGGCAACGGCCTCTAATTCTTTTTAAGCTTGACCGATGAACTCCTCGTCAAACGCGCTGCGGTCGTCGCGCAGCACCCACGAGCGCATATCCACCGCATGCCCACGCCGTATCGAGAGGATCACGAAGGAAATATTCGGCCAGGCATATTCGCGATCCGTCTCCGAGGGTCGCGCAGGGTGATCGGGGTGTGAGTGAAAAAAGCCAATGATGTCCAACCCGCGCTTACTCGCTTCGCGGTCGGCCCGCGCCACGTCATCCGGGGCGATCAGGTACCGATTCCGCTGCCCCTCGTTCTCACTCTCGACATCCCACACGTTCGGCACCGGCACTAAATCCAGGGCCCGCTTAACTGCCGGGCGACCGGCTTCATACGTCACATCACCAACCAATATGCCACATGCCTCATGAGGGTACCCCGCCTCCAGATGCGCCCGCATGAGCGCCACCACCTCACTCGATAACATCAACATCATCATCCACAGCACCTCACCTGTGAGAATTCTAGAACATTCGGGTTTCCCCCCAAAAAACGGCTAATAGCGCTGTCAATAGCTGGACGGTGACGATCACCGGCAGCGGCGACCACAACGGCGCAGACCTGACCAGTGCCACGTGCGCCGGGTCCGGCATACCGCACAAGCGCTGAATTCATGCGCGCCACGCAAAATCAACGGGATCAGGTGGCGGTTCACGCAAGCCCACCCGTTTTTAGTTATCCTCTACAATATTCGCGCCATGATGCATAGAATCACACTTTCTTCACACACCACCAGGGGCTCATCCCGCTGGGGGAGGCCCTAATGTTATCGGTCATACATCGCGCACGCGCCGAATATCCCAGCCAGTTCTGGCTGGTCTTTTGGGGCATGTTGATCAGCGCCGTCGGCGGAAGCATGATCTGGCCCTTCTTGATGGTCTACGTCAGCGAACGCCTGAGCCTGCCGATGACCGCCACCGCCAGCTTGATGACACTCAGCGCTATCACCGGGTTGGTTGCCTCATTCATTGCCGGGCCGATTGTGGATCGCTTCGGGCGTAAATGGATCATGGTGATCAGCCTGGTGTTGAACGCACTGGGTTACGTCTTTATGAGCCAGGCGCAAACGCTGCCAGAGTTTGCCGTGTTGATGGCAATCAACGGCGTCGTGAACCCGCTATATCGCATCGGGTTGGATTCGATGATCGCCGACCTGATCCCATCCAATAAGCGGCCCGATGCCTACTCGCTGACCCGGATGGCCAATAACATCGGCGTGGCTGTCGGACCGGCCGCCGGCGGGTTCATCGCCACCATCTCCTACGCAATCGCCTTCTACATCGCCGCCGGAGGATTAGCCATTTTTGGCATCCTCATCGCGCTGTTTGCCATTGAAACACTCCCACCACATGACGCAAGCGCACCAGTGCAAGCCAGAGAGCGGTTCGGTGGGTATGGTTCCATCTTGCGCGATACGCCATTTATGGGCTTCGTCATTTCATTCACGTTGGTGATGGTGGCAGCCTCGTTGGTGTGGGTGCTGCTCTCGGTTTATGTGAAGCAGAACTTCGGCATCCCCGAAAGCGAATATGGCTTCATCGCCTCCACGAATGCCTTGATGGTGATCTTCTTCCAATATGCCGTGACACAGGTGACCAAGCGCCGCCCGCCATTGCAAATGGTGGCATTGGGCGCTGTGTTTTATGCGATCGCAACCACTGGGATGGCCTTCGGGCAGGGCTTCTGGGCTTTCTGGCTGTGCATGGTGATCCTCACCTGCGGCGAATTAATCATCATGCCCACCTCCAGCACTTACATCGCCAACCTGGCCCCAACCGCCAAACGTGGGCGCTACATGAGCCTGTTTGGGCTGACGTGGAACGTCGCCTCGGGGATTGGCCCCATCTTTGGCGGGATGTTGAACGATTCACTCGGGCCACAGTTCATCTGGTATGGCGGCGGCGTGGCCGGGCTCATTGCCGTCGCGGGGTTCCTGGTTTTGAACTGGCGCTTCCCCCATACGCAACAGGTGGAAATGAAGGCGGAACCTGCCGTGAAGTGACATCGGATACTTGGAGTGATAACCTAACCCTTCGGGGCTGGCCGCACGAAGCCTGCCACGCCCCGGAGGTTTTATACCCCTGATACCTTCAGAGCGCGCTCCAGCAACTCCGCCACGCCCAGTTCAGCAGCCCAGTGCCTCATATAACCGAAATCTAGTGCATCGCGTTGCAAACGAATCACGCCCAGCAAGTCGGTCCACTGCCGCTCAGAGACCTCCCCGCCAAGCTGATACCAACGCAACTTATTTAGAATGACGTCCTCGGCCGATTCGATGAAGAACACCGGCCCATTCGGCTCATCATCCAATGGGCGCAGATCAGCCCGCAGGAAAGCCTGCTGGTCATAGGGGGTATGCTTCAACACAAACACATCCACCTTGAACATACTCTCCAGGTGAATCAGATTGAAGGAAGACCGATGGTGAACTGCCTCAAGCATCATATCCTCATCGAGATAGTAAGCCGCATCTAACAACTCAGCAAGCGGAGAGATATGCTCGACACGCAAATCGGCAATAACATCTACATCTAGAGTCGTACGTGCCATTCCATGCGACATACCAGCCACTGACCCGCCAACGTGATAAGGAATACCCAGTGCGACAAACGCGTCAATGAGCGGCATCAGGGCGGCACGATAGTTGGGTTCCTTCATGACTTGCCTTGATTTGCCAGGTACTCTCTTACGCGGTCGATGAGTTCCTTGCCATAGTGAACTTCGGCCCACATCAGGGCCACTTCTTGTTCACTCCAATCAGGGTGGATGCGTTGGATAGCGGCACGTGAAAGTTTAACGGCCATCGTCGTCATCGCCAATGCGATTGCCGCACGCCGTGCGGGGCCGGCTCGGCGCAGTAACTCAATCTGTATCTCCAATGCGCGTGGGTCCGTATCCGTCAGCCCGATGGAAGAGTCATTCATTCGCCAACGCTCCTACCCGATGATTGTAATCGTTTATAGTCTGTATAGAGATCATGCGTACCCAAGCCACATTTTCACATTACATCGCCGTCAGCACACCTGGGTTGCAACGCAACGCACTGGCAGAAATGCGTGTCCTTGCCCCCGACATGCAAAAGCAACTGGACTACGAACGGGGCACCTTCCTGGCGCAAACCAGCCGGCCAGCCAGCACCTTCTTGCCGGGGCTCGCCCAGGCCGATCCCATCTACGTCAAGCACATCATGCCGGTGGATGCTCAATTACCGCTTACACAACGCCGCGCCGACGATTTCCCGGCGTTGCTGGCTGCGCTACAAGCGTTGGACGGCATTCACCCCGCCGACTACTTCACCGTGCAATGCCGGCGCGTGGGGCATGGGTTCGACTATGCCGCCAAAGACGTGGAGGTGTTCATCGGAGGCGCGTTCGAAGCACAAGGAGCGGTGCCCGTCTTTTGCGATACCGACCTGCGTCCCGTGCCCGGCAAAGACCCGGCGCTGGACGGCATCCCCGAGAGTGAACTCATCCTGGAAGATTGGCACAAGGTGATCTCGCTCTACCTGAACGGAACAGTGGGCTACGCCGGGGTCTGCACGATCGGCGAAAGCCTGAATGAGCATTGCGACGAGAACCGCATCTTCGCCAGGCGCTCGCGCATGATTTGTCGCGCCGAGTTCAAGCTATTGGAAGCGCTACGCAAGTTTGGGCTTGTACCTGGCCCCGGCCGCGCACTGGACCTGGGCGCGGCACCGGGCGGATGGACACAGGTGCTGGCCGAACACGGCATGCAGGTGACGGCCCTGGACCCAGCGGAACTGGCCCTCAGGGTAGCCGGCCTGCCGAACGTCCGCCATGTCCGGCAACGCGCCGAAGATTACGTCGCGGATGGGATGTTTGACCTGCTGGTAAACGATATGTACCTGCTGCCCGATCAGTCGGCAGCCATGATGGTGAGAGTGGCTGCGCATCTGAAACCGGGCGCGCCGGCGATCATGACTGTGAAGCAAGTGGGGCACCATCCCGACCTTACCCTGGAAAGGGTGCTGCCTATCCTGAGCACGGCCTATGAGGTGCTGCGCGCCAAGTGCCTGTTTCACAACCGGCTGGAAGTGACGTTGCTGCTGCGACGAAAAGATCGCCTGCCGGGTTAACATCACTCGGTTGTCGTTCCGGCGAGCACTTCGAGGAGGAATCTGGACTGCTGCGCGCCACGGGATAGCGTCACACCAAGATGCCCCACTTCGTTCGGCATGACACGATGCCGTCCGGCACGCTAACCGCTAGCGATGTTTTGTGTAGGTTGGCGGCCTGGCCTGGGAATTGAATCGCCAGGCCAGGCAAAACGAAATGTGCTTAAGCACATTCAATATGCTGCTGGAGAAATTCACGCCCCGGTCGCCGGCACGCGCTTGGGCATGTCGGGATGATTCGGGCCGAAGTGCTTCAACATCACCAGCGGCTCCCAACGGCTGCGGTTGGTGATCGTCACGCCTTGCTTCGCCGCCGGCTCGCTGACGAAGTACTCGTCGGCGCTGGGCTGCCCAAAGCGCAACATGATGGCCGCCTCGGCCTCGTAGGTGCCGATGGTGCCGTGCCCCTGTACCAGGATGCAGCCATACGCTGCGCCATCCTTCACCACAGCGGTCTGGCCAGGCAATACCGTCAATTCCTTCGCGCCGATGTAGGGGTTGGCATAGCTCACCCACTTCTCCGTGTAGCACTCGTCTTGCTGCGCCGGCACGGGCGGGCGGAAGTAGTTCAGCCGGTAATGCGGATCAACGTTCTTTTCCCAGTCCATCAAGCTGAGCACGTAATCAATATCACGCTTGCTTGCTTCCGGCACGTTTTCCACCAGAAATTCGTAGGGGTAGACCTCGCCGGCAGTGATATTCTCGTAGACCGAGTTCACATCGCTATTCCATTGCGGCTCGTAGGTGAGCACCGAGCCCGGCGCATGCACCACTCCCGGCGGGGTATACCAGCCGGTGCCCAGTTCGATGCGGTAGGCGCGCGAGAGTTCGGTGATGCGAATGTCGCGCGTTTCGTAATCCAGCAGGCGCTTGCGCACCTCCGCCTTGCTCACGTCGGGGTCGAACCCGAAGTAAGTGACCGGGAACTCGCCGGGGTAATTGTTGAGCTGCGGCGGGAAGTAATAAGCCTCCGGCTTGCCAAGCCGCCCCACACGCCCGGCGGCGACGTCGTCCAGGTGCAGATGGTGAAACAGCGGCTGCTTGTAGTCGAAGAACTTGGAATACATCGGCCAGGTGCCATACTTCTGCTTCAATTCCGCACCGATCAGTTCCGCGCCCAGCGCATCCACCGCATCACGCAACAGGAAGCGCTCTTTGCCATCGTCGGATGCCGCCACGTAGCTCATGCCTTCGTCGGGCCTGGCGAGCGGGCCGTTCATGGCCGAGATGACGGATGAGAACCAGCGTTCTTTGATGGAGCCGCGCTGGGTGCCATAGGCATAATAATCGTCGGGGTGCAGGCGCAGGCGCTGGCCGGATTGGCTGAAACGCCGTGGCACAAACACGGGGAACAACCTGAAAATGCCTTTCCCCTTCTCGAACGTTTCTTGAATCAGTTGTGTATTCATATTTGTCAACCTTTGATGGTCTCCAATCCCTAATCTCCAACCCCCTTGCTCAACTGCTCAACCAGCAACTTCAACGCAGCATCGGCGGTGGCGCGTTTGTTGCCGACGCGATCATTCGGCCACACGAAGCGACGCACGACATCCCCTGCCGGCGAGCTGAAGCCAACGTATACCAGGCCCACCGGCTTCTCGGGCGTCGCACCGCCCGGCCCAGCGATGCCCGTCGCGCTGACCCCCACATCCACACCCAGCGCCTGCCGGACGCCGCGCGCCATTTCCAGCGCACATTGTTCGCTTACTGCGCCCACCGTCGCGAGCGTCTCGGCGCGCACGCCCAATACGTTCTGCTTGATGCGGTTCTCATACGAAATGACGCCCCCCTTAAAGTAGTCGGAGCTGCCGGGTCGGTTGGTCAACTCGTCGCCAATCAGCCCACCCGTGCACGACTCGGCGGTGCCCAGCGTCCAGCCATGTTGCACGAGCGATGCAGCAATCTGGTCGTTGAGGTATTCGTGATGGCGTCGCCGCAACTCCTCGCCAAGTGGAACCAGCGTGGCCCGCGCAATGGGGACTTCGGCGGGGGATAATTCCGGCACAGCGGCGGCAAATTCGTCTTCGTCCAGCACTTGCATCGAACCATCCGGCGCCATCCAAATATCCAGCAGCAAATCTTCCCAATCCAGGCAATCCGCGCCGATGCGCGCCGGGCGGGTCACGTCGGCATACCAACCCTTCAACCGGCCCCGGGCATTACGCAGTTCAAAAACGTTATACCAGCGGTCGCTATAAAAGCTTTCATGCAGCACGTCGCCGCGTTCAAATGAGGTAAAGGGCAGCCGCACCGTGGGGCGTGTCCACACGGCACGCACCAGCACGCCATGGGCGTCGCGGGCCAGCACTTCACCCTCATAGGCGGCCTTTTCCACACCCTTGTAATCGAGCTTACGAATGAACATGATCCTCCGGCAGACAAACCTCCGGAGTCAATGACTCCGGAGGTTCTATTCACCTGCAACTATAGCTGAAAAAGAGGATGAGCCGGACTGGATGAGTCCGGCTCATATATTCCGGCATGGGACAGGAGGAACCCATACCAGGGGGAAACGATTTAAAACACGCACTAACTATTTACGTCCAACTTCTTTTTCGGCCCCGCCGATTCAATCGGTCTGAACTTAAATTCCGGTAACTGCCGTTCGCCCAACGTCACTTTCATATGGATACGCTTCTTTGCACGAACTAAATCCAATGAAACCGTCGCGCCGGGCTTTTTGGCGCTGATGAGTGCCGCCAAGGTGTGCTGCGCACACAAGGCAACACCGTCAACTCTACGAATAATGTCACCTTCTCGAACGCCAGCCTTGCAAGCCGGGCTATCCGTAATCACCCGCCTCACGCTTACAACTTCGTTTTTTTTGCCCGCCACCTCTGTCGCAGGCAAAAGCTGCCATTCAATACCCAAGTAGGGTACCGTCTTCTCCAATGAAGCCAACTGAACCGCTCCACGAAACCAGATTTTTCGCCGATTAACCACACAAGTCGGGCAGCCAACTAACAAGGCCAAACCCATCCACTGTTTCGTTTGTTTGCACAGGAGGAAACAAACAAACGTGCCCAGCAAGCTCGCTGCCCGACTTGTGTGATCAAGCCGGCCGCGCATCCGTATGGCCCCATTGTTGGAACGGATACCGCGCTCACCAATCTTGGGTTGAGTGTAGAGCAGTTAGATTAGGCGCAAATTAGATCAGGCTAGGAGCCCTCTAAGATGGCTACACCAGGTTGGGGCGATAGGCCGGCAAAGTGAATTCGAAGCAGGTGCCCTGCCCCACGGTGCTTTGCACGCTGATGCGCCCGCTATGGGCTTCGACGATCGACTTTGCAATAGCCAGCCCCAGCCCCGCGCCGCCCTGCGCGCGTGAGCGTGATTTGTCCACGCGGTAGAACCGCTCAAAGACGTGTGGCAAGTCCTCGGGGGGGATGCCCACGCCCGTATCGCACACCGCCACATGCACCGTCACACCGTCGGGGTTAGATGCCTGGATGGTCACGTGCCCGCCTTCCGGCGTGTGCTTGATGGCGTTGTCCACCAGGTTTAGCAACACCTGTTTCAGGCGGTCCGAATCGCCCTGCACCGTCAGGTCCCCCGATACGCCGGAGGTGATCTCCACGCGCCCATCGGACATGATATTGCCGCTGCGCGCAACGTTACCAATCAGGGAGGCCAGGTCGATGGGTTTCAAGGTCATCGGCAGCGCACCTGCGTCGGCTTGTGAGAGGAGCAACATATTGCTCACCATGCGCGTCATGCGTTCGCTCTCGCTGGAGATGGCATCCAGCGATTCGGCGTCGGCGCAGCCCATCCGCAACAGGTCCACGTTGCCACGGATGACCGTCAGCGGCGTGCGCATCTCGTGCGATACATCGGCGACAAAGCGTTGCTGGGCACGGAAAAGACGCGCCAGGCGGTCCAGCATTTCGTTGAACGACGAAGCAAGCTGCCCAACCTCGTCATTCGAAACCACTTCCACGCGCCGATCCAGGTCCTCCGTCCGGTAGATTTCCATGGCCGTGTTGGTGATCTCGGTCATCGGCTGTAGCGCGCGGCGCGCCATCGCTGCACCCGCCACCGCCGACACAAACAGCCCCAATCCGCCCAACACTAGAAGGATGATTAGCAGGAAATTGCGCGTCTGCTCCAATTCCTCCATCGAGGCAGCCACCTGCAGGTAGCCGAACAACTCCTGGGTGTTTTGCACCACCAGCGGGACGGTGTAAACGCGCAACGGCGGCGCGTCGTCGTAGTGCACGTTATTGAACACGGGGTGCTGGTCGGGCACGGGCAGTTGGCTCAGTTGGGTATAGGTGGTCGGGTCAAGGTGTTTTTCAAAGTTGCCGACGTTCGTCGAACGGGCGCGAATGTTGCCGTTTGTATCCAACGCTTCTACGTAGACCATCGAAGCGCGGAACACATCGATCTTGGGCATGCCGATCACGCGCCCGTCGCCATTCATCACGATCCTGATCTGGTCAACGATACTGCGCGCCGACTCTTCGAGCGACAGATCGATCTGGCGAAGCAATATCACAGATACGCTGAGATACACGCCTGCGCCGAAGAGGACTAACCCCAGCAACAGGATGACGCTGTACCAGATGGTGAGTCGTGTCCGAATTGACATTGTGTTATACGATTGCCCCGGCTGGCGCTCATGACCACATCGCCTAAATAACCCTAGCTTTCCAACGTTAATCCCTTATGCTGAGATGGTGCTGAGTGTTATTTTAGACATGCGCCACGGCGATCATGCGCAGGCTGCCGTCGATGTACTCACACAAATCATAATCCCCATACCAATCGCACGCTTTGAAGCCCGATTGGATGAGCAGCAGTTCCATCTCGTGCTTGAAGACGTGGCGCAGGCGGAACGTCACGGTTTCAGAGTGAACGCCGGTGGGCAGCTTCTCCTCTATACGATAGCTGAGGGTTTGGGTCTGCTCGGCCCACGAAATCAGGCTGGAGACGAATTTGTCGATCACGGTATCCGTCGCGGGGTCCACCAAGGTTGCCTCGAACTCATATTCTCCATCGTCGGGCTGGTAGGCCAGTTCGTCGTTGGGGGGCAAATCGACGATCAAAATGCCACCTGGGCGCAGGTAACGCTGCGCCGCGGCAAGCATATCCAGTTGGCTCTGGCGCGTCGGGTTGTGCAGGAAGGTGTTCAGCGCGATGAAGGCCATATCGAATGGCCCCGCCAGCTTCGCCCTGCGCATGTCGTCCTGCACCAGTTGGTATTGTTGCGCCGGGAACGCAGCCAGCTTCCGGCGGGCAATCTCCAGCATCTGGGGCGACTCGTCCACCCCCACCACCTGGAACCCGGACTCCACCAGTGGGATCATCACCCGGCCGGTGCCGCTGCCGATTTCAAGGATGCGGCACTCGCCGCGCTGTTCGCGGATTTGGCCGGCGAATGTCTGATACATGCTCACATCGGGGGTATAAGTAGCATGTTGCAAATCATAGACACGGGCCAGCGCGGCGTAGGCAATGGCCGAGTCCGAATTATTGACGGGTTGATTTGAGTTCATTTCATTTCCATTGAAAACACGAGATTTTCTGTACAGGCATAAACTATAATTTATCTGCACCGGGATATTCGTTACAATCATCGTTTACATTTCAGGGGTTAAATAACACGACACCGGGTGAGCGCATTATGAACAATCCAAACGAGATGCCGAACGAACCGCAGGATGGATATATGGCCGCTCCGACGGAAGTGGAGGGGACTGCACCGCGGAGCTATATTGCAGCGGGGGTGGTAGCGACATTACTCATCGCCCTCCTCTGCATCATTGGGGTTGTCATTCTCTCAACCGGCGTCTTCAATGCGCGACCGAGCCCGACTGTCGCTCCGGACTCGCTGACAAAGATCAACGTGGTCGGGGGTATTCCGACCTCCGGGCCATTTGCGCTACACGGCGAAAATTTCGTCCCGAATGAGCGCGTGGAAATCTACGTCGCCTTCACTGCCGGTGCCACATTCGACCAGTTCGCCAAGATCGGCGAAGCCCAGGCAGGCACCGACGGCAGTTTCAGCATCACCGGGTTAAACTTGCCAACGAACCCCGATAACCACGGCACGGTTTATGTGCTGGCGCGCGGAGAAAGCAGCGGCTTCTCGCCGGTGGTGCCCGTCACAATCGGCGGCACAGCAGAACCCAGCGCCACCACCACGCTTTCCAGCTCCGCCACTGTGACATTGCCGCCAGGCACAGCATCACCTACGCCACAGGAGCCGACCTTTACGCCGACGCCCGTCACGCCGACCAACCCGCCCACGGCAACCTCCACGCCCGACCCGAACGCGTTGGGCATCTGGTTTGGCCGTTATTACGACAATCCCGACCTGGACGGAGAGCCGGTGTTTACGCGCAGCGACGCGAACTTGAACTTCAATTGGCGCTCAGGTTCACCCAGGGGCGATATCCCGAACGATAACTTCTCCGTCACCTGGACACGCAACGAGACTTTCAAGACGACGGACAATTACATCTTTACGCTGACAGTGGACGACGGCGCGCGCGTCTACGTAGACAATCAGTTGATCATCAACGAATGGCACAACGGCGGCGCGCGCACGGTGACGGTCGGGTACGCGATTACCAAGGGCCAACACCAACTGCGCGTGGACTATTACGAGGCCACCGGCAACGCCCAAATATCGCTCAGTTGGGCGGTCGGCTACACCGGCTGGGTGGGCCGTTATTACAACAGCTCCGATTTTTCGGGCGCGTTGATCTTAAAGCGCGACGACCCGAACATCGACTTTGACTGGGGCTTTGGGTCGCCGGCGCCCGAAGTGAACCCCGACAACTTCTCAGTGGATTGGCAGCGCACGGTGAGATTCGACGTTGCGGGCACGTATGTCTTTACCGCCGAGGTGGATGACCGCGTGCGCCTCATCATCGACGGCAACCCGTCCTATGTGTTCGACAACTTTGACACCAGTGGCAGCCGGACGATTGTGGGCACCCGGGCATTAAGCGCGGGCAACCACACCCTGGAATTGCAGTACGCCGAACTGACCGGTGAGGCGAAGATCAAGCTCACCTGGGCGCAAGTGATCGTGCCGCCGACGACAACTTACACGCCGTCGCCGATGCCACCCACGCATACGCCACTGCCGCCATCTCCCACATGGACTTCATCGCCGATACCGCCGCCTTCAGACACGCCGGTGCCCACTCACACCCCAACCGAAACAGGAACACCGACCGAAACGCCAACGGGAACGGAGATACCGTCGCCAACACCCACCTGAGTCGGTGCAATTGTAGGGTGAGATGGAAAACACTCATGCTCACTAACACAAAGAAACAAAGAATTCCTGTGTAGTGTGCCTGGGCTCGTCACGGGCTGCTGAAGGCGGGCGACTTAATGAGTCGCCCTGCATTCGCGGCGTCAGCAACTTTTTAGTACAGCATGACGGAGACGATTTCCACCGGCGCGCCGAGGCGCGTGGGGGTGGTCGTTTCGCCACACCCCGACGAGACATACACTAACCCCTGCGGCAGGTGGTACTCGCCGCGATACATGTCGCCGGCCACCGGCACAATGCGGCGTGAGATGATGGGTAAGTAAATCTGCCCGCCGTGCGTGTGGCCGAACAGATATAGGTCAGCAGGCTCGCTGATCTGGCTCATCAGATCGGGGTTGTGCCCCAGCACGATGCGGCGCGCGCCAGGCGTGAGCCCGGCCCCCTGGAAGGCCAGCTTTACGTCGGCGTAGCCTTCCCACAACTCGTCGATGCCCACGAGTTCCAGCCGGCCATCCAGCGTGAGGTTCTCGTTGTGCAACAGGCGAATATTCATCTGCTGGAAACACTTTTCCAACAGCGCCGAGTGATCCATCCCCGGCAGCCCATAGTCATGATTTCCAAACACGGCGAATACGCCCAGCGGTGCGCATAAATCGGCCAGCGGCGCCAACATGCCGGGGATCGCCTCCGCATCGACGTGCCCGATGAAGTCGCCGCCCAGCAACACCACATCGGGTTGCTGCGCGTTCACCAGGCTCACCACCTTGCGCGTCCAGGCGGCTTGCTTCACACGGCCCACGTGCAAATCCGTAAAAAACACCACCTTCAACGGCTTCGACAGGGCGGGCGACACCGGGCCGATCTCCAGCGTCTTCACGCGCAGCGAGAACGGCATGATCAGGCGCGCATAGACGCCCAGGCCACCCAGCGCCGCCACCAGCAAGCCGGCGGCGGCCAGCCAGGCATCTCCCTGCAGCACCTGGTAAACGGTGAACAGGATGCCGGCCGGCAAGAGCAAGAGTGCCGAAAGCACCAGCATATCAAACCACTTTTCAAAGCCCTGCCGCTTCGGTTTGCGGCGGACTGCTTGAGCATTCCAGACTTCAGTTGATTCCATCTTCCATATACTCCCCCAGCGGCACATTTTACCCGACGCGCCGCGGGTGAGTCCGCGCGCCCAACGACGGGCAGGCAATTTGGAAGCAAACGCTGTTTGGGCGAACAAAACAACCTTAAAATTACCCTCACAGTGCCCCTGGCGTCTTGCACTCCAGGGGAATACGGTGTATATTTCGCGCCGATTTTCGAGTGGTGCAGCGTAACCAAAGGAGAAAATAGTTATCTAGCGGATGAACAGATTGTCTGTTGATGATCAAGCATTAGACGCAAGTCTTTCCGGTTTCACTTTCCTCAATGCTTCCCCACAAGCATTCTCTCTCGCATACCCAACCACACCCAGTGGTCACCCCATCTGGCAAGTTCCCACACCCGCACTTGTGGTAAACCCGCGCAAGGCAGTCGCCAACTACCTGGCGATCCAGCGGGCCTTCCCCGATGCGATTGTAGGCTATACCGTCAAATCCAACCCCAACCCCATGCTGCTCAATTCCATTGCGCGGCTGGAAGGGTCGTGGTTTGAGGTGGCTTCGCGTGCCGAGATTGAAATGCTGGCGAATGTGGGGGTTCATGGTGAGCGCATCTTCTACAGCAACCCGATCAAGCAGATGACACACATCCAGACGGCAGTGGCGCGCGGCGTCCGTCTTTTCGCTTTCGACTCCGAGGCCGAAATCGAAAAGCTGGCGGCGTTCGGCCTGCCGCTTGAAGTGTATGTGCGCATGACAGTGCCACACACGGGCGCGCTGTGGCCGCTGACGCACAAGTTCGGCGTCGAACCTCAAAAAGCCGTGGCATTGATGAAACGGGCGCAGGCATGTGGCCTGAAGCCGGTTGGCTTGTCGTTCCACGTCGGTTCTCAATGTGTGCGCCCCGAGACATGGGCGGATGCACTGCGCGCCGTCGCGCCGGCCTGGGCCGGCGCGCGCGAGGCAGGCATCGACCTGGACCTGATCGACCTGGGCGGCGGTTTCCCGGCCCCCTACACCGGCCCGGTAGCCCAACCCGAAGAGGTTGCGCAGGCGGTGTATCGCGTGCTGGGCGAGTGCGTGCCGGGCGCGCAGCGCATCCTGCTGGAGCCCGGGCGCGGCGTGAGCGCCACCACCACCGACATGGTGCTGGAAGTGACCGGCATCGCCGAGCGCCCCGACGGCCAGACCTGGCTCTACCTGGATGGCGGCGTGTTCAGTGGGCTGTATGAATTGCCCGACGGCATCCGGCCCGCCGTGCGCCCCATCGTTACAGAGCCGCGCCAACTCAGCATGACCACCTATCGCCTGGCCGGGCCGACCTGTGATTCGGTGGACACGCTCTTCGAGATGCGCTCGCCCATCCCGCTCAAGGTGGGCGACCGGCTGATCATGAAGAATTGCGGGGCCTACGTCTACGCCGTTGGGTCGCCGTTCAACGGCTTCCCGCTACCAGAAGTCTATGACGCTGCCGAGTGGACGCTCAACATGGACGACTTCCCCGGCATCTGTTGATCGTTTGGTAACGTAAAAAAGAACAGCCCCCTGTACTTTCATGGTACAGGGGGCTGTTCTGCTTTTGGCTGGAACCCAGTGGCTCTTGTCCAAATGCTTGAGATAAGTCAATCGCTTGGGACATGCGGATTATTGCCCGATGCCCACTTCCGTCCAGGCGCGGTCATAGAGCGCCTGAGACTTGGCATCGCCACGCGTCAGGAACTCCAGCTTGTTCCCCAGCGCGGCCAGGTCGGGATAGATATTCTTATCGTTCAGCAAATTCTGGTCGATCAACCCCTGCTTCAGCGCTTCGGCGTTGGGGGTTGGGAAAGCCAGCGCGTTGGCGTTGATCGCCGCAATGTCGGGGCGCAGCAGGAAGTTGATGAACACCTCCGCGGTGTACTTATTCTGCGCGTCTTTCGGGATCGCCAGGTTGTCTTGCCAGACGGTTGTCACGCCGTCGGGGATGACGTACTTGATGCTGGGCTTATCTTTTGCGGCCGCGATGGCATCGCCAGTGTACATCATCGCCACCAGCACGTCGCCCGAAACCAGGTTGGTGCGGCTATCCATGCTGGAATAGTAGCCTTTCACGTCGGGCTTCTGCGCCAGCAACAGAGCCTTGGCCTCATTCACCTGGGCCTCGTCGGTGCTGTTGGCCGAGTAGCCTTTGTAACGCAGGGCGGCACCCAGGCTTTCGCGCTCGTCGTCGATCATGCCGATCTTGCCCTTGATGTCGTCGGCCGGCTCGAAGATGTCCTTCCACGAGGTGATCTCGCGTCCTAGCGCGGCGCTATCGTAGGCCAGCCCGGTGGTGCCCCAGAAATAGGCCACCGAGTATTCGCCCGTCGGGTCGAAGTAGAGCTTGTGGTGGGCCGGGTCCAGGTTCTTGATATTGGGCACGTTGTTGTAATCGATCTTGTCCAACATGCCGGCGGCGATCATCTTCTCCACCATGTAGTCCGATGGGACGATCAGGTCGTAACCCGGGTTGCCGCCGGCCTGGAATTTGGCAAACAGCGCCTCGTTAGTGTCGTAGTTGTCGATGACGACTTTGACGCCATATTCCTGCTGGAACTTATCCAGCACTTCCTGGGCCACGTAATCGGACCAGCTATACATCGACAGCTCCGACGCAAGCTTTGACTTATCCACCACCAGGTCCGACCCGCCGGTTCCCCCAGCTTCCTGGGTGGGAAGCGGAGATTCGTTGGAAGATATGGGAGAGGTTAAGGGTGAGCTGCTGGCGGGTGACGTTTCCGTGGCTGACGGGGCAGTGGTTGGAGCGGCGCCGGGGGCCGTCGTGGGTGACGGCGTGCCGCTGCACGCGCTTGCAACAATCGCAACGACGGACGCGAGTATCGCGACAGAATGGTTGAACTGATTCTTCACTTCACAAAGTCCTCCTTCACTTGAAAGCCTACTAAATGTTTGTTAAGACTCAAAGGTTGAATGCGCCTTTTGGGCCCTTTGTTGCTTTGTGTCTTTGTGTTAGATCGTCTATTGCCGCCGTTGCAAAACGAGCGACACGACGATAATGCTGACCGAGAACAGCAATAACACGGCGGAAATGGCGTTGATTTCGGGCGTGACGCCCTGCTTCAACTGCGACCAGATGTAGATGGGCAGCGTGTTCCAGCCCTTGCCGGTGACGAAAAACGAGATGATGAAATCGTCGATCGAAAGCGTGAAAGCCAGCAACGCGCCGCTGACGATGCCGGGCATCAGCAGCGGCAAGGTGACGTACCAGAACGTCCTCAATTCGTTCGCGCCCAGGTCTTGCGCGGCTTCTTCCACGGAGCGGTCGAAATCGGCCAGGCGGGCGCGCACCGTGATGTAGACGAACGGCATGGAAAACGCAATGTGCGCCACCAGCAAGGTGCCAAAGCCGCGTTCCATGCCCAGCACGGCGAAGAAGAGCAACAGCGACACGCCGGCCACGATTTCGGGGATGATCACCGGCATATACAGCAAGCCCTCCCACAGCGCCTTGGCCCGAAAGCGGCCGCGCTCCATCGCCAGCGCCGTCATCGTGCCGATCACCACCGAGCCGATGGTGGACGCCGCGGCGATCGCCAGGCTGCGCGCGGCGGAAGACATGAGCGCCTCATTGTGAATCAGGCGCTGATACCAGCTCAGCGTAAAGCCTTGCCAGATGGCCCCCGTGCGCGCGCTATTGAATGAAAAGACGATCAGCACCACGATGGGCACGTACAGAAAAGCGAAGGTGAGGCCGGTCATCGCGACCAGCCCAAACTGGCCCAGGCGATGCGCGTGCCGCTCCAGGTCGGGCTGCGGCATCAGCTCGGCCCGATCACCCATCACTACTATCGTTGATTGACTACTCATTTGAGAATTTTCGATTTTTGATTTTGGATTTCCGATTCAGCATCGGCGTTGGGCGTACGCTCACTAGCGATATCCAATCGCAAATCGGCAATCTAAAATCCAAAATCCTATAGAGACATTCGTTCGCCACGCCCGACGCGGAAGTAGACCAGCGCGGCGATGGTGACCACAACCATCAAAAGCAGCGAAATGGCCGAGCCGAACGGCCAGTTACTCGCCACGCCAAACTGAGCGGCGATCACGCGGCCGATCATGTTCGTCTTGCCGCCGCCCATCAATTCCACCGTGATGTAGGAGCCCACCGACGGCACGAAGACCAGGATGGACCCGGCCAGGATGCCCGGCATGGTGAGCGGCAACATCACGCGCAGAAACGCCTTGCGAATGTTCGCACCCAAATCCTGCGCGGCGTCGAGCAGCGACCAATCGAACTTCTCCAGCGAGGTATAGAGCGGCAGGATCATGAACGGCAACTCGCCATACACCAGCCCGATGAGCACCGCCAGCGGCGTGGAAAGGATGCTGATCGGCTCGTGGATCAGCCCCAACGCCAGCAGAAAAGTGTTGATCGGCCCGTTGGCGCGCATCAGGAATTGCAGCGCATAGGTGCGCACCAGGAAGTTCGTCCAAAAGGGGATCATCACCAGGATCACCAGCAGGTTGCGCCAGCGTTTGGGCGCGCGGGCGATATATAACGCCACCGGGAAGCTGATCAACAGCGTGATCAGCGTGGTCAACAGTGAAATCCACAACGAAAACAGGAACAGGTTCAGGTAGAGCGGGTCGAAGGTCTGCTGATAGTTGTCCAGCGTCAGCGGCAAGACGGGGTAGCCCAGGTCGTTGCGCGAAAGGAAGCTGATGACAAAGATCAGCAGCAGCGGCAGGGCGAAAAAGACCACCAGCCAGAACCCGCCGGGGAACATCAACCCAAAAGTCTGCAACGATTTATTCTCGCGTAGTCTTTCCATTTCTATCGTCAACGGACAAGCCTATTGCGCCAGCACGAGGGCGTTTTCGGGTTTAAAGGTCAACCAGGCGTTCTCGCCGGGCTTGAAGAAGTAATCGTCGGGGTTCAACGTGCTGGAGCTATTTTGCTCCCACACGTCCAGGCGCTGTTTGCCCAGGTTGATGATCACGCGCGTATCGGAGCCGACATAGGCGATGGAGAAGACGGTCACCTTGTAGGTGTTGGCCGCGCCGGGCGCGGGCGTCTCTAAGAGCTGCATCTTCTCGGGCCGTATCGACAGGGTGGCCTGCATCCCGGGGCGCACGCCGTCGCTGGCGCGCCCGACGAACGTCTCGCCGTTGTTGACGCTCAGGGTGGCAAATTCGCCGTTGACCGCGCTGACCTTCCCTTCCAGGAAGTTGGTCTCGCCGATGAAGTCGGCCACGAAGCGGCAGTTGGGGCGCTCGTAGATTTCGAGCGGCGTGCCCACCTGCAACGCCTTGCCGCGCGACATGACGGCGATGCGGTCGCTCATGGTGAGCGCTTCCTCCTGGTCATGCGTCACGTAGATGAAGGTGATGCCCACCTGGGTTTGCAGCGTCTTCAGCTCGATCTGCATCTCTTTGCGCAGCTTCAAGTCCAGCGCGCCCAGGGGCTCGTCCAACAGCAGCACCTTGGGCCGGTTCACCAGCGCACGCGCCAACGCGACGCGTTGCTGTTGCCCGCCCGACATCTGTTTGGGGTAACGCGAGGCCATCTGCGGCAGCCGGACGAGTTCCAGGGCCTCCGCCGTGCGGCGCTTCACTTCGTCGCGCGAGACGCCTTTCATCTGCAACCCGAACGCCACGTTCTGCTCCACCGTCATGTGCGGAAAAAGCGCATACGACTGGAACACGGTGTTCACGTTACGCCGAAAAGGGGGCGTCGCACCCATCACCCTGTCATCGATGACGATCTCGCCACTGGTGGGACGCTCGAACCCCGCGATCATGCGCAGGGAAGTGGTTTTGCCGCAACCGGAAGGGCCTAGCAGAGAAAAGAACTCGTTGTGACGAATGCCCATCGTCACATGATCGACTGCTGCTACATCACCGTACAACTTGACAACGTCGCGTAGTTCGACCGCGAAGTCGCTTGCCAATGCAGAATCCTCCACATCAGTGTAGACACTCGGAATTTCGCTCCTTGCAGCGGAGAGTGCCCCAACTTCGCAGCCCCGGAATTCACACTTAAAGCACCTTCCTTGAAACGTTCAGTGGGCTTCAGCCCGGAATCTTTGGGGACAGCGTTGCGCGCATTATAGCGGAAATCTTGCCAAGTAAAGGGGTGATTTTGGAGATGTTTTGCTTGGCGATTGGGGAGTGGATGAAGGCACCCGATTTGTGCGAGAAATCGGGGGGCTAGTCCGTCAATCGTTGGCTTGGGCGGCCAGCTTAGCCCGTAATTCCTCGACGTGCTGAGCATCCTGCTCGGCATCGGGACGGCCGATCGCGCGTTCGTAATCGACACAGACTTGCATGAGGGGAATGGCGCGGGCGAAATCTTCTTGCTTCGCGTATTCGTCGCCCAGGTTCCAACTGGCGATTGCCTCGCCGCGCCGGTCGCCGATCTCGCGGGCGATCACAAGTCGCTGCTCGTAGAAGTCGATGGCCTTGCGCGCATCGCCCAGCCGCGCGTAGGCGTTGCCCAGGTTGCCCAGGGCGTTGCCCTCGCCGTGGCGGTCGCCGATCTCGCGGTCAATGGCCAGGGCCTGTTCGTGGTATTCGATGGCTTGGCGCGCATCGCCCAGGTCGGCGTAGGCGTTGCCCAGGTTGCCCAGGGCGTTGCCCTCGCCGCGCCGGTCGCCGATCTCGCGGGCGATCTTCAATTGCTGCTCGTAGAAGTCGATGGCTTGGCGCGCATCGCCCAGGTCGGCGTAGGCGTTGCCCAGGTTGCCCAGGGCCTGGCCCTCGCCGCGCCGGTCGCCGATCTCGCGGGTGATCTTCAATTGCTGTTCGTAGAAGTCGATGGCCTTGCGCGCATCGCCCAGGGCGGCGTAGGCCAACCCCAGGCTGCCCAGGGCGTTGCCCTCGCCGCGCCGGTCGCCGATCTCGCGGGCAATGGCCAGATGCTGTTCGTAGTGCTCGATGGCCTTGCGCGCATCGCCCAGGGCGGCGTAGGCGTTGCCCAGGTTGCCCAGGTCGGCGCCCTCACCGCGCCGGTCGCCGATCTCGCGGTCAATGGCCAGGGCCTGTTCGTGGTATTCGATGGCTTGGCGCGCATCGCCCAGGTCGGCGTAGGCCAACCCCAGGTTGCCCAGGGCGGCGCCCTCGCCGCGCCGGTCGCCGATCTCGCGGGTGATCTTCAATTGCTGTTCGTAGAAGTCGATGGCCTGGCGCGCATCGCCCAGACGGTAGTAGGCGTTGCCCAGGTTGCCCAGGGCGTTGCCCTCGCCGCGCCGGTCGCCGATCTCGCGGGCAATCACAAGTCGCTGTTCGTAGAAGTCGATGGCTTTGCGCGCATCGCCCAGGTCGGCGTAGGCCAACCCCAGGTTGCCCAGGGCGGCGCCCTCGTGGTCCTTGCGATGAAGCTTGCGCGCGGCAGCCAAGTGGGACTCCAACCAGCGGATGCGCTCGCGGGGGTGCAGGCGCAGATCCAAAACATAGGCGCCGGCGTTCGCGTAGTCCAGGCAGCGCTGCGCGGCGGCCTCCTCCGAGGCGTGCGCGGCGGCCCAGGCCTGGCCAACCTGGATGTGGGCGGATTCCTGGTCATACAGGGCCAGCCCAATCACGATCGAAGCGTTGCCCGCAAGGTAGAGATCATTCGCTTGACTAAGCACCGTGACAAAATACGCGGAGTGGCGATCGGCGGCGGCGCTGAGGGTTTGCGGCGTGGCGCGGCTGCGGGCGAAGTCGCGCAGCAGGTCGTGCCAGCGGAAACGCCGCGCCTGCGCGTCGTATTGCAGCAAGTTGAGCGAGGCCAGCTCGTCGAGGGCATCCGCGCCGGCGTCATCGGCGCCGATCACGGCCAGGGCGGCGGGGCGGTCGAAATCGGCCGGCATGACGGCGAGGGACTGGAAGGCGGCTTGCTGGGCGGGGGTGAGGGCGCGGTAGCTGTAGTCGAAGAGCACCTCTAGCTGTTGCTCCTCATTCTGCAAGTGCTGCAGGCGGCGCGCGCTTTGCAAAGCTTGCACATACTCCTGCACAGGCTTTGATTCGTGGTTCTTGAGATAACCGCCGGCGACGGTGAGGGCGATGGGCAGGTCGCCACACAGGCGCGCCAACGAATCAGCACACTCGCCCACCCGATTCGTAAAGCTGCACAGGAGCTTGATCGAGTCCTCAGGCGGCAACACATCCAGCGGCAGCGGGATGCCGGTGCGCAGGGCGTGGCGCGAGGTGATGATGGCAGCGCAGCCGGGCGGCGGGAGCAAGGGGGCGACGTGCGCGTCGTCGCGGGCATCGTCGAGGATGACCAGCGCGCGCTTATCGTGCAAGGCGGAAAGGTAAAGATTACGCAGGGAGGCTTCGTCGTCGGGGAGCTTCGATACTGGATCGAAGGCGCGCAGGCATTGGGTGAGCGCTTGCGCAGGCGTCTTTGGCGATGGGCTGTTGGCCCCTAACTCGATGAAGAGCTGCGCGTCGGGATAGTCCTTCAGCAAGGCATAGCCGGCGATGTTGGCCAGCGCGGTCTTGCCGATGCCGGGCATGCCTTTGACGCTGCTGATGCTGGTGACGGCGCCGGCGCCGGCACGCACGTGGGCGATGAGCTGATTGATCTCAGCTTCGCGGCCGGTGAACTCGGCGGGGATGGGGCGCAGTTGATGCAGGGGGGTGAAGCTATAGCCCCTGGCCTGCTCCTGGATGAGTGTGAAGCTGAAGTTCCCGCCGGCGTTGATGTCGTGAATGTGAACAGCCGGCGTTACGCTTTTGGGGCGTCAGAACCTGACTGTACGCCGCTGATGCGGAAACCGCCTTCATGAGACGTCACTTTCCCCAGGTCGATGCTGACACTTCCTTGCGCGATAAGCTGCTCGATGTTGACGTCCGTCATCACATCGATCTCGCTGACCTTGATACCAATATCACCGGCAGCTTGGGGATCAAGCTCTTTGGCAAGCTTCAGCAGCGCCTGCGCCTGTTGCAATACCTCGGCATCTTTGGCGGTGTCCGTCTTGTTCAAAGCCTGTTGAGCGGCTTGCTTGAAGGATTCCTGGGCAGGGTCGCTTTCCAGCAACTCAACCGCCGGCTTGGCCTTTGCATAGCGGTCTTGGATGAGTTTCTTGAGGCCGGCGTAGGCATCTTTAACGGCCTGTTCGGCAGTTGGCTTCAACCCGGCAGCGGCCCCCAAGGCAAGCGCTGTGACGATGAGCGTGATAGGGTCCATGACATTCTCCCTTTGAACGAATGGACGAGCGGTTACACCTGAGTTGAATTGTACCTGGCAGGCCGGGGTTGGCAAATGAAGGGGATGGGCGCACAGCCGTGCGCCCCTACTACGTGAGTTGGAGAAGGTTTAAGGGTGGTGCAACCCGTCGTTGGATTACAACACCCGATTTGTGCGAGAAATCGGGGGGCTGGGTCTGGTCATGAGTCGCGCAGATGCGTGGCGGTTTTAAGGCGCTAACGGCTAGAATAGAGCCCATGTTGGCTGTATCCAGCGCGTCGTTTCATCACGCGTTACACCGGCGGCACATGGCGCTGGAGGACATCCCCGCCGCCGTGCACGAGATGGGCCTCGGCGCGGTGGAGGTGGACGACGCTTACCTGATCGCCGGCCCGCTGCGGCAACGCGCCTTCGACCTGTTCATGCGCCGCTATTTTGGCCGCGGCGTGTTCTACCGCGCCTATACGTCCTCCCGCTTGATGGCGCTGCACCTCGCCTTTGAGGACACAGGCATGCGCCTGGCGGCCTGGCGCGCACACACCGATTTCACGCTCACCGGGCGGCCGGCGCGCTGGCAGATGCACTACCTGGAAGGCGCTATCGCCGCCGCGGACGACTTCGGCGCGCGCATCGTGTGCATCCAATCGGGCAGCACCCCCGGCGCGAGCGAGGAGGAAATAGCGCACTGCATCAAGGCGCTTCAACATGCCGCCGCGCTGGCGAGCCAGTATCACACGCGCCTGGCGCTCGAAAGCGGGAGCGGCCTGGCATCCGCCCCCGGCATGATGGCGCGCATCGTGCGCGAGGTGGCCATCCCATCGCTGGCAGCCTGCGTGGAGTTCGACGCCACCAGCCCCGAGATCGCGCGCCTGGCCGTTCACGCTCACGCACGCGCGCAAGGCTTCGACGCGCAGGGCCGCGAGCCGCACGCAGACTACGCCGCCTGCCTGGAAGCGTTACGCCAAACGGACTACCAGGGCTGGTTGTCGATCCAGTACGAGGGTTGGGACGACCCGGCGCTCGGTATCATGCAGACCGCCGAACTGATCGGCGCGGCGAGTTAGACAAACAAGCCAGACCTGCCGGGCAAGCCTGACTTGTCGTAGAAACGCACTACAGCAGCGGCGTAAGGAGCGCGACGGCCCGCTTGATGTCCTCGATCTGCTTCGGCCCGCTGATCTCGCGCTCGATGGTGAGCGCGCCGCTGAAGCCAAACGACTTCAGCTTGGGCACCAAGACGGGGAAGTTCACCCGCCCCTCGCCCAACGCCTTCTCCTGGCCCAGGTCGCGCCCATCCGTCGGGTATTCGCCGTCCTTCGCGTGCACGCCGCGCACGTAAGCGCCGAACACGTCCAGCGCGTCCACCGGGTTGGCCTTGCCATACAGCAGCAGGTTGGCCGGGTCCAGGTTGATCCCCAGGCCGGTGCGGCCCAGGTCTTCGATCACGCGCAGCAGCGTGACGGGGGTTTCCTGGCCCGTCTCGAAGGAGAAGCTGAGGTTCTGCGCGCGGCAATGGCCCACCACGTCCTTCAGCGCGTCCAGCAGGCCCGCGTAGAGCGGGTCAGCCGGGTTCTCGGGGATGAACCCCACGTGCGTGGTGATGCCGGGCGCGCCGATGCGCGCGGCAAAGTCGGCCCCTTTCTTCAGCGCTGCCACGCGCATGGGCCGGTATTGCAACGGCACCAGGCCGATGGTGGACGGCCCCTCGATGAAGTTCCACACCGCCGGGCCGGGGTAGCCCGTCCACACGGTGGTCACTTCCACGCCATATTCCTTCTCGGCGGCCAGCACGCGCTGCGCCATCGCCTCAGTGAAGAGGTCGGGCTGCCAGCACACCAGTTGCACGGTGGGCAGGCCCAGCTCGTGCGCCTTCTTGAACTCCGCTTCCGGCCCCTCAGGCAGAGAGGCCATCACGCCCAATTTCAAAGTAGCCATCTTTTGATTTCCGATTCTAGATTTCCGATTGAAGATCAGTTCACCACAGAGACACGGAGAACACAGAGAGATGAAGGATCAGAAATTCGAGATTCGTAATTAACCACACATGAACACGGATTCACACAGATGTATCGTATCAATGCAACGGCACAAATCCATGTAATCTGTGAAATCCGTGGTTAATCTCAAATCTCCATTCTCCAATCTCTCATCCCTCTATGGTGCATCCTTCTAAAGCGTCACAACCTGGTTGGTTTCGATGGACTGGAGCGCCTGCTGGATCAACCCGAGCGAATCACGCGCCGACTCGGGCGGGCACTCCACTGGCCGGGTACCCTGCGCTACGCACGAGAGGAAGTAATCGATCTCGTTATAGTAGGCGTCGTGGGTGGCGTCGAACGAAGCCGGCACGCCCTCGACCTTCAGCGGGTCGCTAAACACCTGCAACGCCGGCGACTGGCGGGCATCCAACCGCACGAAGCCGTGTTCGAACCAGGCGTCGTAGCTCGCGGCAAAGGGAATCTGCGGCAGGCTCCACCCGGCGTGGATGTGCACCTGCGGGCCATCCGCATACTCGAACGTGGTGTGCAGCACGTCATACGTGCCGGTGGCCGCGCTCTTGCGTGCGCTGCAATACAGCCGCGCCGGCTTGCCCAGCAGGGCGTTCACAAAATCCACGTCGTGGATGTGCAGGTCGAAGATCGGGCCGCCGCTGCGCGCCGGGTCCAGGAACCAGTTTTGCCACGACCACACCGGCCGGCCGCCGATGCGCGAGAGCGACAGCGACAACAGTTTGCCATAGCGGCTATCGCGCACGCAATCGCGCAGGAAACGATACTCCGGCCAGAAGCGGATGCACTGCGCGATCATCAACAGCCGCCCGGTCTGGACGGAGGCATCCACCATCGTCTGCGCCTCCGGCACCGAAAGCGCCATCGGCTTCTCGCACAAGACGTGCTTGCCGTGGCGCAGCGCGTCAATCGCGTAGCGCGCGTGCAAAAAGCTGGGCAGGCAAATGTCCACCACGTCCACGTCCGCATGAGCGATCAACTCACTGCCGTCGGCATAACGCGACACAGATGAGAAGTCCGCCGGCTTCTGCTCGCCGTCGATATTGATCTTGACGGCGTCTTTGGCCTCCAGGCGTTCGGGGGTGACGTCGGCGATGGCGGCCAGCGTCACATTCGGCATCTGGACATACTTTGACGCATGGAAACAGCCCATGCCGCCCATACCCACAATTCCAACTTTGATCATGTGTGCTCCTTTGTTTCCAGTGAAAGATCGAACGGTCACTCGCCGGCTTCGGACGTCTCGCGCGCCGCGATTGTCTTCGCCAGTTGCGTCGCTTCCCCGACGATCAACTCGTCCGCGCCATAGCCGATGGCCGTGAGCAGGCGCGGGAACCAGCGGTGCGAGCCGTCGGGCCCATAGCCGCCCTGCCGCTTGGCCCACGCCGTCGGGCAATAGCCATACAGGCCGTTGGCATAGCCCACGTACCAGGCCTTGAGCGGTTGCAAGTTCTGCTTGATCGCCAGGCCGATGTCGGTATACGTCTCGAACGGCAGGCCGATCAGGCACACGTCATTGATGCCCGCGACAAAGAGTTCGCTTGGCAGGGTTTGCTGCACCGTTTCGCTCTCCAGCGCCTGGCCCAATTCGCCGGCCCAGTCCAACATCGCCAGCGCCACTTTCTCTTGCATCTCGTCGCCGGCGGCGGCGGCCTTCTGGCGGTCGGCCTGGAAGCCGGCCACGAGCTGCGCCAGTTCCTCCGGCGATGGCGGCGCATCCAGCGGCACTTCCAGCATCTTGCTAGACACGCTCAGGGTCACTTCACTTGTGCGGGGCGCGTCTTTCAGCGCTTGCAGTGCAGCAACGCACAGACTTTCGCCGATCTGGCGCGTATCCGCGAAAGTACCCGTGCCCCAGCCGCGCTGCTGGTAGACCAGCGGGTCCACATCGCCGCTGGCGCCTTGCAAAAACATCCCAACGCCGCCGCGCGCTTCGCTCAGGCAGCGCGCCAGTTCGCCAGGGTAATCGGCGCTAAAGAGCAGATTGTTCGGTCCAAGCACCACCGGGTGCGTGGCATAGTTCACCAATGTGGCAATCGGCACGCCGCCGGTCGTTTCAACCGCCATGACGTTCAATTCCTCGTCCATGACGCGGGTTGGGTCCTGCCGGTTGTAGCCGATGCCGCCGACGCGCGTCGTGCCAAAGGCCACTTGCGCCGGTTGCAGCGCAGCCGAGAGACCGTCCACCAGGTCCACCAGTTTGCGTTCGGCTTCGGCCAGCCAGTTCGCGTCGATATTGCCCATCACGCCGCGGAACGGCATGCTGGCCGGGCCGGAGTGCGTGTGGGTGCACGTGACCAGGATGTTCACCGCCGGGATGGCGCTCTTGCGGGCGATGCGATGGCGAATATCGGCCACGGCGGCGGGCGTAAAGCCGATCAGATCACACGCCACAATGGCCAGCTTGCTGGCGCCGTCGTCCAGCAGGAGCGCGTGCGCCATGATTGGGTCGTGTTTGCCGGTGGTGGGTGTGATGCGCGCGCCAAAGCCCGTCATCCAACTGCCGACGGGTGGGTTCAAGTCAACCTGAGCTGCTGATGCTTTGAACATGCTCATTACTCCTTGCAAAAATCAGGCGCGGAGTTCATCCACATGCTCGCAAACCTTCGCAATCGCATCCGCGATCTTGTGCATGGCCGGCTCGTCGGCCAATAGCAAGGTATGGAACAGCCAGATGCCATCGGCGCACACCTGCTCGCACACCGGGCAGCACATCTGCCGGTAGTCCACCACGTCGCCCAGGTAGGGTCGCGTGTGCGGGTCGGTGCTCATGCGTTCGAACATGGGATTCTTATAAAGCGGCGTGCTATACCCTTCAGAGGTGGGCACGCCTTCGGCTGTGAGGGCTGCCACAAAACGCTCGCGCGAGATGCCCAGGGTGTTCAGGTCCAGCCGGATGGGGAACAGGTGATAGCCGCGCCGTGTGATGCGCGGGTCATTCTCAATCGGGACGATGCCGGGCAGGCCGCGAATGCCACGGAACAATACGTCGGCATTCGCCTGGCGCTTCAGGGTGTGCTCTTCCAGGCGCGTCAGTTGTGCCAGCAGCAACGCCGCCTGGAACTCGGTCAGGCGCAGGTTGCTGCCGATATTGAAATGCTGATACCACGCGCCGCCTTTGCGCCGCCCCACGTTGGTGAAGCTGCGGCAATCGTCGGCGATTTGTTCGTCGTCGGTGAGCATGATGCCGCCCTCGGCGCTGGTGATGTTCTTAGAAGCCTGGAAGCTGAACACGCCGCAATCGCCCAGCGCGCCGGTGCCTTTGCCCTTCCACTGGCTGCCCCACGAATGGCAGGCATCTTCGACGATGCGCAATTCAAAGGCGTTGCCGATCTCACACAGGCGATCCATATCCGCCACGTAGCCGGCCAGGTGCACGGGGACGACGGCTTTGGTGCGCGGGGAAATCTTGCGCAGCACATCCTCGGGGTCGATGCACAACGTGCGCGGCTGGATGTCGGCGAAGATGGGCACCGCGCCCACGCGCAGCACGGCGCTGGCCGTGGCGACGAACGTATAGGGCGGGACGATCACCTCATCGCCCGGCCCAATGCCCAGGGCCGTCAAGGTCGCCTCCAGCGCAGTCGTGCCGCTGGTCGCCGTCACGCCAAAGCGCGCCGTCTGAAACGCTGCAAAGGCAGCCTCGAACTCCTGGACGCGCTCGCCGTACCACCACTTGCCCGATTCAAGCACTGCCATCAAACCCTGTCGCTCATGATCGTCCCACATCGGCCACGTGGGCCACTGGATATCACACGTCTGCTCACCGCCGTTGATGGCTAAATGTGTCATGCCTGCCTCCTGATGTAATTGCGATTGTAGCCCGGTTGGTCCTTTTGTTTATACAATCAGCGCATGTCCAACACACTGGTGCACTTTCTTGAAGAACTGGCGGCCAACGCATGGCCAGCGGCAACGACGCAAATAGTGGATGGCTGGCGCTTGCGCTACAACGAAAAGGTCACACAGCGTGCCAACTCCGTCTTGCCCAACGACGTCTACGGCCAGATGCGCCTGGAAGAACGGCTGGAACTGGTCGAAGCGTTTTACGCACAGCGTAACATGCACGCGCGTTATCAGATGTGCCCGGCCAGCCTGCCCAACGAATTGGACGGCGCGTTGGATGCGCGCGGCTATGCACGCATCAGCGACACGAGCGTGCAGATCGCGCAGACCGCAGACGTGATCGAGCGCACCGGCGGGAATAAACCCCGGCGGCTTAGCGTGAGCATCTCCGGCTTTAACGAGACGTGGGTGGAGGCTTATGCGCAGGGCGGCCACATGAGCGCGCACGAGCAAGCCATGCGGCAGGGCATCGTGCAGCGCATCGGGCCGCAGGCCGGGTTCGCGCTGGCAAGCCTGAACGGCAGGCCGGTGGCTGTGGGGCTGGGCGTCACAGAGCGCGGCTGGACGGGCATCTTTTGCATGGAGACGCACCCCGACTTCCGCCGCCAGGGCGCAGCCACGCAAATCCTGGGGGCGCTGGCGCAATGGAGCCTTGAGAACGACGCGCAACAGATGTACTTGCAGGTGATGTTGCTCAACGCGCCGGCCTGCGCGCTCTATCAGCGGGCGGGTTTCGCGCCGCTGTATACCTATTGGTATCGCGAAGCGGGGAAGTGAATTGACGATTTTCGATTGACGGTTGACGATTGCGACGGCATACCAGCGTGAGTGTGAAACTCGCGCCTACCACGGTGCATTACCCAGACACCCGATTTCGGCGCGGCGTACCGCGCTTGAGAAATCGGGTGTCTTACCTCCTCCCTGCACCCACACATTCCCGCGATATACGCCTCTCCATTACAATCAAATCGTCGCGTGATTGCACTTACATCTCGAATCGCCAGTCTCCAATCTCAATTTAGGAGGGTTCGATGAACATTGTCAGTGTCGGCGCACACCAGGACGACATCGAGTTGAACTGTCTCGGGACACTCGTCAAATATCAGGCCCAGGGCGGCCATACGATCACCAACGTGGTCATCTCCAACGGCGACAAAGGCGCGCAATATGATCCTCAAACCCCTTACGAGGAAATCGCCCGCATCCGCGCCGGTGAGGCGGAGTCCGTTGCCCACGGCCTGGGCGGGCGGTACATCTGCATGGGCCAGTCCGACGAATATATCCGCGATACGGATGAGGCACGCAACTGGCTGGTGGACGTGCTGCGGCAGGCCCAGGCCGACATCGTCTTCGCGCCAGCGCCGGTGGACTACAACACCGATCACATGGTCACCAGCCAGATCGCCTTTCACGCCGTGCTGCTCTCGGCGGTGAAGACCATCTTCACGGCGCACAGCCCACTGGCCAAAGCGCCCGTCATGTACTACATGGACGCCGTCACCGGCCTGGAGTGGCAGCCCACGCACTATGTGGACATCAGCGACGTATTTGAACGCAAGTGCGAGCTGCTGCGCCTGCACAAGAGCCAGATGGCCAACATGCAAACCTCGGGCGGGTGGGACCTGGTGAAATATTCGCAGGTGGTGGGCGCGTTCCGTGGCATCCAGTGCGGCGTGGAATATGCCGAGGGCTTCAAGCCCGCGCTGGCCTGGCCGCGCGTCCGGCCCGGTAATTTCTTGCCATAAATTCACCACAGAGATACAGAGGGCACAGAGGCTCAAATATGCTGAGCAGTCATTTGCCCACCGCCGTTCGTCGCGCATCACGAACGTCATTGCACTGAATGGAGTAGCGTCATGACAATACTCGAGCGTAGCGAGGAAATCACCGGGTACAAGACCTACGTGGTACACCGACCGGCCTTCACGATCACCGGCTATACGCTGATCGTGCCGGCGCATGCCGATAGGGAACTCATCCCCCAATTCTGGAGCGACGTGCTTGGCGATGGCCGGCTGGAAGCGTTGAAAGGGGCTTCACGCGTGCCGGCATGGGTGCTAGGGCTTGGCTCATGGGATGCGGCGTGCGAAAAACACGGCCAGCGTTACACCCTCTGCATCGAGGCGACCCAACACACGGATTTCACCGCGCTGGCCCGGCGGCAGGCGCTCTTTACGATGGAAATCGGCGAGAGCGACTGGCTGTGCTTTAAGCTGACCCAGGCGAAATATGACGCGCGCTTCTGGCGGGATAACCCCTACAAGATGATGAAACCGCTGGGGTATCAATTCAACATGGACGCTCCCAACGTTGGGCTGCACTTCGACGCCTACCCGCCCGGCTGTGACGAAGCGCACCAACCTGAGATGGAGTTCTGGATCACGGTGAAGAAATGAAGATTGTTGAAGTGCGCAGCACGCCGCTGATGGGCCGCACGCCTGAAGGCGGCTGGGATGCGGAGATCGAGCCGGAAGAAAACCTGCATACGTTGATCGAGGTCGTCAGCGACGAAACATTGAACGGCCGGCCGCTGGTAGGCATCGGCAGCGTCTATACCAGCCAGGCGCTGGTGGAAGGCGCGCTGCGCCTGATGCGCCCGTGGCTGATCGGCGAGTGCGCCATCGAGCCGGAACGCGTGACGGAGAAGATCGGTCAGATGGCCTTTTGGCAGGGGCGCGGCGGTGCGGTGACGCACGCCATCAGCGGCATCGATATCGCCCTGTGGGACTTGCTGGGCAAGGTGTGCGGGCAGCCGGTGGCGCGCCTGCTGGGCGGTTACTACCGCGAACGCATCAAACCGTATGGCTCGATCCTGTTCGACGAGCCGGACATCTTGCGCGAGAAGTTACAGGCCGTCCTTTCGCGCGGCTTCCGGGCTATCAAGCTGGGCTGGAAGCCGTTCGGGCGCGTCAGCCGCAAGATGGATGAACTGTTGGTGCGCACGGCGCGTGAGACGGTCGGGCCCGACGTGGAGATCATGGTGGATGCGGGCGGGAGCGAGCACTTTTGGCCGCACGGCTATAAATGGGCGTTGGAGACGGCCAAGATGTTGGCCGACTACGACGTGACGTGGTTCGAGGAAGCCTTGCCGCCCGACGACATCGAGGGCTTCATCAAGCTACGCGAGAACGCCCCGCTGCCCATCAGCACCGGCGAAGTGCTCACGCGCCGGCAAAGCTTCATGCCGTGGATCGAGCGCGGTGCGGTGGACATCATTCAGCCCGATTGCACCAAGGTGGGCGGGCTGTCGGAAGCGCGCCGCATCGGCTGGATGGCCTACGATCACAATGTGTTGCTCGTCTCGCACGGCTGGAACACGGCGGTGGGGCTGGCAGCCGATCTGCACCTGGCCGCGGCGTTGCCGGTGGCGCGGTGGGTGGAATATCTCACCCCTTCGCCCTATATTGAGGAGATCGTGACCACACCCTTCACGCTGGACGCGGAGGGCCTGCTGCCAATCCCGACCGCGCCGGGGCTGGGCATCGAGTTGGATTGGGAGCGGATCAGGCGATTTGCGGAATAATCACCACAGATGAACACGGATAAACACAGATTTGGGTCAGCGTTTATCTGTGTGTAACAAGGAACAGATTTTGTTCCCGACCGGCAAAAGGCTGGAAGTGTCCACCATGGTAAAACGTCCGAGGATTCACATCCCCGGCATGGTGCAGTTGCCCTTACACGCGAAAATGGGGCAAGTGTGACGCAATCACCCGCCGGTGGCTATCTACCAAACGACCATGATAGGCAAGAAATACTGCTATGGAAACTACTTGGGTATAACCGCTTGTAGAATCCCAATGGTGGTGAGCAGAATTTCTTTGAACTTCTCATCTTTGAGAACGGCAATGCGCTTGGTGATCAGCGCGTCGCTTGCTGTAAACAATTTTGCCGGACGTACAAAGCTCAGCGTAGCGAGCGAACCTGTTGCAATGTCGGCAGGAACGATTCTTATAGCACTAGGGTCACTATGCGGGTTGCTGGTAATCTGACATAGCAACCAATCACCGCGCCCTGCGTCGCAAAGCACCACTGCTGGACGCAATTTCGACCCTGATAGGTCCGTAAACGGAAATTTGACTACAACGATGGAAGCTGGGCTAAGTGTGACCATGCAGCATCTTCTTCAGGTGTAAGCCACTCAGCAGCTAAAGCTGGTTCACTCAACATCGCAGATTCACGCCCACTCAGTTCCGGCTCTTCATCCAGAATGGTAATGAAGACACGACGCATACGCGGCAACTTGACAGGCTCAAGAAACCGCAGAACCCCTTCTTGATCGATTACAGCCTCATACGTTTTAATCATTTCGTTCACTCATAAGCAATTTTACGCCTGTTCAGATGAGGATATTCACTATTGATTATTCTAGAGCAGTCACATGGGTGCCAATTTCTACCGCACCTGGGGAGAGCGGGCAATCAACAATTCCCACGTAAGGGTTCGGCAATGCACCACGAATTACATCTAGGGGTCCACGTTCCCTAGCGCGATGCAGTTGCCCCTACCGCTGACGTGTGGAATATGTGACCGCCAGCCGCCTCGGATTTGCATCCACGAATCATCGCGAATTACACGAATGATCCACCCGCGCTGCCATGAGGAGGATAGGGTAATGTAGGGGCAACTACACCGCCAAAGCGATTACATGAACAACGGCGTCGCTGGCGGTGCATTGCCCCATACGTCCAACTCACATGGCTCCGGCCGTCACCACCTAATGAAGCATTAGCCTATCGGCGAACCCTTGCAGACGCGGCAAAGCGATGAGAAAGATCACCCCAAATGTGAGAGCAACACCTACCACGCTACCGACGGCCCATTTCGTCAGCCTGGATGACCAACGGCGCTGGACAATCCAATGAACCATCGCTAGTGCGATTAGGGCCGGCTCCAGAAGGAAAATCGGATCACTCAGGTAGGCCCATAGCCCACCCTTAACAACGCGCTCAGAAGGCAAGCCTATCAACGTTGATGAGAGTGGATACAGTAACGGTGTACCATGCGCGATGATATCCAACATCAAGTGCGACAGTCCCCCCAAGGTCACCAATCCGACCAGCATGGTCAGATATGGCCAACGCCCCTTTCGCCAT
Organism: Thermoflexales bacterium; assembly: GCA_034430115.1. Classification (GTDB taxonomy): domain Bacteria; phylum Chloroflexota; class Anaerolineae; order J036; family Brachytrichaceae; genus CAIXPS01. The sequence continues at coordinate 10,851 of DAOUFG010000093.1, read as the reverse complement.
AGCAAAAGCCAGATGGATGCAACGCTAAGGTGAACGAACAGGCTATGCGTCCAGAGCGTGCTGTGGTTGATGTAGGAGCCGGAGAGCACATTCAACACAACGTCTGTATCTGGCACGACAGTTGCGCCAAGAGCGGCGATCCAAAGGCTGGTGCGACGACCCCTCCCCCATTCCGGGCGCCAATGTGGCTGCGTGAGCACAGTTGCGAAATAACCTGGGACGAGATGTGCCACTAACAATTGATGCTCCCTTGCTATCGACAGTTCACCCAAAATACTTTAGCGCGATAGCGCTTGTATTCAATGACGTAAAGGGCACGATCAATCTACTACGCCACCTGAAACCCCACGCTGCGCGCAGTGGCAAGCATGGCGACGTTGTCATCCTGTGTCGTACAGGTGGGCCGGTGGCCTTGTTGCAAGATGTAGGCGGTCACAAACGCGACCACCTGTTTGGCATAGCCATGCCGGCGATATCCCTCACGCGTCATCACCGCCGCCACCTCCCAGGATTGCTCCGAATAACGCCACACTGCTGTGCAGGCAATGATCTTCCCATCTTCCACGATTGCCGCATAGGTGTAGCCCAGATCATGCGCCTCACACCAGTCCGCCTCACTCAGGCCCTGTCCACGCGTTGCCCACAAATCGCGCGCAAGCGTGTAATCGGCATCCCGCTCCAACCAGCGCACCGCGCCAACCTCGGGCGGCCTGAAGTCCGCCGGCGCGCAGATGAGATGAATCATGATGCCTCTATTTCCTCCCAAAGTCGGCGGGGATTTCGCCCCAGGCTTCCGTCTCCCATTTGAGGATCGGGTTGGGATAGTCATTCTCGGCCAACCACTGCTCCGCCCGCGCTACAAGTTCGAACAAAGGGGCGTTGCGGTCATCGGGCGGCAGCTTCGTCTTGCACTTCTTTCCCTTCACCCAGCCGATGGCATTTTCCGAGTCGGAGTAGATCGGCAATGCGATGCCCTTCTGCTTGAACAGCGCCAGCGCATGCACAATCGCCAGGAATTCGCCGACGTTATTAGTGCCGTGTTCGAATGGGCCTTGCTTGAAAAGTTGTTTGCGCGTGCCGGTATGCACACAGCGATATTCCAGCGGCCCCGGGTTGCCCGAACAGGCTGCATCCACCGCATAGCTCTCCAGGATCGGTTTGCCAATGGCGAGTAACTGCGCCTGGCTCAACGCAGAGACATGCTGGCCCTTGTAATCCTCGTAATCGCCCTGGAAGGCCTTCTCGGCGGCGGACTTGCTATCGAAGGCTTTGTATTCCGCGCCGGCGAAGCCTGTGACCTGCGCCGAGCAGTCCTCCCAGTTGAGGTAGATGCCCGGCTTACGGCCTTTCCACACCACGTAGTATTTTTGCTTCTTGCTCATGCTGTTTTGTTGTTCACTTGCACCAGCCTGGAAACGCGGCCCTGTGCAGGCATGTATCTTACATATCTTACGTAATCGCCAGCACCATACCAAGGCGATACTCCGTTGCCCTCCGAACCGTAACGCGCAGCACCTCAGCGTAGGACATGAGATATTCCAGCGTCTCATCACGATCAGAATCGTTCATCAATGGATACACTTTTTGCCGAATCATCTCTGCCAAATCAAAGTTCGATCGCAGTACATCACCATCGGCAGCAGACAACGCTGTATCGATTGCTCGAACCTCTTCAGCCAGATATGCACGCGCGGGCCCGTAACCTACATTAATATTTCCCACCTGCTGGCCACCCGAGATCAGGAAGCTTGAAGGATCCTCGCTTTCCTCAGCCGTTTTATTCAGCAAATAGTGAATACCGTGCCATGCTTTATCAAGATCCAGACGTTCACCCTCACCAATTTGCATCTCCATATTCGGAACGGGCTCTCGTTTTGCCCACCACCGTGAAGATTCGCCCAGCGCCCTTAGATAAGGCTCGGGATCATCTAGCTGGAAAACACGCCACACCAAAGGCGGGTTCTCAAGGATTCGGGCTATGTTCGCGTCACTGAGCGTGACTAGTAATAGGACCATACTCATGATGACCTGCTCCGCCGGCCCCACATGAACATCAAGCATTTGTGCAGAGATTCATTCACGACTTCCTGTGATAGGCACACTCCCGGCTTGCTGTACGCCTATCATCAACTCCCGTTCGATACCGGCGATTTTGCACCATCTTCATACGCCAGGATGCCCCGGCAGCGCGGGAAGTTCGAACAGCCCCAGAACTTGTTCCCCTGGTTTATGCCGTTTTTGGCTGTGCGCAACACCATCTCACTGCCACACTTTGGGCAACGTGGAGCGGCTACGCTTTCCGCTGCAGGCGTGACTTCCGACACCGGCGCGGAACCCTCTGCCGGCAACCCCATATAGGGCCGCAACAGTGCAACCAGTTCCGACACTGCATAGGCATGCTTCACTGGCACACGAATGAGCGGAAGCTTCGCGGCAGCAAACACGTTGCCGACGAACTCATCGCGCTGTTGGCGGGCCTCGCGGTGATGGCTCTTGTCGTCCAGTTCGATGCCAGCTAACGGGCGAACCGTCTTCGGGTCACATAGCAAAAAGTCAACATGCTTGCGGTCAATCTTATTGGTCAGTGAGCGATATTCGCTTGGCTCACTGGATTTGACCCAAAAGAGATCACCCAAGGCCACTTTGGGGCAGATGAGCGCCTTCTCACCTACCGTCAACTTCAACACCAGGTAAAAACTTAACTCGGCGGCGGAAAGGAAATCATCGCGGATGAAATAGGGATAGCGAACGACTTCGGGCGGCTTTTCTATTTCTGAGAGCCAGTCAGAAATCCGCCCAACAATGTCGTCCACTGCTTCCGCAGATAACCCCAACGTGCGTAAGATGCTGCGTAGAAACGAAAATTTGTCGTGCGATTGCATTGGATCCCCCCATGCGGTACCGGCATGCTCACAGGTGGCCGGCGCGCTGATCAATGACCCTATTTAACCAGAATTCGCTAAACCTCGCCCCGTCGATGCGCGTCACCACGCGGGTGGGTTGGCCGGCCGGGTCCACGCGCTCGTGCAGCCAGCTATCCCTAATTTCCAGCGCCAGGGGCAGCTCACGCATCTCCACCCCCTCACGCCAGCCCAGGGCAATCGCGCAAGCCAGCGGGTCGTGCAAAAAGTTGATGATGTCGGCCGGCAACGCAGGGCAGGTTTGGCCAATCTGTGCTTCGAAATGGTTCTCTTGGTCAAAGGGGCCGGTCTGCCGGGCAATCAATTGCGCCAGCGGCCCGGCCGACTGCAACGCCGGCAGATAGGCCCGCCGCAGCGCCGTCTCGATGGTGACGGTGAGCGGCACCAGCGTGGGGTTGGAATGACGGATCACCTCATAGGCCGAAGCCACGTCAACCTGGACGTTCCAATCGAAATCGTTGCCCCAGGCCGGGTAACCCTCGCGCGGCGGAAACACGTAGCCGCCCATCAAGGTGAGGTTTGCACGGCGCAAAATGCCGGGGCGGCGCTTTTCCAGCAGCGCCAGGTTCGTGAACGCGCCGATGGCGACGATGAGCGCCCCCTGTTCGATGTTGCGTTCAAGCAACACGAGCGCATCATCGAGCGGGGTCGGCAGGGGCGGCACCGGCTCGGGCCAGTAGAGCGATTCATCGGGCAAGCCCGGCCAAACGCGATAGTAGCCCTGCGCCGCATCCGCACCGGCAGCCACCGGCACGTCGCTCCGCCCGGCCAAATCCAACGCGTAGCGCGCATAACCCGCCCGCCGGCCCCGGTCATCGGAGTTGGAGGTGACGCCAACCAGTGCCACCTCCGGCCAGTTCAGCGCCATCGCCAGGGCGCACAGGTCGTCGATATCGCCACCCAGGTCCGTATCAAGATGCAGTTTGAGCATCCCTTCCCTCCTCTTTTAGAGCCCCATAGAGGGCCATCCGGTCATACAATGCGAATGGAGAAATCATGAAAACTTTAGCCACACATCGCATCCCGGGTCTGATCTTGACGGACCTGGAGTTTCAGGTGCCATTGGATCATCACAAGCCCACAGCAGAACATATCACCGTCTTTGCCCGCGCAGTCACCGCCAGCAACAAAGAACGGGCCGAGCTGCCCTGGCTGGTGTTCTTCCAGGGCGGCCCGGGGTTCCCGTCTATGCGCCCCATCAGCAATAGCGGCTGGCTGCGCCGCGCGCTGCAAGATTACCGCGTGCTCTTGCTCGACGAGCGCGGCACCGGGCGCAGCACACCGCTCACCTTCCAGACCCTGGCGCACTTCGCTTCGCCGCAGGCCCAGGCCGATTATCTCAAACACTTCCGGGCCGACGCAATCGTGGCCGACGCCGAGTTCATCCGCCGCGAGATGCTGGGCGAAGAGGGCCGCTGGACAGCCCAGGGTCAGAGTTTCGGCGGGTTCTGCGTCACGCACTACCTCTCGGCTGCGCCTTCTCACCTGGACGGTGCGATTTTGACGGGCGGGCTGCCGCCGCTCAACCGGCCGGTAGACGACATTTACAAAGCCACCTACCAGCGCGTGGCGGACCGCAACCGCCGCTTCTACGAGCGTTACCCCGACGACGTGGCGCTGGCACAATGCATCGCCGCCCACCTGGCGCAGCACGAGGTGACCTTGCCCGGCGGCGGGCGGCTGACGCCCCGGCGCTTCCAACAACTCGGTGGTGCCTTCGGGTCGGGCACCGGCTTCGAAGAAGTGCACTATCTCCTGGAAGAAGCCTTCGTGCCCGGCGCGAACGAGCCGGAACTGAGCTACACCTTCTTGAGCAAGGTGGAGCACTCACACTCCTTCGAGACGAACCCCATCTACGCGCTGCTGCACGAAGCCGAATATTGCCAGCAGGAAGCCTCAAACTGGTCGGCCGAGCGCGTGCGTGCCGGCTTCGCCGCGTTCGAGATCTCGCCCGACCGCCCGGTCTATTTCACCGGCGAGATGGTGTATCCCTGGATGTTCGACGACTATGCCTATCTGCGCCCATTGAAGGAAGCGGCAGACATCCTGGCCGCCGACGATGCCTGGCCGCGCCTATATGACCTGACCACGCTGGCGGCAAACACGGTGCCCTGCGCGGCGGCGATCTACTTCGACGACATGTACGTGGAGTGTACCTACTCCGTTGAGACGGCCCGCCAGATTCGCGGGATGAAGACGTGGGTCACCAACGAATACGAACATAGCGGCCTGCGCATGGATGGCGAGCGCGTATTGGGCCGGCTGCTGGACATGCTGCATGGGGAGATTGGCTAGCGACAGACAATACGCATGTCACCCGTGAAACGCCAGGACATATACAATTCTTCTTGTAGAGCCCACTATCAGAATAAAGGTCATATATGAATACCTTAAACAATAAAGTGATCGTCGTGACAGGTGGTGGATCGGGAATCGGCCGGGCGTCGGCACTGGCACTGGCGCGCGAAGGCGCCAAAATCGTAGTCGCCGACGTCAGCCCGCGCGGCGGCGAAGAGACGTGCAGCCTGATCAAGGCGGCCGAGGGAAGCAAACAAGCCTGCTTCGTCAAGGTGGATGTGTCGAAGTCCGCCGAAGTCGCCGCGATGGTCAACAGCGCCGTCGAAGCCTACGGGCGGCTGGATTGCGCCTTCAATAACGCCGGCATCATGGCGGGCGGTTTCATCCCCACCGCAGAGCTGGACGAAGAGACCTGGGACAAGATGATCAGCATCAACCTGAAGGGCGTCTGGCTGTGCATGAAGTATGAACTTCAGCAAATGCTGAAGCAGGGCGGCGGGGTCATTGTGAACACCGCTTCGGTCGCGGGCTTGATCGGCAGCCGCACCGGGCCATCCTACATCGCCAGCAAGCACGGGGTGGTCGGCCTGACGCGCGGCGCAGCGCTGGAATATGGCAAGCTCAACATCCGCGTCAACGCCGTTTGCCCAAGCTGGACGACCTCACCCCTGACGGAGCCCTACGTGCGCGATAACCCGCAACGTGAATCCCAAATGGCCGAGCGCCAGCCCAACGGGCGCCTCTGCACGCCGGAAGATGTCGCGGCGGCGGTCGTGTGGTTGTGCTCCGATGCTTCCGCATTCATCAACGGCCACGCGCTGCCGGTGGATGGCGGCGTCGTGATCGCGTAGGAACGCTGAACCGGGCCAGGGGATTGATGATGAACGTTTGACGCAAGCCGGACCATCGTCGTCCCTGGTCGTTAGTTATTCATCATTCGCCAGTGAATGAGGTCTGCATGAAGCGCATTGCAATCGGCGGGATCATTCATGAGACGCATACCTTCGCGCCGGAACCGACCGACCTGGCTGCCTTTGCGCAGCAGAGCCTGCACGAGGGCGATGCGCTGCTCCGCCATATGCAGGGAGCCGCCAATGCCGTAGGCGGCGCGCTGGAAGGGTTGGCGCGCGCCGGTTACCAGCCGGTGCCCCTGCTCTATGCCGCCGCCACCCCCTCCGGCACGGTGACGGCGGAGGCCTACGACGCACTGGTGACGAACTTGCTGGCGCGCCTGCAAGCCGCACTCCCCGTGGACGGCGTGCTCCTGACATTGCACGGCGCGATGGTCAGCGCGCAACAGGACGATTGCGAAGGCGACATCCTCACGCGCGTGCGCAGCCTGGTTGGGCCGCGTTGCCCACTCGTCAGCACGCTGGATATGCACGGCAACGTCAGCCCGCAGATGGTGGCGCAGGCCAACGCGTTGGTCGCCTTCGACCAGAACCCGCACCTGGATACTTACGAGCGCGGCTTGGAAGCCGCGGACATCCTGCGCCGGATATTGGAAACCGGGTTGCGCACGACGTGTGCCATCGCCCGCCCACCACTGCTGCTGAGCGCGCTCACCACCTGGACCGAGCAACCGCCCCTACGCCCGATGCACCTGCGCGCCCAGCAGATGGAGCGTGAGCCCGGCGTGGTGAACGTCAGCATCATGGGCGGCTTCGCCTATGCCGACACGCCCTACAGTGGCGTGAGCGCCATCGTGACCACGCGCGACGACGCAGCCCTGGCCCAGGCTTACGCGCGTGAGCTGGCCCACATCGCCTGGGCACATCGCGCCGCGGGCGGCTATAAGGGCATTGGCGTGCAAGAAGCGGTGCAGCGGGCTATGGCTGCCCCGCGCGGGCCGGTGATCCTGGCCGACGTGGGCGATAACATCGGCGGTGGCACACCCGGCGACGGCACCGTCCTGCTGCAAGCGCTATTAGACGCCGGCGCGCAGGATGCCGTGATAATCCTGACCGATCCGCAAGCGGTGGCGCGGGCGGTCCAGGCGGGCGAAGGCGGCTGGGTGGAGATGCACGTGGGCGCTAGGGCCGATCATTTGCACGGCAAGCCGGTTTGGGTACGAGGGACAGTGGAGCGCCTGACCGACGGGCATTACGCCGTCGAGGGCACAGATCACTTTGCGCAGCTTTATGGGCGCACGGTGAACATGGGGCCCTGCGCGGTGGTGAGGTGCAACGGTATACGCCTGCTGCTCAACGAGCGCAAAACGCCGCCCGGCGACCTGGCCCAACTGCGCAGCCAGGGCATCATCCCGGAAACGCAACGCATCATCGTGGCAAAGTCGGCGGTGGCATTTCGTGGCGCGTATGGGCCAATCGCCGCAGAAATCTACGAAGTGGATACGCCCGGCCTGTGCACGGCAGATTTGCAACGCTTTGCCTATCGCAAACTGCCCCGGCCGATTTATCCGTTGGATGAAATAAAAGACCTCACAGGTTTCTAAAAACCTGTGAGGTCTAACGCTAACGTTCTCAGACGAAAGACTACTGCGTCTTATAGCAGTCTACGATGATGTTACGGGGGATATACGTGGTGCTGCCGTCGGACTTCACCACATAGATGGTTGCGATGTAATAGCCCTTGCCGGTGATAGTAAACTGGTAGCTGCCGCTGGGCACCGAGAGCGGGATGCGCTTGCCCACCGCGTCATTGGGCGAGACGCTGGACAAATCCCCGGTTGGGCAATTCTCGAAGATGCCACTGCCCGCAACCGCCGTAATCTGCAATTCCAGGCTCTTAGCACCGTTCACTTCCCACACCAACGTGGTCGATTTGGAGCCGTCATAGCCTAGCGGCACATCGCCAATATCGTCGCGCGGCGTGAAGCGCATGTTCTGGCTATAGGGCAGCAGCGCCGAGGCCGGCATGGACGAGGTCGCCGTAGCGAGCGGCACGACGGCGACGGTCGCCACCGGCGCGGTTGGCTGCGGTTCGGAGGTAGGCAATTCGGGCGCGGTAGCAACGGGGATATTGGTCGTATCACCATTGACGTCCACCAGTTCACCCAGCACCCAACCCACGCCATCGGCTGCGGCGGCAAACGTGATCTGCCACCAGGTGCCATCGGCGTTCTTGCCGCGCACCGGGGCGCTCTGGCCCATATCCAGCGTGCCTAATTTGTCGTAACCGGTATTCGGCCCCTTGCGCACGTTGACGAAGTCATTGCCGGACTTTACCGAGACGGTAGCGCCGGAGGTGGTCGCTGTTGCAGTTGGCTGCGTCGTCGTGGCCACGGGGGCCGCCGTCGGGGCGACGGTAGGTGTCGCAGGCGGCTGGGTGGCGGTGGCTGTCGGCTCGGGAGCCGTCACCGTCACAAATATGGCCTCGCTGGCGATCAGCACTTCGCCATTATCGTTCATGCCCTTCAACTGGATCACGTGCGCCCCGGCCTTATCGGTCACCCAGGGCACCGTTACGGCAAAACTGCCGTCCGACGCCGGCGTGTCTACGGTGGCGAGCTTCGCGCCATCCACCCACACATCCACGGACTTCATCCCGCTCCCAGAAGCTTTGCCGGTGATGTTGACCGACGTGCCTACTTGGATCGCGGTGGTAGCTGTCGGCGAATCGATCGTCGCCGATAGCGCCGTAGCAGAAGCAGAGTTACATGCGCTCACGACCAGCAGGACAATGGCCAGGCTAAATGCGCGCACTGCTTTCATCTTCGTGCGACATTGGTTCATGGTTCCCTCCTATAGACGAGGTTGCAGGCCACGCACTGCTGGCCTGATGAGATAACAAAATATAGACGGATTCTAGCATGTGACATGAGACGAATCGCCAATCAGGCATTCTGGCGAGGAGAGGTGGCCGGCACAGCGCCTGTACGCTGGTTCAAGAGCATAATAACGAGCATCCCCAACGCCAGCAACACCCCCAGCAGCGTGAGCCACCAGCCCAGACCAACCCCCAGCGAATCGTTATAGAGCGTCTCGATGGCGGGCTTTACCATCAGGTAGCCGGTCAACGGCACGAGGCCGACTAGCGGGAGCGTGGCAGCAGCCCAGGCGCGGACGAGCGGCCTGCGCCCCACCTGCAGCAGCGTGAGCAGCGCCACCGCCGCCATCATCACCACGCTGACATAAAACTGCAATTGATAATCGGGGACTTTATATGCGGTGAGCAATTCGGGGTAACCGGGCAAGCCCAATGAGGCCAACCCGACGCATACCAGCCCAGCAATGGCGCGGTTCAGCCACCACCCAATCACCCCGGCCAACACCGCCCCCAGCAAAGCCACCGCCCAGATGGGCAGGTTAAACCACTGGTTCAGGAAAATACCGGCGCCGGGGGTGAAATGCGTGAAGACGGCCAGTTCATGTGCGCTGAGCGTGAGCGCGGCCGTCTTGTGCGCGGCCCACGGCGCAAAATGACCTGCCAACAGCAAGGCGGCTACGATGGGCAGGCCGAAGCGGTCGATCAGCGAAGTAAGTTTCGTGTTATCCGTTTTCAACCCACCCAGTGTAACACCGAGGCCTCCATATTGACGGGCCTCACACAAAGAAACGAAGCAACTAAGGATACAAAGATTCGTATGGCTGCTATCCAGTGCACGCAGGCGCACTTGGTTCTCCTAGCGTGCGAATTCCATTCGCACGCTCTGCGTTATATTGTGGTGGCGATCATGAGGTTGATCTCCGCCCACCGGATCAAGAAGGACTTCACATACCAGCACATCAAGCGAGGGTGAAATGAGCATACCAATAGACTATCCCGGCACCGCGCAACAGCAGGCGCTGTTAGGCGCAATCGTCTCTTTTTACGCGCATGATCCGCGCGTCATGGCCGTCGCAGTGTTCGGCTCACTGGGGCGCGGCAACTGGGACGCTTACTCCGACCTGGACCTGGATGTCGTCGTTGCCGATGAGGTGCGCATCGACATCCGCCAGGAATTGGCCGCGCTGTGCGCCTCCTTCAGCGTGATAGGTGAGCGGGCCCTGCTGATCGTGTTCGATGGTGATGAGTCCGCCGACGTCGTCCTGGAGTCGCTATTGGAATTTTCGATTCGCTATCATCCTCTGTGCACCACCAACCCCAATATCGTCGATAGTTTGTTGGTGCTTAGCGGAACCGTGGACCGAACCGCCATACAGGCCGCCGGGGAAGCAAACCGGCGGGTGGATGATCGCCGGCAACTCGCGCAACTGCTCGACCGGTGCGTTCGGTATGCCGTTGGCGCGGACGTGGCGCTGCAGCGCGGAGGGATATGGAGCGCGGTCGAGTTGCTACACCTTATGCGCGATCTGCTGATGGCGCTGTTTGCGTCCACGCATGGCTATGTGCGCACCTACCAGGCCTTCCAGGCACATGCGGAACCGGCACTGCAAGCTCGCCTGGGCAGTACGTTGCCGCGCTACGACTTAAGCTCTGCGCAAGCGTCGTTGGCCGGGTTGTTGGACTTGCTCGAGACCGGCCTGGACGAACTGAGCAGCGGCTGCGCGCAGTTGAATGAAAACCAGCGCAAGGTGTTGAGGCAGGTGCGTGCGCGACAGGCCCGGCTGGCGCAGCCACACGACGCTGATTGATGCGACGAACGCGAAGGGAAGTGAGCATGCACGCAGATGCACGCTGGCATCCTATCCGCGCGCATCGGCGGTCATCGGAGGTTGAAAGGTTTATG
>DAOUFG010000092.1:0-10751 GCA_034430115.1 Thermoflexales bacterium | reverse complement strand
GCCGCGGAGGCGCTGCAAGCCAAATGGCAAACCACGCTCGGCCAACTTTGGGAGATCCCGAGTAAGTCCGTAGCCGGCAAGTCGCACCGGTTGCTGTGCGGGGATGCGACCAACGCCGACGACGTGCGCCGGTTGATGAACGGCGAGCGCGCAGCGCTGTTCGCCACCGATCCGCCCTACCTGGTCGATTACGACGGCAATAATCACCCGCATAAGTGGAGCAAACCCGACGCCAACAAGGACTGGAGCGACAGCTATCACGATTGGGACGACGCCAAGCAGGGCGAAGCCCTCTACGAGGGGTTCATCTCGGCGGCGGTGCAGCATGCCATCCGCGAAGATGCCGCCTGGTATTGCTGGCACGCCAGCCGCAATCAGGCCATGCTCGAGGCGGTGTGGACGCGCCACGGCGCGTTCGTCCACCAGCAAATCATCTGGGTGAAGGACCGCCCGGTGCTGACGCGTTCCTGGTACATGTGGCAGCACGAGCCGTGCTTCTTCGGCTGGGTGAAGGGCAAGAAGCCGAGGCGGGTGGCGGAAGACTATCCGCCCAGCGTATGGAGCGTGCCTACCACCGTACCAGGCCAGACGACGCTCCATCCCACTTCCAAACCCGTGCAGCTCTTCGAAGTGCCCATGCGCCAGCACACGGTCGCCGGCGACGTCTGCTACGAGCCGTTTAGCGGGAGCGGCAGCCAGCACGTGGCGGGCGAGCGGCTGGGCCGGCTGGTGTATGGGCTGGAGCTGCAGCCGCAATATGTGGCGGTGATCCTGGAGCGCCTGGCCGGGATGGGGCTGGAGCCGCACCTGGCTCAATAGTGAGGTTATTCGATATGCGGCACGTGAAATGCGATGGCTTCGTCCAGCAGATGGTTCAGATGCGTCAAGTCGCCCACGTTAGCCCAGTTCACCCGCTCCGAGATGCTGCCATCTCCGACCAGTTCGAGCAGTTGATTGTTGATCTGTTCGAGCTTGCTGCGCATGGCCTCAAGCTCATTGGCATAGGCTTGTTTGGCGTCGCGGGTAGTCGTTGTGGTTCTTTGCATGGCCACATGTTTGATCGGGTGGCGCCGGAAGTCAAGGTGAAGGACTCTCTGAACCCGGCGATTTGTTCACCTCAAGCGTTCACATTCCCCCTTAGGGGTATGCGGATTTCGCAATAGTTTCTTCGTGTAGGTTGTATATGCGCAAGGGAAGCGTGCCCAAGGAAGTGGCGCGAGAGCGCGAGCGGCGCGCCTGGGAATTGCGCCAGAAGTTCTGGACGCACGAGCGCATCGCGGCCGAGTTGGGCGTGGATCGCACGACGGTGACCAAGATGCTGGCGCGGGTATCCAGGCGCATCCTGGACACTATGCAGTCCGAGGTCGCGGCCATGAAGGCCGAACAGGTCTCGCAGCTCACGTTCATCGCCGACGAAGCCATGCAGGCCTGGAACGCCAGCAAGCAGCCGGCGAAGGAGGCCCGCAAGCTCACGCGCAAGACCCGCAAGGTTGCTGACGACGAGACGCAGATGAAGTCGAAGGATCAGAACGCCGATCCGCGCTACCTGGCGACGGCCATGCAGGCGTTGACCGACATACGCGCCATCATGGGTTTGAACGCGCCGACCAAAGTGGCGCCCACCGATCCGACGGGCGAGAAGGAGCATGCAGAGCTTTCAGACGCCGAACGAATTACAAAGCTTATGGCCATATTTGACGCCGCGCGAGCGCGCCGAGGTGACGCGCCTGCTGGCACAGATACGCTATATCCCGAGGGGAGCGGCGGCGAAACTGATGACGAGCACAGCGCCTGAGATCGTCCTCAGCGGCCCGGCCGGCACCGGCAAGAGCCGCGCGTGCCTTGAAAAGCTGCACGACGCCGCGCTGCGCTACCCGCGTTCGCGCCTGCTCATCGTGCGCAAGACGCGCGAATCGCTCACCGAGTCGGCAATGGTCACGTTCGAGCGCGACGTGATCGGCCTATCCAGCCCGATCCTGGAGCACGGTGGCCAGCGGAGCCATCGCCAGTCGTACCCATATAGCAACGGCAGCGTCATCGTGATCGGCGGGATGGACAAGGCGTCCAAGATCATGTCCACCGAATACGACATGGCTTTCGTTCAGGAGGCCATAGAACTCAACGAGGACGATTGGGAATCGCTGACCACGCGCCTGCGCAACGGCCGGATGCCCTACCAGCAGCTCATCGCCGACACGAACCCCGATCGGCCCACCCACTGGCTGAAGCAACGCGCCCTTGCGGGCAAGACGCTGATGCTGGAGAGCCGCCACGAAGACAACCCGCGCCTGTTCGACGGCCGGCATTGGACGCCGGAGGGCCTCAACTACATCGCCAGGCTCAACGCGCTGACCGGCGCGCGCTTGCAGCGGCTGCGCTTCGGGCGCTGGGTGCAGGCCGAGGGCACGGTCTACGACTTCGACCAGACGCTGCACCTGGTGGACCGTTTCGAGGTCCCGCGCGCGTGGCGTCGCATTCTTTCCATCGACTTCGGCTACACCCATCCGTTCACGGCGCAATGGTGGGCCATCGACGGCGACGGCCGGATGTACCTGTATCGCGAGATTTACATGACGCATCGGCTGGTCAGGGATCACGCGCAGCAGATCAAAGCCTTGAGCGCCGGCGAGCGGATCAGCGCGGCGGTTTCCGATCACGATGCCGAAGACCGCGCCACGTTGGACGATGCCGGCATCCCCACCGTGCCGGCGTGGAAAGCGATCAAGCCCGGCATCGAAGCGGTGCAGGATCGTTTGCGCAAGGCCGGCGACGGCAAGCCCCGCCTGTTCGTGCTGCGCGATTCGCTCGTCGAGCGCGACCCGGCGCTGGGCAAGAAGCCGGCCTCCATCGTCGAGGAGTTCGACGCCTACGTGTGGCCGAAGAACGACAAGGAAGAGCCGGTGAAGGAGTACGACCACGGCATGGACGCCATGCGCTACGCCGTGGCGTTCGTGGACGGCCTGGCCGTGGAAGAGCGCGCGGCGCTCCTCTACGACGAGTCGATCCGCGTCGATATAGGGTATTGAGGTGAAGACGAATGGGCATTCGAGAAGCCGTTAACCGTAAGATTTGGGAGAGCATGGTGCCGCGAGACGTGCAGAAACTCGTCGAGGCCATCGGCGCCGGCATGCAGCTCGTAGAGCCTGGCTGGGCCACGCTGGCCGGCGCCAACGAAGAGCACGAGATCGACCCGGCGCTGCGCGAAGAAGCGATCAAAGCGAGTTATTACTATTGGCAATTGGACCCGCTCATGGGCAACGCGGTCCGGCTGATCAAGGACTACACCTTTGGCCGCGGGATCACCTGGGACGCGCAGGACCCCGAAACCGAGAAGGCGCTCAACCGCTTTTGGGACGACCGCGACAACGGCATCTTGAACAAGGCCGAGGGGCAGTGGCAATTGTCGGAGCGACTACAGCTCGCCGGCGAAGTGTTCGAGATCTTCTTCGTCAATCGCCTGACGGGCGCCGTCAAAATGCGGGTCGTCGAGCCGGAAGAAATTACCCAGATCATCACCGACCCAGACGACAAGTCAAAGGTGCTGTATTACGAACGCAAATGGGCGCGGCGCACGTTCAGTTGGGATAGCAAGCAGTGGGCCGGCAGCGAATTGGTAACCGACTACATCCCAAGCTGGGATAACCCGGATGCGTCTCACGCCACCGTCGGCGATCAGTACACCTATGTGTGCATGCACCACGTTAAGATCAATTCGCACGGCACGCGCGGCGTATCGCTCTATCTTCGCGTCATCGCGTGGGTGAAGGCCTACAAGGGGTTCATGGAAGATCGCGCCACGATCACCCTTGCGGCAGCGACGTTTGCCTTCAAGCAAAAGATCGTCGGTAGCGCTGCGGCCGTCGCACGCATGGCGTCCAAGTGGCTGGGCGTCAACCCAACCCAGCGCTATGGCGGCACGGGCGGCAAAGAGCGCACCGATGCCGCCCAAACGCTCATCGAAAACAACAACGTCAGCCTGGAGCAAATGCAGTTTGACACGCGGGCGTCTGAATCCTATATGGACGGCCGCATATTGCGCCAGCAAGTCGCCGCCGGCACGGGCATCACCGAACAGAACCTGACCGGCGACCCGAGTGTCTCGAACTTAGCATCGGCGACGCAGATGGAAGGGCCAATGCAAAAAATGTTCGAGAGCTGGCAGCAACTCTGGCGCGACGAGATCGTGGACATCTTCCGCTTCGTGGTGGATCAGGCGGAAAAGGCCGGGTTCATCCAGCCGCCGGAAGACCCATGGACCGGGGTGAGTTTCCCGCCTATCGTGACGAAGGATTTGCAGGTCGTGATCGGCGCAATCGCCAGCCTTGTGTCGGCTCAAACCGCAGCCGGCAAGCAATACGTCCCGGATCGGCGCCTGGCCAAGTACGCGCTTGAGGCCTTCGGGGAGCAAGACATCAACGCAGCCCTGGCCGAATTGGAGGACGAACAGCCGGCGCCGCAGATTCCGCCGCCGGAAGGGATGGTCGAGGTCAACGAAGACCTATCTGAGGCAGACTCTACGCGCCTGGCCACCATCATTCCCAAGCGCATTGCGACCCTGCCGGCGGGCTCGATGACGCAATCCGTGTTCATCGAACAGGCGGCGAAGGAGTTGGACGAGTTTGGCCGGCTATTCACTCTGGCGCTACGGCAGGAATGTCCGCAATCCGGCAAGGAAGGCGAGAGCGGCACCACCGCGGACTCCATCCGCTACGAGGTGGTGAACAAGACATCGCCCGATCTGGCGCTCAACGTCTACGCCGGCAACGCACAGCGGCCCGAGGTGGTCGTGAGAACGATCCTCTTCGGAAGCCGGGCGCATGAAATTCGCGCACACAGCCTGAGCAAACCGCTCACCTTCTTTTGGGCGAAGGGGCCGGATGGACCACGCATCTATCAGTTCCAAAAAGTGAATCACCCAGGGACCGAAGCCGACGACTTCTTCCAGCGCGCCTGGGATAGAGTTGCGCCGCAACGCCAGGCCATGATCCAGCGTATTGGCGCGTTAGCGAACGAGGTGATCAGCAAGCGAGGGTATAGGAAGGCATAAGATGGAACCGACTGAATCGAATCCCAATCGCGTCAAGGACGTCATCCTGATTTTGGCTTTTGTGAGCGTCGTTGCGGCAACCTGGCACGTCGCGTTGAGCATCCAAAGCGTTATCGCCAGTGGCATCGTGCTGCTGGCAATGACGACGCTGACGCTCGTCATCGCGGCCGCCGTTGCGCATGGCCCCAATCGGCCAAAATGACCAGATCAGGCGTTCTGCGTTGACGTATAATCCAATCAATTGAATACGGGATGCGGCGTATAGGTCGCATCAATTCCGCATAAGTGGAAAGTCACGCGGTGCCTCTTTTGAGGCCCGCGTTTTTTTTATTTTTCACGATGCTAAATTCAACTTCAACCACGACCGATAACACGCTTGCCGAGGCCGGCGCCAAGCACACCCGCGCCGAGTATGAAGCGCTGGAGACGAAGCATGAACTGCTGAAGAAGAAATTCCGCATCATGCAACAGGCAATCCGCATGATCGTTGGGCTCTACGGGAACAGCGACGACATCAGCGAATTGGCACCAACCATGCAAGCGCCGGCCGCCGGCGTGCCTGACCTGGGCTCAACCATTGCCGGAGTGGTACACGAGGCGTTTGGCGCACAGAACATCGCGGACTACCTGGTGGCAAACACTCACCGGGAATTCACGATGTACGCGGACGATCTGTTGGCTGACGGCGCGATTAGCCAGGATTCGCGTATTGCCTTATCGCATGCCATTGGCGTGGCGCTTGACACCCTCAACGCCACCATCGATAGCGACCCGCTTCTATTGTGCCTGCGCAGTGCGCCGGTTAATCCGGACACAGCCCCCGATCCGGCGGTGGTCGTCGCTCCTTCCGGTGCCACGGTCATGCCGGACGTTCCTCAGATCGTCGATCCAGACGATGAAGCAACTATTTCGGGTATCACCGCCTCGGCTCCGCCGGCACAACCCATCGCTTCCGGTAAGCCAATCCAGGAAGCCGCACGCGCGTCGGCGCTAGGCACGCGCGAGCTGCGTGAGACGGTGCTTCGCGAAGCGTATGTTGACGACACCGGAAAGATCGATGGCGTCATTGTCGCTGAGGGCTTGAGCTTGAATGGAAACTATTACACCCAAGCGGCCCTCCAATCAGGACTCGAGATTTTCAAGGGCAAGCCAATCTACATCGATCACCCCTCAAAAACCGAGGAAGCCGACCGGCCTGAGCGTAGCGTGCGGGATCTCGTCGGGCGCATCGCAGAGACCTATTTGGGCACCAACCGTGAAGGCAAGCCGGCTCTACGCCATAAGTCCATCGTGAGCAAAGCTGAACAGGCGCTACTCACAAAAGTGGGCGAGGGCATTGCCGGCGACATGTCCATCAATGCCACGGGCAGCGGTTCGCAAGACCCGACCACGGGGAACTTCGTCGTTGAGGCCTTCACCGACGCCGTTTCGTTGGATTTCGTCACCCGCGCGGCGGCGGGCGGGGACGCAACTTTGGTTGAGAGCGCGCGCGGCACGAACGACACGCCCGCGGCGCAAAACATTCACGAGGAGGCATCTATGCCTGTATCACTCAAAGAAGCGCAGCGGCAGCACAAACAATTGATCGCAGCCGTGCGCGCCGGGCGTGCTCAGGTCCGCAAATTGAAGGCTGAGCAAATCGTGGCCGAAGCGTTGGGCAAGTCGCAGCTCCCATTGGCGTCGCAAGCGCGTATCCGGGCCTTGCTGGTGCCGGCGGTGACCAGGTTCGCGGAAGCCGGCATCCCCAAGCTCGACCTGGAAACCGGCAAGAAGAGATTCCAGGAAGCGCGCCGGAAACTTGCCGAAGCAGAAGGCGACCTGGCCGGGGACGGCTCGATTGCGCCGACCGGAACGGACCTGGAGCCGGGCGACCAGCCAACCGTCGAGATCCCGCCCGACGTCGCCGAGTTGCCGGCCGACGCTCAGGCGTTGTGGCTATCGGCGTACACGGACGCGTTGCCGCAGGGAGCGGAGCAAGCCGTGCACATTGCCTGGGCCGCCGTCTTCGACGCCGGGTACTACAAGGACGATTCCGGTGTGTGGCAATCCGGTAGCGGTGCAACTCCGGCATCGACCGATCAGGGCGACAACCCGCCCATGAGCCCGGATCAACTGCAAGCCAGCATCGGCGAGGCCATCAAGGCGGAGCGCCAGTACCTGGCCTCGGTCGTCTCGTCCGCCGGAAGAGTCCAGGGGATGGGCGGCGAACTGCCGGCTGAGCGGTCGAGCGAAGAGCTAACCAAAAGCCGCATCGCGGCATTCATGCGCATGGGGTTAACGGAAGCCCAGGCGAAGACGGCGGTGCAGGGGCGCGCGTAGCTCCTGGTGATTCGTGAATCCGTAGTTTTGTTTTGGGAAGGAGAGCACAGACATGGCGAAGAATCCAGGGGCAATCGAACAGGCGATGCCCATCAATCTCAATCTGGCGGTGCCGTCCGGGAAGGTATCGGGGGACGTGATCGCGCTGAGCGACATGACGGTCTATCTGCAAACCGACCGGGACTCGGCCGGCAATGCGGTGTGCACAATTCCGTGCCGCCACGTGCGCGTGGTGTCGGTGAAGGGCGAAGACCACGCCGGCAACGCAACGGTCGCGGTCGGCGACAAGCTGTACCTGGACACCGGCGTGATCAACAAAGATTCCACCGACGGTAAACCGTTCGGCTACGCACTTGACGCCGTCACCAGCGGCGCGACGACGACGATCCGCGTGGGGTTTGGCCTGTAACGCCGTTCAGGCCATCGCTCGTTTTTCTAAGACGATTGGAGTGAAGCATCATGAGTGAGTTTCTAGACGTCATCAACCGCTGGGCCTCGGGAGTGGACACTGCTGCCATCTTCTCCGGCGACGGCAGGAACCTGTCGCATACCAGTGAAGCCCGACGCGATAGCCAGAAGTACGTAAAGGTACTGACGAACTTCGAAGAGGCCTACGGCAATATGCTGGCCGGACATCGCCCGTCGCGCCGGCTCTTTCGCGCGATGGTCGAAGGCGACCTTTCCGCATATCGCGCCCTGGGCGAAGCCGTGTCCACTTCGGACTTCCCGCTGCTATTCGGCGACACCATCGACCGCGTCCTATTGGCGAAGTACAAAGCGGTTATCCCGAACTGGCAGGACTACATCAAGGTCAGCCGGGTGGCAGACTTTCGCGACGTGAAACGGTTCAAGTGTTCGCCCGGCCGCGGACTGCTGCCCGTGGTCAAGCAAGGCGAGGCGTACACCAACGACAAGCCGAGCGAGTCCTACTACAGCTTCGGCGTGCAAAAGCGCGGCTCGGTGCGCAACATTCTCTGGGAAGCGCTGATCAACGACGACTTGAGCGCGCTGGCGGACGTTCCGAACGATTTCTCCTACCAGGCCCAACAGACCGAGGCTTACGTCGCGACGTCCCTCTTCGCCGCCAACACGACGCTGTATGCGACAAACCATAGCGTCAACGGCGCCACCTATTCCAACAAGGGCACCGCCAAGTTCTCGGCTGACGCGCTGGCCACGGCGATCAGCGCCATGGGCGAGTACCCCGGCGACGATTCCGACGGTTTGCCGGTGATGAACGATCCGGTCTACATTGTGGTCGGCACCCGCGCTATGCAGCTCAAGGTGGAACAGGTCCTGAACTCGCTGATCGTGGCCTATGCCGGCAGCACCGACAAGACGAACTTGCCGACGGCCAACATCATCAGCCAGGAATTGCGCAGCCGGCTGCAAGTGCGCCTGAACCCCTACTTGCGCTTGTTGGACCCCACCAACTACGCGAACTCCTGGTATCTGTTCTCCGACCCGGCGGACGGCTACTCGGTCGAATTCGCCTATCTGTCCGGCTACGACACGCCGCAGATGTTCATGCGCGCCAGTGCGCAACTCGCGCTGGGCGGCGGGACCGTAAGTCCAATGGAGGGCGGCTACGATAACGACTCGGTGGACTACAAGGTCCGCGTCGTGATGGGCGGCAGCCACACGAACGCCGTCGGCGGTTGGCGCTTTAGTTATTGGAGCGATGGGTCGGCTTCGTAAGTTCCGTTGAGTAAAAACGCTAATTGGATGGCGCCGGGTCTTCCCCCGGCGCCGTATGGAGATATCGACATGCACAAGGCTTCACGTTTGTTGGTCCCCATTGCGATTGCCGTTCTTCTGTTTGCCGGCGGCATTGCGGCCGCGTCGGTCACAGGCACCGGTATCTACGGATACACGATGACACAGACCGTGCTTGCAGGCGACACACCATACACGACCACTGTTGCATCCGCGCCGGTGAATGTTGAGGCTTACGGTGCGGTGCAGATCGAGGCCGTCGCAGACGTAAGCGGCACAACGAATATGACGATCACGCCTCAGTTTTCGTTATACCCAGGATCGTGCAGTCAGGCACCATCCATCTCATGGTTTACCGCAAGTGAAACTGCAATCGTGGAGTCGGATGTCGCGACCAACACGCTGGTTGAAACAAGCCTGGCGCGAACCTTTTACATCGCTGGCGGAGATGGGATCGCTATGCGTGAAATCAGCAACGGTGGCCGCTGTGCCAGGGTGAGTGTAGATAGCAACTCTTCTGTGTATACGGCAACTGTGTGGATTCGCGGGGTTAACCGCCAGTAAGGAGACCAATGGCGAAGAAAAATACACCTATGGGTGACGCCGAGCAAACGCCCGAAGCGGAGCAACCAAACAAAGAGGCCGCTCCGGAACAGTCCACTGAACCCGCGCAGGAACAGCCAGCCCAAATGACCGAAGATCGCGCCAAAGTAATCGCCGATGCGGTTGCCGAGACGGCTAACAAATTGATGGAAGCGCTGAGCGGGACGGAGATCGAGCAGATGCTTGCCCAGGTCGGCATCGCAAAGCCCACGGCCGCCACGCGTTGTATCAGTTGCGGCATGCCGGGCCAGGTCACGTTCGATGGGGATCACTTCCATTGCGGCGTCTGTGGGCATATCTGGGCGATTGAGGACGAGCAAAGCCCGTTCCGCCGGCTTCAGCAGGGGAAGCTTTAAATGGCCTACTGTGCCCTGGACGACGTCCAACGCCTGATGCAAGTCGCGTTCAGCAATACCAGCCGGCCAACGGCCGAGGACGTGAACGGCATCATCGAAGATATTTCCGCGGAAATAGACGGCGTCGCGCAGGCGACCGGCTACGTCGTGCCGATCACGAACCTTCAAGCGTTGAGCATGCTCCGAACGTATGCGACATACGGCGCCGCGGTGGCGGCCTGGCACGCCGGTTGGGTCGATCAATCCCTCTTGCCGCGCGTGGAATATTGGACGAACACCTATAGCGCCTTCCTCACGCGCTTGAAGAACGGCCAGCAGGAACTTCCGGGCGCGTCGGCAGACGAGGCGGACGACGTCGATTTCGAGATCGTCCCGATGGTCCGCCGCGACAACTACTGGTCGGTGTAGCGATGGCAATCAATTCACCCAGGTATGTCAGCGCGCGCGGGAAGCGCACCGTGGTCAAAACGCTTGGCGCCGACGTCGTCGTCAACGATGGCGGCAAGGCCAACGTCGTGCTCCAGCGGATCGAAGACCTTCGCTCACGCGCCGAAGACATGGAACCGGTGCTGGATATGTTCGGGCGCTACCTGGTGCAGCAGCACATCCCGGCCCAGTTCCGCGCCCGCGGCAAGCCCAAGCGCTGGGCGGCGCTCTCGCCAAAGTACGCAGCGTGGAAGGCGAAGCACTACCCGGGCAAACCCATCTTG
>DAOUFG010000091.1:0-14944 GCA_034430115.1 Thermoflexales bacterium | reverse complement strand
GGGGTAGGGGTGGCTCCACCACATGCGGCCAACAATGCGCCGGTTCCGCCGATGGCGGTGGCCTTGAGCAATTGGCGCCGAGATATATTGCGTTTCATGGGTTTCTATTCTCCTTACTGTATGACACTAACTTCCAATTGAACAATGAATTTGCATAGCCAGGATATGAGTGAAAAAGATTGTATGTTGCTATTTCCCTCCTCTCTCATTGTAGAAGCGTCGGCGCGTTCACATGCCGAACGCGCCGATATTCAACTATTGAGCTAGCCTTTAATCGCAAATCCCTGCACGCCTTCGACGAAGTAGTTTTGCAGGAACAGGAATAGGATGATAAGTGGCAATACCGCTACGGTCGCAAGTGCAAAAGTAAATGGATAGTCTGTCGTGGTGTTAGGCAGGTTCTTCAAAGCATTGCCTGATGTCTGTAAGAACTGGAACCCCAGTGCTATCACGTAGATCTTGGGGTTACTGACCGACACGAACAGCGGCCAGCGGTAGTCATTCCAAATGCCGACGAATTGGAAGATCACCAACACGGTGAGCACGGGCTTCAACATGGGCAAGTAGACGCTGAAGAGACACCGTAACGTGCCCGCGCCATCCACGCGGGCGGCTTCCTCAAAGTCCCCTGGGATACTCCAAAATGTCTGGCGCATCATGAAGATGTAGTACACACTGACCAACCCGGGGATGAGCAGCGCCGGCCATTGGTTCATGAAACCGCTGCCGCCTTGCCCGAGGATGTCATTCCCACCAGCCAGCGGCCAGCGAGCCATCATCACGAACGTGGGCACTTCATAGATGATGCCGGGCAGCATCATGGACATCAGCAAGAAGGTGAAGGCTGCATCACGCCCCCTAAAGTGTAATTTGGCGAAGACATAGCCGGCCAAGACGGCCACGATGCCGGGAATGAGGATGTACCAGGTTGCGCGGATGAGCGTGTTCACCACCCACTGCAACACCTGCGTCTTTGATGGGTCCAGGATCAGGATATAGTTGATGAGAGTGGGATCCAAAGGAATAGGCAACCAGGGATTACGCGTGTAATCCGCAATTGTCCCGATGGAACCCAGGAACATGAAGACGAGCGGGAAGGCCATCACCACGCTGCTCACGATGAGTACCAGGTACAACAACCCACGCGATAGAATCTTGATAGAACGAGCTTGTGTCATTTTTCAATACCTCTGGTGTGTGCCTAGCTCATAACGCTGCCGCGGCTGAAGATGCGCATCTGGAACATCGAGAATATCAGCAACACGAGGCCCAAAATGATGGCACCGGTGCTGGCCATGCCCAGACTGCCGTTTTGGAAGGCGTCCTGATAGATTTGCAACATGATCACGTTGGTCTGGTTCGCAGGGCCGCCCTTGCTCAGGAACATGACGGCTTCGAAGATCTGTGCTGTGCCGATGATGCCGGTGATGAGCACAAAGATCGTCATGGGGGCCAGCAACGGTAGCGTGATCTTGCGGAACAATTGGAAGCCATTGGCGCCGTCTACAGAGGCCGCTTCATAAAGTTCGGGGTGAATGCCTTGCAAGGCAGCGAGGTACAGGATGATTGCGCCACCGACCCCACGCCAGACCGAGTAGGCGATGATGATGACGCGCATCCAGTTTACCTGGGTATAGAAAATGATGGGGGGAAGGCTCATCTGGCGCAGCACCATGTTAATCACGCCGTCGGCAGGGGAGATGAATACGAACATGACCTGTGACATGACCGCCGCCGAGGTGAGGGTGGGGATGTACCAGGCCGCGCGGAAGATGCCGCGCCCTTTGATCTTCGCGTTCAACATCAGTGCTACCACGATTGCCAGCCCGGTTTGGACAAGCAAGATGGAGATGGCGAACAGCAACGTGTTGCCCAAGATTGTGCGGTAAGAGGAGTCCGTTACGAAGCGCTTATAGTTGTCGATGCCCACCCATTGTGGAGCGCCGCTCAGCCCAGACCATTTATTAAAACTCAGGTAAACACTGGCAAAGACTGGGACAAGAAAGAAAACGGCATAGTAAATGAGGATGGGGGTAAGAATCGTCCAACCTTCGACTGCGTGGCGATGTCGAAATTGCCACCGCTTGAAACGTTCCTTCCGACTTAGCGTCTCTGACGAATGCATTGTTGAAATGTCGTGGGCTGTCGCGTCTGTCATGGGCGCAACCACTCCTTTGCAATTTGGACGGTGAACTGCCGATTGCCAAATTTAGTAGTCTATAACCAGGCTGTACTGCCTGAGTCATAAAGGATTATATGCACGCTCTTCCAGCAAGTCAACTTGAAAATGTACACTTAATCATGACCAACTCGCCTGAAGTTGCATATAATCATATATAGTTGGTTCGTACTATATGTCAGGAGCGAGTCATGGCTGAAGAACTAGACACAGAACAATCTCGCCCGTACCTGCTATATGCTCAGGTCGAAGCACTGATTCGTGAGGAAATCCGGCGTGAGGGATTGAAGGCTGGCGCTCGTCTGCCTACTGAGGCTGAGTTATGCGAAAGGTTCACGGTCAGCCGCAGCACGATTCGCCAGGCGCTGAACCGGTTGGAAGTTGCCGGGTTGATAACACGTACGCGAGGGAAGGGCACGTTTGTATGTGACGTACCGGCGGCAGATAGTATCGATAACTCATCTTCTTCAGCCTACCGCAAAGAGAACGCCTCGTTCTCCTCGCATAAAGTGCTGGGCCTGGTGTTTTGTGCGCGTAGCGACACGCTGCAAATGAATATCTTGCTGGGTGCGGAGCGGGCTGCGAAGTCTCGTGGCTATGCGCTGATGTTTGGCTACTCGGGCGAGAACCATGACACGGAAGCGCAGGAAGTGGAACGCCTGTTGCGCCTCGGTGTGGATGGCGTCATCGTGATGCCGGTGAGTAATATGACCAAGACACGTGGCGTTCAAATGCTCATCGAACACAAGATGCCATTTGTATTGGTGGATCGTTATCTGAGCGACCTCGATACTAGCTATGTTGTCTCCGACGGTTTCGGTGGTGCGTACCGTGAAACGGAGCATTTGCTCATCCTGGGATATGAGTCGTTCGCATTTATCACCGCCGGCCTGGAAGAATTGAGCACCACCTCCGTCAACGAGCGCTACAGCGGTTATTGCGAAGCATTGGCAGATTACGGCCTGGGGAAAGCAATCAGCCCATTGATGCCGCTTCACGTGGAAGATAAAACAGAGGTGATGCAATTTCTGAGCCAACACCACAGCGACGCTCAATTACCGCTGGCGATTGTCACCGTTCATGATGCCGTGGCGATCAGCTTTATGCGGTCGGCGGCAAGCCTGGGGCTTGTGCCACCGGCCGATTTCGCCATCGCCGGGTTCGATGATCTGCCGGTGGCCAGCCATATGCCGGTGCCGCTCACAACGGTGTCTCAACCGCGCTATGACCTCGGCTTTAAGGCGGCGCATCTGTTGATCGACAAGATAGAGGGCATCACCGCGGCGGATGAAAAGATCGTGCTGCCCGTCTCGCTTGTCGTGCGAGAGTCGTGTGGCTCGCGGCAAATTGTCCAGGCTCGTCGTATGGCGTTGGCTTCGTTAATGCCTTAATGTTGCTTACGCGATATAGGCGCGTGCCTTCAATTGCGCACAGAAGAGGGCGTACTTCTCATCATAAGCATCGCGTAACGCTGGGTCTGGGTCCATCCTGACGTCTGGCTTCACCATTGCGCGTCCGGCCTGACCAAGATTGTGGAACCATGCGCCTGACGCCGCCAGCAGGGCGGCCCCCATTGCGGTTTCACTGCTAGCGGGGCGAATCAATTGGCGGTTCAGCGCGCTGGCCCGAATGCGCAGCCACACGTTGGAGTTGGAGCCGCCTCCCGTCACGTGGATACATTCCCCAACCGGGGCACCGATTTGCTGCAAGGTGTCGTAGATGAGGCGTTCAAGCAGCGCCGTTCCTTCCAATCCCGCCGTATACGACAGCAGCGCGGATGGTGCCTGCAGCGGTGCAAGGCCGGATGCCTGGTCGACGATGAACCCGGTCGCCTGTGGGCGCAGGAATGGGAAGCGCTCGCCGGTGCGCGCCAGGGGATAACGCACGAATGGCGTGGGCGTCAGGGCGGATGCCTGGGCATCCAGCGCTTTGAAGTCTTGCCCGGCAAACTCGCGCACCATCCACTCGGAGCCGGTATTGCTGGCCCCACCGGGCATCCACCAGCCCTCGGGATGGCGGTGGCTATAGATGCGCTGTTGCGGGTCACGCAACAATTGTTCGGTGATGCCTTTGATCACCAGTGTGGTACCCAACGACGAGTTCCACGCGCCTACATCCACAGCGCCGGAGGCAATCTGAGCCGCCGTTCCGTCGGTGGCCCCGCCATAAACGGGCAGACCCGCCGGCAGGCCGGTTTCTGCCGCGCCTGTAGCCGAGACGTTGCCGATGAGTTGCCCGGGCGCTACCACCCGCGGCAGCTTGTGCAACGGCACGCCCAACTCACGTTCGATGAAGGCCGGCCATTCATCCTTCAGCAAATCGTAGCCGGTCTTCAGTGCGTCGCTATAGTCCGTCACGCCGTATTCACCGCTGAGCCGGCCAGTCAGAAAATCGGTGGCGTGGATGAACAAGGATGTTTGCGCGGCGACCTGTGGCAGCTCACGCATCAACCAGACGAGCTTGGGCAGTGCGAATGAAGCATTGAAGGCGTATCCCAGGCGGTCTTCCAGGTCACTCGCGGCCTGGCGCACCGCCGGCACATAGGGCTGGCTGCGCGCGTCGTTGTACATGAGCGCAGCGTGCAGCGGTTGGCCGTTTGCATCGATTGGCAATATCGTGGCGGAGGTGGAGTCGATGGCGATGCCCGAGATGTGCGCGCCGGTGGGTAATTGGCTCAGCAAGTGCCGGATGCAGGCCGCCGTCGCGCGCCACCAGTCGAGCGGGTCTTGTTCGGCCCATCCGGGCGGAAGTTGAGGCGTCTTGAGCGAATGTTTCTCGTGAGCCGTGGCGACGATGTCGCCCGTGGCGCTGACGGCTTGCATGCGCACACCTTGTGTGCCCAGGTCGATACCAATGACAATGTCCATGTGTGAGGTTGTGGTTCCTTCTATAACTATATGCGTTTGATCAGTCCGTTAACTCAACGTCCACCCAGCCGTCAGATTCTTGCGACCATTCGGCGGCTTGCATGACGGCCTGTGCGCGCAGCCCGTCGGCGAAGTTGGGGGTGAGCGGATGTTTGTCGTAGATTGCTTGAGCAAAATGTTCGATTTGTCGCCGGCCGATCTCGTGGGTGACGGCCCATTCGTCCATCGCGTCTGGCAGGGCGGGGAGCGCGTCCAGCAACACCGCGGATTTTCTCACGCGGCGTAGCTCTAATTGGCTGTGACGGTGCAACTGATAGATGAGTGCGCCGGTCTCGCCATAGATTTCTACGCCCTGGTGCATGTCCGGGAAGGGCGCTTGAAATGCGCTGGTGGCTACGCGGCTGATGCGCAGGCTGCCATGTGCGCCGCCCGCAAAATCAACGAGCAGATGCCCGTCGTCGAAGACGGGGCGCTGCCCGCCGATGTCGGGCTTGGGCCCCAGGGTGGAGAGCCGTGCGCATACGCGCGTGATCGGTTCGCCCAGCATCCAGGCCAGCATGTCAAAGAGGTGTACCCCCAGGTCGCCCAGGATGCCCGAACCCATGCGGCTACGATCGAAGCGCCAGGGCCGGCGCGTGTCGAGTGAGAGCCACCCGTGATGCAGGAAGTGCGCCTCCACGTGCAACACCCGCCCAATGTCGCCCGAGGCTACCATTTTGTGGGCCAGGATGGCGGCCGGCACGTTGCGCCAGGTGAAAGCGACCATATTGAGCACCTCCGCCTGCCTGACTTCGCTACACATCAGGCGTGCCTCATCCAGTGTGCGCGCCAGGGGCTTCTCGCATAGCACGGGTTTTCCGGCATGAGCGGCTGCGATGGCTGCTGCGGCATGTGCATCATTAGGCGAGGCGATGAGGATGGCATCCACCAGCGGAGAAGTGACCAATTGTTGCAGGTCGTTTGTGCCAAAGGCTGCATGATATCGTTCCGCCATGCGTTGGGCGCGTTCCGCATCCGGGCCACAGATGGCGCTCAACTCGGCTGATTCGGCCAGCGCGATGCTGGGGATGTGAACTCTCTCTGCCCATGAGCCATAGCCAACCAGTCCGATTTGGAGTTTATGCGTGTGTGCCATTTCTCATGCTCCTTCACTCTGAACCCTATTATCGGCGAAGATGGGCACAGCATTAATGGTTGACTGCCACATCGGCCAGGGAATAGCCTGCTGCCCCATTAGCAAGCAGTCGCTCGCCGGTGCTTTGCACATAGAGCCCCACTTGTAGCCCATATTGCCCCGCGGCAAGGTCTGGCAGGTTCAGGCTATGTTCGTCATGCACGACTTCGCCCGGCACCCATAGAGATGTGGGGTACGTTTGGTGCACCGGCTGCTCATCCACCTGGGCCACGATTTTGCCTGTGCCGGGTTCCAACAAGTGAATGAAGATGGTGTAATCCGCATCCATTTCATGTAGCGCTTGCCAGTAGAGCGTGAGCGTGAGCGGCTGGCCCGCTTGAACATCGCCAACATCGTACCCGAGTAGTTTGATGGCGTCGCCGAAGGATGCCTGTGTCGCGTGGGTGGGCGCGGGCGACGTATAGACGTGCGTCGTAGCTGGCACGTCAATTTGCCCGATGGTGACTTGTGCCGATGACCCGCTGGCGAGCGTCAACGAGTAGGTGCCGGAACCTAGTGTGCGCGGCAGGCGCACCGCAAAGCGGTCGATCACGCGCTCCGCGGGTTGCCACATTGAGAACGGGTACTCCCCCTGCACGGGAGCGGCTGCGCTAAGGATCGTATTCGTGGGCCCGTTCAGGCTGAGCGTCACCGCTTGATTGGGCAACACGGTAGTTTCCGGCGCTTGCCAGCATAGCGTCAGGTCGATCTTTTCGCCGGGACGCGCTGTGGCTGGTGGGTTGGAGGCACGCACGCTTAAACCCGCGCCCAGGGAATAGGGCTGGGCGGGCAAATCCGCGCAGAGGTCCGTCGTAGCGCCGGGGGCAGGTTGGCGTGCCGGGTCGGCGGCTTGCAGTTTGCCGATTGGGAATGTCACTTCTAGCCCGGCGAATTGTTCGTCCTGCAAGCGCGGCAAAATCTCTTTGGTGGAAGGGTTGAAGAAGCTGATGCCGACCTGGTAACCATCCACCGGAGGGGTGCCAAGCGGGGGCGTCAGGGTTAGCTGGTCCAGCACGATGTCGCCAATTGACCAATCTGCGCTTGGGTAGTGAAACGGGTTGACGCGATCCCATTGCCCGCTGACAGGGTGTATCAAGCGAGCGACGGCTTGTAGTTCGGGATAGGGGGCGCGCACTTCCCACGTTATCAGGATGGCGCATTTTTGCCCAACCTGGCACGTGTTTAGTGGGTGTGCCGAATGGACCAACGTGACGTGCGCGAAGTCCGCCTTCGCGTCGCCTGGGCGCAGGGATTGGATGTCCGCCTCGGAGAGACGATATTCGTAGAGCGCAGGTGCCCCATCCGGGCCGCGCAGGACGGTCGTTTGCCAGCGCTGGGTGATCTCCGCCGGCCACGGCGCAGGTGGCGGCAAACTGGCAGGCACCAGGTAGAGCGCGTCTCCATGTGCAGGTAACACTAACGTTTCGCCTCCCGTGAGCCACTTGGCTGCCGGATACTTGGCAGCCAATGCGGCGACGGTGGGATGGCGATAGTGTAAGGATGCGATATATACCGTGGTGTTGGTCAGGTCGGTTTGGTCCAATGCCTGTGCGGCCAGGGTCATCTCGCCGTCGTTGGCAAGGAATAACTCATTCGACGTAGCCCATCGGTTATAGTCCATGCCGGTGATGAGTGCCCCAGGGATGAGGAAGAGGGTGAGCGCAATGCCCCAACGAAAGGGGGCTGGCGGAATCCGTTGCAAGAGCGTTACCACGCCGAACCCCACCAGGAAAGCCAAAAATGGATACACGCCGATTAGCCGTAAGTTGCTGGGAGTGATTTCAGAAGTGGCAAGTGCGCTTGGCAGCAACATGACGAAGGGTGCCACCAACAAAAGAAGCTGCCCGGCACGTCGCCAATCCTGGCGGGGGCGTTGGAGGGCCAGACCGATCAAGCCAACCACAGCCAGGATTGCGAAGACGATATCCAGGACTGGTCGGCCCGGCATGTTAAAACGGATATAGGGGTCGCCAGCGCCAGGAACGACCAACCCTTTCAGACATAGCCAGATGCCGCTTAACGCTTGTACCACGCTGTTTGCGGCTACCTGCGTGATGCGCGTGCCGAATGTGTTGGGGTGTGTGATAAAGAAGATGCCAAGTGGGGCAAATGCCAGCCCTGCCGCCAGGGTCACCAGCCCAACCTGTAGCAGGCGCTGCCGGCGGGCGTCGCGCGTGGCGGTGAGCACCAGCCAGGCGAACGCAAGCGCCAGGGGAATCGGAAACAGGCGCGCCGCCAGGTAGGTATAGCCCGTTAGCCCCAGGCAGATGCCACCTGCGACCAGCCAGGGTGCTTTGTTGGTGCGCCAGCCATGCCATAAAGTGGCGATGGTGAGCATCTGTAGCAGGGGTTGGGCGATCGCGCGAAACCCATAACGGCTGAGCAATACATGTGGGAATGCCACTGCCAGCCAGGCAGCGGCGAAGAGGGCAATACCATGCGAATAACGCTGTCCGTGAGTGATGGCGCGGCCGGCGGCGTAGGTCGCTGCCACGCTAAGGACCCCAAGCATTGCAGCGGCTAGTTTGATCACCCAGGCGCCATCTCCTAGCAGCTTCATCCAGAGCGCGGCCCAGTAAAAGAACAATACCTCTTTCCCGGTATAAGCTGTGATGAAAAGCGGGAAAGACTCGCCTGAAGCGATTTGGCGTGTAATAATTACGTTGGCTGCTATATCGTAATGTAGACCACTGGGAAGGTCTGCGATTGCCCACAAGCGTAGAACGCTTGCGATAAAAAGTGTCAGTACAATTCCGAAGAGATGACGTTTTTGCACAGTAAGATTATAGTTAGCACAGGATGGCCCACGAAACAAGCCATCGTGATTTCATAGATCGGAGCAATTTCATGAATGCTGTTGTTGTAACTGGTGATCCTGTACCCGTCGTACTAAAAGCTGGGGATTCGGAGTCTGCTGCCGTTGGCAGGGTAGCTGGGGGAGTGACCCTGGATATTGAAAAGGTCAGCGACGGCACAACTTACTGGGGCAAAGTGGCGTTAAATGCCGGGAGTGTGCAGTTGCTTGGCGCCAGCACCACGGAGCAGCTCTATGGCTACATCGCGGGCGATCATTTCGTCGGCGGTCTGGATCCGGAACCAACGGCGTCGATGCAGTTGGGGGTGGCGGTGGTCTTTTCTGAAGATTCCGCCCGGCAGGCTGCCAACCTGGGCTGCCGTTTCTTCAGCGTGATCAATAACGTGGACATGGCCTCGCGGCTGAAAGACTCGTTTCCCGATGCCACGATCATGGTTCGGCCAGGGATCGATATCAGAGGCGCTTTGCCTGGCATCGATTACATGCTCAATCGCCTTGGGGGAGCAAAAGACCCGCGCCTGATTTATTCCGGCATCAATGAGGCTGATCAAATCGGTCAGGCGGCAAGCGACATGTCGCTGCGTTCTTCTTTCGATGCAGAATTAGCCCGCCGGATTAAGGCGATTAGCGGCGCAACTTACGCGGCAGGCTCGTTCTCTGTGGGCACGCCCGATTTCACCAGCATGTCGGTGTGTTCGGCCATCCAGCAATATTACGCACCCTATTACAACGCCGGCCTGTTTTGGATGGACCATCACCTCTACAGCCCGAATATGAGCCACATCTATCGGAATGACACACAGACGCCAATCTGGAATGGCAGCCCTCAGACGATTGTGGAGCATGAGTGGTATGAGACGCGCTGGCATTTCTTCTTCAAGCGTTGCGGCTTCGATCCGAATAGCACCAGCCGCATCATCTGCTCCGAGACGGGGATGGATGAAGGAAGCGTCGGTGGATTCGCGGCGCACAACGCGACCAACGAAGATGTGCTGAACTGGTGCAATCGCTTTCTGGAGATCCAATCGCAGACGATCAAGGTGGACAATACGGAGTATGCATCGCCCTTTGTAGGCGGTGCCATCTTCCAGGTGGGCGACCCAACTGGGTGGGCCGGCTATGATATGACGCGCTACGAAGCCTCACTCTCCACGACCGTGTGGGCGCAGTTGAAATCGAAGGTCTATGTGCCGGTTGTGACGAAATAGCCTTCACGCGTTGTTTGCAGCATACAGACACGTAAACGAAAAGAGGAGCAAGAATGCACTTTTGCTCCTCTTTTGCATTTATGCGCGGTGCCTACTGAGCCGCTTTCTTTTCGCGTGGAATGAGCGTCATGATCTTATACACTTCAGCCGGAGCCAATCCTTTGCCGGCTTCCATGGCCCATTGATGGATGCCTTGCACCGTTTCTTCGGTCACCTGTGTTTTGTGCTGGCGCAGCGCTTCCATCTTTAGCTCAATCGTCTCGCTGATGTCGATAAATACGTCGGGCTTCTCGGTCCACTGAATCCACACTTCGTGCACATTGTGTGGCGCGCCCAGTTCGGGATACATGAGCGGCATGGCGGCGACCGGGGCAATAGCATCCAGCGTGGCGACGGCCACCGCGCGATGGTCGGGGTGGTTGATGTAATCCGAGCCGTTCCACATGACGGTGGGGTCCATCGAGATGACGATCTCGGGCTTGTGCTTGCGGATCATGCGCACCAGGTCTTTGCGCAGTTCAAGTGTGGGCATTACCTCGCCGTCGTTGTAATGCAGAAACTCTACGTCCGTCACGCCGCATACCGCAGCCGCGGCGCGTTGTTCCTGTTCGCGCACCTGGGCCAGTGATTCCTTCGTGAATGCCGGGTCATGTGTGCCACTATTGCCACTCGTCACGATCACGTAGACGACATGGGTGCCATGCCGTGTCCACTTGGCAATTGTTCCAGCGCAGCCAAAATCAATATCGTCCGGGTGTGCCACAATAGCCATTGCGGAGGAAGGGAAATATTCCGTAGTCATAAGGCGTGATTGTACGCTCAGGCGAGGCGAAAGCATTCGCCAACTTCCGCAGGCTGATCCACAATCTACTTGGAGGCGCTACGATGGATAGAAAGGTCCGTATCGGGTTCGTCGGTGTCGGCAGTATGGGGCAGTGCGCACACCTGAAAAACTACGTGACGCTGCCGGACTGCGAAGTGGTCGCCCTGGCCGAATTGAGGCCGGAACTGGCGCGCCGCGTGGCGGAGAAATATCACATCCCCCACGTGTACGGCGTTGCCGAGGAGATGCTGGCGCACGAGTCGCTGGACGCGATTGTCTCGGCGCAGCAGTTCACGCGACATGGGCAGGTGGTCTTGCCGCTCTATCAAGCCGGGCTGCCCATCCTTACCGAAAAGCCCCTGGCTTCGTCGGTCGAAGTGGGTGAGCGCCTGATCCATGCGCTGAAGGCCGGCGGGTCGTGGCACATGGTGGGGTATCACAAGCGTAGCGACCCGGCCACGATGTGTGCCAAACAATACATCCAGCAATTTCAGCAGACGGGCGAGTTGGGCAAACTCCGTTACGTGCGCATCGTGATGCCCGCTGGTGACTGGGTGGCGAATGGCTTTAGCGATTTGATCCAGACCAGTGAGCCTTACCCCGCCGGGGAGAATGACCCGCCCGCCAGCGATATGGATGCCCAGACGTATGCGGATTACATTTCCTTCGTCAATTACTACATTCACCAGGTGAACCTGATGCGCTATCTGCTGGGCGAACCCTATCGCATGTCTTATGCGGAACCGACCCAGACGGTGCTGGCCGTGCAGAGCCAAAGCGGCGTGGCGGGCGTCATCGAAATGTCGCCCTACCAGACGACACTCGGTTGGCATGAGTCGGCGCTCGTGGCGTTTGAGCATGGCTACATCAAGATAGAGCTGCCCGCGCCGCTTGCGAGCAACGTGCCCGGGCGGGTGGAGGTCTATCGTGACCCCGGCCAGGGCAAGACGCCCGAAACCGTCGTGCCGGTGCTGCCGCCCGTTCACGCCATGCGCCAACAGGCGATGAACTTCGTGCGCGCCGTGAAAGGCGAAGCAAAGCCCCCTTGTGAAGCGCCGGAAGCGCTGGAAGATTTGCGGATGGCGCGTGATTATTTCCGCCTGCTGGGCAGGTAATAACTGGATTCAAATAGGAACGCTTAAAGGAGAGCCATGAAAACCGCACAACTTGCGATCAATTCCGTTTCAACCGTCAAAGCCGATCTAGAAGAGTGTCTGGCCGGCTATCATGCCGCCGGGTTCCACAATGTGGAATATACGTTGAAGCACGTGAAGGATTACCTGGCGCTAGGGCACACGGTGGACGACGTGCTGGCGCTCCAGGAGAAGTATGAGATGCACTGCATCGGCGGCTTCGAGACGGGTGTGGAGTGTTTCTCATCGGCAGAGCAGCAGGCGGAGAACCATGCCCGCATCTTGGAGAATGCGCGCCTGCTCAGCGCGTTGGGCGCGGCGACGATGGTGGTCGGCACCGACGGCCCGGCCGACCCAAGCAGTGTAACGGACCCGGTGGCGCTGATCGCGAAGACATTCGCGCAGGTAGCCAAACAGGTGAAGCCGACCGGCATCACCCTGTGCCTGGAGTTCAACTGGTCGCCGGTGGTGAAGTCGTTGCGCACGGCGGCGGAAATTGCGCGCAAATCGCGGGCGGCGAATGTGGGCGTGCTGTTCGACCCGGCGCACTATTACTGCACGCCCACCAAGTTCGATCAGCTCAACCCGCAGAACATCGCCTTCATCCGCCACGTGCACGTGGACGACATGAACGACAAACCGGCGGAGCTTTCGAATTGCAATAGCGACCGCGCTCTGCCGGGGAAGGGTTGCCTGGACTTGAAAGCGATCTTTGGGCAACTGGACAAGAACGGCTATAAGGGCTTCTACTCCATCGAGATGTTCAGCGATAAGTTGTGGGCTATGCCGGCGCGCAAGGCGGCCAAGATCATGTACGATAGTTTGCTGCCGTATGTGAAGCGGTGAAATCCAGAGCGCCGGGCGTGTAAAGCTCGGCGCAGAGACAAGGTTTGTCGTTGCTGCGTCGCTCGAATTACTCAGACCACTTGCGCGAGCCGGAGGAGACCCCCCCGGCTCGTTTGCGCCGCTATTTGCTGTTGGCGCTGATCTGCCTGTTGGCGGCAGGCGTCCGTCTGTATAACATAGCGCCGTTGAGCGTCTGGTTCGATGAGGGCATCGCCATCAACGCCGCCAGCCAACCCAACTTGTGGGCCGTGATCACGGCCGACCCAACCAACCCCCCGATATACTACTTGCTTTTACACGTGGGGATGCGCCTGTTTGGCGACAGCGAGTTCGCGTTGCGCTGGTGTTCCTTGATGATCGGCCTGCTGGTGGTGCCGCTGGGATATTTGCTTGGGCGAACGCTTTTCAGCCGCCGCGCAGGGCTATGGGCGGCGTTGCTGGTGGCATTTTCGCCGCCCCTGTGGTGGGCCTCGCGCGAGGTGCGCATGTACGGCCTGATGGCCGTCTGGATGTGCATCCTGGCGCTGGCCTGGTGGCGCCTGGTCAGGCGACCGTCACGCCGCGCCTGGGTGATCTTGTGGGCGGCGGAGCTTGCGTTGCTCTATACGCACACCACCGGCCCGATTGCTGCGCTGTGGCTCAACGTCGTCACACCGTTCGTCTGGCTTAGCCGACGCCAGGTCCGCCGTCCCGATTGGCGCATCTGGTATGCCGGGCAGGCGGGGCTGCTGATTTGCTACGCGCCGTGGCTGATCGCGCGGTTCGTGCTGGTGCCGGGTGCAAATCAGACGGTGGCTGCGCCGCCGGTGATTGGGCTGGCCCTGGCGGAGCAGGTGTGGCAGGGCTTGTGGAGTGGGGCGTGGGAGATGGTCTCCAACCAACCGCTGCTGGCCGCGCTTTCCATCGTGCTCTTTGGCTGCACGCTGTTGCTCATCCCCTGGCGCGTGCCGGCTGCGCGCTGGTTTGCCCTCCATGTGGGGGTGCTGATCGCCGGGCTGGTGGCAGGGCTGATCTTTGTGCGCATCGGCCTGCACGGGCGTTACCTGGTCATGTGTGTGCCATTGTTGCTGGCCGTCATCGCGGGCGGGCTGGCTCAATTGCATTTGTGGCTTAGCGAGCGCGGGTCTCATGCCGGCGCGATGGCAACCCTCGCCGCACTGCCATTCCTCGCCGTGTCGGGCTATAGCATCTATATTGCCGCGAATGACCCGGCCTATCAGCATGACGGCGTGCGCAGCATGGTGAGTTACTACGCGCAGACGCTCAACGCGGATGATACGGTGCTGGCCTGGTCCTATGCCGATCGTTACGAGTTGGCCTACTATTGGCCGCGCCTGGGTGTACAGGCCAGACGTGTGACGTTGCCGGAAGGGCAAGACCTGGACGCCGTCGCGTCGCTCTTGCCGAAGCAGGGCCGCGTGGCGCTCAATGTGTGGTACACCCAGCGCGCCGATCAACGCCGTATGATGAGTTGCCTGTTGACCGGCGGCAATGTGAACCCGCCGGGCGTCTATACGGTGTATGGCATGTCCGACGAGCTGTATGCGGCGGCGCCGTCTCAAGTGCCCACCTGGACGGGGACGACAGCGCACTTCAGCGTGGCCGACCTGAGCGCGGTGGCTGAGTTGCCGCGCCAGGCGGCGGATCAGGCGCTGTGCCTGCCCATCCGCATCATCACCCGGCAGGCAACCACTCACGATTTGAAGGTGGCGCTAGTGGTGCGTAATGCGCTTGGGTGGGAGGTGGCGCGCGCGGACGCCATCTTTGCGCGGGCCGATCAAAAGACCAGTTCTCAGCTTGGCCCCGGCGAGACGTTGACGGCTTATCCTCTCCTGTGGCTGCCCTATGGCACGCCGCCGGGGGATTACACCCTGGCAGTGCGCATCTATGACGAAGGCG
>DAOUFG010000090.1:0-68017 GCA_034430115.1 Thermoflexales bacterium | reverse complement strand
GTGGAAATCAATACCTGCTCGCCCGAGTGTGCCAGGCGATGCGCGTAGCCGCCACAAGAAAGGGCAATATCGTCGAGGTGCGGTGAGACAAAGAGGATCACAATAGGGTTAATTCCGAATCACAACCAGCGCCCCCACTTCGGCCCATTCGTAGAGCTTCTTCGCGTCGGGGGTGTTCAAGATGATGCAACCAAATGACGCCGGGCGCCCCAGCAAGCCCGCCCATAGCTTCACGCCGCGCGTGTTGACCGGCAAAGCATGAATGCCATTTTCCACGCGCCCCACGTTATAGATGCCCAACCAGTAGGGCATGTGCAATTGCCAGATGCCCGACCAGGCGTTGGGGATTTTGTCTTGCACGCGGAAGTTGCCGGGCTTGGTGACGCGCGTGGGGATGCCGCTGGAAATGACGAACGAGAAAACCTGCTCACCATCCTCGTAGACCCACATATGTTGTTTGCTCAGGCTGATGTAGATCACCTGGCCCGGCGCGCTGGTCTGCCCCTCGGCAGTGACGTCAAACGTGTGCTCGCTCGCCACGGGCTTGGACGGTACGCCGGCCTGTGCAGTTCCCGCACAGAACAACAGCGCGGCGCACACGCATAGGGTTAGGGCACACGCAGACAATAAACGGCTTCTCATGTCGATCACCCAGTCTCTTACTGATGCACAATGGACTTCACGCCAACCATTACAACAACGGCCACATTGTACTTTCGTTCCAAGATTTGCGGTGCCGGGGGATTCACCGCGGAGATTTTGTGTTCTTTGCTTCTTTGTTCCTTCGCTGCTTTGCTTTTTACTTCTGTGATCTCACCACGGACAGGATGTTACCAACCGCCGGTGCACGCCGATAAACGCGGATAAAGTCCCTTCAGAGACGCAGCGGTTTTATTTGTATCCTTTGCGTTCCTGGCGTGCTTTGCGGTTTTTGCGATAGAGGCCCGAGTGCATCAACTGGACGTGATCTTGAACAGATAGCTGACTGGGATGGTAGGCTTAGGCTTCACGCCTGCGCAGAAGTTTCCAACGGCCCCACACAACACCCAACGTATCCACCTTTGGATATATGATCAAGCCGGATGAAGTAGATCAGGCACGCCCATATGTCACTGGATGAGAAGGTAATCCATGAAGGAGGATTCACGATGCCGGCTAAACGCGAAGGTCCCACGTTGAGAGAAGTAACGCAACAGGTGTTGGAAGAAATGACCGAGCCTGCGTCCGTAAATGACATCGTGCAACGCGTGCTGGAACGCTACCCCTCAACGAGCAAAGATCCGCCCAAGCGCGTGCGCGACCATTTGCATTCCCATGAGATGGTGGGCGTCGAACTGGTCTATCTCGACCCCAAGACGATCGCGCCGTTGCGCCTGGCCATGCCCGGCGTTTGCTTCCGCGTGCCGCTTGAGGCCGATGACGTTCAATCGGGTCTGGTGCCCGTTCGCCCCGGCTTTGTCCCTTTCGTCACCAACCGGTTCAGCCAAACCATTGTGACGGAGCATATTGAAGTTCAGGACGAAAACGGGCGGATCATTTCTAACGGCCCAATGGCCGGCCTGGCTCATAAGCAAACCCAAACCTTGTGGGAAAGTTACAGCACTCAAGGAAATGACGCATTCGACTTGCGCGACTGGCTACGCGCCCATCACGCGCACGCCGGAGACAGTTTATGCGTCACAATCTTGAACTGGCGCCCCGCGCGTTTGCGCCTTGAATTTGAACCACAATCGATGTATCGCGAGGACGTCATCGCCGCGCAGAACCGTGCGCTTGCCGATTGTGTTCAGGCCCTACTCGACGAATCGTACGGTGAACGCATTGACGTGAACCCCACCCTTCTAACCGCATACGCACGCATGCCCGGTGCGCACGACTATCCCGGCAATCACTGGTTTCCTGTATTGTTCGAGGACCCACGCTTCCTCATCACCAGTTTCGGAATCAAGGCAAGCGATGGCATCTCCACGGCGGAATATTTGCGCGATCCCTCTGCGGACCTCGAACCAAAAGAACAACCCTTCACGCCCGAGCAAGGCAACGGAGTCTACCGCTTTAGCGCGACGGAAAACGATGGCACCCGGGAACGCATCATCGAAATCCTGGGCAAACACACCCTGGCCGACTTCGACCATGTGATGCGCACAGCGTTCCGCCTGGACCACTTTGATCACTTGAGCGAATTTACGCGCATCACGCGCCGCGGCAAGGGCAAGAGGCCACACGAACAACGGTATGGTCAGATCAATCCATTCGAACCTACCCCTGCGATGAGACGCCAAGTGGCCGGCCTCGGCCTGCAAGTTGGTGCGGAGTTGGAATATTTGTACGATTTCGGAGATTCCCTGCGACACACGCTGGTGCTTCAAAGCATTGCCGGCGCAGAGCGGAACGTCAAATATCCATGCATTGTGAAGTCGTGAGTGCCTGAGGGAGGCGCCAACCCATGTCAGAACTCGATTTCTACGATGAGATGAGGCAAGTCTCGCGCCAGCACTATGCCGACATCTGGCAGACCGCCAACCTCGGCGATCACCTGGAGGATGAGGATGCACGCCTGGCGCAAGCTATGCGCGACTGTTGGTGAGCCCGTCTATCTCACGGCGTTCTGCACCCTGATCGGCAAAGGCCCTAAAACGACCGTTCCCCAGGGGACTCCCATCGTCATCACGTGGGGATGAGAAGCAAAAACGGCCGCGCAAATCGATGACTTTTCACAAAACAATGTCACCACCATCATCCTGGATGGGAATGTCCTTGAGGGCGTTCTAACGGGCTCGATCACGAAAAACGCGAAAAGCGGATTGCCGGAGGTCGCATGGCATGCGGACGTGGGCGTGCTCGACTTGGGCGAACACAAGATGACGTACGACGTGAAATGGAAGAAGATGATCAGCGACGGCACGAGCTTTCCCCTAACTACACAATTCGACAAAGCTACACGCCCACCTTTATTCCATTGGCGATTACCGTGCTCTCCTGAGCAGGTTCAGATGCACCCGGATTCTGCACCCTCTTCAACATGGGCACCATTTTCTTAGCCTCTTCAGTCAACTGGTTAAAGCGTCCTTTCAATCCATCATGGTTATCACCAGCGATTTGCTCGTAATAAGGATCGCCCGAGTCAGGTGCTAATCCTGGCACAAAGGCAAGTCGTAATAGGGGCGCCCACGGGTACTTGTGCCGCTGCAGACCCAGTAGTGCCTGTTCATTAAATGCAGTCGGATACGCAATACCATCTAGCAACTCTGGCTGTTGGCCAAGGGCGATTTCAACCAAAGCAGCTTTGATCAGTAGTCGTTGCGCTTTAGCTCGTAGTGCCTGATCTTGGGCGTAACGGCGCAATCGCAGAGAGTCGTTATAGCGGACCTGTATGGCTTTGACCTCTTGTTTGAAATGCTTCACAGCCATCGGCATGACCTCATCGGTAAGCCTCTGTCTGACAAGGAGCTGTGCCTGTAAGCTCTGCTTAAGCTGTGCCAACGTATCAATGGATTGAACCTGTACGTCATCCTGAGAACAATCTGCAAAGTACCAACCACGTAGCGGAATGTCACCGTCCGAGTTGCATTGGACGAGCGGACTGGAATCGTCGGTTTCCTCAGGCAGCGGGATGCTGCCCAGCAAATCTGTAAAGAGCGAATTGCCGTACGAGAGGAACTGTACTGTGCTGGTGTACTGGTCGAAGCATGTTCGCGAAAAGGTGACCGGCCATGTCGTTCCGCCCCAGATGAGCAGATAAGCGTCGGGTATGTCGGGGTGTGGTTTGAACAGGTATCCAGTCGCTTGTGAGGAAACGAGCAACTGCTGAAGATCGATCAGGGTAACGGGCGATGCCGGCCCGGGCTGATAGTCATCCACGTTGACATACTGATCAAGGTTCAACGATTCGACTTCTTTGTTCTGCAGGCGCTTGCGCAATTCGGCGATCTCGCGTTCCAACTGGGCTTCCCGCTCCGATGCGGGCAACATTGCCAGCCGGCGAGTGACCTCGCCCACCTCGGCCAGGATCGGTTGCAAGTCGCCGACAACTACCTCGAACCAATCGATGCGATCCGCCAGGCGCTGATAGATCAGATCCTCAATCGTGTCACGATAGAAGTAGTTCGAGACCCACGCTGTGTCGTACTTCTGACCAATGCGGTCGATACGGCCAATGCGCTGCTCCACCCGCATAGGGTTCCAGGGCATGTCATAGTTGATGAGCACGCCACAGGTTTGCAAGTTCAGGCCTTCACTGGCCGACTCAGTACACAGCAGCACACTCACCTCACCTTTGGCGAAAGCGTTCTTCACTGCCTCCTTGGTCGTCACGACCCAGGCGATGCCATTCCATACCTCCCCTCCGCGCCCCGAGTAACAGGCCACCTGACTGCCATAGACATCAATCAGCTGGTCGCGCAGGTAGTCCATCGTATCGGTATATTGAGTAAAGACCAGAACGGTCGGGCGTTGTTTGAAGGTCTGCTGCAACTCGGCTTTCAACCATTCCAGCTTGGAGTCGGCGGCGCTCAGGCTGCGCAACTCGTGGAGAAAGTCGTCTACGTAAGCTAACTCGGCCTTAAACCGCTCGCGGCCATTAGGATCGACCACGCCCTCCTCTGAGACATCTTGCTCCAGTTCCTCCTGCTCGACGTCGTCGTTGTCGTAGACTGCATCAGATGGGATCACGCCGCGCAACCAATCCCTGCGACGTTCGAGGCTCTTACGCACGGCGTAGAAGCTACTGGTCAGCCGGCGGCGATACACCGTCATGACGAATCCCAGTCCACGCCGCTCATTTTCGTACTTCTGGTAGAAGTGTGAGATA
Organism: Thermoflexales bacterium; assembly: GCA_034430115.1. Lineage (GTDB taxonomy): Bacteria > Chloroflexota > Anaerolineae > J036 > Brachytrichaceae > CAIXPS01. The sequence continues at coordinate 63,207 of DAOUFG010000090.1, read as the reverse complement.
TAGTCTTCGATGCGCGTGTAGAGTACCTGCTCATCGTCACGCATGGGGACGCGCTTCAACTCGGGCTCCCGGTAGGGCACGTTCTCGTGCAAAATTCCGCGCTTCTGATACTCCCGCAGTAATGATCGCGTGTTGCGGAATATGTACCGATTGAGCGGTGTGTGATGATGAGCCAATTCTTTAACGTAGGGTTGAGCACGCGTCCCTAGTTGTGCTAGCAACTGATTCGAGCGATCGGGATATTTCAACAAATCTTCAAGAACGGCCCACTTCACAGGCCCGACCTCTGCGCTGACGTGCGTCTTGAAGGTTGGGTCAATTTGACCGCCGGTGTCCAGGTAGTCCTTCACGAGGGTGTAGACCAGTGACCAGTCGATGTCCTTGAACGGCTTGCGTAACTCGGCGAAAAAGGCCAGGAAGTTGTCCTCATCCGCTCCCCAGCGCCCGCCCATTCCTAACACAGTGAGCAGATCCCAGACTTCCAACGGATGCACCTGCATCGGCGTCGCTGTCAGCAGCAGCATGCTGGCCGCCTTATTCTGGGCATTCAGTTCGTTTAGAAGGCTCAACAGACGATTGGGGCGGTAGATGCGTTCCTTGAAATCACGCCGCCGCGCGTGGTGTGCTTCGTCAACCACGATCAGGTCCCAAGGCTTGGCCGCCAGGATTTCCTTCCGGCGGTCCGCACGTTTGGCTAACTGGCTGCCCACCAGAAGTAAATCAAAGTCGTCCCACAGGTTATTGACCAAGCCATCCTGCTCCTGGCCAAACGCGTCCCATACTGAACCGGCGTCATAACGGGGAATATTGAGCACGAACTTTTCGTAGAGTTCTTCTTGCCACTGCTTCAACACAGACTTTGGCGCCAGGATCAAACAACGCTTCACCCTTCCGGAGAGGACCAATTGGCGGATGACCAGACCAGCTTCGATGGTTTTACCCAGCCCGACCTCATCTGACAGCATGGCACGGTCGGGGTAACGCTCCATCACTGCGTCTGCCACTCGCATCTGGTGCGGCCAAGGAGAGATAGCAGACGTCGCGGCTGCAATAGCGGATGCGCGGGAAAGGTATGGCGCGTCGCGCACGAACTGGAACAGGATGCGCTCGCGTTGGGTGGGCTCGCACGCTAGTACTTCCGCTGCATCGTCCACTTTCCTCTCTGGCTGAGGTTCCAGAGGGTCTCGTGCTGGCGCCTGGTCAGGCCGGTACTTTAGTAACTGCTCACGCACGGCTTGCGGGATATCGAGTGCGATCCAGTCGGATTCCTCGCCGTGCCACAGCCGATCAAAGTTATTCGCCACATGCGCAAGGTATGCCTGGGTCTCATTCCAGGAGAAATAAACAGAGAACGTCTCATAATTCTTACGCCAGGCTGTCTCAGATTCGTTCACGCTGCCGGAGAAGGCAATGCGGTTTCCCTCGGCATCAGTGAAGATGCCAAACTTGGGATGATAGTAATCCTGAGCCTGGAAGGCCGGGATAGGCAGACCCCGTTCATCACGCGGCAGTACGACCTTGATCTCCAGCCTACCCTCGGCGACCATCCAGGCCAGCACTTCCAGGCGTCGCCGGAGCAGTGCATCTTGCGGATCAGCGAAATGCTGTAGCAACCTCTCGGTGACACGCTCACGCAAGTCATAGCCCTTGCTGATGGCATCTACATCATCGGCGTCAAGTTGCGCGCCCACCAACAGCCGCATGCGCCCGTCGTTCTGGATCAATCGCGCAACGCCGGCTGCTGCCACTGCCAGCGCCGAAGAGCTGAAGAAGCCGGCGCTGCGGTCGTAGCGCACGCTGGCCGACAGCGCCGGGATGTAGAAGCTGTTCAGCGGGTCGTCAGCGGGCCCGTAATAGATCATAAATGAATGGTGGCACAGTGATGGGGTCATTTAAAGATTAGTCCCTGCTGCTGCGCCAAGTAGATGTAGGCAAAAGGGGTCTGGCGCATCAACATGCGTTCATCTTGACGCTTTCGTATACGTTGTATGCCAACTTCCAGGGCACCGACTGCCGCCATCCCCAGCACTTGAAATTCTATTGGGGTACTAGCTACTGGAGATGTCCCAGTCAGTAAGCTATAGGCAACACCAACTATGCTCGGAGCAGACATCGTTAGTAACACACGTAACGTGTCAAGTCTCCGCAGTAATTTTGCTTCGGAGAGAGTAGCCATGAGATCACAAAAAGCTTGTTCGAGTTGTTCCCTGAACTGGACATTAATCAACTGGATTTCATTGTTATTGTGTACTTGCTGTAATTGTTTCTGGTAATCGTCCAAGCACTTTCTGAAGGTTAGCAATTCATCACGTCTCTTCCGCTTGAAAGCGATTATCTCCTCCAGTGATACGTCTGCCCGCGGGGTAGGAAGGAGATTGTGCAGCTTCATCGTGCAACACGATGTTTGTGTCCCTTCCGTTTCCGAACCCGCCGCGTCGACTAATTGTTCAGTCGCGAGTGAATCGGTTCCTGGAACCGTGTAACCCTGGTCCATATCCGCGAAAAATCTTGCGAGTAGCGCCATATATACTCGCGCGGCAGTTTGCTCACAGCTTATCCATTCAGTATCCCGTTCGTTATCTTGATTTGGTCGTACTAACCCACGCGTCTCTAGAATCTTATATACCTTCAGGCTTATAAACTTGTCGTGATGCAACCTATATGAAACAGTAGAAGATGACCTGCGACGCCTGGACATATAAGCTCGAGAGTCTAGAATCGTTTCTAATTCATGAGCAAACTGCTCACTAACATTTGTGTGCTCATACATTAGCGCGTCTGAATAAATGGGCCGGTACTCGCCTTCCTGCTCCAGCTGTCGAAGCATTTGACTGAATCGATCCGCCGGCCAATCATACATGTAGCTATGAGGCACAATTGAGGATACTTGATCCCAGTAAAGAAGTGCTTGGCCCAACCAGGCGTTCCTAGGAAGTCCAATCGTCGGGTAGTATAGGATGGTTCGCTTAGCCAATGTTGAACCTTTTTTCATGCTATTTGTCCCACCACGTCAAACTTATTGGCATATCAAAATTGCGAGCCGCTCAATCGACGCCAAATACCTACTCTACTGTGCTACTCAGCCGAGAACCATGCCGCTCGATGAGCGTGACTTTGGCTTGATCAAGGGAAAGGTCAGTATCAAGTGCTTCGCAAACAGCTGGGTAACGGTTGCTCAAATTGAGCCGCTCATGAACGGCCGCCGCGCGGACAGACACCTGCTGCTGGCTTGTCTGCCGTGCGGGTTCAATCCAACCTTCCAGAACACACTGGCGAATTCGTTGCGCTAAAGGCATGGTTTACCCCTCTTCGCCTTCTTCCTCCTCACTTCCCTCTTCCTCGTTAAACCCCTCTCCCAATCCCATCTGTTTCGCTGGCAGCGCAGGAGGCCCCGGCTCCACCGGCGCTTGCAGATCATCGAAGAATGCCAGGCGCATATTCTCCAACATCTCTGCTTCGGGACGCACGAACTTGCCCTTCACTCGCGACCTTGGGATGGCATTGATCAGCGCCTGCAGGCAGGCTTTAAACGCACCGTCGTTCTTCAGCCCAGTATTACGCAGGAACACATCGCATGCGCCGGAGCCATCCTCGTCATACACCATCATCGCCGTGTGCACCGCGTCGATGAGATACTCAAAGGACGTGAGCGTATCGTCCACCATGCCCTTACGGCGGCGCAGGGCCGGCGCTTGCAGCACCACGAATTCGCCCTTCTTGGTAATCAGTCGCTCCGTCTGCATGAGGGTGTGCTCCAGGTCCAGACCCAGCGCGATGGCTAGCTTGCGTGCTTCATCGTAGGGGAACTGTTCGGCGCCGTAGGAATCCCAAGCCATCAGGTACCAGTCAGTCACCGGGTCGAACTGCACATCGCGACCCAGCAGGAGACCCTGCTTGCGCAAGCGTACCACTTCCTCGCGCGCCAGATCCAATGCGATTTCGGGGCGTAACGGCTTGGGTTGGCCCGTCTTGGGGTCGGTTTCGCTGGTCAATACTGGCCAATGCTCAGAGATGATGCTCAGCGTGGGGCCGAAAGTGCTGATATACAGGTCGGCACCACCGATCCCCTGCGCGGCGAATTTCTCCGCCTCCACACGTGCTGTTCTGCGGACAATGGGTTTCAAATCGTCCCACCAGGCAGCCTGCTCCCGCTCTCCCTTCTCTTGACGCTTACGGCAGACCAGAAGAATTGTGGAGGATGCGGCGTTCTTCTTGGCCTGGTGCAGGCTGTGTTCACTTTCGGTATGCACTGGCCATGAAGCCTTAATAGTGAACCCCGCGCCGATCAACGCTGATGCCAGCGTATCCCACGCTTCCACGCGCTTGTGGGTAAACATCACCGTTAGGGCTCCATCTGGACGCAGGACGCGGTACATCTCGCGGAAGGCGGCCGCCATCTTCAGTTGATAGTCGTGCTCTGCCAGTTCTTTCTTCTTACGCCCCATGCTCTCGAAGCGAGCAGGATTGGCGACAGCTTCGTCATCTTTGTTGGTCAGTTCATCGCGGAAGAACTCGGGAAACAGATGTCCCACGCTGCGTTTCAGCCAAACGTAGAAGAAGTCGGAGAGTTCGGCATATTGGACATTGTCGTAATACGGCGGATCGACTGTGATATTTACAATGCTATTATCTGAACACTCAGACAAAGTAATAGCTGACCCTCGAGTAATTTTTGACCGGTCTTTTGCCAGCTTAACATGAGCCTGTTGAAGTGTTGCTTGTGCTGGCGCTGATAATTCTGCCATTCCCTTATAGGCATCTACAATTTGGTTAATCGCCCAAGGTAACAAGTTACTGGCTCCATCAAACTCGCCGTGTGACCAAGCGAACGCAAAGTCATGACGGTCAAAGACACTTCGCATTACTGCTCTGGGTGCGTGCCAACTTGCTATCCGCGCATTGTAGTTTGGACATTTACTCAGAGCAATCGCCAAGTAGGATGTTATTGCATTTGCTCTATCTTGAAGCATTGTGGATTTTTGATTCCCTACTGTCTCATCATGAAGCTCTTCTGAGAGTTGATGTAAGCACTCAAGATATGTACCCAATACAAGTAATTGGCGCGGAGTGAAAACATCTTTCCACTGAAACATGCCATAGCGTCTCAATTCAGATGTCTTATTGCCGTCAGGGATTTCCTCAGTGGGAATGATGCCTTTCGCAATCCACTCAGGCTTTTTCTTCGCCAGTGCTTCTTCCGCACAACGCACCGCCTCAAGGTCCTCCGGCGTCGGGGCACGGAAGCCGAAGCCACCCGACTTCTTGATTGCCACGGCATACAACATCTGCTCCATGCGTCCGGCCTGTGCCTCGGCCTTGATGTAGTCGCCGGAGATCGTTTCGCCAGTCCACGGCGAACGGCCCACACCGCGCGTGATCGTACCCACGTCTGGGTTGGCGAGCGTTGCCTGTTTGCCCGTGACAATTTCAAATTGCGGCCGGTCCATGCCTTCCTCGGCGATTAGCTTCACCGCCACCGGGTCGCTGCCTGTGCGCAACCACCAGTTTGGGCTGAGCGGCACAGGTTTGCCGGTGGTCGGGCAGGCTACCGTGCGCGCCCACAGGTAGGCGAAGATGCTCTCGTTGAGCTGCTTTGGGAAATAAGGCTCCAGCTTCTCTTTCACCTTTTTTGCCCACTCATTGCCCCACTTGCGAAGATCTTCTGCCAATGAAGGGCCAAAGCGTGCCGGATAGTCGAGCGTCGCTTTCAGGATGACCGCTGCCACCGGGTTCAGGTCATTGGCAATCGTGGTGAAGCCATAACGCAAGGCTTCAAAGGGAATGGAGCCGCCACCGGCAAATGGGTCGAGCACACTTAGTTCACGCGTGCCCCAGGTGTATTCGAACAGGTCTCCCATCGTCTGCAAGTCATCGGCAGAGGGATTTACTGTGAAGGCACGTGGCGCACCGCCATAGGGATTTGAGTCGAGCTGGATGCCCCTTGCTTTAGCCCAGTCCACAAGCTTCCGGCCATTGACCGGGTCCCCCCGTATGCCGATGAGATAACTGAACCACTGCTGGTAGGTCTTTTCATTTGGGAACTTCTCATGCAGCTTCGCAGGCCAGTCCGGTGACCATTGCGGGAGCACACTGGCCAGGATAGCGGCGCGGCTGGTAGTCAGTGGCCGGCGTGCCCACCACACATGCAAAAAATAGAGTGGGGGTAGCGCACTGCTGGCGCCACGCTCACGCTTACTTTCGGCACCGATGGCGTCAATGGGCAACCAGTTTTCAATCAGGAGGGGTGGATTAGTCATAAGAGTGTCACTGCACATAGAGAACCTTCAAAGTACATTTCACCCAATAGCGGGCAGCTTCCCCACGCCCAGGTCAGTTCAATGACCCAAAATAAAACATTTCTTCTGCTGGATCTATCGCGATGCGTATCCGATCCATACATTCATTCAAACCGATGAAGGATGGCAAATTGGCCGGCCACTCATTGACCCCGGGCACGAACACGGTCGCCTCCACATCGATTGATTCGCCTTGTTCAGCGATCAACTTCAGGGTTAATCGATAAAGGTCTCCCCGGACCTCCATACCCCTGATCTGCAATACCGTCGAAGACAAGCGCGAGGCGACACCCAACCCAAGGGGCAGCACAATCTCTGGGGCGCACACTACGTATGGCGCACCCGTATCGACAACGGCATAGGTCTGGATAGACTCAATCTCGACCGGGATGATGATGCGATTCGTCCGGTCATTTTCCGTTGCAGGCCGATAGGCATACTTCACCGCGCCGTGAGCAAAGGCTGTATGATCGTTGAAGAGAAGTGTCATTAATGGATGGGCGTAATAAAGATACCTGTTCCTTTTACGTCCCCCGTTATTTTCAATAACGCATCGACTGAATTCGCAACGGCAACCAACTCTCCCGCGCGTAAAGCGACCCATTTGCCGCGGTAGGCATCGCCATGGTCAGCCAACCACTGTGTATTGGCGCGCGTGCCGGTGGAGGGTTGTCGTGTACTGATTGTTATTCGTGGCGGCGCGAAAATGGTTTGCATCTTACCCAACCCCCTGTTATTGGGAAAACGCTTCAAGCCCTGCTCACATGCCTCTCTCGCCAATGTCGCTGCACCACAGTTGAGCGCCAATTGTGCAATGTGAACCATGTCGTTTTCCGGCGCACTCGCCAAATCAATACTCCGGAAAACAGCGGTGAACTGCTCAAGATTGCCCGCCACAGCAGCGGCTTCCAGCAGTGCTAGTGGCTTGTCAATAGCGCTGGACCAATCGGCACTCGTTGGTGTGGCGATCGTATAAATTTCTGGTGTTGCAGTTGTGCCCGTGTTGACCCACACTCGATCCAGCCAGGCGGATAAGAGGCGCGGGCCGGCACTTCTTTTCGTGGTGCCAGAACTATTTGTGTCATTGCACGGGATCACCACATACAGGCGAGCGGCCAAGCTCTCTGCAAGCCCATTGCCGCGCCATTGATTGAGAGACGCTGCATAACATGCGCTCGTCTCACGCATACTAATTGCAGGCAACATCTCTATCATTCTCCTCAATTCAACGGTTGAAACGCGCGCATCCCCTCATCGATAAAACACCAGCGGAAAGCGGCGTAAGTGATGTCGTGATAGTCGCGGCAGCGTCCAATCAAGTCAGCTAACTCAATCTTACCTTCTTCGAAGTAGTCAAAGTCTAGCACAAAGAAAGGCGCGTGATTGCTGGGATCGCGCCCTAAGGCGGTCCTTAAAGCTAGTTTGCCTTTTCCATCAGCCAGCACCGTTTGGGTCACTGCTTCATCCGGCTCATCCCAAGCCTCCGTATGCAATTGAGAAGTTAATTGAGGCCGCAGCATGAGGAGAACTTCGTCAAAAGTTTTGTAGCCGGTATTAGCCAACGTGAGGCGGTTGATAAACCGTAGCCCAATCCGGGTGGCATAGTTGGGTTGATAAATGTCTGTTATTGCAGCATGAGCCAACGCCAGATCATCTACAAATTCACCCCAATGATGATAATCATTGGTAGAAACTGCATAAAAGTCTACCGATAATGATACGAAACTTTTGTTGTCATCTGTGGCGAACCGATAGACTCGGGGCTGTAATTCTGGAGGCTGTGCAGCAGCGCCAGGTTGAAGAATGGGAAGAATGACCCCCTGCCCAATCCCTAAAGCGGGAAAACGACGCCGTATCCGGTCCTGGAATTCGCTAGGCTCACTATCGACGATGCGCAGGATGGGCTGAAAACGCACCTGGCAGATCACCTCGACAAGAGGTGAGTTTCCAAGCCGAATCTCTTGATAATGCGGAAATTGCAGCCCCATAAACAGTTCCTGTAATTTCGGTATTCATTATTTAAGAACACCGGGATAATGTGAGTATAGCTTGATCAGAAAACTCATGGTTACTCATCGGCCAGCAGCACACGCAACGCCTTCTGCGAGCGCTCGTGTGCGCGTTCACCATTCGGGTTCGCATTTGACACTGGCATGCACTTGCTATACCAGTAATAAGCTTCCTCGCTCGTCATCTTGCGCAGCCCCTGTGAGATGGCCTCCACGCGGCTCGACTTGGTAACCGGCTTTACGGCCAGGAAGAGCAATCCCAGGCGAACCCCGGCTTCCTCGCCCAAATGAAATGGCTCGCGCCGGCTGGCGTGCAGGTCCGTCGCCCGGTAGCCCGAACGCCTTAGCGCCTCCAATACATGATCCGCCACTGCGCGTAGTAAGTCACCGCTGAGTTCCGCCACCCGCCTCAACCCCAACTCGGCCGGCAGGTAGTTCATTGCGATTGTGCCGTTCATACTTACTGGACGCTGGTAGAGTGTCAGGCTATATGAATCAGGTTGCCGCCCGCTGGCTGTCACGCGCAGTTGGAAGGGCGTTGCGTCAGACGAGTGATGTGATGTGGGTTCGAAGCTCTCCGGGGACACATCCGCTTTAGCCGGTCGGCGCTCCATACTCGTCACCAGCGCGGCGGTCACGCTTAGCGGAGAGACCGGGGCGGCCTCCGCTAGGGTTTGCACGTCGGGCACATTGAATACCTGCATATGCCCGCGCATTGGCACTGGCTCAGCGAATGGCCTGGGGTTCATCACTTCCCATCCGTACAGTGGCGACCTGTAGCCGAACCAATCGGTAGCCAGGTGCTCATCCTTACGTGCCTCGTAATCTGCTGCGCTCAACTCCACAATGCCCGTCAGCTCCACAGTGCCGATCAACGCACCGGCGGTGACACCGTCAGGGTCCATGCCGAAGGCCTGGCACTCCTCGCGCTCCACCGTCTGCGACGCGTGGATGGCGAGCGTGCCGCGATAGCTCACCTTCCAGCTGCGCAGTTCAAGTGTCTTTCTACCCTGGAGAATTAGGTCGGCCCAGGGTTGCCGGATGCTGATCGCTTTCATGATTCTTTCGGCGTTGGCAAGGCTTCAATCGTGATCTTGCCCAGCCCCATGCTTTGCAGCACATCACGCATGGTCAGGAACTGCTGGCTACTGATGTCGATGCCGCCGTCAAAGTCGGCTGTCACGCGCATGTTTGCCTTCAGTTCGTCAGCCTCCTGACTGAACGTCTCTGCAACTGTCTTCAAGCGTTTGTAGCGTTCCCAGCCGCCATGGAAGTCCACGCGGAACGTATCGGCGCTGCCATAAGAGGCGATGACGTTCTGCACGATGGTGAACTTGCCCTTGCCAAACTGAGGCAGCGCCAATCCGATGGCGCGCATGTCGGCCGCGGCTTGCTTCCCCATGCCGTCAACTGTAAGAGAAAGTTGGTGAAGGCGGCTTACCTGGTACTCCTGGCACTGGTCGATGACTTGCTGGAACGCCTGCCCGACTGCCCCCTGTGCAGTGAACCGCGTAGGGATAACCTTACCGCCAGAGGTGGTCATACCGCAAATGCACTGATCCTGCGGCTTGCCGCACACCGGACAGAGCTCCACTTCCTCAGTGACGCTTGTGCCCTCCTTCCCCGGTGTCGTTTCCGGCTTCCACTTGCCTTTGATGCGCAGCTTCAAACGCGCTGCCTCTTCGGGCGAGTAAAGGATGGCCTGGTCGCTAATCTGCCAGACAAGCGGCGGCGAGTCCTTGTCGTAGGAGAACTGCTCGCCTGCGTCGTAATAGAGCCATGCGCCCGTCTGCACACCGTTCGCTATTGATTTGCGCAACTGGCCTGGATCCAGCAGGATGCGCAGGCCAATCTTGCGTGCAAACGCCTTGCGCAGGTCGTCAGTAGCCATACTCTGCTGGTTTTGGTCCCACGCCTTCGATTTAACGTAGGCGGCCGGTAGCGGATTGTCATCGGCGGTGAGGACCTTGTTCAGTGACTTCAATACACGCAGGACGGCGCTGGTCTGGTCCTTGTCCATGTCACCCTGGTCCTGCGCGGGCAACGTCTCGCGACGAAGGTACCCTTGCGTCTTCAATCCGTCGGGCGATGGGTAATACAAATAGCGGTAGGCCTTGGTGATCGCGATGCGCACATCCAATTCAGCCTCGCCCTTCAGCTTTTTCAGGCCGTTGCGTTGTTCGTCGTTGAACTCGCCCATTCGCGCGGCGTCGCCCAGGATGCGCCCAATCGCCAGGTAGCGTCGCACTACGCCCACCATGTTGTCTACCTGATCCATATCGGCCACCAGGAACACCAGGTTGTTCTGATACTCGCGGAACGCCTGCATGGTTCCCTTATATTCGTTGAGCTTACGCACAAACTCCGGCATCTCGTCGCCCGTGACAGCAGCGCTCGCTGCGTCGAAGTGGATGATTACCAGCTTAGGCAGATCGGCGTCATCGTCCACATCAACCGGCTCAGCCGGGAAATATACTGGCTGAAAATAGCCCTTCTTCCAGATTTGCTTGACGCGAGTTTCGATCTCGGCTTTGGCCTTACTGGTGCCGACCAGGGTCATCTCGTCGGCGATGATTTTATTGATGGATGGCTCTGTCTTGAAACGGTAGCGGTGCCCATCGTATTCCAGGAACCAAGCCTTATCGTACAAACGATCTAGTGTGCGCATAACAACAGCTGGGTCGTCGCCCCCTGTGCCACCGTCTGACGACAGCACGGCCAGCAATAGGTCGGCTGGGTCTACCCCACTAGCGATGCCCTGCGTCAGGCTGTGTAGAAAGATAGTCGTCGCCAGCCTGCGTGCATAGGGCGGTTTCCCAGTCGCAATGAGTGACTGGTCCACCTCTGTGGCATGTGCCGAGGTACCCGGCATCGCGCTCACAATGTCGGCCTCGATCACCTGCTTGTATTTCGGACGATCTAACCGTCCGGTCAGATCGTCAGCGATCTGCGCCTGGGCCAAATCCAAATGATAGGGTTGGATGATATATGCCCCTGGACTCTGTTGCGCCCATAGGGCACGCACCGTCCAGGCAAGGAGGCGCAGCGCCCCACGCGTCTGGCTGAAGTTGGGGATGGTTGCCGTCTTTCGGTTCAACGTGTTGAGCAGTTCGGGGTGGAAGGGATACGCGGCTAGCATCTCCTGCGTGTATTCGGCGCGGGTAGAGCGTTGTGGCAAATCAACGTTCTTTCCTGCCAGGTCGGCATAATACTGCGAATACGCCGCGACGATCTCCCTAGCTGCCTCTCGGTCCACGCGCTTGAAAAGGCGATGTGTAACAATGGCCGAAATTTCACCCTCGTCGGTGGGTGTGAGCACACGTTCCTGCCGAGACGACACACTCAGAGCTTCAGAGAGCTTAGCTCGCAGCGCCAACGTCTCAGATGCAAAGGCATCCGTCTGTCCCGCCAGAGTGATTACGATGAGGCAGTGCTCCTTGCTCACAGCGAATTCCAGCAGTGACATCAGAAACGCGGTCGTCTGATCGGCGAGCGTAGACTTCTTATTTGTAGTAGCCACTGCTAAGGCCGCGCGCAGATGACGAGCGATCTCGTCGATCATGATGAGCGTTGGTTGATCACCAATCAGCGCCTCAAACAGGCTAGTGCCCGGCGCCACCTTGGCCTCGTCGCTATCTTTAGCTAGCGCATAACCGGCGCGGCCACCGAGCTGGTAGGCCAGTTCACCCCACAATGTGTATGTCTTTAGCTTGTCCCGCCCGTGATCCATTCCCAGCACTGGGTCCAGGTCAGAGCCAACAACGCCCGCGATCTTGATATCACCGGGCTTGGGCAAAATCACCCTTTCGCCTAACAACCCGCTGATGATCTTCTCCGGAACCTTGCCGCTTGCAGTGTGGTATAGCGCTATCAGGTTGTGCGTTTTACCGCCACCGAATGCAGTCTCCAGGCGAATGATGGCATTCTTGCCGGCACCCGATTCGATGAGGCGACCCAGCGCGTCATTCAGTAAGGTTTTTAACCCGGCCGTCGGGTAGGTATTATCAAAAAAAGTCGCCGGGTCGCCATAGATGGCATCGGCCTTCCCATCAATAACATCTTTCAATCTGGCTGCAAAGATGTCCTCTCGGAGTTCGCCCTTCAGGACTTCGTCGCGTGGTGTGCAGAGGTCAAAAACAAGCTTCATATGATCCCCAGGAAATGATGCACGAGTCGAACATGTCTATTATCAAGTAAATAGCTCAAGTCGCAAGTGAAACTTCCTGTCTCCTCTCCCCCTTTCCCTCGCCTACTCCTCCGGCTCCAACGCGAAGGTGAGCGGGTAATCCTCCAGACGCGCGGCGAAGTGCGCCTTGGCCACCAGCAGCTCGGCCTCGCGCTTGGGCCGCGTGACCACATGCGCCCGCCCGGTGAGATGCGCGGTGAGCGTCACTTGCTCGGCCATCTCGGCGGAGAGCTTGAAGATGCTCATCATCACCTGGATGACAAAGTCGTAGGGCGTGACGTCGTCGTTGTGCACGATCACGCGCCAGGGCGGCTCCAGCGCCACCTCCTGATCGAGCGTGGTCTGGGCCTCTGGCGTTGCCACTCTACCCATACAGCGCCTCCAACCCGCGCCACAGGTCTTCGCGCCAGGACGGGTAGTTGTGCCCGCCGCTATATTCGCGGTAGGTGACGTTGTAGCCCTTGCCCACCAGCAACTCGTTCATGCGCCGGTTGCACGCCAGCAACCCCTCGTAGCGGCCGGCGTCCATCCAGATGCGCACCGGCCGGGCGCTCGATTGGCGCAGCAGGTCGAAGATCACGAAGTCGTGATTCGGCATACTGAACGCGCCCGACTGGCTGAGCACGCTGCCAAACACCTCCGGCGCGCGCACGCCCGCATACAACGCCATCACCCCGCCCATCGACGCGCCCAGCACGCCATACGCGCCCGGCAGATGGTTTACGTCCAGCAGGTTCAGATGCTCGCGCGCGTAGGGAATCACGATCTCCAGGAGAAAGCCCACCGTCGCCTCGCTGCACGCATATTCGACGAAGCGCGCCGATGCGCTGCTATCCACCAGCGCCAGCGCGATCGGCTGGATGCGCCCCTGGGCGATCAGGTTATCCACGATGTTGGGCAACCTGGCGCGCCGCAGATAGTCGTGCCCATCCAGCACCACCAGCAGCGGGCACGGATCGGCGGTGGGCGGCTGATAGAGATAGACCGAGCGGCGCGTGCCAACCACCAGGTCGCCCGCCTCCACGGCGTGATGCGTCAGCTCGCCATGCGCCACGCGCCGGTCGCGCACGGCAAGCGGGGTGGGCGCAGCCTCGGGCATGTAGAAGAAGTTGTTCACCTCGCCCATGCCATTGGGCGTGCTGCGCGGGTTCAGCGGATCCGCCACACGCCGGCCATTCAGCACGAACGCATATTCGATGTAGGCATCACGCGGGAGCGTGAGCGTATAGGCCCACAGCCCCGGCTCTAGTTCGGCCAGCCCCACCGGTGGCTGCTCAGCGCCCGGCGTGCCCCAGTCGTCAAAATCGCCGTTCAGTTGGGGCGGCGTTTTGCCACGCCACACGAAGGTGACCTGGCCCGTTTCCGGATCAATCAACGGCGTGCCCTCCTGGCGGGCGTGCCGCAATGTTTCATGTTCCATACAGATACGTTTCCGTGGGTTCCGCCAGGCGGCTTGCCTGGTTTACAATCTTGCAAATGCTAACGATTTTAGGCCTGGGTCCTGGCGACCCGCAGTTGCTTACGCGCCAGGCATGGGAAATCTTAAACACCTCAAACGTCGTCTATCTGCGCACCCGCAAACACCCCACGGTGGCGGGGCTGCCCGCCAAACTAATCCTACGTGATTTTGATGAATTGTACGAGCACGACAGCGACTTCGCCGATGTATATGCGCACATCACCGGAGCGGTGATCGCCCAGGCGCAACAGGGGGACATGGTCTATGCCGTGCCGGGGCACCCCCTGGTAGGCGAAGCGACGGTGCACGCCATTTTGCAGCGCGCCCGCGAGGTAGGCATCCCAACCCGCATCGTGAGCGGCCTGAGCTTTGTGGAGCCGGTGCTAGAAGCACTTGCTCTTGAACAGGAGGCGCGGAGTATCGCGCCTGGGAGCAACGAAGCAGAGGCGCAAGGGAGCGACGGAGCACGGGAGCAGAGGCGCAGGGGAGCGACGGAGCAACGGAGCAACAGAGCAGAGATGCAACAGGAGCAGGATGCTGGCTCCCCCTCCCCGGTTCACCCCCTCTCCCCTTCTTCGGGGCTCCCAAGCTCATTAGACCCGCTGGATGGGCTGCAAATCTGCGACGCGCTGGACCTGGCCGCGCTGCATCATCCTGCGCTGAACCCCGATCAGCCGGCGTTGATCGCGCAGGTGTATTCGCGCACCATCGCCTCGGACCTGAAGCTCACCCTGATGAACCAGTATCCGCCCATGCACGAAGTGTATGTGGTGAATGGCGGCAATGGAGCGGCGGAGACGGCGAGCAGAGGAGCAGGGGAGCCGACGGAGCAACAGGAGCAGGATGCCGGCTCCCCCTCTCCCATTCACCCCCTCTCCCATGCCTCATCGGTTCTCAGGCTGCCATTGCACCAACTGGACCATCACGACGTGTTCGATCACCTGACCACGCTCTACGTGCCGGCCATGCCGTTCACCGGCGGCTTCGAGTCCTTCCAGGAAACGGTGGCCTTTTTGCGCGCGCCCAATGGCTGCCCGTGGGATAGGGAACAGACGCACGAGTCGCTGCGCAGCGCGCTGCTGGAAGAAGTGTATGAAGTGTTGGACGCGCTGGACCAGGGCGACCTGGATGCGCTGCAAGAGGAACTGGGCGACGTGTTGATGAACGTGGTGATGCAAATCCAGATCGCCACCGAGGCCGAGGAATTCCGCATGGTGGACGTGATCGGCGAGATCGACGCGAAGCTGAAGCGGCGTCACCCGCACGTCTTTGGCGACGTGGTGGTGAACAGCGTGGGCGACGTGCTGACCAACTGGAACGCCATCAAGCAACAAGAACACAAGACCGGCGGCAAACCCGCGCGCGAATCGGCCATCGACGGCGTGCCACCCGCCCTGCCCGCGCTGGCGCAGGCCCAGAAGCTGGCTCACAAAGCCGAGCGCGCCGGGTTCAAGTTCGACACGCACGCGCAACGGCTGGCGAAGTCGCACGAGGAACTGGACGAGGTGCTCGCCGCGCGCGATAACACCGAGCGCAGCGAGGAACTGGGCGACTTGCTCTTCACCATCGCCGACCTGGCCGACGGCTACAACATCGACATCGAGACGGCGCTGCGCGAGGCGAACTTGAAGTTCTCGCGCCGCTTCCGCGCGATGGAGGCGATCATCCGCGCGCGCAACATGCAGATGGACAAGCTCAGCGCCGATGAGCTACAGGCCGTGTGGCATGAAGTGAAGCAGGCGGAGCATTGATCCACTCGTCGGCACACATTCGTTGACACGATTGACGATTGACGATTGACGATTGACGATTGACGATTGACGATTGACGATTGACGATTGACGATTGACGATTGACGATTCTTAAAATGCTCGTATCACTTTCGCCAATCGTCAACCTTTCTCACCACTTCATTCGTTCAAATTCGTTGATTCAATCGAAAATCAGAAGATGCACAGGCGCTTGTCGCCAAACTCCACGACCTGGCCGTCGGTGCGTCTGACGTTCAGGTAAATGCGCAGCGTCGCGCCGCCGGGGAAGTCCTTCACGTTAAAGGAGTAGGAACCGGTGGTCGCCACCTGCTGATTCAGCGTGCGCACCGACTTCTTGGTGAAGTCGCAATAGCCGCTGTTATCTTGCTCGAACACCAGCCATACGCTGTCCACGCCCCAGATATCCCACGAAAGTGACAGCGGCACATCGTGCATATTTTCATAGCGGTGCGCGCCGTCCTGGTTATCGAACCAGGTGAGCACCTTCCCAACACAGAACGGATAGCGCGAATCGCTGCCCATCCAGCCCGGCGTACTCGAATCACACGGGCGGCTGGTCGGCGCGGGCGTCGCGGTGGGCTCCGCCGAAGTAGCGGTCACCGGCAAAGCCGTCACAGGCGCGCCTGTGGAGGTGGGTTCGGCGGTTATCACCGGCACGTCCGATGCGGCGCTATTGGTCTGCACCAGTTCGCCGCTCACCCAGCCCACACCGCCCGGCGCGCTGGAATAATCGATCTGCCACCATGTCCCGTCAGCGCTCTTGCCGCGCACAGTCACCGTGGCACCGTTTTGCAACTGGCCGACGACGGCATACCAGGTGCCGGGGCCGCTGCGCACGTTCAGGCTATCGCTCGTGACGGTCAGCGCCGGGCCGCTGGGCGTGGCCCCTTCGACAGTCACCGTCGCGCTGAGCACCATCACCACCTGTGCCGAGGCGGTCGGCGATACAGCATCGGTGAGCAGCACGGCATTGGTGAGCGGCACCGCCGTGGCGAGGGTGGGCGCGGTGGTCTGCGTGGGCAGGATCGTCGCCGCGGCGACGGCAGGCGCGGTCGTTCCTGCTGCGGCACTGCTCTTGCCCACCGCCTTAAAGATCACCGGGTCCGACTTCAGCAACACCTTGGCGTCGGCACCGTAGACCACAAACTGCAACACGTGCACGCCTTCGCTGGAGGGCGCCCAGGGCACGTTAATGGGGAAAGAGGGCATTCCCTTGGTCTTATCGTCGGTGGTCAGGATGGCATAGGGCTGGCCATCGATATACACATCTGCGCGCGTGATATTGTCACCGCTGATATTGGCCTGAATGGAGATGCTGACGTTCGTCTGCACCTCCGCATTCGGCGAAGGTGAGATCACGCTCACCTCAGGGGATTTGCTCGAACTACTACTGGTATTGCCGCAGGCAGTGGCCGCGACAAAGGTCGCCAGGGCCACAGCGACACGTATTGTGATCGCCAGGCGGGTAGTGATGTGTGCTCGCTCCATCTTTCTCCTCAGTCTCTCGGTGGTTGCGCCTGGCACCCATTCCTTCTCTTTAACCTTCGGCTCTGAACGACGTCGGCGCATCCCGGCGAACGTTAGTTTACGTAGTTTTGGTCGGCAGGTCAATCACCCTATAATCGGGTGTGCATTCGCGCCTGAAAGCCCACAAACATAAGATGATGAAGCTCGCTGTATTTTCTGACGTTCATTCAAATATCGCTGCCCTACGTGCCGTCATAGACCACATCGAAGCATGGCAGCCGGATCAGGTGGTGGTAGCGGGGGATTTGGTAAACCGTGGCCCATGCCCGCTGGAATGTTTGCGTCTGGTGCAGCAAAAACAGCGCCAGCATGGCTGGTTGACGGTGCTGGGTAACCACGAAGAATATGTGATCAATCACGCCAGGCCCGATGAATTACATTGCGGCCCCGCCTTTGAGGTCAAGCGCGGGTCCTATTGGACCTATCGCAAGCTCGGCGGCGATGTCTCGGCACTGCAAGCCATGCCCTTCAAGCTCAGCCTGACAGCCGGGGACGGCAGTGAAATACGCCTGACGCACGCCTCCATGCGCGGCATTCGCGACGGCGTCTACCCTCACACGTCGGACCGCGAGCTGCACGAACTGATCGGCGCGCCGGCGCCCAGGCTATTTTGCGTGGGTCACACGCACGTGCCGCTCATCCGCCGCCTGAACGATACGCTGGTCGTGAATGCGGGCGCTGCCGGGATGCCTTTCGACGGCGACCCGCGCGCCAGTTACGCCCAGATCACCTGGCACCACGGCCAGTGGGAAGCGCAGATCATCCGGCTGGCGTATGACCGGGCCCAGGCCGAACGTGACTTCGCCGAAAGCGGTTTCCTGGATGAAGCCGGGCCGCTGGCGCTCTTGATGCTGCGCGAACTGCGCTACGCACGCTCGCAGCTCTATCAGTGGTCCTCACGCTACGAAGCGCCGCTGCTGGCGGGTAAAATCAGTATCGAGGATTCAGTGCGCGAGTTCATCTCGACGCAGCACTGAATGAGTCACCCATGCGATCTGAAATATCCGTCACTGTTGACATCGTCATCTTCACTTTGCGCGAAGGTGACTTGCAGGTATTACTGATCAAGCGCAAGAACCCGCCCTTTCAAGGGCGTTGGGCCATCCCCGGCGGCTACGTGGAAGCAGACGAATCGCTTGAAGACGCAGCGACGCGCGAGCTATATGAAGAAACGCACGTGGAGGGGATGCACATCGAACAGCTCTTCACCTTTGGTGAACCACACCGCGACCCGCGCGGGCGCGTGGTGACGGTGGCCTACTTCGCACTGGTGCCTGCGCCTGTCGCCGTGCAAGCCGGCGACGACGCCGCGGAGGCGCAATGGAAGTCGGTCTATCATTTACCGGCGATGGCATTCGACCACAACGAAATCGTCAACTACGCGCTGAAGCGCTTGCGCAATAAGGTGGAATATTCCGCCGTGGCATTTCAGTTGTTGCCGCCCGAGTTCACGTTGAGCGACCTGCAACAGGCCTACGAAATCGTGCTGGCCGAGATGCTAGATAAGCGCAACTTCCGCCGCCGTATTTTGCAGGCACAGGTGTTGGAAGAGACGGGGCGCTATCGCACGCATGAGGGCAGGCCCGCCAAGCTCTATCGCTTCCGTGACGATGCCGTGGCCGAAGTGAAGGCACGCCGGCTTTTCCCGTAATAGGATGCAACATACATTGGCAAGCAGTTTTATATCGGCTGAACATGAATAATCGTCTTCGCGCTTTGCTCGCCCTGGGAAGCGTCATCATCTATCTATTGTGTTTTGCGCCGGCTTACTCGTTCGCAGGGATGGCCGCTGCGGCGCTAATCGCGCTCCCCGTCACCATGATCAGTGGGCTGTTTGGGATTCGCGCCGGCTTAATTTGCGGGTTGCTCAGCGCACCGGCCAATGGCCTGATGTTCACGTGGGTGGGCCAGCCGGTCGTCAGCAACCTGGCCGGCTTGCTGCTTGGCGGCCTGGTCTTCACCGGCGAGGGCACGCTGGTCGGCCTGCTGCGAGAATTTACCACTCGCTTCCGCAGGCAGGCACACGAGTTGGAGCGCGAGCACGAGGTTCTGCGTGAAGAGATCGCCAAACGTGAAGAGGTGGAAGCACAGCTCGCTCACGACGTGCTGCACGACTCACTGACCAATTTACCCAACCGCACGCTCTTCATCGACCGCCTGGGGCGCGCGCTGCAGCGCGCCAAGCTGCGCCAGCACGACGCCTTCGCCGTGCTCTTCCTGGACCTGGATCGCTTCAAGGTGATCAACGACAGCCTGGGGCACGGCGCGGGTGACCAGGTCTTGACCGAAGTCGCTCATCGGCTGGTGAACGCGGTGGGCACGCTGAACACCGTCGCGAGACTGGGCGGCGATGAGTTCGCCATCTTGCTCGAAGATGCCCAGGATGCAGACGAGGCTGCGCGCGTGGCAGAACAAATCCATCATGCGCTCTCCGCTCCGTTCGACTTATCCGGGCACCCCATCACTATCTCCGCCAGCATCGGCATCGTGTCAAACGGCCCGGACTACGCCCAACCGGGAGACGTCTTGCGAGACGCCGACACCGCCATGTATAGCGCCAAAGCCCAGGGCAAAGGACGGCACGAAGTGTTCAACACGACCATGCGCGATCGCGCCGTTGCACGCCTGGTGCTGGAAGCCGACCTAAAAAAGGCGCTGGAGCGCCACGAGTTCAAGGTACATTACCAGCCCATCCTGCGGCTGCACGACAAACAACTCACCGGTTTCGAGGCGCTCTTGCGCTGGGAGCATCCCACCCGCGGCACGCTGCACCCATTGGACTTCATCGCGGTGGCGGAAGAGATCGGCATCATGACGACCATCAACTGGTGGGTGATGCGGGAAGCCTGCCACCAGATGTACGAATGGCAGACGCAGTTCCCAAGCGCCCAGAATTTAACCATCAGCGTGAATATTTCGCCCCAGCACTTGACACAGCCGGATTTCGCCCAATGCATCGAAAGGATCCTGCGCGAGACCGACCTTGCGCCAAGACATTTGCTATTGGAGCTTACGGAAAAAGTGATCGTGGACGACAGCCAACTCATCGCGCGTATCCTAGACCAACTGCAAGTGTTGGGCGTGAAAGTGCAGATTGACGACTTCGGGACGGGCTATTCGTCGTTGAGCTACCTGCAAAATTTGCCCGCCGAGACGCTCAAGATCGATCGCTCTTTCATCAGCAGGATGGAGGAGAGCCGGGACGGCGCAGAGTTGATCCGCGCCATCGTGGCGCTTGGGCGTGCCCTGGGCATGAAGGTGATCGCCGAAGGAATCGAAACGACCGATCAATTGACCCGGCTCAAAGAGCTTGACTGCGAATACGGCCAGGGCTACCTCTTCGCTAAACCGATCGACGGCCAGGCGGCGGGCACATTCATCTCCGATTCGCTCACTTCAAAGTGACCTGGGCTCACAGAAACAAAACACGGATAAACGCAGATGCGTTTACATCAGCGTGCATCGGCGGTTAGAACACACATCAACTTATCCGTGTTCATCTGTGTTTATCTGTGGTTCATCGCTAAAAAGTCACCAGCCCGAAGCGCAGACGGTGAGCTGCACGTCGTCCAGGTAGAGGCTGGAAGGCAGGTTGCTATCGGTGCGACCTTTGAACGACACCCACAGGCGCTGGCTGGAATAGGCGGCCGGGTTCGAGAGGCTGAGCGTGCTCTTCACCCACTGGCCACGCCCGCTGCTGGTATTGTCGATGCGCTGCGGCGTCACGATCTCGATGCCCTTCTCCGTCTCCAGCCCGGCTGAAAAGATGTCATAGGCCTTGGTCGTGCTGGTCTCGGTGGTGTCGAGGAAGCGCCAATAACTCAACGTCACGCTGGTCACACCGGCGGGCAGCGCCACCGTCTGGAGTATCTCGTTCCACATGCTGTTCACCGACGGCGACCCGACCCGCCCGCTTTGCGCCCCCGAGTGCGCACGCACGTTACTCAAGAAGGATGGCGCATAAACGGTGCTGGACGTGTTTGCCACCCCCGTCCACGGTCGCCCGGTGGAACTGGTGTCGAAGTCGCCATTGCGCAACACGTCTCTACACCCGGCAACCGCCTCCGGCGTGGCGGTGACCTGTTCTTGCGGGACTTCCCCTGGCACGATGGCGGGCAAGTAGAGCGTATGGGTGGTCGGCTCGGTGGCCGTTTGCGCAACCACGGCCGCCGCACTCGACGTTGCCGAGCTTGTGGCAGTGCTCGCCGGGCGCGGCGTCACAACCCGGCAACCGACCAGCACTAGCGCTGCCAGGGCGACACATGCAAATCTTGACAATTTGAGAGCTGTCATGTTTCACCTCGTTTCGTTATTGGCAGGGCTGCGCCAGTGACACGTCGTCGATAAAGAAACTGCTCACGTAACGAGCGTCGTTTCGCCCGGTGAAGCTCAACGTCGCCTGGCCGCTGTAACCCGTCACGTCGAACGTCAACGTCTCCTTCACCCATGTGTTGCGCGTGACGGCACTGCCGATCACCTGCGGCGTGCCGATGGCTTGCCCATCGGCGTCGACGAACTGAACCGTCATGCTGTCATGGTTGCTCCCGGCGGGTTCAGCGCTGCGCACCTGCCGCCAATAGGTGAGCGTCAACTTGGTGGCACCGGCGGGCACGTTCACCTGTTGTGCAAGCACGTCGGTGTAATTCGCCACGTTGCCCAGCCAACCGCTCCATGCCCCCGTGCGCGGGCGCGTCTTATACACCAGCGGATCGTTCTTGTTCAACGAGTTCGTAGCCGTCCAGGGGGTAGCGGGCACGCCGTTCTCAAACCCGCCGTTCTGAATCAGTTCCTGCGGCGTGCAGGTGGGAGGTGGCGGCGTCTCGCCCAGGCGCGCATTGATGAACGCGGTTGGCTCGGTATAGCCCGCGCCCGGGTAGGGATAATCGTCGGGATGGATGAGGTAGGTATAACCTCGCCCAGGATAAGCATAGGTACAGGCCGGGTAGTTATAGCCGTAGGCATTCGTGCCGGGCGTGTAGATGGACGTGCCGTCCATGAAGAAGCGCATCTCAAAGTGCAGATGCGAATCCCACTTGGGGTGCTGGCTGGGGCTGCGCCCGGTGTAATTTTGGTTCAGCACCGTGGCGATCTGCTGGCCGCGCTGCACGATTTGCCCCTGCACCACGCTGACGTTGTTCACGTGCCCGTACATCGAATACACGTCGCGCCCATCGGGCAGGCGGTGGCGGATCAGAACCACATTGCCCGGATAGCTGATGCCCGGATTCTGGCGCACCACAATGCCATTCGCCACGGCATACACGGGTGCGCCGGCGGTGTTGGCGCCATCCAGGCGATACCAGTCTTCGCCGGTGTGCAACATGCGCGTCCAGTCTACGCCATAGCACTTGATGCCCCACTGGTCCAGGTTACGAATGCCATAGCCTAACCACTCCATGTGCGTGTCGTCGTTGACGATACCCACCGGCACGCCATAGTTCAGCCCTGCGCCGGAGCGCAGCGGGTAGGTGAACACGTCGGCCACCGCCGGCTCCGCCGAGGTTGCCGCAGCCGAGAGCACCGTTTGCTTAGGCCTGAGCGGCTGCGCCAACACACGGAACGACTTCACCACGCCGTCGAACACGTCCAATACCGATTGAGGCGGCTCAATCTCACCGCCCACCCCGCCGCCATACAGGTTCAGCCGATACATCACCCCCTCGCCGGGGACGAGCACGGTGTATTTATCCTGGTCGCCGATTACGGCATCGCGTTGCAGGCGAACGGCGGGCCGCGCGTTCACCGTCAACGCCTCGCTGCGCTGCGCGAGCAGGCCCTGGCCCATACCGGCGGCGGCATAGCGCACCGAAGCGAACTGTTGCGGCGACAGGTTGCTCGAGTTGTCCAGCACCATCACCGAGATGCCTTCGTAATCGGTCGTGTCGGTGAGCGCGAACTGGGCATAGACGATTTTGTAGGGCTGCGATGCGTCGTCGCTGGTTGAAATGACCGTATCGGGCGGATAGTCAAACGCGTATGCGGCATCGTCGCTGGTATAAGTCTGCCAGCCACTGGTCTGCGCTACAGCCGCGCGGATAGCGCAGCCTAACGCGATCACAGCCAGCAGCATCACCCCAACGACAATCAAGCGTGGATGGTTTTTGATTGTCATTGCTGCCAAGTGTAACGCAGAAAGGCAAATGGCTTGATTAATCCACGAATCCACACGAATCGACGCGCCGTCATTCCGATTGCGCATCAACGGCCTGGGCGCATATCGTATTCAATGGCGCACGAGGAATCTGGTCGATGAGCTCAGGTTGTGCGCAGGCGTAAAGCCTGCGCCTACCACCCAGATACGCTCCATGCTCTCTGTGACTCTGTGGTGAGATATTTTCAACTCACACGGAGGTGCGCAGCACGGCCCCGGCGGCGGCTTGCTGAAAGTAGCGCCGGTAGGAACGCGTTTCCTCCACGAGGTAAACGAACTTACGCCAAGTCTTCTCCGCAGCCGGCTTATCTTGCGCCGCACACAGGCGCTGATATTCCAGCCCGGCGCGCAAGGTAACCTCGCGCTGACCGATGCGCGCAGCCATGCGCGCCACGATAGCCGGGTCGTCCAGCGCATCGCCACGCTGTTGCGCCGTCTTCGCCAGCGCGACCACCTGCTGCATGACGTCCTCGGGGCGGTCCTGGCCGAACGCCTGCCCGGCCGGCGTGAGCAACGCCACCACGTGCGGCGCAACGCGTCCCAATGCGGCTGCCAATTCCTCCACCCCGGCTGGCGCACTCCAGATGACCAACACAGACTTTTGTTCAAGCTGCAAGCGCGTGAGCGGTTCGCACATCGCCGGGCTGGGCGCATCTTTAGGTTGCACGGCTGCCAGTTCATCCCACACCTGCACGTTGGCAGCCCCGTGTTCATCCAGCAAGCGCTGCAATGCCTGGGCGCGGTCGGGCACGCTGCGCAGGTCGATGATGTTGAACTGCCCGCCCAACAGCGCCGTACTTGGGGCCAAGCTGGGCGCTTCCATGCGCACTACCTGCACCTGCAAGCGCGAGCGCCCCTGGTATATGTCGCGCTGGATGGTATAGATCAGGTCACACAGGTCGGGCAACACCTGCCCGGCACTGCGCCACCAGATAGCCCTATCCTCGTGTCCGCTGCCATCTTGCAGGAACACCATCTGATGTTTCCCGTCGCTGCCCAACGGCGCGGCGCGCACGGGGCGCAGCCGCTCGCTCTTCAATAATGGGCGGCGATTACCCGGCCCAAACGGCGCCAGGCGCTCCAGGTCATCCGCCAGGTGCAAGCTGACATCGCCCCAGGCCAGTGTCGCCTCGGGCTGGTCCACGCTGGGAGCCAGCTCCGCCGGGTGCGCCGCCACGTAACGGCCCAGCGCTTCGCCGAAGGCGGGCACATTCTCGCCCTTGATGCTGAAGCCAGCCGCCATGGGGTGCCCGCCGCTAGCTTCCACCAGGTCCGCTTGCGCGGCGATGGCGGCGTGAATATCTACCCCCGGCACGCTGCGCGCCGAACCGCGCCCCACGTCTGTCCCTTCGGGCAAAGCGATCAATACGGCGGGCCGGTCGTAACGGTTACTCACCGACGAGGCTACCACGCCCAGCACACTGGGGTGCCAGGACGGCGAAGTGAGCACGATCACGGCACGCTGCTGCATGGTTGGGTCACGCGCAATCTGGCGGAAGGCCTCTTCTTCGGCGGCGCGCTGCAACACCTTGCGTTCCTGGTTCAGCGCTTCCACCTTCGCCGCGAGCGTAGCCGCCAACGCCTCATCCTCGGTGGTGAGCAACTGCACCGCCAGCATCGCGTCGTCCAGGCGCCCGACGGCGTTTAGGCGCGGGCCGATTTGATAGCCGATGCCGTCGGCAGTCAGGTCGGCCGGGTCGGTATTCGTCAGGCGCAACATGGCGCGCACGCCTGGGCGCGGATGGGCGCGTAACTGCGCCAGCCCACGCTGCAACAGGTAACGCGTGTCGCCCTGCTGAGAGGCCACGTCGGCCACGATCCCGAGCGCCACCAGGTCAAGCAGGTGCGCTGGGGAGCCGGGGAGCGTGCCCGGCGTACCGAGATCGGGAGACAGGGAGACAGGGAGCCCGCCTGGAGTACCAGGCTTGGGGGCCAAGGTGCCAGGGTGCTGTTCTCCCCCACTCCTCTGCTCCTCCGCTCCCACGCTGCGGCGCTCATACAGCGCTTCCATCAGCTTATAGGCCACGCCCACGCCGGGCAGGTGCGCCAGGGGATGATCTGCGGGCAGGCGTTTGGGGTTCAGGATGGCGACGGCACTCGGAAGACCATCGCCCAGGTCGTGATGGTCGCTGATGATGACGTCCAGCCCCAATGCGCGCGCCAGGGTCACTTCGGCAAAATCGGTGACGCCACAATCGCAGGTCAGCAGCACGCGCACGCCATCGGCGGCGGCGCGCTCGACGCCGCTGCGATTCAACCCGCGACTGCCCTCGGAACGGCGCGGGATGGTGTAATCCACCTGTGCGCCTAACGCGCGCAAGCCCAGCCACAGCAGGCTGGTCGAGGTCTGCCCGTCGGCATCGAAATCACCCCATACGCGGATCAATTCGCCCCGCGCGATCGCCGTGCGAAGCCGTGTCACCGCCTCCGGCATGCCCGGCAGTGCATAGGGCGAAGCCGGGGCATACAGGTCGGGGTCCAGGAAGGCACGTGCGGCTTCCACCGTCTGGTAGCCGCGCTGCCAAAGAATATCGGCAACGATCGGATGCCCGCCGATTGCAGAGGCGAACGCTGGAGGAACCATCACAACCGCACGCTTAATCCCCGATCACCAACAAGACCTGGCCCTGCTCCACGGCCTGACCGGCAGTGACTTTGAGCGCGGTGACGGTGCCGTCGCGCGGGGACTTCAGTTCGTTTTGCATCTTCATCGACTCCAGCACGATGACCACCTGCCCCTTCTTGACCGTGTCGCCCTCGTTGACGGGCGTGGCGGCGATCAGCCCCGGCATGGGCGACTTGACGCCCTGCTCGCCGCTGGGCGGCGCAAATCCGCCGGCGGCCTCGGCCAGGCGCTTGGCGCGTTCGTCCATCACATTCACCGTGTAATACGCCCCGTCGATGACCACATGCAGTTGGCCGTCGCTTTCTTCCACCACTAGCACTTCGTATGACTTATTGTCCACCAGCAGTGAATACAACCCTTCCTGGTCAATCGCCCGGAAATCGAGTTGGCGCTCCTGGCCATTCAACACTACTTCCCCTTCCCGTTCCACATCAATAATATAAGAGCGCTCACCAACCTCTGTGATGTACTTCATAAATTGGATAGTATCATACGGCAGCAAGCAGGCGGGCCACTTGGCCTGCCCACAGGTTGCATAGGAAACATGAAATTACTGATCGCATCCAATAACGCGCACAAACACCAGGAACTGCGCGAGATTTTCGCCGCCATCGGCTCGCCGGTGACGCTGGTCACCCCGCGCGAACTGGGCATCCAGATCGACCCCGACGAATCCGCCAATACATACGCCGGGAACGCCGGGCTAAAGGCGCGCGCCTTCGCCCAGGCGTTGCGCGCCACCCCAAACAGCGCCGATATTTACGTCATCGCCGACGATTCGGGGTTGGAAGTGGACGCGCTACACGGCGCACCTGGGATATATTCGGCGCGCTATCACAAGCGCGCTCCCAATGGCGACGGCTGCGCAGCGCTGCTGAAAGAATTGAAAGATGTGCCCGACGCACAGCGCACGGCGCGCTTTCAATGCGCCATCGTGCTGATCGCGCCCGATGGCAGCGAACACGTCTTTAGCGGCACCTGCGAAGGGTCCATCGGCCATGAAACGCGCGGCGCTGGCGGCTTTGGGTTCGACCCGGTGTTCCTCCCCGCCGGAGACACGCGCACGCTGGCCGAGTTCCCGGCACAGGAAAAGCATCGCATCAGCCATCGCGGGGTCGCCGCGCGCAAGGCAATCGCCTTTCTGATGGAAGGCGCAGGATAAAAATCGCCCAAACGGCGCTTAAGCGGCAAGCAGCCCGGATCATTCACCCGTTACAATCAGAAATATGTCCGTTCAAAAAGCACCCGACCAGCGCGGCGGCATCGATAATGGTGCCATTGACTGGCAAGAAGACCTGAAACCGTTTACGCGCCTGCCACGCGAGGAAAAGCGCACACCTCGCCAGCGCGTTCCTGCCCTGATTCCCGGGCTGATCAGCCTGGTAGTGATCGTAGGCGTGTGCGGCTTCGCCGCCAAGTTCGTCAACGACAACCGCCCGGCGCTCTCCAACCTGACGCTGGCGCCCACGGCGACTTACGTCATCATCACGCCCACCCCGACGGATTACATCCCGCCCACGGCCACGCCCTACGTGGCACCGACGGACATCCCCGCCGCACCGACGGCGGCGCCGGCGGATACCACCAACGATCCGATCACCGTCGGCGCGCAGGTGAAGATCGTTGACACGGGGCCGACCGGGCTGAACTTCCGCAAAGACCCCGCGCGCGCCGGCGAGAAAATCGGCAGCCTGCCGGAGGGGAGCGTCTACGAAGTGGTGGGCGGGCCGCAGAGCGCCGACGGGCTGACCTGGTGGCAACTGAAGGACCCCGCCAGCGGCCAGACGGGCTGGGGCGCGGCGGATTATATGCGCGTCGTGCCGGCACAGTAAGGATCGCCTTCAGAAGAGATCACGCTCCTATATGGGCAGAATCAATCTTGACCATATAGGACATTTGTGCTACTATTTCGCCCGGTAGCCGGCGCTACACGTGAACTTAATCAGGCCTGAATCTTAAAACGCCGGTTGAGATTCATGCGTTTGCCTAAGGAGGCAAAACGAATGTATCAGAGTATCACCATCATCGGACGACTTGGTAGGGACCCGGAAATGCGTTACTTGCCAAGTGGAGACCCCGTCACTTCCTTCAGCGTTGCCACAGACCGCGTCTATAACGATAAGAGCGGCCAGCGCATTAAGGAAACCACCTGGTTCCGCATCTCAGTTTTTGGCAAGCAGGCTGAAAACGCCAACACCTACCTCTCCAAAGGGAAGCTGGTGTTGGTGGAGGGGACGCTCACTGCGGACCCCAAGACCGGCGGCCCACGCATCTACACGCGCCAGGATGGCACAGCAGCCTCAGGGTTTGAGATCCGCGCCAATCAGATCAAGTTCCTCAGCCCCAAGAATGAAGGCAGCATGGAAGGTGGCGGCGCGCCCGATATGGCCCCCGCCGACGGCGGTTCGGACGACTCGGACCCGATTCCCTTCTAACCCATCCCTATTCAGAAATAGACAATCACAACTTAGCAGGTTACGAACCAGTTCGTAACCTGCTAACTGTATATATGAGGTAGCAATATGTCTCAGCACCCCATCCCTCCACAACCGCCTCAGCCACAGCAGTTGCAAATCGAGCTGCCCGTGCAATTGGAGGCGGTCTATTCCAACCTGGTCATCATCCAGCACTCACCCTCAGAGTTCATCCTGGACTTCGCGCGCGTGCTGCCGAACATGCCCACCGCCAAAGTGATGGCCCGCGTGGTGATGACGCCGATGCACGCCAAGCTATTTTTGCGCGCCCTGCAAGAGAACATCGATAAGTTCGAGGCGCAATATGGCACGATCTACGTGCCGCAGGAAGGCGAGGCCCTGGCAAGCCAACTGTTCAAGAGCTAAGCGCAGGGGGCAAAAGAACAACACAAAGAAACAAAGGCACACAGAACACGAAGACTGAACCGACAAGAATCCGCCTTCTGCGTCCACGGCATCGAGATCAGGTTCCATTGGTTCAGTCTTCAGGCAGAAAACCTTTGTGCCCTTTGTTTCTTTGAGCCTTTGTGTGAGAGCGTTTTAGAAGTTATTCGTCTTCACGAATTCGCGGGCAGGTAACCCTTTGCCGCGAGCACCTGCATGATCTTCGCCAGGCTCTCGTGCACCGTTTCGATGTCGGAATGGCAGGTCACTTCGGGGGTTAGCGGCGCCTCGTAGGGGTCTGAAACGCCGGTGAAGTTCTTGATCTCGCCGGCCAGCGCCTTCTTATACAACCCCTTCACGTCACGCTCGGCCAGCACCGCAATCGGCGCCTCCACGTACACTTCGACGAAGTCCTTCACGTTGGCGCGCACTTCGTCACGAATCTCGCGGTAGGGCGAGATTGCCGCGGCGATGGCCACCACACCATTGCGGCTGAGCACCTGGCACACCCAGCCGATGCGGCGGATATTGGTGTCGCGGTCTTCCTTGGAGAAGCCCAGCCCCTTGCTCAGGTGCGTGCGGATGACGTCGCCGTCCAACACCTCCACTTTCATGCCACGCGCGCATAGTTCCTGCTCCAGCAAATTCGCCAGGGTGGATTTCCCCGCGCCCGATAGCCCCGTAAACCAGATCGTAAAGCCTTTGTGTTCCATCTTTGTGATTTTCGATTTTGGATTTTTGATTGAAGGCCCACGCTGCTTGATGTGGGCCTTTGCTCACGTTTTATTCGATCAGCTTGCCCTGCATATCCGTTGGGATGGACACGCCCATCTGATGCAAGATGGTCGGCGCAACGTCCATGAGTTGCGCGCCCTGCACCTGCCGGCCCGGCTCACGCCGGCGCGGATCATACAGGATGAACATCCCATTCTGCGCATGATTGCAGTCATCTGGGCCGGTGTCGTTATCGAAGGTGTAGATGCCGTCGTAACCCAACGTGCCCACCGAGCGCCAGAGCAAGTCGCCGAAGTAGACGATCAGGTCGGGCGCAATGCCATTGACGCGGCGATAGATCTGCTGTGGCTTGAACACGCGCGTGCCGATGTCGTGGCCATTCTGATCGGGGATGGCCGCCAGTTTGGCCGCCAGTTCATCGCGCATGCGCTCGTAATCGCCCGGCGCGATGACACCCTGCGGCTCACGGCCCTGCACGTTCATAAACACGCGCCCGTAGTAGCCGCCGCTGCCCCACGCCAGCGTGCGCGACCAATCGATCTCCATCTTTTCCAGCGGCGTGACCTGCCCCGGCTGCGGGTCCTGTTTGAAGAACAGGTAACCGTTGCGCCACAACCACTCGTTCAGGCAGATGCCGCCATCCATGCGCTTGGCCCCGTGATCAGAGACGACCAGCACCGTCGTATCGCGCCCCAGGTGGCTCAGCCACTCGCCGATCTTGCGGTCGATGTGCACGTAATAGTCGTGGATGGCACGTTCATAGGGGTTGCCCGGCACGTAACGGAAGTGGCGCGGGTCATGATAGCTCCAAAAGCCGTGATGGATGCGATCCACGCCGATCTCCACCGACATGAAGAAATCCCACGGCTTCTCCGCGAGCATGTGATCGATCACCGCGAAGTGCCCGTCGGTCATGGTGTAGATTTGCTTCAGCAGCCAGGTCTTGTCGTCGGTGCGGAATTGCGGCACGTCGAAGTCATACTCCGGCACAAGGCGCAACACCTCTTCACGCAACTCGGCCGGGTGCGCGAATTGATTGTGCCGCCCGGGGGTGAGAAAATCGGAGACCAGCCAGCCGTTGATCGGCTTCACCGGATAGGTCTGCGGCACGCCAAGCACCACGCTGCGTTTGCCGGCCTTGCTCAAGATGTCCCACACGCGATCCTCATGGATGGCGCTCGCGTTGGCAGTGCTCATCTTGCCGTAGGAATAGTCCGCGCGATTGCGGAAGCCATAGATGCCCAGCACGCCGGGGTCTTTCGACGACAACATGCTGGCCCACGCGGGCACGGTGATCGCCGGGGTGGACGATTGCAATTCGCCCCACAGCCCCTGCGCGGCCAGGTGCGCCAGGTTGGGCAAATCGGCACGCCACTGTTGGAAGATCAACTCCGGCGCGGCACAATCCAAACCGATCACGAACACGCGTTGCGCCTTTGGACGCAGAAAATTTAGAAATCCCATAGAACAACGTTACTTTGCCGGCCGCGCGGCTCTGTTCGAGAAACGTGGCCGGCGGCCTGGCTTGCTACCGCTTGTGACGGCGCAAGCCCTCGATGAGCACCTGGCTGATCTCGGGGCGCGTGAACTCGGGTGGCAGAGGCTCGCCTTTTTCGAGCATCTGGCGCACCTGGGTGCCGCTCAAGCTCAACCAGCTCTCTTTGTCGTGCGGGCAGGTCTTGGCGGAGACGATGCCGCCGCATCTGCGGCAGTAGAAGGTGTTCTCGAAGTAGAGCGGCGTGATGCCGATCTCTTCGGGCGTGAATTCATCGAAGATGCGTTGCGCGTCGTAGGTGCCGTAGTACTTGCCCACGCCAGCGTGGTCGCGCCCGACGATAAAGTGCGTGCAGCCAAAATTCTTGCGGCACATGGCGTGGAAGATGGCTTCGCGCGGGCCGGCGTAGCGCATCGCGGCGGGGAACACGCCCAGCACCACGCGATTGGCCGGATAGTAATTGCGCAGCAGCACGTCGTAGCTTTCCATGCGCACGTCGGCGGGGATGTCGTCGGCTTTCGTTTCACCCACCAGCGGGTTGATGAACAGGCCGTCCACGATCTCCAGCGCCGTCTTTTGAATATATTCGTGCGCGCGGTGAATGGGGTTGCGCGTCTGGAAGCCAACCACGCGCCGCCAACCGCGCTCGGCGAACATCTGGCGCGTCTGAACGGGCGTGAAGCGCCGGTCGGGAAACTCGTTCAACTTGGCGCTGGGCCAATCGAGGAGCGAAATCTCGCCACCCAGCAACACGTCGCCCTGGCGATACACGCGCGCCACGCCGGGGTGCGCCTCTTCGGTGGTGCGATATACCTCGCGCGCTTCCACCTGCTTGTCGTAAGGGAATTTCTCGGCCACCGTCATGAGCGCCAGCACGCGCTCACCTTCGGCCAGTGCGATTTCCTGGCCCACGCGGATGCCGGCGGCCTGTTCCGTCGAGACGGCCAGCGTGATCGGGATGGACCACACCAGGCCGGAGGTCAGGTGCATTTCGTGCACCACGCGCGTGTAGTCGTCGCGGCACATGAAACCTGTGAGCGGAGAGACGATGCCGGTGGCGATCAACTCCAGGTCGGCCAGGTTGACGAGCGCGAGGGGGATTTGGGTCAAATGGGCGGCGCGGGCTTTTGCATCAGCCAGTTGGTCACCCTGTAGAACACGGTCGATCAATTTGCCGCCGTGTGGGGGAATGGCATATGAAGAAACGGAATCCATGGCGTTCACATAGTCCTGGTCAGTCGCATGGCAGTATGGATCTAGGTATGCGACGACGGGAGGGATTATAGCGTGAAGGAAGGGAGTGTATACTCTCGTAGCGACATGCTATATGCTAACGATAATAGAGATCAATATACACGTCCGGACGAAGCAGAGCTACTAGCATGAGCATTACGTTGACACAACTACTTTCCGCCGGTATTGCATGCGCTATCGCTTTGACAGTGATGTACCTGCCGGGGACTGCCATTCTGGCACGAATAAAGGGCTTCGAACAAATAGACAGCCTTTCACGCTTATGCATCGCGCCGGGAGTGAGCGTTGCGTTCTATGTTGTATTGCTCGAAGGGTGCTACCTGCTTCACCTCACCCTTGGCTGGTGGACGCCCTGGTTAATTGCTCTACTGGCAATCGTCGCGCTACTTTACCGCCCAAGGGCAATACTCAGGATCGATTGGAAGTCGGCACCGCTGGCTCACCTGGCATTCGCGTTGGTCGTAATGCTCATCCTGTTTACACGCCTGATCGCCATCCAAGGCTTAGTAGCCCCGCTGTATGGCGATTCAGTCCACCACACGATCATCACGCAACTAATCTTGAATAATGGCGGGCTTTTCCAGTCCTGGGAACCCTATGCGGATTCAACCACTTTTACCTACCACTTCGGGTTTCACGCCGTCGCTGCTATGTATGCATGGATGAGAGGGATCAGCGCAGAATTCGCCGTATTGATGATGGGCCAAATCGCCAATTTCTGCGTCATCGTCAGCCTATACGCGCTGGTACGTCAATGGACACGTAGCCCTTGGGGCGGCATATTCGCAATGATTGTCGGGGGCCTTGTCTCCGGGTACCCTTACGTGTTTTTATTCTGGGGCCGCTACACGCAACTCACCGGGCACATCGTGCTAGTCGCAGCACTTGTTCTTTGGAGTTGCTATTTAAAGCAACCACACACATTTCGGGGCGCAGCATCCATCCTCGTATTGGGCATGATCATCGGCGGACTCGGGATGGCGCAGTACAAAGTGGCGGTTCTTTTCATCATGATGAGCATTCCGCTCGTCATCTATCACTTCATCACCTGGTATTCCACTACCCATTCCTTACAAGAGACGCTAAAGCTATCCCTTAGCCGGGTAATCGCCGTAGCGGGAATATCCGCACTCATTTTCTTGCCTAGAGGGTTGACAATCTATCAGAGTAGCCTGGGAGAAAATGTACAACAGAAGGTCAGCACTGATATTGATGCGACGGGAGCACAATCCTCCACACCACCCAGCGTCCTTGACCTATCGCAATCCGGGCTAAACAACAGCAGCCTATGGGCATGGGGGCTTGCAATCATAGGAGTTGGCGTCGCAGTCGTGTGGCGACGTGATAGTTTGTTGTTCCCTCTCAGCATCGTGTTTTGCCTGTTTGCGACCTACCCCAAGCTTTTCGGCATTAGTCGTGCAGGATTAGTAGATGAGTTCCATTTGTCATTGACGGTCTACGTTTATCTTGCGGGCCTAGCCGGGCTATGCATCGGTATGCTGGCCGATGCACTCACTCGCCGGTCATTGCTCTACCAAATGCCAATCCTGGCTTCCTTCGCTCTGGTGGCCATCGTAAGCACTGTACACTTGCCGCCGATTCCTTCAGACTCAGTCTACGTGCTACCAGACGACGTAAAACTGCTAGAATGGATTCGGGATAATGTTCCACCTGAGGATAAGATCGCGGGGCTAAGTGAAATTGCATTTAATACATTCACGGTTGGAAGAGATGCAGCATGGTGGATTCCTTACTACACTGGTCACCAAACGAACATCATGTTGATGGCGGCTGCACAGGAGAAAACGGGTAACGCTCTCAGACAAAGTGAAGATTTTGTCTTCACACAAGAACTATACGCAAGGGACATGTCACTTCCAGAATCATCAGAGTGGCTAACCGTGAGAGGCTACTTTTATTTCTATGTAGGCGCAAGATCTATATCCGCAAATAAAGGCGGCGCTGAATCTCTATATGCTAAATTAGTTAACCAGTTAGCTCATAATCCTAACATCAAGCCAGTAAAACAAGTTGGCAAGGCAGAACTCCTTCAGGTGGATGTTAAGTAGCAATTTAATTTACAAATAGATTACATAAGAGCAGACCAATGTCATCCAGTAAACAGTCTGGAATAAAGGCTTTTATTAATGTGCATTTTTCACAAGTTAACCATTATAGGGAGCGTCCTAGTTTCTGTTGCCTTAGTGAGTTGCACCGCAAACTCATTACCTCATGCAACGTCAAGCCCTTTGCTGTATCCAACACCGAATACTCTGACAACACAGTCCAGCCCCCTCAACAATAATAACGCACCTACTACTGAACATTACTTACTATACCATTCAGATAAAACTGGGAGTTATCAGGTATATATAGAAGACCTTGCAAGTGGATATATACAACAACTAACCGACTCAGCCGGTCGTAATATAGAACCCTCTTTCTCGCCAGACGGGAATTTCATTGCCTTTACGAGTTCACGTGATGATGAAAACGGGCTAAAACTTTATGTGATGAGTAGGGATGGTACTAATCAAAGGGTGCTAATTGATAAGCCCGGGTATGCACTTTCACCTAAATGGTCCCCAGATGGGAAACGAATCATTTTTTATACTAATTGGGATGAGCACTTCCAATTATATACAGTTGAGGTGCTAAGTGGTAAATATTCTCGACTATCAACAACACCCAACAATGATTATCTGCCTGCTTGGTCGCCAGATGAAAAAGAGTGGGCATTTACTTCACGGCGCGGTTCATCAGAACAAATCTACATTACAAACCTGAATAAAGGCGAAACCTCTATTTCATCGGGACAAGAGTGGGCATGGCGACCTAGCTGGTCTCCCGATGGGGCAAAAATTGCCTACTTTAAGTGGACTAGTAGCCACGGGGACATCTTCATTTTTAACATTCTCGAAAACAAGACGGATCAAGTTACTTTCACGACTGATCGTGCTGAACAAAATCCGACTTGGTCACCAGATGGCAAACGGATTTACTTCGAAGCAAATCCCACACCCAGCCTTACAAGTTTATATCGAATGAACATTGATGGGACTCATGTCGAGCAACTAACAAACCGAATTGATGGTAACTGCGGATATCCTTCTGTTCGCTAAGGGACTATCAGCCGATGTTGAGCAAAAAGCGCCTCGGGAGCCATCTGACTACTGGAGTTGAAATATGTGTTTCAACATGCTTAGCTAGCCTCCCTATCATAAAAGCAAATCCTTTGACAAAGCCCCTATCATATGATGGGGGCGTGTTTGTATATCTTGCCCAGCAGATAGCTAGTGGAAATCCTCCTTATATGACTGTCTTTGATCACAAGACGCCATTAGCAGGAATATTAGGAGCCATTTTCATTGAACTAGGACGTTTATTTAACATTTATGACCTTTATGCCGTTAGAGCAGGGGCCCTAATTCTTTCTATTATTCATGTACTACTGATTCTCCTTCTCATCAAAGCATTAACAAAGTCATCAGTGGCTGCCATTACTGGAGCGGTCCTCCTTGCCGGGTTCTCAGGTTATGCAGAGATTAATGCTTCATGGCTGGATCCCAAGTGCATATTAATCGTGGCCCAAACAGCGATGTTATATTGCATCTTGAAAGATAAGTTGGTTATAGCAGGCATTTGCAGTATCCTCGCTGGACTCTCCTGGCAACCAGGTTTTATATCTTGTCTGCTTGGCTTGCTCACAATACTAATAATTTACCCGAGGCAACGCAAGAATATCGCAAGATACTTGGTGGGCATCGGCCTCTCATCTGCTATTTTTCTTGCCTACATATACTTCCAAGGGGCGTTCACAGATTTCATTCTGCAAGCATTTGTGTTTAACGTAACGAAATACATACCTGAGAAAGTCCCCACAAGCCTATTAGAACAAACTCGCCACATTTATGGCATCATAAATCGGTTTTATGGTCCTGAAGTATGGGAGTTTCAGGTAGCCTTGATACTAGTTCCGATCTTCACTTTTTTCACTTTCAAGCCAGTCCTAAATAAAGAGGATGTACAAATCCGCCGCACCCAGGGACTCTATATTGCTGTTTTAGGCTTTACCTTCACTTACCTTTTTCTTTCTTTAGCCAATTTTCAAGGAGGACCGGACTTGCTTCCGTTCCTGCCCAATATTGTGTTAATTATTGTATTGACATCCCATCAAATCATCAGCGCACTTGAGCACAAGTTAAACAGAGCTATCAATGCGGGAAACAATCACTCGCTATTAGCACTCATAATCGTGATATATCCCCTTATGGTAGCCGCGCCAACCGTTATATCATTTCGTCATTTAGCAGTTGAGTGTCCACACACAACACTTCAAGAACAAGAAGAGTGGATCACAGGCCTAATCAATCACAGCAAAATTAAATCAATACAAGTAGTAGGTGCGCCTGAATTTCTGGCAATATCCCATACAAAAAATGCTAGCCGCTTCATTTATTTCTACAACGGCGTTGCTGACTTTTACTCACAAGAAATATCGACAATAAAAAACATATTCTCCGGAAGTGGTGCACCGGACATGATTGTTGTTTCTCGAAATGAAGATAATCCATTCAATCCAATCATTAAGCAAAACTACACATTAATCAGCCAATTTTCTACAAGTCCTGATGATGACGTAGATTCAAATCTGCACTGCTACCCTAGTCAAGTACTTCAAACGCAGGTGTATTCAATAAAAAAAGACGACTAGTGGGTCATCTGGGAAGGGTGTAGGCTAGAGAGCATGGCAAGACAGAGCCGAGAACCGTTACGGGAACTGACAGATGAAGAGCGCAATACGCTGCAGGAAGTTGGGCGTCGCCGGACAGAAAGTGCCGAAGTGGTGGCACGAGCGAAGAGCTTACTGGCGGTTGCGGGAGGTGCGAGTTTTGCGGCGGGTGCGCGGGCTGGGGGGAGGAAGAGCGGCTATGGAGTAGGGAAACTGGTAGCACGGTTCAACCGAGAGGGATTACAAGCACTGCAAACCAAGCCGGGGACAGGCCGTCCAGCGACATACAGTGCAGCTCAACGCACACAAGTGCTGGCCGAGTATCGGCGCACGCCAGACCGAGAAGCGGATGGGACAGGGACATGGTCGCTGACGACATTGCAGCGGGCAGTACACAAGCAGCCGGGACTGGAGAAGATCAGTCGAGACACACTCAGCGGGATACTGCACGCAGTTGGACTCACCTGGCAGCGCGACCGCACATGGTGTGACACGGGGGTATCGATTCGGAAGGGGAAGCACGGCCAACGCGCGGTCGTGGATGTGGACGCAGCGGCGAAAAAAAGCTAATCGAGCGCGCCTACCAGGCCGGAGAAGCGCTGGGAGTGCCGGTATGGGTAGAGGATGAGGCGGGGCCCTATCAAGCGGTGCCGCAGCCGGGTCAAGGCTGGTGCGAAGCAGGGCGACCAGCCTGTCAGCCGCATGAATATATGCGTGGCGATACGGCCAAGTTACTCACGTTGTTTCATCCCGCGACCGGCGAACTGCGGGCCAAGGGAGTGACGCATAGCACGAACGCGGTTCTCTATCCATGGCTGGAGAGTGAACTCGCCGCTGTGCTGGTCACATTGCCTGAGCCTGTCCATATGGCTGCTGAGACGAATCGTGCGTGCTGGGAATTCTGGCAGGCGGACCTGAGCATTAAGTTCACCTTGCCTGAGGAACTTCCTCCCTTGCGGCTGTTGTTGATCCTCGACGACCTGAGTGGGCACAAGACGCCTGCGCTTGTCGTGTGGCTTGTGGCGCACGGCGTGATGCCGCTCTACACGCCCTTAAGTGGCTCCTGGCTCGACATGGCCGAATCGGTCCAACGCATTATCGTGCGGCGAGCTCTGGCGGGAATGTACCCGCACTCTTCTGAACAAACCATTCAGGCGCTGGAAGCGACAGTGCGGGGCTGGAATCGTTGCCCGACACCATTCGTGTGGGGCGGCAAACGCAAGGCCCGCCGGGATCGTGCGCGTGCTCGACGCCATGCTCATCGTTTGGGTGGCTCGGGGGCCATCACTCAGCAATCGCTATCCTATATCCAGATGACCCACTAGTTAACCCTTCATGACTACCCATTAGTAGTAGAGACAAAACTCAGATCCTGGTTTATAGGTATCGTATCAATCATTCATGGATTTGCTAATTGCATTGGGAGGAATATGAAAAGCCTAGCACCAAAAAGTTTGTGCTCTTTAGTGGCCACAGCGCTGGCTATCGGCGCGGGAGCTGTTCCTGCATTTGCTGGTGGACCTGGCTCAGGAAATGGGGCAACTAATTTTTATGTACAAGATGTCTCTTCAACAATGGCAACTGTAGTTGCTCAATATTATGGGCCATCGGGCAGCGTTGATGCTACACGGAGTGTTACTGTTAACTCAGGAGCTACTGCAGAGTTCTTAGCATCTGCAAGCGGTTTGGGATCTGGCTGGAAGGGGTCTGTCGTTGTTAGCTCTGACCAAGATATTGTCGCTGCGGCTGAAACCGTGTGGACTGACATTCCAGGCGCATCTGGACTAGTCGATCAATATGAACGGGATGCCTATGGGGCATTTAATATCGGGTCTACCAGTCAATACATCCCTGGTATAGTAATCAATGGAGCAACCAATGGTGAAAGAGGCCAGCTCACAGTTCAAAACACCACTTCCTCTGCCATAACTACATATACGAGCTGGCAGAAGCGCGGTGCTGCATCTCCGGATTATGTCTCAATCGAGACAATCCCCGGTTTCTCTAGCCACACATATGATTTGGGCGTCCCAGGCGGAACAACGCCCGATCTACTTGCATTAAATAGTCTGCCATCCACAGGCGCTTGGACCGGTTCAGCAATAGTGACGTCTACTAGCCCCATTGCGGCAGCTTTATCTACACAATTCCTCAAGTATTCGGCCCAAACAGAGTCTACTAGCACCCCTGGCACACAATTCATCTCCGTTGCCTACCCGCGTCGCTACCAGTATGGCGCTTGGCAAGAGCACGGAATACTCACTTTGCAAAACCCCAATGACAGCGAAGCGAACGTCAGAGTTGACTTTGTCAACAAGGCAACGGGTGGAATCTCAATGACCATTACCACCACGATTGGCGCGCATAATGCTGTAGGTATCAATGCAAAAGATACCGGTTGTGCTGCGTGCAGTCCCGTGGTGTCAGGGTCCGCAATGGCGGCACTCGGAGGATCTATCGCCTCCGGCAGTGTTACGTATGCTGGCACAGTGAGTATTACAAGCGACATCCCAATCGTTGGATTTACGACTATTAAACAAGAGTTTAATGATCAAGGCGACATCTTCAATCTGGTAAACACCGATGGCGCAACCGATGAGATGGGCTTTGTTCCTCATGCAATGCGGTCCGCAAACGGCACCGCTTCTACAGATTGGAGCAGAATTAACATCGCCAATCTTGGTCAAGTTAACGCCACTGTGGTTATCAGCTTCTACAACTCATCAGGGACCTTGCAAGGTGTTCTGAAACCAGCTGTTGATATCGGAGCAAGCAAAGTGATAGCTCCTGGTGCAGTAGCATCTATCAACATGAAGAGCGGAGGAGATTTAGCAACAACTGCATTGCTCGATAGCAAAGTTGGTTCTGGCTTCAATGGCTCAATGGTAATTGCTGCTGATCAACCAATTGCAGTGCTTGTTGACGGCATATCATCGTCGGATGGGAACCCTGCGCAAACGTCAACAAACATAGTTTCTTTTGATAGTTATAACGGGTTCACCAGATAACCTTACACGACAAATAAGTCTGTCAAATAAAAATGAGGGGAATTCCCCTCATTTTTATTTGACTCGTAACACCCAACTTATTTTGTGGTCAATCTAAGTAGCCTAAACCTGCTAATCTTTCCTCAATTGCTTTATTATCTTTATCCGTTGCACTCTGTGTGCTTGACCCTCTCTCATCACTCACCAAACCGACATCACTATACTGTGGCGTTACATTAGTCGTAAATGCTGTTTCCCATAATTTTCCTTCCAATGATGTGTTAATTGGTAATCCCATCAAGCACAAAGCATTTGCGCACACATCTAACAAATTGGCCTCGCAAAATGAACTTCCCGGCTGGATATTAGGGCCATTTAAAATCAGGATACCCTCATGCCTGTGGGCTCCACTTGTAGTAAATCGATGCAATTCACGTTTATCAGCTAATTCAATGGGTAAAGATTTCCCAGGGGTAATTCTACGATGAAATAGATCTGGAATAGTTGCTTCTACGATGATATCAGGAAAACGTTCCACGTATGCCCCTTTGAATAATTCATCTCGGTGCCATACATGGTGAATGATATGCTCTCCCGTCATCGGATTAGCCAACTTTGGTAATTCATTCTTGATATGACCAACGATATCCTCATATTCCGTCTTCGAACTAACAATACCTTGAGGATCCCTACCTCGAACGTTTAACCAGATGTTTCCTCTACGCTCCTCTGAAAAAGCCTTCGTCTGTTGCCAATTTAAATCGCTAAATAATGATTCCTGGCTAAGCCTACTGCGTAGATTTTTCGCCAACTTACTTCTCAACCAGGTCAGCGTCTGATATGGCAAATACTCAGATAGCTCACGCACTTGTGCAATAGCCCAACCCAGCAAAGCCGACTGAGATGCACTCTCATTAAAAGTCAACAGGCCTTGTTCAGCAAGCCACCCATTTAAATGAATCATGACATCGCTCTCACTCCCCGAGCCATGATCAGAAACCAGCATCACATTCAAGTTAGAAGGCAGAGACGACAACAGTTGTCCTATTTCGCGGTCAATAACCTCATAAACAAGTGCTATCGCATTTTTTAGTCGGGTAGATGCGGTCTCCTGATAGTCTGGATAATGAGTGTCATAGTATTTGGCAAAGAAATGATTGACACTATCTGTAGCAGCAACCACAAACATTGCAAATAACCAATCTGAAGAATTCAGCAATTCCAATGCCACCTTAAAGCGGATCCGAATTTCTTCCAAGATAGAATCCAGGGCACGCTCTGGCTCTTTGCGTTTCACCCACATCCAGTCATCAGGGACAATGACATACCTGCCATTACAAATATCTTGAATACGGGCTTTAACTTCAGGAGGATAGGTGTATTCGCATTGATAACCAGGCACCTCGCGTCCTGATACAAACACACCATTGACCGGATCCGGCGGATATGTCATTGGCACATTCACCACGACCGAGGGAAATCCAAGTGCATTCACATACTCCCATAATGCCGGTACTGCACGGCGTTGCGGTATAGGGATACGGAAAGAATAACTATCGAAATTGCGTTCCCAAAAGTCAAAAATGCCATGTCTTCCGGCGTTTTGGCCAGTACACATAGTAGTCCATGCTTGTGCCGTATAGGGATGTAACACGGACCTTAACCTTGCCCTCGCGCCTGTATCAATTAAGCGAGCGATGTTCGGCAAAACACCTTTCTCAATCAAAGGATCTATATACTCAAATGTAGCCCCGTCAAGACCAATTATCAATAACCGATTAGTTTCCATTTTCTCAATCCAAATACCCAAGGTCGGCTAGCCGCTTCGTGACTTCTTCTGAGTCTGCATCACTATAGTTAGTTGGCTGCCTACCACTAAATCGATCCATATCCTTGGTATAGCGACAAGGATGTGCTGCTGACCATTCTTTGGTCAGCGCGCGCTCAATTACATGACCATCCATGAATTCGCTGATTGGTTCATCGAGCAAGTAAAGAATGGTAGGTGCAATGTCGGCTATTTGAGAATCAAGAGAATCACAAGAATGAATGCCCTCTCCCCATAAGAGCACGATGCCATCAGGAGCGTGGCAACCAGATCCTTTATGATCAACCTTCTTAAAATATCCTCTTTGCCGATCAGATAAAACGGTCGATGACTCAAATCCCGGTGCAAAATTTAAAATAAGATCTGGGGCATTATCTGTTTCTGTACCTTCATAGGCTACATCTTTTACTTTTACTGCTTCAAGTATAGGCTTACCATTTCCATCGACCTCCTCTAGTAAGGCTTTTTTTATGCTATCTGTTAACACCTTTACTTTTTCAGGCAATATATAAATGGAATTTTCTGATGCTTCTCCAGCATATGCAACGGTGCGGCCCCAGTCCACTTGTGCAGTCATTCCTCTATTAAGAAGAAAACGCTTTTTGCGAACCTGTCCGAGGACCTCAACTCTATCCGCCAAATACACAAAAATGCTCTTTAGGATACGACGCACATGTCCCTTGATCCGAGTTTTCCCCTTCTCCTTTGCAACCATATAGCTGTGATCAATCAGCCAGCGGTTTATCAAAAATTCGTTGTCGAGTTTCTGGAAGCCATGATCGGAAACAACTACCACTTGCGTAGGATTTACTAATTCCAACCATTGGCCAATTGCTATATCCAACGCCTTGTAACAATTGAGCACCTGTAGATCGAGTTCATTTAGCTGTGATTTGCCGCCAATGATATTGTCAATAGCATCCCACATATAGTGCTGAATACGATCCGGCGTTTCATAAACAATTACTGTCAAATCTGGAACGCCAACATTGCGAGTAATATCCATACATATCTTGGATCGCTTTACCACAAGGTCCGCCAAGTCTCGTGCCAATTTTTCACGGCCAGCATCGGAAATGTAATCTCTCCCGCGCCTTTTAATGAATAGATCGATCTTGTACCCTTTATCCTCTAACAGCACTTTTAGAGACGATGGGTATGTATATTCAGACTGATTACTAGGTGTATCGAAACCTGCGACAAGGACTCCATCTACCTCATGTACCGGAAAAGTCATTGGCACGTTGTAAATTGCCACCTTTTTCCCTGTGCCATTTAGATAGTCCCACAGTTGTGGGGACTTGACCATGTCAGCATTATTGAGCATAAACCCCTGCTCAGGTCTACGACACTGATAGAATCCGAACACTCCATGCTTACCAGGATTGACTCCAGTAAAACAGCTTGTCCATGCAACAGGAGTCAATGGGGGATTAGTGGATTTCAATATACCACTTGCACCATCTTGATATAACTGACTTAAGTTGGGGAGATATCCCCTTTGCATCAGGGGTTGTAAAATTCTCCAAGTCGCGCCATCCAATCCTATAACAAGTACTCTTTTATCAAACATATGATCTCCGTGCTCGTATGCAGCCGTAATGGCAATCCCGAAGCCCTTATAAAAAATATCAGTACCACTTGTGGGCTACCTGTCGAAGTCAAGTTTCTGAATAATAAAGAAGGGCAATTGGGACTTGGAGCTGCATATAACTTTCTTATACCACAATGCTCCGGGCAAATATGCTGTTTTCTCCACGATGACATCTTTTTCGTTAAGCAAGATTGGGGAAAAGAGCTTGAGTCAGTTTTACTAGAGGGTACGAACGTTGGCTTAGTGGGAGTGGCGGGATCCAACCTTTTGAGCAAATACCCAGTTCCATGGTGGAC
This sequence comes from Thermoflexales bacterium, assembly GCA_034430115.1. Taxonomy (GTDB): domain Bacteria; phylum Chloroflexota; class Anaerolineae; order J036; family Brachytrichaceae; genus CAIXPS01. The sequence goes on along the minus strand of DAOUFG010000090.1, from coordinate 19,402 downwards.
CGTAGGACGTAACTTCACTTTTTCTAGTGTTATTCACCAATCTAAAAACGGCACTTCCCTTCTGAAAGCAGATTTCCGACGCTCTGGACGTTACCCAGCAGTAGCTCTTGATGGCGTTTTCCTGGCCACGCGTCGAGAGAATTTAGATACTATCCGTTTTGACACTATCAACTTTCCGGGATTTCATCTATATGACCTTGACATCTCTATGCAATTCAATTCAAGAAAGATGCCGGTCATCGTTGATTGCAATATTCCCATTCGCCATTCTTCAGAAGGTAAGTATGATAGACAATGGCAAATGGCCGAACATCAGTTCATCACAAAGTGGGAGGCTTGGCTCCCCTTTACCGTAGCACCTCAACGTCCTAAAGAAATCGAGTCTGCACTCGCTATATCTGAGGGCATATATTTTGCGAAGCGTCACTTATTAATCCAATCCGGCTACTCATTTATGCGTGCCTTTGTGAAAAAACCTCTTCAACTTTCTCTGTATCATACGATTTATAAGCTATTACTAAACACTCACTCAATTAGTTTTCCTGTTAGCTAAAATGTCTATCCATCTTGTCGTAATTATTATTAATTGGAATCAACCTCGTTTAACCTGCGACTGTGTCGGAAGAATCATCAGAGCAACTTCTTTTGCTAAAAACGACATAATACCAAAACTGATTGTCGTTGATAATGGTTCCACAGATGAATCAATCCAACTATTACAAGAACTGCACAACATAACACTTATTTCTTTACCAACGAACCGAGGATTTGCTGTTGGTTGCAATGCAGCTTTAAACCTCTGCCGCAGTGGCGACTTATGTCTATTTCTTAATAATGATGCATACTTAGAAGATGGGGCCATTGACCGGCTACTTGAACCTGTATTGGCTGGCGAGACAGATATTATATCTCCCATCATTTATACTTCCTCTGATAACCGAATATGGTCAACAGGAAGTTACACAGACAGATATACACTCCATCACTTTAATCTTAGTATTAAGCATCTCAAAAAAAACCACACATTACACACTCTCGCAAGAACAAACCTTATTGCCTGTGATGCTGTCACCTTCTGTATAGCACTCATACCCTATACGACTTTCCAAAAGATTGGGGTGTTAGACGAGAGCTATTTTATGTACTATGAAGATTGGGACCTTTGTCTACGAGCCAGACATAATGGACTTCGTATTCACGTGTGCTCAAATGTGAAAGGATATCATGCTGTCGCAACGTCAAGTGGAGGGAGATGGAGTGTCCACGAAAGATTTCTTACGGGGACCAGTTTCACACATTTTTACCGAAAGAACTATAGTAAAGCATCTCCTCTTCTTGCTTGGCTTTTTTTCTTTGCGTATATTGTCGCTTACAGTATAAGAATGCTGCTACACGGTAAAACTGAAGCTATGCACGCGTATTGGCGAGGAATATGGCGCGGATTCAAAACTTCTTATTGAGGGTTCCCGCTATCAATCATCCGACCATCCAAATCACACAATGAAGCAGCGAACCAACTTTTATAGTATAGCCTTTTGTCTGTTTCTCCTCGCCTTCGTCCTCCGGTTGATCAATATAACCAGCTACAGTTTTTGGTTCGATGAGGTTGGACAAGTGAATGTGGGGCACCTCTCTAACATTACCGACATACTCAAAGTTGTCTCCACGCACTCCGGTGCAGCCCCCTTAGATTACATATTAACCTGTCTCACTATTCACATCGTGGGGAATTCTGAGCTGGCTCTACGATTTCTTCCCTTGTGTTGGAGCATTATTACTGTTGCCCTCATTTACGCCGTGGCACAAGTAATAAATCCTCATACAGGAAAGTGGGCCGCCCTCATAGCTACCATTTCTCCTCTGGCGATTCGTTACGCTCAAGAGGTGCGCTTTTATTCTTTGGGGTTGATGTTAGGGACCGCAACCTTGACATTAGCAGTATTATTGGCAAAAGGGAGGCTAAAGTTAACACCTGGCACATGGCTGGTCGTGCTCTTGCTTGCCGCGGGTACCGCATATGCACATGTCTATTCAACGCTACTATGCGCCGCCGGCTTGGCCCTAATCTATACTCTTTCTCCCTCACAAGTCCGTGCACGGCGACTGATATGGTTCACCAGCGCACTCGTTTGTGCTGCGCTCTCATTCCTCCCCTGGCTACTGGGTGCAATGAACACTCGCCCTCACCCGATGGGCACGAGTACATTAGGTGCGACAGAGTTATCATCTATCCTGTCAGGGTTGGAACTCTCTCCTGTCCTCCCTAATACCAATCTGTTAGCATCTCTGTATATCTATTGCTTGATTGTCTTCCACCTGTTCGCAATTTTCGCGTGCCTACGACGTAGCCCTGTGCAAAGACTCCTTATCAACCTCATCGCTGTCTACATAGTATGTGCAGGCATAGTGATCATATTGACCTTGCGAACCCACTACTTCTTTCATCCCAGGCAATTCCTGTTTCTGCTACCAATTCGAGCCTTGTTTCTGGGGTTATCACTCGCCCTAGCGGAAAAGGCTATAGCTCAAAATGTGCGTTTACATGCCATTGGGATCGCTTTGGCCAGCGGGCTCGTCGGCCTATTGATCGTATCTGCCGCGTTCACCGTTAAAGATGACTTGAATCGTTTGGAACGCTCTAACGCCAAAGCAATTGCCACAGCAATCATGCAAACGGGCGGACTCACAAATCGCTCAGCATGGATGGTGCCAGCATGGTCTGCTGTTACCATTGATTACTATCTGGCTGATCAAAATGCTGCGCCGACCCATTGGAATAAGTACGGTACTACGGATGAGATGGTACAAATCTTGTCAAACTCAAGTGCACCCACTTTCATTGTCGTAGATTCACTCCGTAGCCCTTTAGAGACTCAACTTGAGAAAATTGGCTTTCGTCTTGTCCCTGTTGATGCAGAGGGCGTTTACTCACTACTCATTCGCTGACTTACGTACAAACACAAGATGGTGCTTTTATGAATCTCGCCCTCATTGGCACACGCGGTATCCCCGCTGCATACTCCGGCTTCGAGACGTGTGTCGAAAATCTCGGCATGCGATTGGCACAGCACGGCCACCGCGTGACGGTATATAACCGCGCCCACTTCATCGAGTACCTGGAACCATCCTACAAGGGCATGCGTTTGGTGCGCGTACCCGGCATTGCAAGTAAGCATCTGGATACGATCACGCACACAACGACCTCGATGCTGCATGCCTTGACGCAAGGCTATGATGCAATGATCGTTTTCATCGCCGGCAACGCCCCGCTGTGCCTAATTCCCCGCCTATTCAGCAAGACACGCGTGATATTGAATGTGGATGGCCTGGACTGGAAACGCCAAAAATGGGGGCCTGCTGCGCGCAGCTATCTACGCTGGTCAGAGCAAATGGCTGTGCGATGTGCACACACCGTCGTTACCGACTCTCGCCGTGTGCAAGAGTTTTACAAACGTGAGTACCACACAGAAACAGTGTTCATTCCTTACGGGGCAGAAGTAACACCCAGGCCGGCCGGCAAGGTGCTGCAACAGTTTGGCTTGCAGCCAGGTAAGTACATCCTGTTTGTCGGCCGGCTGGTGCCTGAGAATTGTGCTCACCACCTGGTGGAGGCCTGGCGCAGGCTACAACAAACTCCCGAAAAGAACTCAGTTACGAGGGACATGAAGTGTGTGATCGTTGGAGACGCCCCATATTCGGCAGAATACATCACTGCGCTAAAGGCAAACGCAAAAGGTTGTGAGTCCATCATCTTTACGGGTTACCAGTTTGGAGACGCCTACAGCGAGCTTGCGTCCAACGCGACTTTGTTCGTCGAGACGTCTGAAGTAGGGGGAACACACCCGGCACTGGTGGAAGCAATGTCATTGGGGAACTGCGTCGTAGTGAACAACACGCCCGAAAACCTGGAAACAATAGACGGGAATGGATTCGGTTACAGTGGGAATATCGGCGCCGATGCGCTCTCAGAACAACTCGCCACGCTACTACTGCACCCCGAGACTATCCACTCCTACCGCGAGCGCGCTCAGCAATATGCACACACCCACTATTCGTGGGATGCCGTGACTAATCAGTATGAGCAGCTTCTAATCCGGAAAGGGTGACCCAGCCCGACCCACACGCCACCTCAGCTAATACGCCCCCCTCCCACTCAATACTGCCGGGATGGTACGCAGCAAAATCTGAATGTCCATCCACAATGAGTAGTTGCGGATGTAATATAAGTCATCCTCCACATTCAGGTGCATCGGCCGGTCACTGCGCCCATGGATCTGCCACCACCCCGTCATGCCAGGCGGCACGGCAAAACGATGGCGTTGCCAGGGCTCGTAACAATCGACCAACCAGGGCAGTTCCGGGCGTGGCCCCACCAGGCTCATTTCTCCACGCAGAACATTCACAAATTGAGGAAATTCGTCAATGCTATAGTGGCGTAGCACCCGACCCACGCGCGTGACACGAGAATCATTAGGGCGTTTATGAACGATAGCTCCGCCGTTCTGCGTCTCCTTTCTTGCCTGCTCAACCTCCCCTTCTTTTGGGATTGCCGTTTCAGCGCCGGCAAACATGGTGCGGAACTTGAGCATGTAGAAAGGTTCGCCATTTTCGCCAATTCGCTTCTGCCGAATGAGCACCGGGCCTGGCGAGTCCAGCCTCACGGCTAGCGCCACGATCAACATGAGAGGGGTCGATAAGATGATAAGAATGGATGAAAGCACAATGTCTATGAGTCGCTTCACGGCACGTGCCGGGCCATTCAAGGGGGACTCGCGCAGCCGTAATAATGGCACACCATTCAATTCATCGACGCGCGTCACGAACCATGCCAAATCCAATATATCGGGCACCAGGCTCACCTGCACCGGCAGTTTTTCGAGCGCCATGATGGTCGCCAACATCCGCTCATAATCCTCATGCGGAAGCGCCAGAATTACTTCGGATATTTGCTTCTGTTGGACGATCTCGACTACCCGGTCCAGGGTGCCAATCACCGGCAGGCCGTCAATATCCGGCTCATTCAAGCCATCATCCGCCAAAAAACCGACGATTTGAACCCCAGCCAGCGGCTGCTCATGCAGGCGTGATGCCAGGCTGTGGCCCGCCTGACTGGTGCCGACAATCAACACGCGCCATGTGGATCGTTTTCCGACTCTGCTCACCCAGCCATCCAAGATGGCATGCGCAAACGTCAGGAGTAGCAAGTCCAATATGCCGAAGTAGATGAACTGCAAGCGCGAGACTTGCCTGAAGGTGAAGTACAGCGCACCCGCCAGGATAAGCAGTGCGGTCAACACTGCCATGATCAACGTGCCCCATTCTTCACGGAAGCTTCCCCAACGACGACTATAGAAATTAAACTGCGCCAGCACACATAACCAAATCACCCCGGCAAAAAGGTATACCTGCCAACTTACGTGCACGTACCTTTCGGCTAAGTCCTGCCCCAGCGGCAAGATCAAGCGCACTTCGGTTGACACAAATAGCGCGATCCATGTCAACCCAATATCTATCGCCACCGCAAGTAGCGTATGGTTCGTCCGCTGAGGCGTATTCATGGGTCTCATTCTCTTCACCGCTCAAGAGCTGGCGCTTGTATAGTGCCGCAATGCTACCTGCCATAATCCGATACTGGCTACCAGGAGTAGTAGCGCAATTGCCCACCCATAGAATACCAATCCTGGCGTGAGCCTGCCCAGGAGCACTTCCGCCGGCACAGTCGTGATAAAGGCAATCGGCACCACGAATGTAATCAGCCCACGCACCGGCTCCGGGAACGCGTCGGATGGGAAGCGGCCGGCCTCCAGAAAACCGACGATGAAGTCGTCGATATTGGTGATATCCACCAGCCAGAATGAAAGCGTGGAAAGCAAGGTCATGGCGGAATACAGGAGCACCATCCCGCCGGCGCACACGAGGATAAACAGGCACACTTGACCAACATTGGGCGTCTGGTGCAACTGGATCAAAGCATAAATGATGATACCCAGCCCGACCGCTACGCTGGATAACTTTTGAAAACGAAACCGGCGCAGGGTCGCATGAACCTGAGAATTGACCGGCTTCACCAGGACAAAATCCATCGTGCCGGTGCGGATATGTTCCACAATGTCATCTATATTGGGACGCATGACCACATCCACAAACCCGTAGGCCAGGAAATAGAGACCGATCACCACCAAGCATTGATTGAAGCTCCACCCCCCAATGTTAGTACGGTGGCTATAAAACAAAAGTGCTCCGCCGACCGACCAGGTGGCATCGACAAGCGACAGGAAAAGCAGCCCTATGAAGTTGACGCGATACTCAAGCTCGATCAGCAAGCTATTCTTGAAGAAGAGCCGGATCAACCGGAGATACCGCTTCATGCCCCCACCGCACTGTAGGAACGTAGCCCCGCGCGCCACAGGAAATGCGTACACACCGCCAAAATGATCGTCCACGCACAGCACACTCCCAAACGCAAGAGAGCCGCTTCTGGGCTGACACGCCCGGTAAGCAGTTCAACGGGCAATGCCATCGAGACTTGGAACGGCAAAAGTTGCAACAGACCTTGCAGGCTAGCCGGGAACATTGCTAGCGGCACAATGTAACCACCCAGGAATGACTTGGCGAGTTGGTAGGCCGCACCTACGCCGTGGGCCTGGGTAATCCAAAAAGAAAGCCCTCCGATGAAGTATTGGGCCAAAAACTCAAACAGGAACCCCGCGATACAGGCGAGCGCGAAGAGTGCCAGGCTGAGAGGGTCCAGCACGAACTGTCGGCCCGGCGTCAGGATTACTGCAATGATGACAGGAACCCCTACCATAGGAATCCCTACTAACCTAGTTGACAGCATGCGCGCCAGGAAATGGTGGATCACATTCACAGGCCGCAGCAGATAAACCGACAGTTCCCCGGTTCGCACCAGGTTTTCCAGATCGCTCACAATGCCGGCGTTAGTGATGCGCCGCACCAAAATCGCCGCCAAATAGTAGCCAACAAAATCCGCCGAACTGTACCCCTGAATCGGCCCCCCCTGTGCCAGGCTGATCCAGATCGCCATCATCACCAAGGGGAAAGCTGTGTTAACGATCCACACAATATAGGCTACACGATAGATGATGGCGCGATGCCAGTAAGCTCGCAGGAGGGCGGGATATATCTTCAGCGTTCGAAGCATTGCGCACCAATCATAGCCTATATCCCTATTACAAGAAGCACTTATCACAAAAGCGTGCTTTGGCTACACATTTACAGCCATGCTATCAATTCCTACATGGCGCCATCTGATAAACGTCCGCTGACCCAACCCTAATAGGTGAAGAAAGATGAGGAATCGCACGAATGACAGCACGAGTAATCTCTAACTGCTCAGGTTTTACGCGTGAGGTATCGACTACAATATATCGAACATCCCACTCACACAACATCTGCAAGGATGCTGATTCTGGCAACTGCTTGATAACCTGCTTACGACTCGCCAGTTCCCGATATGAAACCGACGTGCCCAATACAGTTGGCTGATTATGAATTGTTCTCGCAAACAAACCGTAAGCCCGACTTCCTTGTTCTACCGGTAACTCCAGGACGCTTCCCATCGGTTGCGAACTTAACCAGACATCTACAGGCCGAATCTGAAGATTTGCCGCGCCATAAGGAGATTGCCAATACTCAAAAAGGATAAGTATCCCCAAGCCCAATAGAGTTCCCAATCTCCCCGCCTGGGAAAACCTCGGGAAACGCCGCCACAATTCGGCCAATCCCAGACCAGCCAGAGCGCATAATCCAAAATCCATCAGGATGCTAGCACGTGCAACCCCACGCAATGACCATACAATCGGCAGCTTATAAACAAAGGCGAATGGCAATGGAACGACAACGAATAGCCCCGCTTGCATCTGCGCCGCAAGTTCAGGCGTAAACCAACTACTCAAGAAACCCATCACTCCACTCGTTCGCAGAAAAGTCATTTCCTCTACGGTAACGGGTAGTCTTACAGGTTGATGATCAGTACCAATCAGTAGCGGCCCAAGCGATATCACCACCGCTATAACGATAAGGAAAATCATCGCTCTCACAACGGTTCTTCGCCGTGATAACAGGATGCCCATTACTCCTAACACCAGCAACACAAAACCTGGCGTTACTACCCGTTCAACAATATTCTGATTCGAGGCTCCTGGTACGACCTGAAGGATCCAGTTCCCCAGTAGAGGGTGTCGCACACTAGGGGTAATAAGTTCAATCGGACTTACCGACAGTCCAAGAACATCCGAGAAAGGCCTGCGCAAATCATTTGTGTTCACTTGCGCTTGTAAATGCGGAATTGCAAATGGCGCAATCAAAATTCCACTTAACAAAGCGCCAAAAGCAAAGGGTTTCCAAAATGTTCGGTCAGCAAGTAACCGGTGAATGCGCAAACTACCTGCCATCAGGTATATGCCAAAGGCAATTGCCGCGAAGATTAGGTAATACCACGCGGATAACCCAGCCAGCGCAAGAGCAATACTCATAATAATGAGCCAGCGCTGACGATGGCTCTGCAGGTAGTGCTCGATTGCCCAAAAGCCCATCGGGAACCATTGTGTTGTTATCAAGTTCAGATGGCCGGGCAAGTGCGCAATCCGATATGGGAAAAAGGCACTCACGATCCCGCATAGAAGCGCAATAGGCGCATTATGCGTCGACGTTTTTACCCACAGAAAGGTAAATAAGGAAGTTAGCACAAAAGTAGCAAATAACGCCACATTGTACGCAACGACAGGCCCAAACAACAGTGTAATTGGAAGTGCACCAAAAAGATTAATTGGGGATAGATCAACTTCCGCGTAGTTGAAACCTACGGGATAGAACGCACCAGCATCAAAGAAAAAGTTCTTACCATTCAGGAGTGCATAACGGGCCCAGTGCATGAACCATACAAATTCAACATTATCCCCTTCCCATCCCGGCAAACGATGGCCTATATCCGTTATAACCGGATAGGTTAAGATTGTCGCCAATAACAAAGGAATGAGCATGGCACTCAACAACCATGCCCATTCCTTATAAACCTTCTTTCGCGGGGCAATTGCCCTGTTCATGACCAGCCCATCCGCCGCACGACGAACTTGGTCAGTTCGGCCACCAGCGCCGGCACGATCATCGGGGGCAGAATCAAGAGCCAGTGCTCCAGCCCCAACGGCACGGTGTCGAACACCACATTCAGGAACGGCACGTAGGTCACAACCAGTAGCCCAACCACGGACGAGAGGATCGCATATTGCATGGTGCGATTCGAGAACGGGCCTATCTTCAAGAGCGAGAAGCGCTCCGAGCGCGAGGTATAGGCCAGCGGCAACTCGGCAAAGCACAGCGCCAGGAAACCAATCGTCTCCGCCTGAGCCGGGTAGACCTGCAACGCCAGCATATACGCCCCCAGCACCATCAACGCAATCGCCACCGTCTGCGTCGCCATCCCCAGCACCATGCGCCGGTTGATGATCGGCTCGCTCACCGGTCGCGGCGGGATGCGCATCACGTCCGGGTCGCCCTTCTCCAGGCCCAACGCCAACGCCGGCGCCCCATCCGTCACCAGGTTCATCCACAATAGCTGGATCGCCGCCAATGGGCTCTTCAACCCCAACAGGGTTGCCACGAAGATGATCACGATTTCGGCCACGTTGCAACCGAGCAGGTAGAACACGAACTTGCGGATGTTCGAATAGATGATTCGCCCCTGCTCCACCGCTTTCACGATGCTGGCATAGTTGTCATCCGTCAGCACCATGTCGGCCGTTTCCTTGCTCACATCCGTGCCGGTGATCCCCATCGACACGCCGATATCCGCCCGTTTCAGCGCGGGCGCGTCGTTCACCCCGTCGCCCGTCATCGCCACCACGTTGCCGATACTCTTCACCGCCGTCACAATGCGCACCTTGTGCTCCGGTGAGACGCGCGCGAAGACACTAACGGTCTTCACCTGCTCCGCCAGTTGTGCGTCGCTCATCTCTTCGATCTGCGAGCCTGCCACCACTTTCGGCGCGCCATTGGTAGTGCCCAGCCCAATTTCCTGCGCAATCGCCCGCGCCGTCACCGAATAGTCGCCGGTGATCATGATCGTGCGGATGCCGGCTTTGCGTGCCGTCTCGATCGCAGGGATCACCTCCGGGCGCGGTGGGTCGATCATCCCCAGCAGCCCCAGGAAGATCAGGTCATGTTCCAGCGCCGGCCCATTCAGTTGTGCCTCGGGTGGCAGTTCTTCGCGTGCCAATGGCTTCAACGCCACTGCCAGCACACGCAACGCATCGGAAGCCATCGCCGTGTTCACGTCCAACAGGTGCTCCCGATCCTGCTCCGTCAATGGCTGCGCCCGGTCGCCCAGCCAGTGCTGCGTGCAATGCGCCAGCACAATGTCCGGCGCACCTTTGGTGAACACCAGCAGGGCACCTGCGGAAGAGGTAAGCACGGCCTGCGAATCATGCTTAATTTCATGGACGGTGGTCATCATCTTGCGGTCGGCGTCGAAGGGCACTTCGGCGACGCGCGGATAGTCCTGCTCCGCGCCGGCGCGCCACAGGCCGGCCTTGGCGGCTGCCACCACCAGCGCCCCTTCCGTCGGGTCACCCACCACCCGGTAGGTCGGTTGATTTTCCTCTTCGCCACTCTCTTCCAACAGCGCATCGTTGGCCAGCAGCGCGCCGAGAAGGAGATTGGAGAATGGCAGTTGGGGATTTGGAATTTGGGACTGGCGATTCTCACCAGAATCTCCCGTCTCCAATCTCGAATCGCTTATCTCCAACCTCTTATCCCCAATCTCGATGAACTCACCCTTCGGCTCGTACTTGTCGCCCGTGATGCGATAGGTGTGCCCACTCGCATACATCCGCACCACGTTCATCACGTTCTGGGTCAGCGTCCCCGTCTTATCCGTACAAATCGCTGTCGCGCTGCCCAGTGTTTCCACCGCCGTCAGCCGCCGGATCAGCGCGTTGCGCTTCACCATTTCGCGCATCCCCAGCGCCAGGTTGATCGTCACGACGGCTGCCAGCCCTTCCGGCACCGCCGCCACCGCCAGGCTCACCGCCAGGATGAAGAAATCCGTGATGTTGCGCGAATAGGTGCTCAAATACGCTCCCAGCCCCTGCGCCCCGATCAGGCTAAAGTCCGTGTTGCGAAACAACTCTACTCCAAACACCATCGCGCAGAGGATCAGCGCCACGATGCTCAGCGTCTTGCCCAACTGATTCAAGCGCTTTTGCAGCGGGGTGCTCTCCTCTTCGATCTCTCCCAGCATGCGCGCGATTTCGCCGATTTCGGTATGTGTGCCGGTGTTTACCACCAGCCCTTTTCCTCGCCCATAGGTCACCACCGTGCTGGAATAGGCGATGTTCACCCGGTCGCCGATTGGCGCGTCGGCTTCGATAATCGCATCGGCCCGCTTCGCCACCGGCGTGCTCTCACCCGTCAATGCCGACTCGTTCACTTGCAGGTTATATGATTCGATCAGCCGCAGGTCCGCCGGCACATAGTTGCCTGCTTCGAGGAACACGATGTCCCCGGGCACCAGTTCGCGCGCCGGCACACGGGCGTGCGCCCCATCGCGCAGCACCTGCGCGTCCGGCGCGGCCATCTTCTTCAGGGCATCCAGCGCCGCATCGGCCCGCTGCTCCTGGATCAACCCGATGGCCGCGTTCAGAATCACGATCGCCATGATCGCCAGCCCCTCAATCAAGTCACCCAGGGCGATGGACACGAGCGAGGCTACGATCAGAAGGAGGACGACAAAATCATTGAATTGGGCCAGAAATAACCGCCACAGTGGGGTTTTCTTGCCGCTAGGTAGCTCGTTATACCCATACCGTGCCAGACGCTGCTGGGCTTCCGCCACCGACAGCCCCCGATTTAATTCCGCCTTCAATTGCTCCAATGCTGCCTGCGCCGGCTGGCTGTAAAAGGGCCCCGGCTGATCTGTTTGTGCGGTGCTAGTCATGTTTTATTATGTTAATTCCCTGTTTATATAGAGGTTTTTGCTCCAGTTTGCAGACGGCCAGTCCTTAAACAGGCTCACTAGAGGCATTATCGGGACATTCTCCGACATTGTAGGCGAGATGTATTTGAAGAAGATTTACGCGACGCTATCCCAGTTATCCCCTACCGCAACATCGGCTTTGAGCGGAATGGACAACGGCAAAGCCTGCTCCATCTCGCGGCGTAGCAGTTCACGCACGTCGTTCACTTCCTCACGCGGCACGTCCAGCACCAATTCATCGTGCACTTGCAAGGTAAGCCGTGCGTGATATCCGCCGGCACGCAGGCTATGATGCAGCTTGATCATGGCAATTTTCACCACTTCCGCCGCCGTGCCCTGGACGGGGTGATTCACCGCCAGCCGCTCAGCGCGCCGGACCTCGCTGGGGCTGCGATCTCGCAGGTTAGTGAACGGGCGGCGCCGCCCAAACATGGTGGACACGTAGCGCTCACGCACCACCTGGCGCTTGGTCGCGTCCAACCAGCGGCGCACGCCCGAATAGCGCCTGAAATAATCGGCCATAAACTGCTCGGCCTGTTCATCGCTCATGCCGGTGGAACGCGCCAACGAATGAGCCGACATGCCATAAGCAATGCCAAAGTTGATATGCTTGGCAAATGCGCGTTGTTCGGCAGTCACCTGGGCCAGAGGAATATGATAAACCGCCGCCGCCGTGGATTTGTGGATGTCCTCGCCACGCTGGAACGCGGCCCGCAACACGACATCGTTGGCCAGGTGCGCCAGCACGCGCAATTCCACCTGTGAATAGTCCGACGACATGACCTGCCCGCCCGGCGCGCCAATGAACGCCTGCCGCACGCGCCGGCCCATCTCCGTGCTGATGGGCACATTTTGCAAGTTGGGGTTCGACGAAGAGAGCCGCCCCGTGACGACCACGGCTTGATTGAAGTGCGTGTGCACCCGGCCCGTGTCGGGGTTCACCAGCGCCGGCAACGCATCCACATAGGTGCCCAAGAGTTTTGCAAGTTCGCGCTGTTCCAACACCAGCGGCACGATGGGGTGCTGATCGCGCAGTGCTTCCAGCCGGTGCGCGCGCGTGGATGGCAAGGCCTCTTCATCGTTGCCCGACCTGCTACTCACCTCAACGTGTAACCCCAAAATGCGATAAAGCACGGTAGCAAGCTGTTGCGATGAGCCGACGTTGAACACCCGGCCCGCCAGTTTATAAATATCCGCCTCGAGCTGATGCAGCCGCGCCGTCATCTCTTTGGACAGTTGGGCCAGGAAGGGCACGTCGATCGCCACACCCGCCAGCTCCATATCCACCAGCACCGGAATGAGCGGGAACTCTACTTCGTTCAGCAAGCGATCCATCCCCAGGGCGCTCACCTTCGGCTGCAGCACGTCCACCAGTTGCCAGGTCGCGTCGGCATCCGCTGCGGCATAGGGCGCAACCCGCGCAACAGGCACGTCACGCATGGAGCGCTGATGTTTGCCCTGGCCGATGAGCGACTCGATCTCCTGCATCTCCCAGCCCAGGTAATCCCTGGCCAGACGCTTCAAGCCCAGCGCGCCACGCGCGAAAGGATCGACGGCGAATTGGGCCAGCATCGTGTCGTATACGACGCGCTCCAACGCCATGTGATGCTGCTTCAGCACGCCCAGGTCGAACTTGGCGTTGTGCGCGGCCAGCCCGGCGCTGGCACGGTTCAAAACGCCGCACAACGTTTGCGCCTGCTGCGTCTGCGGACGAAGATGCCAGCAATCATCCACGGAATCCACCGGCACATACCAGCCATTCCCGGCATGCGTGCAAAACGACATGCCCACCAACCCGCACCGGGTCATGTCCACGCCGGTGGTCTCGGTATCGAAGGCGATGCGTTGCGCCGCTTCCAGTTCGCGCAGCAGTTCGGCAAAATCGTCGTCACATTGGACGATGCGCGGCGTCGTGGGAGCGCCACTCTGAGGGGCGGAAGATGCGAGTGCATCGCCGGCGGACGCTTCATAAAGCGCCCGCGGCTCGAAGAGATCCAGTTGTACTGCAATATCGTCCACCCCTCTACTGTAGCACAAATGTTCCACCCAGCGTCTAACGACTCGGCCAGCGAGCAGCGAGAAAGGAACCTATTGACAGATGCAGCCTTGCTCACTACAATTGTACTAATTGAATTAGTACAATCATAAGAGGCGATATTGAATATCCGTATTGACCCTGACAGCGCGATACCAATCTACCTGCAAGTCGTCAATGCGATCAAACACCAGGTGGCGGCCGGGCTGTTGGCGCCGGGGCAGCAGTTGCCCACAGTGCGGCAATTGGCGACGGACTTGCGAGTCAACCCGAACACAATTGCCCGATCCTACGACCTGCTGGACGCTGATCGCGTGATCACGACACAGCAGGGGCGCGGCACCTACGTGCGGGAACAGCCGGACCAGGAGCAACTGCTGCTGGCGCGCCAGGAGCAGCTACTCGGCTTGATGGATAGCATCGTGGGCAAGGCGCTGAGCATGGGCTACAGCGCGCAAGAAGTGCGTGAGGCGTTCGAGGCGCAGTTAGCGCGCTGGTCAAAGCCGCCGCGCGCTTAATTAATATCTAGCGGTGCCCCCAAGATGGCCCGCTCCCAATCATAGAAGGAGATAAGTATGGCAAATCTAACCGAACAACTCAAGCGTTCGAAACCGGCACTGGACACGAAACAATCCAACCCCGTCGCAGTGACACTTTTTATCATCATCATGCTGATCGGCTTCGAGGCCAGCCGTCTGACCGGCCAATTTGGGCAGGGGCAGACGCCCACCTGGTTTCTACTGTCGTTCCTCCCGGCGCTGTACGTCCTGTTCGCGCTGAAGATCGCGAACCAGTGGGAGAAGGCGGTCGTTTTGCGGCTGGGCAAGTTCGTCCGGCTGGCGGGACCGGGCTCCTTTTGGATCGTGCCCATCGTCGAGAGCATACCGACCTGGATTGATCAACGCGTGATGGTGACATCCTTCAGCGCAGAGAAGACGCTGACCAAAGATACGGTGCCGATCAACGTCGATGCGGTGCTGTTCTGGGTGGTATGGGATGCGCAGAAGGCGGCGTTGGAAGTGGAGAACTATCGCAACGCCATCGCCTGGTCGGCCCAGACGGCGCTGCGCGACATCATCGGCAAGATGGTGCTGGCCGATATCCTGGTGGGGCGCGAGATGATCGACACGGAACTGCAAAAGGTCATCGATCAGCGCACCACGCCGTGGGGCGTGTCGGTACAGTCCGTGGAGATACGCGACATCGTGATCCCCGCCGCGCTGGAAGATACGATGAGCCGCCAGGCGCAAGCCGAACGCGAGCGGCAGGCCCGCGTGATCCTGGGCGAGGGCGAACGGCAGATCGCCGAGTCCTTCCGCGCCGCGGCGGAAGTATACGGCGCGAACGAGATGGCGCTGCACCTGCGGGCGATGAACATGCTGTTCGAAGGGCTAAAGGAGCGCGGCGCAATGGTGATCGTCCCTTCGTCGGCGGTCGAGACGATGGGGTTGGGCGGCTTGAGCGGATTGACGGCGCTGGCGCGCAGCGCCGGCGGCGCAGAGGCTGCCCAACACTGAGGTTCGACCGAATGAGTAGAACTTACACTTACCTGGCCACACTGATCGGCGTGGTATGCGTTTATTTCTTAATCCGCTTATTCTTCTTTATCGATTTGAGCACGAGAACCGTGCAGAGCGACGTGATACAGGGCATCCTCATCGGCGGCGGGCTGGCGTTTGTCACGGCCCATATTTACGCAAGGATCAAATCTACCAGGGTCAACGGCTGGATCACCATGTTTGGGTTAGGCGTGCCCGGCAACGGCATGTTGCTGCGAGCCGCGCACGCCCAACTATTTCCCGGCCCGGTAAACGTGCCGCAAGAGGCGATGTATTGGTGGACGAACGCGGATGGCACGGGTCACGCGCTGAGCGGGCAGCACGACTATATGATGCACTTCCCGCCGGGCGGCCTTCCGCCGAACGACGCATTCTGGTCGCTGACGATGGGGAATGCGAAAAACCACTTTGTGGCGAATCCAATCAATCGGTACAGCGTCAGTGATCGCTCTGGCCTCGCGCAAAACGCCGACGGCTCCGTTGATATTTACCTTCAGAACACCGCTCCGGCGGGTCATGAATCCAACTGGCTGCCGGCGCCGGCGGGTAATTTCATCCTCTGGCTGCGCGTGTATCTGCCCGGCACAACCATACTCGATGGCAAGTACGAGGTGCCGCCTGTTGTGGAGGCGAAATGATGGAGTACGCGCATTTACTTATCTTCGGCGGGGTCTGTGTCGTGGCATGGTTGCTTTTCACCTACTTTTGGCCGCGCATGCTGCTGTACGTGTACAAGAGAGCGATCCTCGTTCAAGGAGGAGATGACGGGCCCATCCCGGTCAATACGCTCTATACGGAACCCCAAACGCTTTTTGCCGATCCCCTCCACGCACCCACCTCGACCTCAAAATTGTGGACGACCGGCGTAAACCACGACACGCTCTTAACGGCCGGTTGGCTTGACTTGAGCAAGGAACCGCAAGTCTTGCATGTGCCGGATATGGTCGGTCGCTACTACAGCGTGCAGTTCACTGATCCGTCGAACAACACTAATTTTGCCTACGTTGGCAAACGCGCCACAGGAACCGAGGCCGGCGACTACCTGATCAGCGGCCCCGGCTGGAAAGGAGCCGTGCCGCGGGGAATCACGCGGATTTCTTCGCCGAACAATTCGGTGCTTATTGCCGGCCGCACACTTGTCGAGAGCGACAGCGACCTGCCGGCTGCCTATGGCCTGGCGAAACAGATACAGCTAACCCCGCTGAGCCACTGGCAACCCAGCCTGTAGCGCCTGTGCAGGCACGACCTGTGGAGGGGTGAAAGATGGGACACAAGGCGTACTTCCTCGCCCCTAATCAAGCACTATGACTGAGTGCTGCAGTTACCCGCCTAATCTAATCCTTCCGCTAACGATGTCGTTCACGACCTCAACGATGAACGTGTGTTCACGCTCCAGAACCCGCGCCGCCAGGGATTCCGGGGTATCCCCTTCCAAGACATCAACCTGCGTCTGCGCGACGATATCGCCGCTGTCATATTCTGCGTTTACCCTGTGAATCGTGATCCCCGTTACCTTCTCCCCCGCCTCAACGACGGCTTGATGCACGCGCAAGCCGTACATGCCTTTGCCACCATACTTCGGCAATAGGGCCGGGTGAATGTTGAATATCCTGTTCTCGTACTGACGCAACACCTGGGGGCCGATTTTCCTCAGATACCCGGCCAGGAAAACCATGTCCGCTTGATGGCGCTCCAAAATCGCCAGCATTTCCTGGTCCAGCTTCACTGGGTCGGGAAACGTCTTGCTGTTGAGGCAATAGGCGTCAATTCCTTCTCTGCGTGCCCTTCCCAAAGCCATCGCGTCGGGATTATTACTGATGACGACGCAAACGGCGGCTTTCAATTGTCCCGTTTTGCAGCCGTCAATCATTGCCTGCAGGTCCGAACCTCCGTGCGAAGCAAAAACGGCGATATTCACATTGCTCCTCACATGGCGAACATATTGCGGGCGATGATGTGATCCTGATATTCGCGGCTTAGCTCGCAGAAATAGCCGCTCCAACCCCATACCCGCACAATTAAGTTCTTGTGGCGTTCGGGATGCGCGCGCGCGTCGAGCAACGTCTCCACATTCAGGCTGTTGAGTTGCAACTGCTGGCAGCCCACCCGGGCGAAGGTGCGCACCAACATCGCCACCTTGCGAATCGATTCCTCGTCGCGGAAGACAGTGTCGGAAAACTCCAGCGTAATCGGGCCACCGTTGCAGATGCGCCGGTAGTCCAGCTTGGCAAACGATTGCAACACGCTGATCGGCCCATAGGACTGCACTCCCAACGCAGGCGCCAGGTTAGCCGAGAGCGGCGTGCTCCTATGGCGACCCTCCGCCGTCGCGCCGACCACCGGCTCGCGCATACCGGCATGCCCTTGCGCCAGCCAGATGTAATACATGGCCGAGCCGGTGCCGGGCCGCAAAATGCCACCGCGCTGCGTGCGCCCATATTGCTCACAGGCGTCCGCAAAGGCGTTGAAAAGCTTCACCAGCAACGCATCGGCGCGCTCGTCGTTGTTGCCGGTCTTGGGCCCTTCCTCCGCCAGCTTACAGCGCAAAGCCTCCTGACCGGCGAAATCGGCATCCAGCGCGGCCAGCAGTTCCGCCGGGCGGACACTGCGCTCATCAAAGACGAACTGCTTCACCGCCGCCAGGGCATCTGCCGCATTGGCCGATCCGGCGCCGTGGATGCCGAAGTTGTTGTAGGTATTGCCTTGCGAAAGGTCGCGCCCGCGTTCCAGGCAATCGGTCATCAGCACGGAATAATAGGGGGCGGGCGGCAAGAGCAGGCGCTCATAGGCCTGGGCCAGATTGGCGACCTGCGCCCGGATGTTCGCCTGGATGCGCGGGAAGAGCGCCGCGAAGTCATCCCCGGCGGCAAGCCCGGCGCGGATGCCCGCGTCCACCGCCGCCGGCAATGAAACAGCGCCGATGTTGACCACTTCCATGCCGCGCCCGGGGATCAGAAATTCCCAGCAGGCTGCCACCGCATAGTTACGCGCGTCCTCCAGGTGATAGCCGTGCGCCACCAGGCCGGGGATCACCACGTCGTCGTTGGAATACTGCGGGAAGCCCAGCCCTTTGCGGGTTAATTCGGTCGCCAGGCATAGCAGGTCAAGGTCCGTCGTAGCCGAAATGCGCAGGTTGACCTTCGGGTCGATCATCGCCAGGTCGCGCGAGACGCGCAGCGCCATGCGCGTAAGTTCATTGTCAACGGGCTTGCCATCCTGATCCAGGCCGCCCAGCGTAATGGTCTGCCCGTTGTCGCCCTGCTGCACGCCGGGGTATAGATCACTATCTTTATTGAGCGAGATGAAGAACTCAGCCAGCAGGTCCTCGGCCCGTTCGATATTCAATCGCCCGGCGGCGAGGTCGGCCTCAAGATAGGGCCACAGGTACTGATCCAGCCGCCCCAGCCCCACGTGATAGTGCCCCGTCAGCCAGACCACCGCCTGCATCAGGCGCAGCGCTTGCAGCGCATCGTGAAAGGTGCGCGGCGGGTTGGCCGGCACGTGTTCCAAAATACCGGCCACGTCAGCGCGCCCGGACTGGCGGGCCGCCGCAGCATAGCGCGCCGCCAACGCCAGCACTGCGTCAATCGTCTCGATCGCGCAGTCCAGGAATTCAACCGCTTGCAGGTCCTCGTGATATTGCGCGCGGGCATTCAGCGCGGCCTGTTTGCGGCCCAACAACCCTTGCGAGAGCGCCATGCCCCAATCGGCACAAATGTTGTTGATCGGGCCTAGCTCGTGCAGCGTCCGACCGGCGGTGAGACGCGCCCACTCCTCCGTCGTATAGATCTGCGGGATGGCGGCCGGCAAGGTGCG
>DAOUFG010000089.1:0-9795 GCA_034430115.1 Thermoflexales bacterium | reverse complement strand
GGAGTGACCCCCGGGCCCGCCGCAAAGCATTCAGGAACGCCTGGTTACGCAGGCGTTCGGGCGCAACGTAGACCAAGTTCCAACGCCCGGCGGCCAGTTGGGTCATCCGGCGGGCCTGTTCTTCGCCCGAAAGTGAGCTGTTGATGAACGTTGCGGCGATGCCGTGGCTTTGCAAGCGGTCTACCTGGTCCTTCATCAAGGCGATGAGCGGAGAGATGACCAGGGCCGTGTCGGGCATAGCCAGCGCGCTGAACTGGTAGATCAGTGATTTGCCGCTGCCGGTGGGCATGACGACCAGCGTGTTTTTGCCGTGCAACACGTAGTCGATTGCCTCCCGCTGCCCCTGCCGAAACGCAAACAGGCCGAAGTGTCGGCGCAGAAAATCCTGATACGAGGCAGGGTCGATGGGCTGCATCGTCATTGAGGCGTCTCCGGGCATCGTTAATTCATCGTTCGGTCGAGTGCGGCGCTGGTGGCGGCGATGGCCTGCTCGGGCACCATCTTACGGACCGCATCGCTGAAGGGCTCCACGGTGACGGGGCCTTCGTAGCCGATCTTGCGCAACGCGCCAAAGAACCCGCTGATGTCGATCACGCCTGTTTCGCCCACCATGGCGCGCTCGTTGTCAATCTGCTCATCGGCGCTGCGGCCGGCGATTGCGTCATTGACGTGAACGTAGACCACCTCTTGCGCGGGCAAGGCCTCGATTTCGCTCAGCGTGCCGTGCGCCGTGTACCAGTGGAAGCAATCCAGCAGGAAGCCGATGTTGCCTGTGCCGATGGCGGCGCCCAGGGCGCGCATGCCGTCCATGGTATGGATGAAGTCATACTTGTGACCCATGCGCAATGTGCTTGGGCCGACATATTCCAGCCCCAGCCAGATGCCATAGGTTTTCAAAATCTCAGCCACGGGCTTCAGACGCCGGACCGCCAGCGCAAAATATTGCTGGTAGGGGAGCGTGTCGGAGCGGGGCATCACCCAGGTGACGCAACGCGTGCAGCCGAGTGCCGCGGCCAGCTTCGTTTCCTCGATGAAGCGTGGCAGGCTCTCGGTGTATGCCATATCAGTATCTCCGTCGCGCCAGGCGACGTTCAAGCCGAATGAACCGATGCACAACCCAGTCTCGGTGAACCAATCCTTGGCAACCTGGACCGATTTCTCGCGCGCCATTTTGTCCAGGAAGCCCAAATCCAAATCGACGCCACCAAAGTGATATTGCCTGGCGTATGCGCAGGTTTGATCGAAGGAGACCGCGTGACCCAGAGCGCCGGGGTTGAGATTTTTGAACATGCGTCTATCTTAGCATCAAGCGCAGAAATCTCTGCGCCTGACGCCAGGATAGCGTTTTGAAAGGGCGGTTTTCTCTGCGATGAGGTGGTCATTCCGAGTGCGCCGCGTGACAAAAATCGAGCCGGGCTGCAACGGCGCACGAGGAATCTGAGCTGTCATCGGCGCACGTGTTGGATAGAGCCACGGTTCCACAGCGATGTCGCTCGCGGAGCACGGCCAGGATTCCTCGCTGCGCTCGGAATGACACCGCAGCGAGCGATGCGGGTGATGTGCACCTCTGGGATAAGGTTGGCGCAACGCCGTTATCGATGCGCTACGTGCGGGAAATGTCCAACGCACTTCCCCTTTCAAAACACTTTCTAAGGCGTTAGACACGGATCAGTGCTTCAGCACCATCGGCTGGTACACCCGGTACAGGTAGGGTTGGAAGCTTACGTTTGCGGTGGTGCTCCCGTTGTTCAGTGTCACCGATATGCCATTTGTAGGCGTCACTCGCCAGTGGACGGACTGTCCATATACCTGGACTGTGTGCACCGTCACGGTGTAGGTCCAGCCGCACGAACCGTCAATGGGCGGCGCACTTAGCAAGTTCGTAAAGGTAACCGGCGTGCCAAGGGTGACGAGTTGCGAAAGCGTTGTGATGCCGTCACTGCGGCGCAACTGATAGCGAACCTTGAACCAGCTATTGTCGGCCTGCGCTGCATTCAACGAAAGCTGTTGGAAGTCATTCAAATTTGCCGTGACGGTAGCAGGCGTGGAGCGATACAGCGCGGTGAAGTTCAAGCCGCTCACCGAATTTTGAGTGGCGGTCAGACTCGTTACGATGGCCGTCGGCGTGATGGTGTAGCAATATACCGGGGAGGATATTTGCACGGTCCAGGTGATGACCGGCAGTTGGGGTTCTACGTATCCACCCGCGCGCGATTCAGGGCGTAAACTCAGGTTGTTCACATATCCCCCGACGGCGCTGGGGACTTGTGAGAAAACGAATGTGGGGTGCAGGCGGGTAACGTAAGTCGCGCTGTAGTAGTTAGTGGTGCTGGTGACGCCGCGGGCCGTGACAGTGAAAGGCTGGCTCGTATAGAAGGTGCCTGTCATCTGGCCGGCGAGCGAACCATCCCAAACGCTTGCCGCCATCAGCGAAGGGAATGCCGCCTTAGCGACCGTATAGGTTGCGATGCTGAGCCCTACCACCAGGGCACTTAAGATGCTCAGCCGCGTGACTAGCCTGGTCAGTTTCATATATCCTATCCACACTGTTGAATGAATAAACTACGGACAACTCGTTTGGCGTTTTTTTAAGACGATCCTGACAAAGGCCGTGCCAGGTTGGTCGTTTATATTATCCATTATTTTTTCTGCATAGCATGTGGATAAAGCATCGCGGAGTACTTGAAGAGGTAATATCCCATCGCGCGATATAAAGAGAAACGTGCTGGTGTTTTTGTTCCATAATGTCTGGTTGAGCGCGGGCAATTGTTGTGCAGTGGTAACTAACAGATAGGTCTGTTGCGCGTTTGCGGCACATTCTTCCGCGCGCCACCAGTCATCTGTCACGATCAACGGCACATCCGACTGCCAGATGGGCCTGCAAACGGCGCTGATGAGGCGTTTATCTTCCGCAATGCGTGAGAGCCCCATCAGGTTGCTCAGCACGCCCACGGTGAACGTGACCCCGATTGCAAAAAAGAGCAGCGTTTTTGCCCAGGCGCGGGGTTGCGACCTCAGCCAGGTGTGGATATTTTGGAGTGCCGCTAGCCCTGCCAGGGGATATAGCAGCAGAAAGTAACGGTTTGCCCAGGTGCTGCCGGTCTGCGACATCACGCTTGCGGCGCGGTTTGCCAGCGCGGTAAACAGGAGCGCGCCGATCACATATCCAACGACAGTCGTCAACACGCCGCGTTTGAGAAACCGCAACGGGGTCGATGCGTCACTACTGGGCATGAGGACTGCGAGTAAGATCGGTGCGCTTCCCAACAGGCCGGGGTTGGAGATGCTGAACGGCGGAACGTTGAGCAGCGAGAGCATATCGACGATGCCACCAAGCAGCATCATGGTGGCTGCCAGGGCGCTCACGAACGTGGGATGAGTGCGCCATCGCCACAGCGCGAGCCCGCCAACAATCGAGACGAGCAATAGGCTGAGCAGGGTGGCATCGCTGGCGCCATAGCCGGCCACAAAATAGCGCACCGCATTTCCTGCGCGTTGGAGCCATTGTGCGTTGTAGGTCTGGGTGAGGGCAGGGAGTCGTTGGGGTGTATTGATCGCAAGCCATCCATAGAGGGCCGTCATTGCTAGAAGTGCTAAACCGGCGGCTAATAGAAGCCGTATGCGATGGGCGCGCGGTTGAATAGCTCGCTCGACGAGAGCCCACAACAGGATGGGGGCGATCACGAACGTCGCCTCAATCCGCAGGGCGCAAGTGATGAGCAGGCAGCATGCGCTCAGGATCAGGAGCGGCAGGCGCCGCGCGTGTTGCCAGGCCAGGAAACACCACAGCGCCAGGAGAACCAACGCCAGGGTCAGGATATGTTCCCACACCAGGAAGGCATACAGCGCCGACGGCAAGGTCAGCATCACGCAGATCACCCCCAGCGTGGCGATTCCCCGCCCGGCGACGCGCTGCAAGACGCCGGCGGTGCACACACCCATCAGCGCGCTCGCCAGGATGGAGAGCACCTGTGCGCCGCTGACGCCGCCGGCTGCCACAAACGGCGCGAGCAATGTGCCATACAAGATGTGCGAGTAGTTTAACTGCAGGTGTGGCCCCGGCCATACTTTGAACCAGGCCGGGTAGTAGGGCACGAATTGCATCTGTGTATCCAGCCATTGACCCTGGTAGCGAATCAGGCCGGTGAAGAGGCTGTCGGCGCGCAAGCTGCGGCTGGCGATGATGCGCATGCCTTCGTCGGGAGAGAAGAAGGTGTCGCGCGGCAGAAAGATGAACTGCGTGCACACGAGCAGCACGGTGCAGGCGAAGACCCATTCATAGGGTGAAAAGCTCCGAAGCTCGTTGGCCAGATTGCGGAGCAGCCGCTTAAACGGGGAGGAAGTAGGCTCTGCTGTCATGATGCCTTGTAAAAGAGTGGAATTGACAAGTGCATTTGTTCTAATATATTGCTTATGCTAGAGCGCTACACTCCCTTAATTGGTACTCGATTATGCTTACAGTATAAGAGTATTGGATTTCGAAGGGGAGCAAGGGTGATCATCCGAGAACTGGGGAAGTATGGAATATAAGGATTACTATAAGATTTTAGGCGTGGATCGTAACGCAGATGCGGATGCGATCAAAAAGGCTTATCGCAAGCTGGCGCGCCAGTATCACCCTGATGTCAATAAAGGTGATAAAAAGGCCGAAGAGCGCTTTAAGGAGATCAACGAGGCCAACGATGTGCTCAGCGACCCCGAGAAGCGCAAGGTCTATGACCAGCTTGGGACGAACTATCAGCAGTATCGTCAGGCCGGCGGCGACCCGCGCAATTATGATTGGAACCAGTGGGCTCAACAGGCTGGTGGCGGCAACCCATTCCGCAGGGGTTCCAATACCAGCACGGTGGATTTTGAAGACCTGGACCTGGGCGATTTCTTCGAGGCTATGTTCGGTGGGCGTACCGGGGCCAGGACACAATCGGCGCGTCGCCCGCGTGACGTGGAACAGCCGGTGCAGATTTCCCTGGAAGAGGCTTACCAGGGCGCTACGCGCCTGTTGCGCAAGGATGAGCAGGACATTGAGGTCAGTATCCCGGCCGGCGTGAAGACGGGCTCCAGGGTGCGCATGCGCGGGCAGGGGCCGCGTAATTCGCGTGGCCAGACCGGAGACCTGTACCTGGTGATTGACGTTGCGCCGGACACCACCTATGAGCGCAAGGACGACGATCTGTATCGCGACGTGCGGGTGAACGCTTTCACGGCCATGTTGGGCGGCGAGGTGACGGTGTCTACGCTCAGCGGCAACGTGGTCGTGACGGTGCCGGCAGGCACGTCGTCTGGCCGCCGGATTCGCTTGCGTGGCCGGGGCATGCCCAAGCTGGGCGCGAAAGGCCAGTTTGGTGACCTGTATTTGCGCGTGATGGTCACCGTGCCGCGTGAGATCAGCGACGAGGATCGCAAGACGCTGGAGAAGATCGCCAAGCGGTATAGCGGGGATTAGCGATTGGGCCTCTCGTTTCTGTTGACACCTTCATGTTGTGTGGTTACAATGTAACCATGATTACGGTGCCTGTTGTACGTGTTGGGAATTCGCGAGGCGTGCGTATCCCAAAGAAAATGTTGGAGGCAATTGGTTCGCCAGATGCCGTAGACCTGGAGTTGAAAGACGGCACACTCGTCATGCGACCGATTGCTCATCCGCGCGGCGATTGGGATAACGCTGCGCGTTGGCGGCATGCCGAACTCATGCAAGAGGACCTGGAATGGCTTGGCGCTGACCTGACTGAAGAGGAAGGTAATTGATGCCTTTCTGCGACGTCAAGAGATTTGACGTATTCCTGGTCAACCTGGACCCCACGATTGGAAGCGAGATTGCCAAATCACGTCCTTGTGTAGTCATCTCGCCCGACGAAATGAATAAGCACATTAACACGGTGTTGGTTGCCCCACTGACAAGCTCAGTGCGAGGCTGGCCTTCGCGAGTGCCATCATTGTTTGAAGGGACACAAGGTGAGATCGCGCTGGACCAGATTCGCGCCGTGGATAAACGCCGCCTATCGAAGCGATTGGGACAGGTTGACCCGCATATACAGAACGCCATCCTGACCACTCTGGCGCACATGTTTGCGCCGTAGAAACCCGAACGAGAAACCCGATGTCTTAAGCGCAGTACGCTGCGCAGACATCGGGTTTCTTTGTGCTTTGAATTAACCGCGGATGAACACACATAAACCAACTCTTTTATCTGTGTTCATCCGTGTTCATCTGTGGTTTCTTTCTACTTCGCCATGCTGCGCAGCACCGCCGGCAGGATGCCGCCGTTCTTGTAGTAGTTCACTTCCACCGGCGTATCCAGGCGCGCAACCACGTCGAAGCTGATCGTGCTGCCGTCGTCGCGCACGGCCTTCACCGTCAGCACCTTGCGCGGGCTGATGTCGTCATCGATCCCTTCGATGGTGTAGCGCTCTTTGCCCGTCAACCCCAGCGTCGCGGCATTCTGACCGTTCTGGAATTGCAGCGGCAACACGCCCATGCCGACCAGGTTGTTGCGGTGAATGCGCTCGTAGCTTTCGGCGATCACCGCGCGCACGCCCAGCAGCGCTGCGCCCTTAGCGGCCCAGTCGCGCGAGGAGCCGGTGCCATATTCCTTCCCGGCGATGACAATCAGCGGCACCCCTTCCAGCTTGTAACGCATGGCCGCGTCGTAGATGTCCATGCGTTCGCCGTCGGGCAGGTGAATCGTCACGCCGCCTTCCACACCCGGCACCAGCAGGTTCTTGATGCGGATGTTGGCGAACGTGCCGCGCACCATCACGCGGTCGTTCCCGCGCCGCGCGCCATAGGAGTTGAAGTCCTTCTTCTGGATGCCGCGCGCCACCAGGTAACGTCCGGCCGGGCTATTCAAGGCAATATCGCCGGCAGGCGAGATGTGGTCAGTCGTGACGGAATCACCGAACAGCCCCAACACACGCGCATCTTGCACCGGCTGGAGCGGGGCAGGCGTGAGTGAGAAATCGCTGAAGAAGGGCGGCTCCTGGATGTAGGTGGACTCTTCCGACCACTGATAGACCGCATCGTCCACGCCCTTGATGGCCTGCCACTGTGAGCTGCCCTGGCGCACGTTGGCGTAGCGCTGCTCGAACATCTGCGGCTGCACAGAGCGCGCCACGGCGTCGCGGATTTCCTGTTGCGTGGGCCAGATATCTCGCAAATAGACGGGCTGGCCGTCCTTGCCGGTGCCCAGCGGCTCGTTCGCCAGGTCGATGTCGGTCGTGCCCGCGATGGCATAGGCCACCACCAGCGGCGGCGAGGCCAGGAAATTGGCTTTCACGAGCGGGCTGATGCGCCCTTCAAAGTTGCGGTTGCCGCTCAAGACCGCCGAGGCAACCAGGTTTTCGCTTTGTACGGCCTGTGCCACTTCAGTGGGAAGGGGGCCGCTGTTGCCGATGCAGGTGGTGCAGCCATAGCCCACCACGTTAAAGCCCAATTCCGCCAATGGCTCCAACAGGCCCGCCTGGGTAAGGTAATCGCTCACCACGCGCGAACCGGGGGCCAGGCTGGTCTTTACGTACTTCGGCACTTGCAAACCCTTCGCCAGTGCTTTCTTGGCCAGCAACCCGGCGCCCAACATGACCGATGGGTTGGAAGTGTTGGTGCAGGAGGTGATGGCGGCGATGACCACCGCGCCATGCTTCAGGGCCAGGTCTTCGTTGCCGTCTTTGATGTGGGCCGTCTTTTGCAGGTCGGCGTCGCTCAGCCCAAAGCCGCGCTCCGTGATAGGCGCGGTGAGCGCCTTCTCGAACGTCTTGCGCAGTTGCGGTAGTGGGATGCGATCCTGCGGGCGCTTTGGCCCGGCCAGGCTGGGCTCCACGCTGCTCAGGTCCAATTCCAGCGTGTCGGTGAAAACGGGATCCGGCGTAGCATCGGTGCGGAAGAGCCCCTGCGCCTTGGCGTAGCGTTCCACCAGCGCCACCAATTCTGCCGGGCGGCCGGTCTGGCGCATATAGTTCAGCGTCTCCTGGTCGATTGGGAAGTAGCCCATCGTCGCGCCGTATTCGGGGGCCATGTTTGCCATCGTGGCGCGGTCGGCCAGGGTGATGTTGCTCAGGCCGGAGCCAAAGAACTCCACGAACTTTTCCACCACGCCCTTCTTGCGCAACATCTGCACCACCGTCAGCGTCAGGTCGGTGGCCGTCACGCCTTCGTGCAGCGCGCCATGCAATTTGAAACCGATTACCTCAGGAGTGACCAGGTAGAGCGGTTGGCCCAGCATGACGGCTTCGGCCTCGATGCCGCCTACGCCCCAGCCCACCACGCCGATGCCGTTGATCATCGTGGTGTGCGAGTCGGTGCCGACCACCGTGTCGGGGAAGACCAGCCGGTCGCCGTCCTCTGTCTTGGAGAGGATGACTTTGGCAAGGTATTCCAGGTTCACCTGGTGGATGATGCCGCTGCCCGGCGGGACGACGTCGAAATTCTGAAAGACGTTTTGCCCCCAGCGCATGAACTGATAGCGCTCCAGGTTGCGCTCAAACTCCTTGCTGAGGTTCAGTTGCAGCGCGTCGGAGGTGCCGAAATAATCCACCTGCACCGAGTGGTCCACCACCAGGTCCGACTGCACCACCGGGTTGATCTTCTTGGGGTCGGCACCCAGGCGCGCAATCGCCGAGCGCATGGCTGCCAGGTCCACCAGGCAGGGCACGCCGCTGAAGTCTTGCAGGACCACACGCGAAGGCTTGAACGGCAATTCGCTGGGCCGCACCTGCTTGGCGTTCCATTGCGCCAGGTTCGTCACATCGCTTTCGGTGATCTCGAACCCATCGCACTGGCGCAAGGCTGCTTCCAGCATGATCTTGATGGAGAAGGGCAGGCGGGAGATGTCGCCCAATCCCTTCTTCTCTAATTCTTCCAACCGATAGTAATATACCGTCCCGTTGCCAGTATCCAACGTCGCACGTGCGCCAAATGAGTCTTTCAATCTTTGCATGGTCTCCCTTCACATCCCTTCACAATTGAAAGCCATTTTAACCAAATATGCTGAGAATAGGGTAAGCTGTAGGGACACTTGGAAGTAGTAAAAGACCTCACAGATATTCGAGACCTGTGAGGTCTCGCCACATAGGAGGAAGCCATGTTCTTGAGCGGACGGGTAGCCATCGTGACCGGGGCCAGTAAGGAGATCGGCGCTGCTATGGCGCTGGCGCTTGCGCGAGAAGGCGCGGCGGTGGTGGTGCACTATGCGACGGACGCCGCCCCGGCCGAGGCAATCGCCGGGCAAATCCGGGCCGAGGGTGGGCAGGCGATTGCGTTTGGCGCCGATTGCAGCCGCATCGCCGACAACCAGGCGCTGGTGCAGGCGGCGGTGAGCCACTTTGGGCGGCTGGACATCTTCGTCGCCAACGCCGGCATCACGCGCTTTGGGCGCTTCCTGGATTACACCGAAGAGGCGTTTGACACGGTGATTGGGCTGAACTTTAAGGGCAGCTTCTTTGGGGCACAGGCTGCCGCACAGCAGATGGCGCGCCAGCATGCGCAAGACCCGCAGGATGCCTACGGCGGGCGGATCGTGTTCAGTTCATCCGTGGCAGGCGTGGCCGGCGTGACGGGGTTGGCCGCCTATGGCTCCACCAAGGCGGCGATCATCCACATGGTCAAGGTGCTGGCGATTGAATTGGGCCCCTATGGCATCACGGTGAATGCGCTTGGCATTGGCTCCACGGTGAACACGCGTAACCTGCGCGAAGACCCCGGCTATGCCGAGCATTGGGCGGAGGTGCTGCCCATCCGCCGTGCGCTGATCCCCGAAGATTCGGCGGGCACGTTGATGTACCTGGTCTCGCCGGGGGCTTCGGC
>DAOUFG010000088.1:0-42262 GCA_034430115.1 Thermoflexales bacterium | reverse complement strand
TCGCGCACCTGGTTCGCCAGTGCCAGCCCAGGCTGGGTCAGCGCATATCCTTCCTGCCGGCGCACGATGTAGCCCTTGTGCAACAGGCTTTGATAGGCTGCTGTCCAATCTACACGCGAGCCCTTGAAATAGGTGGCGGCCTGTTCCACCGTCTTGGGGTAGAACGTGTAGTGATTGTTGTTTGGTGTTTCTTTAGGTTGTGCCAGTTCAACCAGGACGATCAGAACCTGGATTTCGCCTTCAGTGAGGGAGGATGGTTCTTCAGTCATGTTTGGTCCTTCACTTGCTCGTTGTTTACCGTGTGCCCCGGCCTATAAGTGATACATCTCTTCGGCACAACGCTGCAATTCCTCGCGGAAGTTGGGGTGCGCGATGTCGATGAGTGCACGGGCGCGCTGGCGGATGGATTTGCCGTGCAAATTGGCCACGCCATACTCCGTTGCCACGTAGAAAACGTCGTTGCGCGTGGTCGTGACGCCTGCCCCCGCCTTGAGCATGGCGACGATTTTGCTCACCAGGCGGCCATCGCGGGTGGTGACGGTGCTGGGCAGCGCGATGATCGGCTTGCCGTGCCTGCTATGGGCCGACCCGCGGATGAAGTCCAGTTGCCCGCCCACGCCGCTATACATGCGCGGGCCGATGCTATCGGCGCATACCTGGCCGGTCAGGTCTATCTCGATAGCCGAGTTGATGGCCACCATCTGGTCGTTCTTGGCGATCACGAAGGGATCATTGACATATTCAGTCGGGTGAAACTCCATGAGCGGGTTATCGTGCACGAAGTCGTACAGGCGTTGCGTGCCCAGGCAGAAGCCGGAAACAAGTTTGCCGGGATGTAGCGTTTTGCGAGCACCATTGATGACACCGCGTTCCACCAGGTCGATGATGCCGTCGGAGAACATCTCGGTGTGAATGCCGAGATCGCGTCTATCGCCCAAGCGCGCCAACACGCCGTTTGGGATGCCGCCGATGCCCAGTTGCAGGCAGTCGCCATCCTCGATCAAGTCGGCGATGTGTTTGCCGATTTGCTCGTTGATCGGGTCCAACTCGCCGGTGGAAAATTGGGGCAGCGTGTAATCCACATCGACACAGTAGTCAATCTTGGACATGTGAATGAAGCTATCGCCCAGGGTGCGGGGCATCTGCGGGTTCACCTCTGCGATCACCATGCGCGAATTTTCGGCTGCGCCTTTGCTGATGCCCACCTCCACTCCCAACGAACAGAAGCCATGCTCATCGGGTGGCGAGACGTGCAAAAAGGTGACGTCGAGCGGAAGCGCGCCGTCTTTGTGGAACAGGGCCGGCACGTCGCTCAGCCGGCAGGGGGTGTAATCGGCACGGCCATCGTTCACCGCCGCGCGGACGTTATCGCTGATGAAGAGGGTATTGACGCGCAAGTGGCCTTGCAGGGATGGATGGACATAATCGGAATTGCCGACTGTCAGCACCTGGGCCAATTCGACGTCCTTCAATTCTGGAGCGCGGCGTACAAGTGCAGCCATCAACTCTTGCGGGAAACTACAATTGCCAGTGATATAGATGCGCATCCCGCTCTGGATGTGCGAGACCGCTTGATCGGCTGTCATCGGTGGGTTGCAGATGGACATACGGTTCATGTGTGGGTTCTTTGCAGTTGATGAGTTGGCTCACGTCGAGTTTACTTGATCTCAAAGAAGTGTAGCATCAAACTGTTCCCAGCGGAATCGTGCTGCGGGTCGTCGATGGCGCGACGTTGGCCCGTCTTGGGGTCGTACACGCCTACGCGCACCTGGTAAATCCCCGGCTTCAAGTCTGCCGGTAGGCTTACCCAACGTTGGTCGGTCACCACTTCACCTTTTTGCCACTGCGAGAAAGGGTAAGAGCCATATAGCGGTTGTTGGTCGGCGTTGACGACCACTTCGCCGGTGGCCTGATCCACCACGTGCATCAGCACCGTGTCGTCGGGTTGTGCGCCGGCGGTATTTTGCCAGTACAGTTGCACAGCCACTTCGTGACGGTTAGGATCATAGTCAGCGCTGCCGCCTAATAGCATCAGGCCGCCCGCAAAGGTGGCGTTGCGAGTGACCAGGGCGGGGGACACCTCGAAGCTGCGCGGCGTCGTCTGGGCCGTGTAGAGCAACGTGTTGGAGATGCCGCTGCGCTCGTTGATGACTTGCGCCAACACCAATTGCTTGTGCGACTTGGCCGCCTGGCGTTGCATGATCTCCATGTAACCGGGGAAGGCGGTGGCCTGCGGCGCATGGAAGACGTAGAGGTTGGCCGGGTCGCGCAGCATCACGGTCGCCAGGTCCGCAAACTTGGCGGAAGGTTCGGGCAGGTACTCGTACATCTCCTTCATCCGCACCTGGTCGTGCGTGAGGAAGGCGACACTGCTGCCAAAACCCCAATCCAGCGCCATGACGGGCCGGCCGGCATACTGGGTGCTGAGCGAGTCCGCCAGGGTGTATAGCGCGTCGGACCACAATCCCCGCCCGCCGCTTGTCACCATGAAGGACTGGATCAACACGTTCGTGATGCACGCATTCAGCGGCAATATTAGGGCCAGGATGGCGCCGGAGAGGAGTGCAGGGCGGGCCGGCCAATGTGCGCGTAGCCAGCGTATGCCGTCCAGTAGCGATAGGCTCACCAATAGCCATGCCAGCGGCACGATGATGAACAGGTGTCGCGCACCGATGTTGCTGATGCTGATCGTGCCCAGGGGGATCACCGTGACGATGCTCAGCAACAGGAACAATCGCAGGCGAAGATGAGCCGGTGGGTTTGGTGAGCCGGAATGTCCATTGAGTGGCAGCGCCGCGCGGTGGCGCAGGCACAGAAACAGCGTATAAAGCACGCTGAGCACGATTGCGACGGCCCCGAGCGGTAACCCTGTCGGTGCCTCGAAGTGCAACGTATCTCCGCCCATCATGCGCAGAAAATCCGCCACCTCGAACTGCACATTGCCCCCGATGTCCAGGTTGTTATGCCCGTAGGTTTGGGATTGGACCGCGTTTTCTGCAATGAACTGGAATGATGCGCCGGAAGGCACGTTGTGGATGATGAATGGCAGAAACCCGATTGCAAAGGCGGCCAGGCACAGCAGCAAGGTGCCGACGTGAATGGAGCGCAGTGTCTGATAGATGCCGGGCACCCACAACACGATCAGCGCTGTCAGGCCGATTGGCACCAGCAACCAGGCAAAAAGGAGCTTGGTCGTGAGCCCCAGGCCAAACACGAAGGCCGCGGCGACCAATAGCGCCGGTTGCCGGGTATGCCACCAACGGTGCAGGAGCAACAGCAATATGAGCGCCAGTGGCAAGAGCGGTGCTGCGAAATGAGCCCCGCTGCGACTCCACCACAGGTATGCCGGTGCCGTGGCGCAGATGAGGCTGACCAGGCCGGCCGCTGGCGCGTCAAACCAGGCGCGCGCCAGGATGAACAGCAATAGCAGGGTGATTGCGCCGAGGATCAATTGGGTGATGCGTAATCCGGCGACCGTGGTGCCGAAGACTGACATGCCGGCAAAGCTGACGTAGATGGAACTGGGGCCGGTGTAGTGGCCCATGACCAGCGGCAGGTGCAGGCCGAAGACGTTCACCGTATCGAAAGCAGTGTTGGGCAGCCCGCGAATCAGCTCCATCGCAGGCACCGCATCGGCCACTTCATCATATTGTGGCCCAGGCAGGGTCAAATTGGTGAGGCCAATGCTGAAGTAGAGCGCATAAGCGACGACGAGTGCCAGTGCTGATAGGATGGTCCCCGTATGTGGCAGCTTGTGCGTTGATGCGGCTTGGGTTTTCGACAAATAGCGCCTCGCAATGAATATCCTGGGCAGCGTGCCCTGGTGGGCTAATTGTACTTGGCTTAGTTCGCTATACTATGTGCAGTTAATTAAGGCAAACTGCATGCTCAAGTCTGAATTACGCCACACGCACGTCCTATATTACACAATTCTCGCTGCAATTTTCCTGGCTATATTTGCGCTTTATGCGCCCTCCTTGCGGTTGACCACCTTGTTTGATGATGCCTACATCATCATGGTGATCGGTAATCGCAGCCTTCTTTCGGTGTTTGATCTCGCACCTTATGGGGCTTTGGTTTATCGGCCAATGAGTTATGTGCCGTGGCTCCTGGTGCGAGATTGGTTCGGCTGGTTCAGGCCCGACATGTTGCACTATTTGAACGTAGCAACTCACGTGCTGAATACTGCGTTGTTAGCCAGCCTGGCGCTGCGCCTGGGGCACGTGTGGCGGTTGAAAGGAATTGCTTTTCCGGCGTTGGCGGCACTCTTCTTTGGGCTATTTCCGTTCTCCTTTCAGGCGGTGCTGTGGCCAAGCGCATTGCCGCACCCGTTGATGACGCTGTATGGCCTGGCAGGTGTACATGCCTATCTGGCGTCGCGGGCGGCAAAACAGGTCAATAAGCGGCGATTTTGGCTGTTGGTCGCCGCCGTCGCGTTATTTGCGGCATGTCTTTGCCATGAACAGGGGTTTATCTTTGGCATTTTGGCGGCACTGGTGGAGTGTGCGCTCGCCTGGCACGAACGTCGCAAGCCTCATTGGGCTGCCTTTGGCTTGGCGGCACTCATGTTGGCCTACGCCGTGTTCATTAAGCTGTTTGGCCAGACGATGTGGACCGACCCCAACGCCACGATGCTTGCGACCGGCCTGACCGATTGGATGACCAGCCTGGCCTATCATGCCCAGGGGATGCTTGCCTGGCTCTTGATCCTCCTCCGCAACTTAATCGGTTTACCAGAACAGAAAATAGCCATCCTGATTGGGCTACTGATCCTCAATACGCTGGGTGTGCTGGGGCTGTTGCTGGCATTCAAACGCCTGACGCTGGGCCTGCTCGGTCTGATCTGGTGGAGCGTGGCAATCGCGCCATCTGTGTTGCTGCTCTCGCAATACTACGTGATTTCCGGCCCGCGCCTGATGTACGTGGCTTCGATCGGGGTCGCTTTGTTATATGCGGGCCTGGTTGCCTCATTGTTAGCAGCGCGTTCCTACGTCTTAAAAGGGGCAGTGCTGATCTTTGTCCTTGGGCTGAGCGCATGGTGTGTGCCCTATGTGATGGCGCGCACCAACGTCACTGCGGACCTGACCGCCAGCTTGAAATCAATCGACCAGGATTTGCGCGCGTCGCCGGCGGACTCGAAGGTGTTACTCATTGACCTGCCTGGCTGGGCGAGCACCGATAACCCGGCCTTCCTGATGGGGTCGGAAGGGATGCTCTTCTTTCAGGATAGCATGGTGCCGCCTTCGACCATGCTTGCCAGCGTGGGCAACACGTGGCGCGATACGGTGCATGTTCGAGACATCCCAACGCCTGCCTATGGCACAGGGCACATTTATGGCGTGGCAGGCCCCATGGAAGACGGCACGGCGCTGAAAGCCGGGGTGCTGGCGGCGAATTACGTGTATCGGTTCAGCTTCGATGCGCCGGGGTTACGTGTGCAGCGGTTGGCGGTGCTCCAGCCGGGTGGCAGTGATTCTGCATCCGCACTGGCGCATTTCAGCAAAGGGGCAGCCGGGGTGACCCTGGCGCAGGCGCAGGCAATTGCCTGCGCAGACCAGGTGGTGCTGGACCTTACCTGGAGCCACGTTACCGATATTCAGGAGCCGGTTGCCGTCTTTGTGCACGGCATGGACGTCGGCGGGCAGCAAGTGGCGGTAGCCGATCGCGACCCAGTGGGTGGGTTACTGCCCTTGAATGAAATTCCGAGCACGCTCGAACTGACCGAACGGCGTGTGATCACAGGAACGAGTTCGCTCGCCATCGCGCAGTTGCAGGTGGGCGTGTATAGCCGCATGGATGGCCAGCGTTACCCCGCAACCCGCGCAGACGGCTCACTTTGGGAAGGGGATAGCGTCGTTATACCCGTGCAAGTGGCACCCTCTGCCTGTGCACGCTAAGCCCGTTATACTCATAATGGCTATGTCAAACCCATTGAAGCTGAGCGTGATTTTGCCGGCTTATAACGAAGCCGACAAGTTGCGGACGAACCTGCTGGAAGTGTTAAAGACGCTGGACCAGGTGCCAGAGCGGCTGGCGATCCGACCGTTTGAAGTGATCGTGGTCGATGATGGCAGCCGGGATGAAACTGCCAGTATTGCCCGGGAAGTTGGCATGCTGGATGCCCGGCTGAAGTTGGTTTCCTATCAACCAAACCGGGGGAAGGGAGCTGCTTTGAAGGCGGGCTTTGAATGTGCGCGTGGTGAATGGGTGGCGTTCCTCGATGCAGATTTGGACCTGCACCCCAATCTTCTTCTGGCGATGTTCGACATCGCGCATTCGCGGGACGCGGACGTGGTCATCGGGTCGAAACAACATCCACAGTCGCAGGTGGATTATTCGTTCCTGCGACGTGCCTATAGCCTGGGGTATTATCTACTGGTGCGAGTCCTTTTTGGGTTACCGGTTCATGATACGCAGACGGGCATCAAGCTATTCAAGTATGAGGTGCTTCGTGACGCCTTCCCGCGCATGACGGTGCGCGGTTATGCCTACGACCTGGAATTGCTGGTGCTGGCACACCAGCACGGTGCTCTCATCGTTGAGGCGCCGGTGACTGTGACATCGCAACGCCTCAGCAGGCGAATTGGCCCACGCGACGTGCTCATCATGTTGCGTGACACGATCAACATCTGGCAGCGAATGCATAGGCAGACAAACAAAGTCGCATGACCAAAAGCCACATCAAGCAATATCGCGCATGGCCCTATTACATGCTGGCGATGGGCGTCGTCCTGTTAGGGATGTTCAGCCTCTATGCACCTTCGCTCCGCTTAATGCTCATTCACGATGATGCAGCCAATATCACGTGGATGAACAACTTCAACGTGTTGTCCGTCTTTGCGGTGGACGTCTCCAGGGGCGCGACCCCGCGCCCGATCCCGAACATGCTTTGGGTATTGGTGCGAGAGTTGTTCGGCTGGTACATCCCGGCGATCTTGCACGCCTGGAATTTGTTGTTTCATGTGCTGAACGTGGCGCTGGTCGCTTCATTCGCGCATCGAGTTGGCCGGCGGCTGGGCTTGCGTGGCCGATTGTTTCCAATCCTGAGCGCCTTGATCTTTGGGCTATTCCCATTTTCGTTCCAGGCCGTTCTGTGGGCGGGCGCTATTTATCACCCCGTTTTGGCTGCATGTGGCCTGTGCGCCATGCACCTCTACCTGACGGCGCGCCGCCGCAATGGCGCAGGTTGGTGGCTGGCCTGTGGCGTGGCGCTTATCTGTGCTTGCCTGGCGCACGAAGCGGGCTTCATGTTTGGGCTGCTCGTCGCTGCGACGGAGTTATTGATGGTGCTTGCCGGCAAACGTCCGCTGCGTGTCGCGCCAATGTTGATCGGCGCGCTGAGCCTGGCATACCCGTTGTTGTATCGCCTGTTATTGCCCACGATGTGGGGGGTATCTCAGCCAGACAGCCTGTCCATCATGCTGGGGCGCGTCGTGACGAACCTGACCTACATCATGCAGGCGATGATCAGTTGGACGATCATCCTCTTGCGCAGCAAAATTGGCTTGACGCAGTCCAGCCCATTGATCATCACGCTGCTATTCGTCTTGAGCATGATCCCGGCGCTGGTGTGGTTGGCAAGCCGGCGCGCCTTCACCATCGGCCTGATCGCCATTGCCTGGTGGGGCGCCCTGTCGGTGCCGATGTTGTTGCTCTCCGAAGCGTATCTGAAGAATAGCCCTCGGCTGCTCTATACGTCTGCGGTAGGGATTGCGTTATTTTGGAGTGCGGTGACGGCGCTCTTATTTCAGCATTTGCGTCACCCCGCTGCGCGAGCGCTACTGGCAATCCCAGTCGTTATAATGCTTGCCTGGTGCGTGCCCTACATCACCGATCGGATGAACGAAACAGCGCGCCTGACGCCTGCTATGGAGATGATCGACGCCGACTTGCGCGCATCCAACCCAAGTGACCGGGCTCTCATCATCAACTTGCCGGAATGGAGCGCGCCGTCCTATCCGGCCTTCTTAACAGGATCCGAGGGGATGCCGATCTTTCAAAGCGCGGATATTCCAGCCTGGACCTGGATTGCGACGGTTAGTGGTGTACGCCGCGAGACGACTTACGTGCGCCACGACATCTCGTTAACGCGTGGGGACCGTTTCTACTATGGCATTCCGGGTGCTACCATTAACGATACAGTCTTACGCGAGAAGATACTCGAGTCAAATTACGTCTATCGGTTCGATTATGATGCGCCCGGGTTGCGCGCGCGGCGATTAGCGATCCTGCATCGTAATGAGGCGGGGCCTGCTGCGCTGGCATCTTTCTCGCAGGAAAATATGGGCGCGAATCTGCGTGCGGCACGTGCCTACCGCTGTAACGGCACCGTTATGGCGGAGCTGACCTGGGCGGATGTGCATGACTTGACCGGCCCGATCGGCATCTTTGTGCATGGGTTTGACGCCCAAAATCAGCAGGTAGCAGTGGCGGATCGTGACCTGGTGGACGGCTATCTGCCGCTTGAAATGGTGCCGAATGGCGTTGTCATTACGGAGACGCGCGTCATCACCGTGGCAGCAGGTGCGACACCTATCGCACAGTTGCGCATCGGGCTCTACAATCGTGTGAATGGCACGCGATTCGAGGCGGTGCAAGTAAACGGCGTAGCTTGGGAGGGGGGTGAAGTGGTTGTTCCAATACAACCGGAATCAGAAAGTTGTGATCCATAAAAAGTGAGCGGGACAAACTATGAGCCAGACTCATCAACAAGCGCAGAGTAAACATGGTCGCCTGCGTCTTTTTGTGCTAGGGGCCATCTTGTTGGGGGTGTTTGCTGTGTATGCGCCGGCGTTGCGTCTGATGCCCTTTTACGATGATATAGGCGTCTTGCCCATTTTGCGGGAACGGAGTTTGCTGAATATCTTCATCCCGCAGCCGTTGGATGAGAACTACCGCCCGCTCAGCTATGCGCTCTGGCTCATCGTCCGTGATTTGTTAGGGTTCTTCCTGCCCGTATTTCTACATGCCTGGAATGTGTGGCTGCATGTGTTGAACATGGCATTATTGGCCGCACTCGCTTCGAGATTGGCCAGGCTATTCCACCTGGATCAGTTGCTATTCGCCTCCCTTTGTTTGTTGATCTTCGGCCTCTATCCATTCTCATATGAAGCCGTCTTATGGGCCGCGGCGGTCAACCGTATATTGATGGTGACATTCGGCCTCTCCGCGATCCTGGTTTATCTATCTGCGCAAAACCCGAAACGTTCGGGATGGGCGCGGGCCGCACGTCTACTGCTCTGCGGGGTGTTGCTTATTGCGGCTTGCCTGAGCCACGAAACGGGCTATATATACGGCGCTCTTCTATTGTTGGTGGAGTTGACGTTTGCATATGCGGAACATCGCCGCATCCGTGTCGAGGCGCTGGCGCTATTGGGCATGTGCATCCTCTATGCGCTCCTATACCGGGCTTTCGTTCATACGACCTGGTCGGCGGATGGCTTGCACAACCTGGTAGCTAATCTTAGCGCCTGGTATCCAAACGCGTTGATCCACGCCCAGGGCATGGTGGCATGGCTGGTGGTTTTAATCCGTGACATGATCGGCCTGCCCGAGTCGGGCGCGTGGATTGTGCTCGTCGCGTTTGTGGTTGCGATGGGCGTTGTGCTGGTTGGTTTGTGGTATGTACGGCGACTACAACTCGGCCTGCTGGCGTTTGCCTGGTGGGTCATCGCCATGTTGCCTTCGACGTTGTGGTTAAGCGAGGCCTATATGAGCCGTGGCTCGCAACTACTCTACGAACCATCCATTGGCGTCGCCTTTTTATGGGCAGCCGCGCTAACGTGCCTGCTGCAGGTGATACGCTTGCCTATTTTTAAGTTGATGTTCCTGGGATGCGCCGGGATTATCCTGGCCTGGTCGGTGATGTACATCGGCTTTCAAAGGGACGAGGTCGCACGGCTCACGCCCGCGTTGCGGATGATTGACGCGGATTTACGGCAATCCAAACCCTCGGACAAGGTGCTGCTGGTGAATATGCCCTATTGGGGCGCTCCTACCAACCCGGCGTTTTTGCTGGGTGCCCAGGGAATGCAATACTTTCAGGAGGGGCGCGACGCCGTCACAAACTGGTTGGCTTCAGTAAGTGGCGTTTATCGTGAGGCGGAGAGCGTCCGGCATGACATTTCGTTAACACATGGCGATCGTGTGATGTATGCCGTCTTTGGTAAGCCCGTGGATGACGCCGCGTTGCGCGCTCAGTTGTTGCACTCCAACTTGATCTATCGCTTCGATTATGATGCCCCCGGTTTGCGCGTCAGTCGCCTGGCGAAGA
The DNA here is from genome assembly GCA_034430115.1 of Thermoflexales bacterium. Classification (GTDB taxonomy): domain Bacteria; phylum Chloroflexota; class Anaerolineae; order J036; family Brachytrichaceae; genus CAIXPS01. The sequence continues at coordinate 31,989 of DAOUFG010000088.1, read as the reverse complement.
TTGGTGATGATCAGACGCATGCCCCGCCGTTTGCGAAGTTTTCGATCGGCAGCACCCAGGCCGCTTTGCGCTCGGCGCAGGCTTCGCTGTGTGGTGACCACATCGCGTTGGAGTTGGCCTGGTCCGACGTCCGCAACATGAACCTGCCGACAGGCGTATTCGTACACGTCATGGATGTGGACAATAACCAGGCGATTGTGGCAGATAGCGACTTGGTGGATGGATATTTGCCGATAGACCAGGTGCCGGCCGGGATGGTGGTTACCGAAACGCGCAATATCAAAATCCCTGCCGATATCGCGCCGCCGAAGCAGATCGAGCTGGGCACCTATATTCGAGCGGGACAGGCACGCATGACGGCCATAAAATCGGACGGAAGCCACTGGGATGGGGACGCTGCAATCGTGCCCATCGGGGATGATTTGTCCAACCCGCTGCTATGCCGCCGGATCGGCGAGTGAGCCTACGAGCTAATATAATTTAACCTGTAGGGTTGAAATTCGCTGGTATTGGTGGAGGTTCACAGGATGTTGGGTCAGGTGGATTTGGTTGGAAGGGCAAATGGTGCCCTGGAAGGCGAAGACGTTTACTACTATCCCTCGGCAGATGTGGTTGAGCATGCACAGGTGAAAGACTGGGCGGCTCTGACGGAAGAAGCGCGTAAAGACCCGGAGCGCTTTTGGGCGGCACGCGCAGAGGAGTTGGGTTGGTATCAAAAGTGGGATCGCGTGTTGGATGATTCGCACAAGCCATTCTATAAATGGTTTGTAGGAGGTAAAACCAACATCATCCACAACGCCATCGACAGGCATCTGCATACCCACCGTAAAAACAAACTTGCGTTTATCTGGCAAGGTGAGGACGGCAGCGAACACACGATGTCGTACTTTTCGCTGAACCGTGAGGTGTGTAAGTTCGCCAATGTCCTGAAGGCGCTGGGTGTGCGTAAAGGAGACCGCGTCACGATCTATATGGGGCGCGTCATGGAGTTGCCGATTGCGATGCTGGCGTGTGCCAAAATCGGCGCGGTGCATTCCGTGGTGTATGGCGGGTTTTCGGTGGAGGCGTTACATAGCCGGATTGAGGATTCACAAAGTCGTGTCCTCATCACCTGCGACGGCGCGTTCTTGAATGGCAAGGTGGTGGAGTTAAAGCAGATCGTGGATGAGGCGCTGAAGCGCACCGCCGCGGTCGAGACGGTGGTAGTTTATAAGCGCACCGGCAGGCCCGTTCACATGGAAGAAGGCCGCGATTATTGGTGGCACGAATTGATGGCCTTGCCGATTGCCAGCCCAAAGTGTGAGACGGAACAAATGGATGCAGAGGACGCCCTCTTCTTGCTCTATACGTCCGGCACCACCGGGAAGCCGAAAGCGCTGGTGCATACCCACGGCGGTTATTCCGTCGGCATCTATACGACGTTCAAATATGTGTTCGACATCAACGATGAAGATCGTTACTGGTGCGCGGCAGATCCGGGATGGATCACCGGCCACAGTTACATCGTCTATGCGCCGTTAATCACCGGCGCAACCAGCGTAATCTATGAAGGCGCACCGACCTATCCTTATCCCGATCGTTGGTGGCGCATTGCGGAGAAGTATGGCGTGACCATCCTCTACACCGCGCCCACGGCAATCCGCGGCCTGATGCGCTTCGGTGAAGCGTGGCCCAACCGGTGTGACCTGTCATCGTTGCGCCTGTTGGGGAGCGTGGGCGAACCGATCAACCCCGAAGCCTGGCGCTGGTATTACAAGAGTATCGGCAAGGAACGTTGCCCCATTATGGATACCTGGTGGCAAACCGAAACGGGCATGTTTATGATTACGCCTATGCCGGTTGTGCCGCTCAAACCGGGCAGTGGCACGCGACCTTTCTTCACTATTCAGGCCGAGGTCTTGGATGAGCATGGCAACCCGGCACCTCCTAACGAAGAGGGTTACCTGGTGGTAACGACGCCCTGGCCGGCGATGGCGCGCACGGTCTATAACGACCCGGACCGTTACGTCAGCACTTATTGGTCGAAATACCCGGGCAAGTACTTCACCGGCGATTCCGCGCGCGTGGATGAAGATGGTTACTTCTGGATCATCGGCCGGGTGGACGACGTGATCAAGGTCAGTGGATACCGGCTTGGCACTGCGGAGGTGGAAAGCGCGCTGGTCTCTCATCCTGCCGTGGCCGAAGCCGCCGCAATCGGCCTGCCGCACGAGATCAAAGGAAACGCGATTCACACCTACGTCATTCTGCGCTCCGGGGTGGAGCCGACCGAGAAATTGGCGGAGGAATTACGCCAGCACGTCGGCACGGAATTGGGGCCGATTGCCAGGCCGGAGCATGTTGAGTTTGTCACAAAGCTCCCCAAGACGCGCAGCGGCAAGATCATGCGGCGCGTCTTGCGCGCACGGGCGCTTGGGATGCCGGAAGGAGATCTTTCTACACTCGAGGACTAATCTCGTTCTATGGCGTGGTCGCCTCTCCCGGCGTGAGGGGCGGCCACTGCACATCATGTTCATCATAAGGAAATCCGCTCATTGTGATACCTTCACGCTTCAATGAACCACATTTCAACCGGATACTCGTCGGCGTGCTGCTGATCGTTTTCGTTGCTCAGTGTGTCGCCTATAACTTCGCTTTGCCGCTTTTCGAAGCTCCCGACGAAGGCGCTCATTACATTTACATCGACTATATCGCCAGCCACCATCAATTGCCCGACCTGGAGCACATGCTCTCACACGAGGAATCGCAAACCCCTTTGTATTACATGATCGGCGCGCCGATGATCGCGTGGATAGATCGGAGTGACTTTTCGGAAGTGTTTCGCATCGAGCCGGGGCTAAATAACGGGATCGTGAATGCCCACTCGCCAAAGGAGCGGGCCTTCCCGCCAACCGGCGTGACGCTGGCGATGCGCATTTTGCGGCTCTACTCCACGGTCCTGGGCGCGTGCGTGGTCGTGCTGGTTTATGTGACGGCCTATACGCTTTTTGAGCGCCGTGATGTGGCGCTGGTGGCACTTGCCTTGACGGCTTTCAACCCCAAGTTCCTGCACATGAGCAGCCAATTCAACAACGACATCGCGCTGGCCTGCACCGCTGCACTTTGCATCTGGCTGGCTGCGCGCATGGTCAAACAGCCCAACCCTCCCACGTGGAAGCAGTGGCTTGCTTTGGGCGCGTCGGTTGGGTTGGCGGTGGCGGTGAAGCTGAGTGGCTTTGTCATGGCCGCGACGGTCGCCTTTCCCGTCGTGTGGTGGGGCGTTAAGGCGTGGCGTGGTGAGCGAGGGACCTTTCCGAACGTGGCAAAGCCCGGTCGGGCGCGGGCTGTTGTGCTGGCCTTGCGCTGGTGCGTGTGGTGCGTCGCCGGCTTTGCCGTGAGTTGTGGATGGCTGTTCATCTATTACGTGGCGCGTTTTGGCAACCCGTTGCCGTTATTCTTGCAGGCCCACGCGCTTGGCATCCGGCCCGAGCCGCTTTCGCTGGCCGAAATCCTTGCGCGCATGCCAAAGGCATTGACGAGCTACTGGGGCGAGTTTGGGCATGGCGTGCAATTTCCGGTGATCGTGGATCAGGTCATGCTGGTGGTTGTGGCGCTATGCGCCGCTGGCCTTGTCATCGCATTCGTCAAGCGCCAGTTGCCGCGTGAGATGATGCTGCTCGTGGTGGCATTCCTGGCCGCGTTTGCTGCTTTCATCGGCTGGATGCGCAGCCAGACCGGCACCGAAAACAGCCGTTTATTGTCGCCAGGGTTTGTGGCTGTATCGGTGTTTGCCGCGGCAGGGCTGCTGGCCTGGTTCCCGCGCCGCTGGCGTAACGTGGCTGCGCTAGGGATCACGGCACTTTCAGCCGCCGGCGGGTTGAGCGGCCTGTTCCTGGGGCTGCTGCCCGGTTATGCGATGCCGGTCTATCTGACGGACGCGCAGGTGAGCGCTTTACCGGGTAGTGGCAGCGTGCAGTTCGACAACGGCATTGAACTGGTGAGCGCGGACCTGGGCACGACGCGCCTATCTCCGGGTGACGAGTTAGCGCTGAGCGTGTATTGGCGTGCGACGCAGCCAATCACGGATGTATATCGTGCTGTGGTGGAGTTGCGCGACGAACAGGGCAGTGTGCTTGGCCGCATCAGCACATTACCCCTGGCTGGGCGTTACGACACTGCTCAGATGGAGGTAGGACGTATCTTTCGCGATGACTATCGTGTGCCGGTAAGCGCAACGCTGCGCAGCCTGGCGCACGTGTATGTGGGGTGGTATCAGCATCGTTCCCCTAATGCGATATCTCACGTGGTTGGAAGCGGATCCGATAGTGCACAGGTGGGCCTGGTTAAAGTGCGCGGCACTGAGCCGTCGGAACAGGCGCCTGAGACGGTGTTCACGAGCACCTTTGGCATGCTGGGCAGGCTGGAGGGCTATACCCTGCAAGGTGACGACCTGACGCTCTACTGGCGCAGCCTCGCATCGCCGGCGCAGGATTACACGGTGTTTGTCCATGCGTTGGATGCGGCCGGGCAGATGATTGGCCAGGGGGATGCCCCGATTGCCTATCCCATCTCGCTATGGGACCCGGGCGAGCAAATCCTGGATGTGCATCATGTGGCTGGGCTTGGGCAGGCCCAGACCGTCAGCATCGGGTTATATGATGCGGCAACGGGCCAACGCGTGAGCGCCTACCATCCCGACGGCAGCCCCTGGCCCGACGATGCCGTGGTGATTCCGTTACGAAATGTGCCGGACGCCAAGTAGGCATTTTGGCCTAAAATGAGCAAGGTGCCGCCAGAGAAGAAGGGGCGGCGCACTATTCACAGGTGAATTAGGAGCAACATGACACCGCAAATCAACGTTACTGTTTGGAGCGAGTATCGGCACGAGAAGCTGGACGAGGAAGTTGCGCGTGTGTACCCCAAGGGGATGCACGAGGCGATTGCCGAGGGCCTGCGCGACTCATCTCCAGACTTCTGCGTTCAAACGGCTACGCTGGATCAGCCTGAACACGGCTTGACAAAGGAAGTACTTGCCAAGACGGATGTGTTGATCTGGTGGGGCCACATGGCGCATCACGAAGTGCAGGACGAGATCGTGAATCGCGTCCACGAGCGTGTGTTGGCTGGCATGGGCCTGATCGTGTTGCACTCGGGCCATATGTCGAAGATCTTCGTCAAGCTGATGGGCACCACCTGCATGCTGAAGTGGCGCGAGGCAAACGAAAAGGAGCGCCTGTGGGTGGTAAGCCCGGGCCATCCGATCGTGAAGGGTGTGGAAGAATATATCGAACTGCCGCATGAGGAAATGTATGGCGAGCACTTCGATATTCCCGCGCCCGACGAATTGATCTTCACCAGTTGGTTCGAGGGCGGCGAAGTGTTCCGCAGCGGGTGCTGCTTCCATCGTGGCGCCGGCAAGATCTTCTACTTCCGCCCCGGGCATGAGACCTATCCGACCTACTACAACCCGGTGATTCGCAAGGTGATTGCGAACGCTGTCCGCTGGGCTGCGCCGAACGGCAACGCAGAGCCGATTCGTGGCAATGTGAAGCCGCTGGAGATCATCCGCAGCTAAATGCGTTAGAAAAATAAAACCTCCGAGAGGACACTCCCGGAGGTTTTGTTTTGGTGCGTGAATGTCAGCGCCGCCGACCGAACAGCGTCAGCAGGCGCAAGAACAGGTTGATGAAGTCGAGGTAAAGCGCCAGTGCGCCGACCACGGCTGCTTTGCGCTGCACCTCTCCGTCTTCGCCGATACTCATCGACATCCGCTTGATGCGTTGCGTGTCATAGGCGATCAGGCCGACGAAGATGATCACGCCGAGGACGGATAGAATCCAATCCAACGTGCCGCTGGCGAGGAAGATGTTGACGATTGAGGCCAGGATCAGACCGATCAAGGCCATGAAGGCCAGGTTGCCGATGCTCGTCAAGTCGCGGCGTGTGACGTAGCCATACATGCTGACCAGCCCGAACGTCCCGGCGGTGATGATGAACACCTGGCCGATGGACGTGGCGGTGTAGATGTAGAAGAGCATGGAGAACGTCAGGCCTGTCAACGCCGAATAGAGGATGAACAGCCCGGTTGCCACGCTTGGGCTTAACTTGCGCACGACGGCGCTGAGCACAATCACCACGGCGAGCTGAGCAACCACGATCAAGAGAAACGCGCCGCTGCTGGCAATCGTGGTCATGATATCTGGGTTCACGGCTGTGGCCGTCGCGACCAGGCCGGTGATGACGAGTGCTAGAGTCATCCAGCCATAGACTTTGACAATAAAACCTCGCGCAACCTCTTCATTAACAACAAGACTTGTTTGCGGTTGGTTGGTGCCAAATCGGTTCATATTTCTCCTTTACTGAATCTCCAGAAACACCGTCATTCTACTTCACACGCAAACGCGTCAGTTCTACTTCAGTGCCTACGTAGAGGCCGCGTGCATCATAGGCTCCTAGACGTGAGAAATCTGTGGGTAGATACCAGACCAGTAACAGGCGGTAGACGCCAGGCGCAGCGTCGCCGGATACATCAAGCACGTGTGTATCGGTGATGGGTGTATTGGCCGCCCACGAAGAGGAGGGCGCGTTGCCCTGGACAGGCGCGGAGTCATTTTGGGCAATCTTGTTCGCCTGTTCATCGATCAACTGGAGTGAGACGGTGTAATCGGTGTCGATCGGCCGCGTGGCAAGCCAGTGCAGCGTGACGCTGAGGGGTTGGCCGGCGTGCAGCTCTGTTGGCGTCACCTCATAACGTTGCATGACGATGCCGTTGCCGTAGTCCAATAGCGCCGTTTGCCCGGCGGAGGGCGTCAGTTCCGTCCGGCCAAACACTACTCCCTGTTCGGTCTCGATGCCGTGTGTGCTCGTCAGGCGCTGGCCGGTTTGCAGGTCGTAGACGCCGACGGCCCAGCGCAACGGTTGTCCGGCGGGTGCCAGGTTGGGAATGCGCACGGTGTAATGGTCCTGCCAGGTGTAACCGGCATGCAATTGGCTGGTGGCAAGCATCCCCTGGCCGGGATACATGTCTCGTTGGGCAATGATGACGTCATCCGCACTGAGCAGATGGACAAAAATGCTGTAGTCTTTGGCCGCGGGTGCGCGCAGGTGCCAGTATAGTTGCAGCGTCACTTCGTCGCCAGGTTGAGCGGAGGCGGGTGGGGTATCATAACCGAGCAAGTCCAGCGTGTCTCCAAATGTGACGTCCAGCCGGTGTGCCGGGGTGGCAACGGCCAGGTCGGGTGGTTGAGCGTAGGCGGGCGCGATGATGGCAAATGGCACAGCGAAGGCCAACCCGAGCAGCCCTACGGCGCTTGCGCCCAACAGCGCGCGATGCCATTGATACAGGCCGTAGCTTAGGCTCATCGCGATGACGGCAATACAGGGGAACAGCAAACGCCCTTGTGACGCCGGAGTGAGTGACGTCCAGCGTAGGAAAGCGATAAAGGTGATGATCAACCAGACTGCGCACAGGAGCGCAGGGGCCTGCGCGTTGCCAAGCTGAAGCAGGCGATATGGCGTAGCTCCCTCGGTGGGCGTAGCATCCTGCGCCGGGTGGCGCAGGATGGTCTTCCAGATAAGCCCCAGCAGGGCGAGGAGCGTGATACAGTTCAGCCCCGTGTAGACCATATTGGGCATGATCACATTCAGCCCGCCAAACACGCCCCAGAAAGCCCACACAAAGCCTTCGCGCTCGCTCCACAATTGCTGGAGGGTGGCAGGTGTATCGCGTTTCCCAACTGCGTCAAAAAACGCGTTCCAGCCCAGCAAGTCGCCATAGTTGAGTTGGTTACGCACGAACCACCAACCGGCCAGGCCGAGTGTGACCACCACAATGACGAGCATGAAAATCACGGTGCGGCGCAGCGTGACCCTGACCGGCGCGCGCGTGCCTATCGCTACGAAGAAGGCGGCTAAAAAGAAGACGCCCAATAGCCCCAACGTGCTGGATTTGCTGAGTGCGGCTGCGGCGCCGATCAGCCCTGCGATCAGCGCCGTGTGGGTTGAAAGATCGTTTCGCCGGACCAGCCTAATTGCCCACCACAGGCCCAACGTGGAAAACATAGCCGCGGCATTGTCGTTGTTCACCGAACCGCTGATGAATGCAAACATCGGAACGCCGGCGACGAACGCCATGCTCCCCAGGCGGACCCAGGCCAATTGATCTCGATCTCCCGACGCATCGGTCCGGCGCGGAAACATCTCGCTTGCGACCAGGTAGGTGAACAGCACGGTCAGGGTGGAGAACAGCACCGATACGAGGCGCGCGATGTGTACTGCCAGCGCTGCACGAGTCCAGGGGAATTGCTCTGCCGGTGTATGCAGCACCACATTGGCGTTACCGTCTCGGGTAGGGTTCCCCATGTCGCTGTGCGGGTTGATCTGGCGCAGATCACGCCAGTTAGAGGTGTCGATTGGGGCCGTCGCTAATGCTGCAATGGCGTAATAGAGCGGTGGCTGGCTCCCCTCCTGCCGCCAGGGGGCTTCGGCGTCCGTTTGTCCGGCCTGTTGAACGGGCAGGCTTGCGGTCGTGGCCAGGTGTTGCACCATTGGATAGTGCCACAACTCGTCAGACGCCTCAAACAGCGGTGTGACGAAACTATAGATACAAAAAAGGACGAACGAAACGGCCAGCATCACAAGCATGGCCGTTTTCTCCGCGTTTTTGTTCACGTGCCAGACCCAGGTTCGTCAGTGCTGGTTGTGTTCATCGGCGTCGGCGTATTGCTGACTTCCTCGCTGGGTGGTTCTGCTGCGGCACGGGTGGTGCGCTCATTCTCCAGTTTGATGACGCCATTCGATACGACGGAGAGAATATGATCTAGTTCATCACGCAAACGGGTCAGGGTGTCGAGCGCATAAACATCGGCCTCGGCGCGCATACGCTCCACCTCCCGGTGAGTGCGTTCTTCAAGCGCCTGCGCGCGGCCTTGAGCTATGGTCATAACGGCTGTATCGTCCGCCAGGTGCGCGGCATCTTCGCGCGCATTTTCTCGGATATGTTCGGCTTCCTCTTTTGCCTGGGCCACGATCCGGTCGTGTTCCTGTTGTATTCGTTGCGCTTTTTTGATCTCTTCTGGGATAGCCAGCACCATCTGATCGATCAACTGGAAGCAACGGTCTGCGTCCACCAGGCGCATTTTTGTGCCCGGAACACGCTTACTTTCTAGTAGAATCGCTTCAAGTCGTCCCAACAGATGTTGTATATCCATAATGCCCCTGTATGATTTTGGCTATGAACAAATAGTAAGACAAACTGATCTTTACAGAGCCCCTCTTATTATCGTCTATTTAAATCTTTGTTGGGCCGGGTTCGTCGTGATTACCTGTGCTGGTGGTCGCTTGACTCACTTTGAACAGTGTGCTCGCCTTACTTTTCGCGGCAATGGCTTTTGCCACGCAGGAGGGCACCAGCTCAGTCACGTCACCCCCCAGGGTTGCCACTTCGCGCACCAATGTGGCGCTGACGAAGGTGTTTGGCTCATTGGCAAACAGGCATACAATTTCAATGTCCTTTGCCATCCAGTGATTGGTTTGTGCCATCTGCCATTCGAAGTCAAAATCCACGCCGTTGCGCAACCCGCGCACGATGACCTGGGCATTTTGCTGGTGAGCGAATTGCACTGTCAAACCGGAATATCCCATCACCGTGACGCGGTCGGTATGGCCGACGGAAGCCAACGCTTCGCGGGCCAATTCGATCCGCTCGGAATGAGAAAATAGAATCTGTTTGGCAGGTGCCATATAGACAGCAACGATCAGATGGTCAAACAAGGCCAGGGCGCGCTGGGCAATTTCCAGATGCCCGTTGTGAAAGGGGTCAAACGTGCCCGGGTAAACTGCGGTAATCATTAACTTGCATCTCCGTGATTTTCATGAGCTGACCAGAAGGTATTGATTTTTTCGACGAGTGGTTGCAGCTCTGGTGCACTTAATTCCGGGTCGTGCTTAAATATGATCTCAGCCTGCTCACGCGCGACCAATAGCAGGTCGCGATCACGAATGTTGACCAGCTTCAATTCGGGTTCGCCGCTTTGGCGCGTGCCAAAAAACTCGCCCGGCCCACGTATCTCCAAATCTTTCTCGGCCAGTTTAAACCCATCTTGGGTTGAAACGATTGCTCCCAGGCGCTCATCACTGATGGCGTCGCTGGAATCTGCAATCAAAAGGCAATAACTACTATATTGACCGCGGCCGACGCGCCCGCGGAACTGGTGCAATTGTGATAGTCCGAATCGGTTCGCGCCCTCAATCATCATCACGGTGGCGTTCGGCACGTCAATGCCCACCTCCACCACCGACGTGCTGACGAGGATATTCAGTTCGCCACGCGCGAAGGCGCTCATCACTTCGTCTTTGTCGGCGGGTTTCATGCGCCCGTGCAACAATCCCAGCTTCAACTTGGGGAACACTTCGCGTTGCAAGCGGGCGTGTTCTTCGATGGCTGCCTTGGCCTCCACCTTGTCCGATTCTTCCACCAGTGGGCAGATGATGAATGCCTGCCGGCCCTGGGCTACTTGCTGATTGACGAATGCATAGGCGCGTTCGCGTTCGGTGGGCGGGAACCAATGGGTGGCGATTGGTTGTCGGCCGGGTGGCATCTCGTCCAGGATGGTATTGTCCAGGTCGCCATACAACGTCAGCGATAGCGTGCGTGGAATCGGCGTGGCCGTCATGATGAGAGAGTGCGGGTTTGCCTCACGCCCCTTGGCCTTAAGCGCCTTGCGCTGTTCTACGCCGAAACGGTGCTGTTCATCGACCACGACCAGCCCCAGGTTGTTGAACGTGACGCCTTCCTGGATCAGCGCATGTGTGCCAATTGCCACTTGGGCGCTGCCATCTGCCAACGCGGCATAGATGCTTTGTTTGTCGCTGGCCTTGACGCTGCCGGTGAGCAGACATATCTGCACCGGTTGGATGACGCCTTTTTCGGCCATTTCGTCGAACAGCTTTTTCAGGTTCTTGTAGTGTTGCTCAGCCAGAATTTCGGTGGGGGCCATCAGGGCCGACTGTGCCCCGGCATTCGCGGCCAACACCATGGCCAGCGCCGCAACCACCGTCTTGCCGGAACCAACGTCGCCTTGCAGCAGGCGGTGCATGGCCCTGGGGGCGCGCATATCGGTGATGATTTCATCGATAGCTCTTTCCTGCGCGCCGGTGAGCGTATAGGGCAGGGTGGTCTTGAGCGCCGCCAGCAGCGTTTCGTCGATCGCCAGTGGCTGTGCCGATTCAGCTTGCCACTCCTGGCGTTGCTTCAAGATCGCCATTTGCAGCGTGAATAGCTCGTCGAATGCAAGTCGCCGGCGCGCCTTTTCTTGTGTCTCGAAATCGTGCGGCCAATGGATCTCGCGCAACGCGTCGGGCAGTGTCATCAGCCCCATATTCTGGCGCACGCTCTCCGGCAGATGATCTCCCAACCGCGAAGGCCAGTAGTCGATGATGTGCTTCATCGTGCGGCGTACCAGCAATGGTTGCAGCCCTTCCGTCAGGCGATAGACGGGCACGATGTTGCCACCAACCACCCATTCCTTCTCCGCTGGTTCGTGGGCGGGGTTTTGAAACACTAGTTTCCCCAGGTATTCGGTGACTTTGCCGCTAATCACCATTTCACGACCCACCTGGAAGTTCTTCATCATGTAGTCTACGGCGCGCTCACTGGTAAACCATGTGCAATCAATTGAGCCGGAGTGGTCTTCCAGGGTGATGCGAATCAGATATAGGCCCGTCTTGGTGCGGTACTTCCAGGCCGAAGCAACGCGCCCGACGATGGTGACTGATTGCCCATACTCCAACTGATTGATCGTTTTTAACGCGCTGTAATCGTCGTAGCGGGTAGGGAAGAAGTACAGCAGGTCACGAATGGTCGCTACACCAAGCTTGGCAAAGCGCTGTGCCCCTACGCTCCCGATGCCGTTCAGGCTGCTTACCGGCGCATCAAGCCCCAAACCTGGGTAGCGCGGGATTGTGCCGCTGTGCGTTGAATGGCGAGGCTGCAATTGTTCGAGTTGGCGACGTGGAGACACCGGGCGAATTGGCTTCGCTGGGGGGGCTTTTGTTTCTGCCGCATCTGCCTGTTTCGCCGGAGAAGGGAGCGACTGTGCCTCCTCCGTGGTGGCTTCCCCTTGGGCTTTGGCCGTAGGCTGTGCAGTGTTCGAAGGCTGTTTGTGCACCGGCTCTTGCGGTAAGGGGCGTGTACGTCGCGCGGTGCTGGGGCGTTCTGCAAATTGCGGAGCAGCTTGCGGTTTATTATGCCGTGCTGGCGGCGTAGCAGGTTCACGTGCACCGGGCGCAGGCGTTTTCAGCACGGGGCTTTGCAAACGCGCCATGATCGCGTTCAGGGCCGTGCGGCGAGTCGCGGTGTCGGGGGCAGCGCTATAGGCGTGCATCTCATCGGCTACCGATTGTGCCCACGCCGCGTCGATGTTCGACTTGGCGGCGTCGGCGAGCCACGCATTCGTGAAAGATGCCAAACCGCGTGTGACGGCTTTATCCTGGTAGCCGCGTTCGGCCTCCAATTTCAGGATTTTGGCTAGTTTTTCTGTGGCGCTATTTGGCATAAGTTAACCTTTCCCCACGTCAATGGTGCCTGCGAATTATACGTTGTCGACCACGATCACCCCAAGAGACATGGGGCCAACATGCGCTCCGAGCACCGGTGTGACCTGCATGTCGAATTGTTTATCCTGTGGCATGAGGTCTTTAAATTGTTCACTGAGATAGGCTGTATCTTTTTCCTGCCCATTCGTCGTATGTATTACCGAAAGGTGTTGCAAGCTGTGATGGCGTTCATGCACCACATCCACCATGCGCGCCAGGCAGCGCGGGCGCGTGCGGATGCGGTCGATCTGGTTCACCACGCCGTTTTGAACGCTGAGCAGTATCTTCAACTGGAGCATGTCGCCCACGCCTGCGACCAGCGCGTTGGCACGCCCGCTCTTACGCAGGTACTTCAAGGTATCCATGATGGCATACATACACACGTGCGGGCGCATCTTTTCCAGGTGGGGCAGGATTTGCTCCACACTGGCTCCTTCGCGTGCCATACGTGCGGCGATAATGGCCTGCCAACCGAGCCCCATCGAGGTCGCTTCAGAATCCACCACGTGCACTGGAAGCCCTTCTTCAGCCACTTCGCGCGCGGCTGCCTCGGCGGCGGCACACAGGCCGCTGAACTTGCGGTTGACGTGGATTGAAATGATCTCGTCCGCCCCCGCTGCTTTTGCTGTGCGATAGACGGTAGCAATGTCCGCCGGTGACGGCGACGCGGTTCGGGGAATAGTGCGATATTGTTCCAGTTTCGCGTAGAACTCTTCCCGCGAGAGGGTGACACCATCCAGGAGGGTGACGCCGTCGGTTTCTACGAGTACGGGTACGATGCTAATTCCTAGTTCGGTTACGATGTTAGACGGCACATCGGATGTTGAATCCGTGATTATTTTTATCATGATAATAGGCGTTAGAGCAGACGCACAGCTTTCCTGGCGCGTCTGGCTCTAATCAGACTGTATAGTTTACGCCCGGGCAAATGTGTCAATCATTAATTTGACATCTCCCAGTGGATAGAGGATGGGACAGGTACAACCATAGGCGCGATATTCATCCACTTTACGGCGCGCTTCCTCGGGCGTTCCGCTGGCGGTGATGAGCTGCACAACGTCATCCGGCACAAGCGCCATCGCGCGCTCGATTTGCTCTTCGGTGGCTGGCCAGGTGAGCAACTTACCAATTTCTTCCAACAGATCACCACTAACGCCGCTGGCCTTCATGATGTGTGGCTGTTGGCCCAGATACTGTGTCACCAGTTTGCGTGCACCATCCAGCGCCTTTTTGCGATCATGGTCTACGCTGCATACCACCAATTGCGGGCGGTCAATATCATCCAGCTTCTTGTTGGCACGCTGAGCACCTGCCTCCAGGAGCCGAAGCGCCTTTTCATTGTACTTCGGTGAGACAAGGTAATTCAAGACGATGCCGTCGCCGATTTCGCCAGTGAGTTCCACCATCTGGTCGCCTGTTGCGCCGATGTAGATCGGCACGTTGCGAGGCTCGCGCCGGCCGTGAACGATGTCCAATTCAACATCATCCATGTGCACAAACTCGCCATGGAAAGTGACGTGTTTCATGGCCAGCAGATCACGCACGACGGTGACACATTCGCGCATGGCTTTGAGCGGCTTGCTGCGCGTAATTCCGACGTTCTTGGCGAGTGGGTCCCACCAGGCGCCGATGCCGCAAATGATGCGGTTAGGAGCCAGATCGTCGAGCGTGAGGAAGGTGGCTGCAATCAACGCGGCATTGCGCGTCCAGTTGTTGATCACGCCGCTGCCGACCTGGATTTTGTCCGTCACGGCTGCGAATGCCGCCATCGGCACGATGGCGTCGCGCACCATGCGAGATTCAGCCTGCCAGACTGCTTCAAAACCGCGCGCTTCTGCATATTGCACATATTGCATCCCGTCGCGCAAAGGGTGAGCATCTTGCAGGTATATTGCCACGCGTTCCTGGGGTGGGCCGCTCCTCATTGGTTGAGCGTGCGAGGCACGATTGGGTTGCTGGTCAGTTTGCACATTGCTCCTTTTCCTGAGATCATTCTAATTGCCAATGGAGGAATATGGTAAATCGACGGCGAAAAATCGGCAATCCATTGACCTTCATTTTACTGTCGCCTATAATAACAATAATCTATTTAAGTTAATCCGACATATTTCATTCATAAGGAACAAATGGCACGAAACCAGAAGGACGAATATAAGCAAAAAGAAGGCATGATTGAGGTCGAAGGCGAGGTGATCGAAGCCTTGCCCGGGACCATGTTTAAGGTGAAAATTGAAGGTGGGCATGAGGTATTGACCACATTGGCCGGCAAGTTGCGCAAATACTACATTCGCATCCTGCTTGGCGACCGTGTAAAAGTGGAGCTTTCCCCCTACGATCTAACCCGCGGACGCATCACTTATCGTATGCACAGCAATCGAGGTGGTGGTCAGTCGCAATAAGTGCGACTGACATCTTTCACTTCTCGTTTGCCTCTCCCACCAGACAGACCCAATCGGCAATCTGCGTGCGTTCGAGCAGACGCAAACCCGATTGTTTCATCGCTTCGATCACTTGGTCGGCTTGCGTCTCAAGAATGCCGGAGAAGATGAAATGCTTGCCAAAGCGTGAGAGGTCATTGGCGAGCATCTTGATAATCACGCCGGCCAAGATGTTTGCAACCACGATGTCGTAAACGCCCGTTCCACGGTCGTACGATCCCGTTTGCACATCCACGCGCTCTCCTACGCCATTCTTGGTGATATTTTCACGGCTGACGCGTACCGCTTCGTCGTCGATATCCACTCCCAACACCTCACGTGCTCCCAGCCGAGCTGCGAGGATCGATAGCAACGCCGATCCGCTTCCCACATCCAACACGCGCATATCTGGTTTCACCACCGCTTCCAGCGCGATGGCGCAGAGCTGGGTGGTGGGGTGTAGCCCGGTGCCAAAGGCGAGCCCCGGGTCCAGGGCGATCACGATATCATCCGGTTCGGGCACCACGTCGATCCACGAAGGCCGAACCAGGATGTGTTTGCCGATGTGCAACGGCTTGAACGCCGCTTTCCATGACTCGGCCCAATCGGCTTGTGCGATGGTGCGATAGGAGGGCATTTGCACGGGCAGCACCAAGTTCAGGCAGCGCAACGCGTATTCCACTTTCTGCTTGCGTTCCTCGGTCGTCCCGTCCAGCGGCAAATAGCCGCGTACGATGACCGGGCCGGTGGCCACTTCATCCTCCCAGCGGTCGGCAGTGCCTTCTCGGGAATTCATCTGTTCCGTAGCAACACCTCCCTCCACGTATGGATAGATGGCCTCGCTGATCGCTTCGGCCAATTCGCTGTTGGTCTCGATGGATAACTCCAGCCATTGCGTATTGTCACTCACTTTTTTACAATCCCTGCCGGCGCAAATGTAACACAGTGCCGGCTGATCTTGATTGTATCAAGCTATATAGCGGCTTACAGATACAATACAGGACATGATGGAGCGGTATACACCGTCGTTATTTATCAACCGGGAACTCAGTTGGATTGAATTTAATCAGCGCGTGCTGCAAGAAGCACGCGATACGAGCCACCCCCTGCTGGAACGGGCGAAATTCCTCGCCATTTTTGCCACCAACTTGGACGAATTTTTCATGATCCGCGTGTCCGGGTTGAAGAAGCAAATCGAGGCCGAGGTGATGAACGTCACGCCCGACGGCTTGACACCTAGCGCGACGCTAGATCACATCGTCAACAAATTGACGCCATTGCTTGCAGAACATTCGCGGGTATGGCGGGACGAGGTCAAACCGCTCTTGTGCGAGCAGGGTGTCTGTGTGCTGGATTATTCCGAACTGGATGATACGCAGCGGGCCCGCAGCGTGGACTATTTCAATAGTGAAGTCTTCCCCGTCTTGACGCCATTGGCATTTGACCCGGGCCACCCGTTTCCGCTCATCAGTAATTTGAGCTTGAACCTGGCAGTCGTGGTGCGCGACGAGAAAGATCGTGAGCGCTTTGCGCGTGTGAAGGTGCCGCCTTCCTTGCCTCGCCTGGTCCCGCTGAGCGACTATGGCGATGGGGTTGATGAGCCTTGCAGTCATACCTTCGTGTGGCTGGATCAGTTGATCGAGGCGAACATTGCCGCTCTGTTCCCCGGCATGGCAGTGCAGGGATCCTATGCTTTTCGCGTGACGCGTGATACGGATATGGAAATCCAGGAAGATGAAGCGGATGATTTGCTGTCCACCATCGAGCGCGTCATGCAAGACCGGCGCTTCGGCTCGGCCGTCCGGTTGGAGATCAGCGCTGACATGCCCGGCCACGTGAGAGATATCCTGATGCGCAATCTGGAGATCGATCAACGTGATGTCTATTGTGTCGATGGTGCCCTGGGACTGAGCGGTTTGATGGAGTTGATGCATTTACCGGTGCCCAAGTTGAAAGACACGCCCTTCACACCGCGCCTGCCATTCCAAATCGTCACCGACGAAGACTATTTCAGCCTGATCCAGCAGGGCGATATTCTGCTGCATCACCCCTATGACTCTTTTATGCCGGTGGTAGATTTCATTCGTGCTGCCGCGCGCGACCCGCAAGTGCTGACGATTAAGGTAACGCTGTATCGGGTTGGGTCGAATTCGCCGGTGGTGCAGGCGCTGATCGATGCCATCCAGAACGGCAAACAGGTTGCCGTCTTGGTGGAGTTGAAGGCGCGCTTTGACGAAGAAAACAACATCCAATGGGCGCGTGCATTAGAAGAAGAAGGCGTGCACGTCGTTTATGGCCTGCCTGGGTTGAAGGTGCATTGTAAGGTGGCGCTGGTGGTACGCCGCGAGCACGACCGCATCCGGCGTTACATCCACGTGAGCACCGGCAATTACAACGCGACCACGGCCCGTATCTATACGGATCTGGGCATGTTCACCTGCCGTGACGACATCGGCGAGGATGCGTCTGATTTGTTTAACCTGCTCACCGGCTACTCACGACAGCGCGAATTTCGTGAACTGTACGTCGCGCCGGTAAATTTGCGCAACAAGTTGATCGACCTGGTGGAGCGCGAAATTGAGACGCACAAGAAGAACAGCGGCGGGCGTCTGATATTTAAGATGAACTCGCTGGTGGACCCGGTGATGATTAACACGCTTTACGCTGCATCGCAGGCTGGGGTGAAGATCGACCTGATTGTACGCGGGATTTGTTGCCTGCGTCCGGCGGTGCCCGGTTTTAGTGATAACATCCGCGTCATCAGCATCGTGGGGCGCTTCTTGGAACATAGCCGCGTTTACTATTTTAGGAATGGCGGCAACGAGGAAATCTTCTCCGGCAGCGCCGATCTGATGCCGCGCAACCTGGATCGTCGCGTGGAGACGATCTGGCCGATTCTCGACCCACAGTTGCGCAATCGTGTGCGCGACGAAGTGCTGCTATTGCAATTACGCGATAACGTCAAGGCGCGCGAACTGTCTGCCGACGGCACTTATCACAACGTTGTTCGCAATGACGGAGAGCCGCTTATAAATTCCCAGGAGGAAATGCTCAAATAGGAGGAGCGCATATTGCGCTGACTCATCATCATCATGGATACGATCATTGGACTTGATATTGGCGGAACGAAAACCGCTATTTTGGAAGGCAATTTCGATGCAGAGATTCTGCAGCGACGGGAAATACCAACCCGCGCACAAGATGCGTTTGATGTGACGTTTGAACGGATCAATACTGAAATCGGGGTTGTGATGAAATCCGCCCAGCTCGCGGGGCATCATGTCGGTGCGATGAGCGTCAGCATCGGTGGGCCGTTGAAGATTGAAGAAGGCATCATCCAGGCGCCACCGCATTTGCCAAACTGGGTGAACGTGCCGTTGAAGGACCTGCTGACGCAGCGTTACGGGGTGCCCGTCTACGTGGAGCACGATGGCAATGCCGGCGCGCTGGCCGAATTCCTGTTTGGTGCGGGGAGGGGGCTAAAGAATTTAATCTTCCTCACCACCGGCACCGGGTTGGGCGGTGGCATCATCATCGACGGCCAAATCTACCGTGGCACCACGGATACGGCGGGCGAAGTCGGACACGTGCGTCTGGCGGACGATGGGCCGGTGGAATATGGCAAGGCCGGGTCGTGGGAAGCTTTTTGCAGCGGCGCGGGCATGGTTCAACTGGCGCATAGCATGTTCCCAGGGCACTATCCCGAGTCGCTCAGCACGCGTGAACTGGTGACGCAGGCGTTGAATGGCGAAACCGAGGCCCGACAGGTGATTCGCAAATCCGGCGAATGGCTGGGGCGCGGCCTTGCGATGTTGGTCGATACCTTAAACCCGCAGATGATCGTGCTGGGCAGCCTGGGCGGGGCACTGGGTGATCTGTTCATCCAGCCGGCACGCGACGTTGTGAAGGCCGAGAGCCTGGCGCAGCCGGCGGGGGCATGCCAGATTGTGCCGTCGGAATTGGGCACACGCCTGGGCGATGTTGCGGCGCTGGTCGCGGCGATCTACGCCACTCGCCAGGGCGGGAGTTCGCGCGCCGAGGCCACGCCGAAATCGACTGACGCGTTTAGCGTCGCGCTGGATGACAGCATTCGGGTGCAGGCGCGCCTGGGTGAAGTGGCGAGTGTGATTGAGGAATCGGCGCGCGTGATTTGCCGCGCGCTCGTCGATGGCCGCAAAGTGATCGTATTTGGGAATGGCGGTAGCGCGGCGCAGGCACAGCATCTGGCGGGGGAATTGGTGGGCAAATATGGCCCCGTGCGCAAGTCATTGCCTTCGATTGCGCTCACTGCCGACTCCGGCGTCGTGACATGCATTGCCAACGATTTTGGCTATGATCGCGTCTTTTCGCGCCAGGTGGAAGCCTTTGCGCAGCCGGGCGATATTGTGATTGGCATCACGACGAGCGGACGATCCGCGAATGTGACCCAAGCGCTGGACACAGCCCGTGAACGCGGCGCGATCACCATCGCCATGACAGGAGAACGCGGGTTGGTCGGCTCAAGTGCGGATTACGTCGTGCCTGTGCCGAGCAGCAGCACCGCACGCATTCAGGAAGGGCATGCCTTCATTGTCCATTACTGGTGCGACGTGATTGATGCGCAGTTTGCAAAATAGGGGGCTTACAGGCTGGCACGGCCAGGGGACGAAGGTCATTGGCCGTGCTGGTTCACGTCATCAATAGGGCGGGTGGGACTCGAACCCACACGCTACTTTCGTAGCAGAAGATTTTAAGTCTCCGGCGTCTGCCATTTCGCCACCGCCCCAAGTGATGCGTCACAACGCCGTACCTCGTGGCGCGCCGAAATTGTAGCACGGATGTGACGTATTTTCATGGATAACCGGCAAGTATCACGGCGCAATTTCTGGGCGCTCGTCTTGGAAAAAGGTTTTTTCTTCTTTGGGCTTGCTTTTGCTGGGCCCGTCACTGTTCTAACTGCACTGGCGTCACAATTGACCTCATCGACGATTCTCATCGGTTCCATCAACATGGTGTGGAACGGCGGTGCGATTCTGCCGGTGCCGTTCGTGGCGCGTTGGATACGCAAACACCCCGAACGTATGCCGATCATCCGGCGTGCCGAGTTTGTGCGCGCGAGTGCCTTCGGCATCATGGTGTTGTGGCTCTTATTTACCAAAGCACAAAGCCCCGGCTTGACCCTCGTTGTGCTTGTGGTCAGTATTCTCTTGTTCTGTGGGGCTGATGGGTTCAACTCGGTGCCATATGTTGACACAATCGCGCGCATATTATCCTCGCGTGACCGTTCGCGCATGACCTGGCAGGGAATGTTGTTGGGGGGTGTCTTTAGCATCATCGGGAGTTTGATCGTGCAACGCGTTCTCGCGCCCGGCGCGCTGAGCTACCCCATGAACTACACGCTACTCATCACAATAGCCACCTTTCTGTACTTTATGGCACTGGTGGCTATCTCGTTTGTCTCAGAGAGCGACGTGCAAGCCAAACGTGCCCACCAGGTGGAAGGCGCCGATTTACAGGCCCCGCGCGAGTTCGGTGTGATCTTGCGCAACGATGCGATTTATCGGCGCATGTTGTTGACGCGTTTCCTCACCAGCCTGGACCAGATGTCGGTGTCGTTCTATACCGTCTTTGCATTAGGCCCGTTGAAAATGTCCGTGGCGTCCGTCGGCTTGTTCGTGGCGGCGCAGTCGGTCGGCTCGCTCATTGCACCGGTGGTGTATGGGCGCGTCGGTGAACGCTTTGGCTCGCAACGCGTCATTCAAGTGTCGGCATTCGTGCAGGTGCTGGCGCCGGCGTTCGGGCTGCTGATCGCACTGCTTAGCCAGGCCACGCCTGCACTCGTGCCGCTGATCGTTATCCCCTTCATTGTGAGCGGCATGGGCAATAGCAGTATGGCCATCGGATATTACATCTATCCGCTGGATTGGTGCCCGGCGAATGATCGGCCCAACTATATCGCGCTGCTCAGCACCGTTGGCATCATGTCGATGGTTGCGCCGCTGCTGGGGGGCGTGATCGTGCAGGTGCTCTCCTACCAGGCGTTGTTCTGCATCACGGCAGTGCTGGTGAGTGTCGGCACCGTCGTATCCCTCACGTTACCGGATCAGCGTCGCGCATGATCTGGATTTCATCTACAATCTTTTGACGCTGGAAAGGAACAATACCAGGAGGTACTCATGAAGATCACGGATGTGAAGACGTACATTGCTGGAAACCCGTGGAAAAACTGGGTGTTTGCGCGTGTGGACACGGATGAAGGGGTGTATGGCATTGGTGAAGGCACCCTGAATGGCTTTGCTAAAACGGTGGAAGCCGCGATTCACGAACTGAAAGAGTTCGTGATCGGCACCGACCCTTTTGACGTCGAGACGCACTCGTTGCGGCTATTCCGCGACGTATTTTCAGACGGTGGGCAGATCCAGGGCAGCGCCCTGGCCGCTATTGAATATGCCTGCTATGACATCATGGGCAAGCTGACTCACCAGCCGGTCTATCGCCTGTTGGGAGGGCGCTGTCATGGGCGATTGCGCGCCTATGCCAACGGCTGGTATCGGGGCCCACGTACCCCGGAGAGCTTTCATGAGAAGGCCAAATTCGTCGTGGCGCGTGGCTACACCGCGCTCAAGTTTGACCCGTTCGGATCTGCCTGGCGGGTGGTGGACCGCGAAGATTTCGCGCTGGCGCTAGACATCATCGCAGCGGTGCGCGACGCCGTCGGCCCGCATGTGGACGTACTTGTGGAAGGGCATAACCGCTTCAGCGTCTCCACAGCCTTGCAATTTGCCGACGCAATGGCCAAATATCAGCCCACCTGGTTTGAAGCGCCTGTGCCGCCGCAGCGCATCTCGTCGATGGTGGCCGTGGCGAAACGCAGCCCCGTCCCGATTGCCTGCGGGGAAGACTATTACACGCGCGAGCAATTCAGCGAACTCTTGATGCACGACGCCGTGCACATCATCCAACTTGAGCCGCAATTCCTGGGCATCACCGCCGCCAAACAGGTGTGCGCGATGGTGCATGCGCACAATGGCGTCACAGCGCCGCATAGCGCGCAGGGGCCGCTGTGCTCGGTGGCATGTGCGCACTTGAACACGGCGACGCCGAACTTCTACATCCATGAAATCTTCGATGATTTCAATGACGACTGGAGCCAGGATATCCTGACGAACCCGGTCAAGGTGGTGGACGGCTACATTACGCTGGCCGATGACTTGGTGGGTTGGGGGACGGACCTGAATTACGAGGAGATCGCCAAACACCCCTATAACCCGCACAACTTCCTGCCATTGTTCCGGCAAGGTTGGGAACGCCGTAAGACGGTAGAGAACGTGGCGTGAAGGCGTTACACACATCGGCCCATCAATGAACCCCACATCCGTGCGTAGCACTGGAAACCGCTGGTCTGTGATTGTCCTATGCAGCTATTTCTGCATGGGGCTGCTGATTGCGTGGGTTGTGCATGGCATACGGTTTGATGATCCTTTCATCACCTATCGCTATGCGCAAAACCTGGCCTCGGGGCAGGGGTTCCGGTTCAACCCCGGCGATGCCACGTTGATCACGACCGCGCCGCTCTATGCGCTTTTGCTTTCCGGCGTTGCGGCGCTGGGCGCAGACGTGCCGCTTGCGAGCGTATTGATCGGCATCGGGTCGCTGGTGATGGCTGCCTGGGCGATTTATTTGCTGGGTGCGCGCCACGCGCGGGCGCGCGCAGGGTTCATTGGCGGGGCGTTGCTGTTGCTCTTCCCACTGGCCTGGCTTACGCTGGGGTTTGAGACGCCGCTCTTCATGGCCGTAGCGCTGTTCACTTTTCTCGCCGCAGACGCGCAGCGACCCGCGTGGGCGGGCATTGGCGCCGGCGTTGCCGTTGGCTTGCGCGGCGATGGCGCCATCGTGGCCGGCATCGCCGCGCTGTATCTGCTGGACTGGCCCTATCTTCGTGGTTGGCTGATGGGTATTTTCGCGCCACGTGCCGCAGGTGAAACATTGCGGCGTGGCCTGGATTGGCGCGTAAGTGGCCTGGGGCGCGTTTTGCAGGCGGCCAGCATGGGCTTGATCGTCTATCTGCCACTGGCGATTTGGCTATTCATGCAATTCGGCTCACCGTTGCCCAGTACGTTGCAAACCAAATCGGCCCAGGCGGTGTCGGGGTTGACCGGGTTTTACCCATACACCAGCTATTTGCAGGGCGGCGTATTACTGGTGCAGGCATTGACAATGCAAAGCCCCCTCGTCGTCCTGCTGCTTGTTTTTTGCGTATTGGGTGCCGTCGCTGCCGTGCGAGAGCGCCGCACCGGCTTTGGCATGCCCGTGTTATGGGGCGTGGCACACCTGCTGGGATATGGCTTGCTAGGCGTGGCGCCCTACGTATGGTATTACGCGCCGATGATCCCTGGCGTGGCTTGCCTGGCAGCATGGGGCGTTGAGTATGCCGCGGCCCGGCTGCTGCGTGACGTGCAGTGGAGAGCAACGCTCTCGTTAGGGGTAGCAGGCATCCTGCTGGCGGCACTGGCCTTTGCGGACGTGCCGATCGTCGCCGTCGTCAATGGCGCTACGCCTCCGGCGCCTGCGGATTTGCAGGCCAAGCTCCTGCCCGAGACGAAAGTGGAGGTCTATGCGCGGGTGGGCAGGTGGATGCGCGAATATACCCCGCCAGATGCGACGTTCGGTGTCACCGAACTGGGCGTGATGAGCTACTATGCGGCGCGCCACACGGTGGACTTCCTGGGCCTGACCCAACCCCAACACCTGGATGCCATCCGGCATGGCGACTACCTGCAAACGCTTGTGCGAGAACAGCCCGACTATGTGGCATTGAGCAGCGTGAATGCCATCTACGACTTCGACCCGCAGCAGGCAGCATGGTTCACGGCGTTGTATACGCCCGTTGTCAGCTTCGACGATGCGCGTTTTTGGGGCAGCCCGATGGTCGTGTGGCAACGCCAGACGGCGCCACTCACCAATAGCGTTACGCTGGACAGTGCCCTTCATGACCTGGGCGATGGTTGGCAGATCACGGCGTTGCAGGCGAATGCCATCACGATTACCCCAGGGACCCCCGTGATGTTGCACCTGCAACTGAAAGCCGGACGTGCGGTGGGCACGCGCACGTTGCGTGTGCAGGCGGTGCTCATCCAGGGCGGGGATGGGTTGCCCGTGGCGAGCCGGTTGATTTATACGGGCCAGTGGCGGGCCGGCGAAGTGGGTTGGGTGGATGTGCCCATCATGCCGCAGGCGGATGCTCCTCAAGGCGGATATGTCGTCGAAGCAAGTTGGCTGGAAGGTGGCCCGCTGGTGCGAACTGGGAATTTGAAGGTGCCGCTTGACGCTCGCGTGAATGAAGGGATTTCATTTGCGCCGCTCAGCCAGGGGCTGGGGGTAGCGCTGATCTCGCCGCCGATCACGGCCTGCATTGGCGCCGGCGCGCCCCTTACGCTCACCTGGCGTGCGGGAGCCATGAACCGATCTGCCTACACCGCTTTCGTGCAATTGCGCGATGGTGATGCCGTGGTCGCCTCTGCCGATGCGCCGCCTCGCCAGGGAACGTATCCTACCAACGTGTGGACAGCGGGAGAGATCATCCCCGATTTACACACGTTGCAGGTAAACAGCGACGTGCCGGCTGGCACCTACGCGCTGGTGGTAGGGCTATATCTGCCGGCCGATAACACGCGCTGGCCGGTGGACGCGTCCGCCTTTCGCACCGCCGACGGGGGCGTGAAGGTTGCTGACGTGCGCGTGCAGCTCTGCCCGTAGCGGGCTATAGGCGTTCCGTGAGGAAACTGATTGTGCGATCCCAGGCGAGTTGGGCAGCGTCTGCTTTGTAGGCGTTTGGTTGGTCGGATTCAAAAAACCAGTGCCCGGTGCCGGGGTAGGTGTAGAAGGTCGTGTCAATCCCGGCGGCTTTCAACGCCTTTTCCAGCCCGTCTATCTCGCGTGGGTCTTCATAGTCGTCGTGCTCGGCAAAGTGGCCCAAGACGGCAGCCTGCACGCCCTGGAAATTGCTTTCACCCGTCCCGTAAAAGAGAACGACCGCGCGCATATCTTGCGGCATCCTTCCAAGGAGTGAAAGCGCTACGGCGGCACCCAGCGAAAACCCCATCACGCCAATAGGTTGATCGGTTGTTCGCGGGTGGTGCCGCAGTGCTTCAACCCCGCCGCGCAAAAGCGTGATTGCTTTCTTCCAATCAACTTGATCACGGTAGGCCGCCGCTTGCTCGATTGTTTCTGCCACTCTGCCCTCATATAGGTCGGGGGCAAAAGCGACAAACCCGGCCTGTGCCAGGCGGTCACAAAGTTGCTTGAAAAAATCATTCAGCCCCCACCATGCGTGAATCACCATGACGGCGGGGGATGGTTGTTCCGTAGATGGAAGCGCCAGATACCCTTGTTGAAGAATTTCAGACAAGACATTCCTCCTAATGGACAGGTTTCGGACAAGGTAAACAGGTCTAATTATCGTGGAGGGGGGCTTGCAGTTCAAGGTGTGAGGGAATATCAGACTTCTCAAGCGCCATACCCGGCGCAGAAGTCTGATATTTTGGGTGGCTTCAACTTTAATGCAACACCTGGCTAAGGAAGGCGCGTGTGCGTTCGCTCTTGGGCGCTGTGAAGAGTTCTTGGGGTGGGGCGATTTCTACGATTTGGCCGGCGTCCATAAAAATCACGCGATGCGCTGCGGCCCGCGCAAAGCCCATCTCGTGTGAGACGACCACCATAGTCATTCCTTCCTTCGCCAGGGCGAGCATCACATCCAGCACCTCTTTGATCATCTCAGGGTCGAGGGCGCTGGTTGGCTCGTCGAATAACATGATCTTAGGGTTCATTGCCAGGGCCCTGGCGATGGCGACGCGTTGTTGCTGGCCGCCGGAAAGTTGGTGCGGGTAGGAGGTTGCCTTGTCGGGGATGCCGACCTTGCGGAGTAGTTCCAGGCCGATCTTCTCAGCTTCCCCCTTGTTGCGCTTACGTACCACGCGCTGCGCCAACGTGAGGTTCTCCATGACCGTCAGGTGCGCGTACAGGTTGAATTGCTGGAACACCATTCCCACCTCAGTGCGCACCGCGTTGATGTTCGTGGCCGTGTCGAGCGGGATGTTGTCCACGACGATGCGCCCCTGGTCGTAGCGCTCAAGCCGGTTGATGCAGCGTAGCAGCGTCGATTTGCCGGAGCCGGATGGGCCGATGATGACGACCACTTCGCCGCGCTGAACATCCAGGCTGATGCCACGCAGGGCGTGTTCAGTCGCGAAGCGCTTGTGTACGTTTTCGATGCGGATAATAGGTTCAGAACTACTCATCTTCGATCAATTTTGGTCCTCTTCTCCAGCCATGCCACGACACGAGCGGATAACAGGGTCAGCACCAGGTAGAGTAAACCAATCATCAACCATGTTTCAATCGGGTTGAAGTTTGTTGACATGAACTCGCGCCCGCGGCGGGTCATGTCGGCCACGGCCACCACGCTCACCAGGGAGGTATCTTTGAGCAGCGAGATGAATTCGTTGCCCACCGGCGGCAAAATGACACGTACCGCTTGCGGCAGGATGACGTAGCGCATTGCCTGCAGGTAGGTCATCCCCTGGCTGCGGGCAGCTTCTAACTGGCCCTTGGGGATGCTTTGAATGCCGGCGCGATAGACCTCTGACATATAGGCGCCGTAACAAATCGTCAGACCGACCACGGCCATCATAATTGGGTCGGCCTGGAAGTTTGTCAACGCGCCCAGGTTCGTCGCGCGCCCGATGTTCTGAATGATAGGTGGCAGCGCGTAGTACCAGAAAAGTAACTGCACGAGCAGAGGAATGCCGCGAATGACTTCGACGTAGAGCGTGGTGACCCCAAAGACGATGCGATTATGTGACAGGCGGCCCAGGCCACCCAGCATCCCGACGACCAACACAAGCACGAATGAGACGACGGTGGTGAAGATCGTGACGCCGATGCCATCACTGACGAAGAGGACGATGCGCTGAAACGGGTCTGGCCGGCTGAAGACCAACAATAAGATGATGAGTATGACTGCCGCCAGCACGCCCCACCATGCATCGAGCTTTGTGGAGGGTTCGGCGCCGGGGATATGTGCCATTTCGTGTTCAGCGCGGGAGGGTGCGCCTTTTGTTTGTTCTTCCATAACTTGCATATACAAAACCGGCAGGATGCGAACGCACCCCGCCGGTTTGGGTTCAATACGCTTATTTGTTAGCGCCAAGCCACTTGGTGGCAAGTTCATTGAGCTGGCCCGAAGACTTCACTTCCGCCAGGCCTTTGTTGATCTTTGTCACCAGGTCAGTGTTCTTGTTGCAGACGGCGATCCCATACTGCTCGTTGGTAAACACCTCGCCAACGGACTTCAGCTTGCCGTTGCTCTTGCCGATGAAGCCGAGCGCCAACGGGTTATCTGCAATGACGGCATCGATCTGACCGTTCGCCAGGTCTTGGAAGGCCAAATCAACAGTGTCATAAGTCTTCACGGTGGCACCAGAAATCTTTTGAGCTTCTAGCACGCCGGTAGTGCCAATTTGTGCGCCAACCTTCTTCCCGGAAAGGTTGTCTTTGCTCGTAATGTCGGTGTTATCAGCGCGTACAGTGACGATCTGTCCGGCGGCGAAATAGGGGTCGGAGAACAACATCGACTTCTGGCGTTCATCGGTGATGGTGATCGCCGAGATGGCGGCATCGTATGAGCACTGCGCCATGCCTGCCAGCAACGGGTCGAAGCCAACGTTGACGAACTCTACTTCAAAGCCGCCCTTTTCGGCGATGGCTTTCATCAGGTCGATATCGAAGCCTTCGATGGCTTTGGTCTGTTCGTTCACCTGTTCGAACGGAGGCCAGGTCGCGTCGGTGCCTACACGGATCTTGGTCGTGGAAGTGTTGCTTCCGCACGCGCTGAAGATCAAACTCGCGATGACCAGCGTAATTGTGACGATACTTGCTTTGGGTTTCATCTTCTCTCACCTTATCCTTTGGGTTTAGTAATGTATTTCTAAACGAGGTCGTTAAGATATGTGTCTATGACCTCGCTATTCGACGGCATAGGATCTTCACGTCGTGGTGGGTATGCTGCATTTTTGCTTGGGCTCTGCGAGGCATTTGCTGGGTCAGCCTTAGCGGATGGATGACTTGCCGCCCCAAACACATCATGGTGTTTGGAACGTGTATTCCCGAGTGATGATGCCATGAGAACTGCAACGTTTATTTTAGGTATTGTACACGCTACGAGTATCTTTGCTGTGGGGGTGCGGTACAATCGATGCACTGTTTCCGCACCAAGATGTGATAAGTTATTTAATCCACGTCACGAGCAGAGGTTAATCAAAGATGAGAAAAAACATTTCACGTCGCAATTTCCTTAGGTCGACTATTGCAGTGGGCGGTATGGGCATCGTCACCGTGGCTGCTAGCGCTTGCGGAGGATCCGTTGCCAGCAGCACGCCTACGCCCGGGGCGGGGGCTGGCAAGACCGTTCAATTCGATCTATCTGCCGGCGATGATGTTGCGTTCAATACCCAGACACTTACTGCAGAAGCAGGATCAAAAATCGTGGTGAATTTCACCAATAAGTCTTCGGGTAAGGAATTTAACTGGGTGCTATCGCAACCGGGGAAGATGTTGCGCGTCGTCACCGATGGACAGTCGGAAGGGGAAGCGAACGGCTATTTGAAGCAGAATGACGAGAATGTCATTGCCCATACGAAGCTGCTTCAGCCGGGGGAGAGCGATTCGATCACGTTTGATGCCCCGGCGACCGGAGAGTATCCCTTCTTCTGCACTTTTCCAGGCTTTTATACCCGCCTGAATGGAACGCTGACGATCAAGTAAGTAAGCGCGGTGTCGAATAAAAAAGCCCATCACAAAGGTGTGATGGGCTTTTTTTGTTTATTCTATCTAGCCAATTCGATCAGAAGATGGGTCGAGCGCGTCTCGCACACCATCGCCAAAGAACGAAAAGCCGATGAATACAACCATCAGCAGGATGGTCGGAATGATCCCCAGGTAAACGAAGCTTTGCACATATTTGCCTGCGTCAGCGAGCATCTTACCCCAGCTTGGTACTGGGTCGTTGATACCATGGCCCAGGAAGCTCAAGCCGGCTTCTGCGATCATGAAGCCCGGTATGCCGAACGAGATGCTGACCAGGAGCGGGTTCAGAATGTTCGGCACCACGTGATACCAGGCGATAAACGTCCCGGAGGCGCCCATGCTGCGTGACGCTTCCACGTATTCGAGGTCTTTTATGCTCAACACCTGGGCACGCACCAGACGGACCATCCCCGGCCAGGCCAGGATTGCGATGGCAAAGGTGACGTTCATGACACCGTTCCCTAACATGGTCATGATCAAAATCTGGAACAACAGACCAGGCATGGAGCCGAAGATTTCCAGCAAGCGGTTGACGATGAAGTCGATGAAGCCGCCGAACCAGGCGGCCATGATCCCTAATATCAGACCGACGGCCAGCGCAAAGACCTGGACCGACAAACCCACGGTTAAACTGGTGTTGGCACCCCAGATCAAACGGCTAAGAAAGTCGCGTCCTGCGTCATCCGTTCCCAGTATGTATTGTGGCATCTTGCCCGGCGCGACAAAGACGTTGTAACTCGTCTTGTCGTAGGGGTAGGGCGAGATAACCGGTGCGAAAATTGCGATGAACAGGAACAAGAAGACGACCACTGTACCGATGAGTGCGAGTTTATTCTTCCTGAACCGGCGCCAAGCGAGCTGAAAAGGCGTGAGAACCTGGAACTTGGGTTCCGCTTCCTTTTTCTCCTTGGTGTTAGTGAGTTTAAATGTTGCCATCTCTATTCCTTATCAGGTGAGCCGGATGCGTGGGTCCAGGATTGTGTACAGGATATCGGTTAGCAGGTATGTGATTGAAAGAATCACCGCGATGATCAATACGCTTGCCATAATGACCGGATAGTCGCGATTTGTGATGCTGTCCAGGTAGTAGTGACCGATACCAGGGATGACGAACCACTGCTCAACGAAAGCGGAGCCGGTGATGGCGTTGGTCAGTACTGGGCCAAAGATCGTGACGATTGGCACCAGCATGTTCCGCATCGCGTGCTTAAAGACCACCTTGCTCTGCGAGACACCTTTGGCACGTGCGGTGCGGATGTAGTCCTGGCCCAGCACGTCGAGCATCCCGGAGCGCATGTAACGCGCCATCTGCCCTACGGTGCCGAGCCCAAAGATGATAACCGGCAGTATCAATGTGCGTGGGTCCTCGGCCGGTTTCCAGCCGCCATAAGGTACCCAACGTAACATCACTGCGAATATTGCTAAGCTGAAGAATGCTAAGGCGAATTGCGGCAGCGTTGTACTGATCAGTGCCAACGCTGTAATAAGCTGATCGATGAAAGTGTTTCTCTTTAGAGCCGCAACAACTCCCAGTACTGCGCCAAGTGGGAAGCTCCACAAGACGGCTAAGCCACCGAGTATCAAGCTATTGGGCCAGTACTGGAAAAACAGGTCGGCCACTTTTTTGCCGGGATATTTGAACGAGGTTCCAAAGTCTCCCTGTACGGCGTTCAGCATGTATTTTGCCCATTGGACATAAAACGGTTGATCCAAGCCGTACTTGGCGACAATGTTGGCTTTCGCTTCCGGCGAAAGCGGCATGTTGGTCTCATCAAATGGCCCACCGGGCGTATTCCACATCAAAAAGAATGTGATGAACGAAACGACCAGCACGACAAATATGAACCCAAAAAGACGTTGTAGCAAATATCGTGCCATAGGGGATCTATCTCAAAAAAATCGAATAGATACGACCTGGGATGGCTTTTGCAGCCATCCCAGGTCAAAAGAATTAGGTTAATAAGCTTACGGAATGGTGCGGGTCACCTTGCTGACGTCTGCGCCGATGTACAGTGTCGAGTAGTAGGGTGTGAAGGCTGCGTTGGCAGGCCATGCCCAACCAGGGTTGGTGTTGATCTTGCCAGGCAAGAAGCCGTCACCCTTCAGGTAAGACTTCCACAGGTTGACCGGCGTGCGGTGATAGATCCACACGAAAGCAAAGCTCTCGGTCATGATCTTCTCCGCCTGCTGATACAGCTCGGTGCGCTTGGCTTCGTCGGTCATCGGGCCGGCTTCGGCCAGCAAGTCCTGGTATTGCTTGTCGTTCCAGGTGTGGCGTCCGCCCTGATCGGTGCCCTTGAACACGCCCAACATGTTGGAGGGGTCCAGGTAGTCCATGCCGTAGGAGACGACGCCGAAGTCGATCTGCGAGGGCTTGGCCAGCAATGCCGCGGTGAATTCCTTGGTCGGCATGGCCTTGACATCGACGGTGATGCCCAGGTTGGTCTTGATGGCATCCGCATAGGTGCTGCTGATCGCGTTGTAGGTGGCGTTGTCATCGCGGTAGATGATGGTCATCTTGTCCACCTTGACGCCGGAATCGGCAAACAACTGCTTGGCCTTGTCGGGGTCGTAGGCCTGGATGTCCTTCAGCGCCTCTTCGTTCGAAGCAGGGAAGCCAGGGGCCAGGAAGCCGTAGGCTGGGCGGCCCAGGATGGGCTTGACGATGTTCTTCACGATGTTCTCGCGGTCGAGCAAGTGCGCCAGGGCTTCGCGGAACTTAGCGTTGTCGAAGGGCGGCTTGGTGACATCGAAGAAGAAGTAGTCGGTGCGGAAGTCGCCGACGTCGGGGGTGGCTTCTGCGCTCAGGGTGGCATCGTTCAGCACAGTCTCGATATCAGCAGGCGTACCGATGGAGGTGTTGTCGATCTGGCCGGCCTGGTAAGCCTGGAAGGCATTCTGATAGGGCACGGCGATGACGCGCTCGATAAAGGGCTTGACGTCATCGGCAGCCTTCTGGTTGGCGACCACCTCTGCACGGGTGGGAGACCATTCCTTCAGGATGAACGGGCCGCAGGCCACGCAGGTATCGGGGTTGGTCATGTACTGCGCGCCATGCGCCTTGAGGGCTGCGGCGTTGAAGGGCATGAAGTAGATGCCCAGGCGCGGCAGGTAGGGCGTTGGCACGCTGGTTTCCATCTTGAGCGTGTAGTCGTCG
>DAOUFG010000087.1:0-3902 GCA_034430115.1 Thermoflexales bacterium | reverse complement strand
CGTGTTGGCGGTGATGTACACCGCTGTCATGAGCCGGCGCGTGGAGATCGCTATGTTGAAGGCGCTCGGCGCACCCGGGCGCAGGTTACGCAGCATCTTCGTCGGCGAGGCAGTGATAACCACCCTGGCGGCAGCACTGGCCGGCATCATCGCCGGCACACTGCTGGGGTACGCCTTTGAATTCAGCATACGGGTCATGCAAGAAAGCCCGATGCTGCTGGCCTTCGACTCAACAACCGCCATCATCGTCGTGGTCATGGTCTGTTTAGCCGCGATCTTCAGCGCCCTGATGGCTACCCAACCCGTGTTGCGCCAGAAGGCCGTCATGATCCTGAGGGAGCACTGAATCGCGCAACGCGCACATCTCTGCTTATTACATGGTGAATAAACGCAATGTTGCATAGCAAGAAACCATTTTCGCTTATTGCCTTGAGCATGACACTTTTCTTGAGCGCCGCCTGCGCGGCCCAAACCACGGGCGGCATAAGCACGGCGCAAACGGCGACGCCGGTCGCCAGCGCGACGCCGATCGCCACACGCAGCATCACCTCGCGTGACACACTGGCCGCCGATGGCGCGCTGGCACTGACGACGCCGGTAATCCAGGTCGCGTTCGAAACCAGCGCTCAGGTGATCGCGGTGAACGTCAAACCTGGGCAGGCCGTAAAACACGGCGACGTGCTGGCGACGCTGGACGATACGCCCCTGCGCGATGCGCTGGCAAAGGCACAGGAATCATTGGCCGTCACGCAGGCACAAATTTCACAGACGAACACGCCAGCCAGCCAGGCGGACATCGATAACGCCAGAGCGGCGTTGGCTTCGGCCACGGCGAAATATGACGAACTGAAGCAGGGCCCCACCCAGAGCGACATCGAACAGGCCCTGCGCGCCTGGAATACCGCCAAAGACAGCCTGTACCAGGCTCAACTGAAGCGCGACAGCGTGTGCGGGTTCAAGAGCGGCTCCACCAGTGAAGAACAGCGCCGCGAAACGCTTTCGGGCAGCCACACGGATTGCAACATCAACGACATGCAGGTGCAAAGCGCCGAACTTACGGAGCGAGCGGCAAATGAAAAGTACCAGGACACGCTCCGCCCGGTGCCGGTGGAGAAGTTGGCCCAGGCGTCCGCCGACATTGCATCGGCCCAGGCAAACCTGAACAAACTGCTCGCCGGTGAGACGGAGGAGCAGAAGAACGTAGATGCCGCGCAACTGGCGCAAGCCCAACTGGCCGTCACGCGCGCCGAGCGCAACCTGCAACAGACGACGCTCCTTTCGCCATGCGATTGCACGGTACAGGAAGTGAGCGCCGCAGTCGGCAACAATGCCACGCAGGGCACAACCGCCTTCAAGCTGGTGGATCAGAGCGGTCTGCGCTTCCGCACGCGCAACTTCAACGAACGCGACATGGCTGAGGTCAAGGTGGGGGATGCGGTCACGCTACGGTTGACCCCCTTCAGCAAGACATTCAAGGGCAAGTTACATGCAATCGTGCCACAGGGGACGCCATCCGGCGCAGACTCGGCCATCTTCACGCTGCTAATCGACATCGACCCGGCCGGCGAGGCACTGCTACCCGGCATGACGGGACAGGCGGAGATTAGCGTCAACTAGTGTTTAACTAACGAAACCGAATGCGCTCGATTTCTTCCGCGCCAAAGCCGACGGCGCGGTAGAAATCCTGCGCGAGCGGGCTGCCGCGCGTGCTATCCACCAGCAACTGATCCGCGCCGCGTGTGCGGGCACGCCGCATCGCCAGTTCAAAGAGCGAGCGGCCAACGCCACGCCGCCGGAAATTCGGCTCCACGGCCAACGCATCCAGCCAGGCGCGCGTCTCGGTGAGCGTCTTGGCAAACGAAATCACCGTGCAGCCCACAATTTCGTGGCTATCGGATTCGGCCACCCACACTTCCAGTTGCGCGTTGGTGCGCAGCTCGGTTAACATGCGTTCCTCATCCGCGGCGCTCATGTCGGCTTCGGCGGGGATCAGCCTGATCAGCTTCACCACCTGCGCACAGTCCCCCGGCTGCGCATGGCGGATCAACATTCCCGAAGGGCCGGCAACGTCCGCGCCCGATAACGTTTGCAAACGCATCTCCTGCCAGCGCGCGATCACCTCGCGATGCGTGCGGAAGCAGATGGGCGGGAATTCATTGGGCGCAAATAAACCCACTCTGCGCGCATCATCCCCCGCTCGCAGGTCCGCGATGTTGCGCGGGCTTGCCAGGTAGAAAATAATCAGCCCACTACGCGGCGGGCCTTCGGGGAAGGAATAGACGCCAAATAATTCATTCAGTTCCAGTTCCAGCCCGGTCTCTTCCAGCGCCTCACGCAGAGCAGCTTGCTCCACGCTCTCATCGGCTTCGATAAACCCAGAGGGCAACGCCCATTCCCCCTCACGCGGCGGGCGGTCGCGTTGCACCAGCACCAGTTTACCGGCGTGTTCGATGAGCACGCCGACGCCCGGCACCGGGTTTTCATATTGGATATAGCCACACGACGGACACTGCCACCGCGCACGACCATCCAATTGCGACAAGCGCATGGCTGAACCGCATTTCTGGCAAAACATATCGCTCCACTTCCTCAGACATTATAATTTCGATATGGCTTCTGACCATCCGCCTACGGATATGCGCAAGTTAAGGCGAGAGTTCAACACGCATGGGCTGTGGTTGGTGTTATTCGGCTTGATCGTCGTCGGCGGAGGAATTATCACGCTCATCTATGGGCCAACGGCTGCATTGGCCAGCGTGGTGTGTTTGTTGGCCGGCGGTGGCCTGATCCTGGTCATCTGGGGCATCTTGACGCTGATCGGCAAACTGGTGGGGGAAGATTAAGGCATACTGCCACACTAGCCGATGCCCAACAGCGCCAGGATGTGCGGCAGGAAGATCAGCATGCCCACCACGACTGCCGCCAGCGCCGTCACCAGCACGGCGGCAGCGCTGCAATCTTTGGCCACCTTTGAGAGCATATGATATTCCGGCGAAACACGGTCCACCACCGCTTCCACCGCGGTGTTGGTCAACTCGGTCTGGAATACCAGGCCGATGACCACCGCCAGCACCGTCCATTGATCCAACGAGATGCGCAGCAGCGCACCAGCGAGGACCACCAGGATTGTGATGACACTATGCACCTTCAGGTTACGTTGGGTGCGAAACGCATAACGCGCACCTTGAAAAGCATAGCCAAACGAGGCGAGCAGCGATGCGGAGCGCATGTAGGGGTGCACCGGCGGCTCTGTCGCGCCATTTCCGCCGGATACATCAACCAGCGGCCCGCCCTTGCCATTTATAGGATTCTGCATAGCAACCCCTTCAGATATTCCGATTCCGGATAACTGACCAGCACAGGATGATCGCTGGCCTGCGTAAAACGCTCCACGATTTGCGCATCGCGGCGGGCTTCGATCGCTGCACTAAAGATCACCTTCTGAAACAACGCTGCATCTACCACGCCTGAACAGGAAAACGTCGCCAGGAACCCGCCCGGGCGCACCAGGGAAATGCCGACCCGGTTCAAGTCCTTATAGGCTCGTGCGGCACGGTCAATCTGTTCGGGGCTATGCGCAAACTTGGGCGGGTCCAGGATGACGATATCAAATTGCTCGCCGTTCGCGCGCCGCCCGCGCAAGTCCGTGAATGCGTCGGCGGTCACATATTGCACGTCGGTGGAGGTTGGCCCCAACAATGCCTGGTTGGCTTCGCCGATGCGCAACGCGTCGGCGGACGAATCCACGTTGACGATGCGGCTCGCGCCGGCGGCGGCGGCGTAGATGCCGAAGGCAGCCGTATAGGCGAACACGTTCAACAGCGTCGCATCCTTGCAGTAGCGCGCCACGCGGGCGCGGTTCTCGCGCTGGTCCAGGTAAAAGCCCGTCTTCTGGCCTTTGC
>DAOUFG010000086.1:0-26575 GCA_034430115.1 Thermoflexales bacterium | reverse complement strand
CCCGCGGTGGTCGTGCCGCGCCTGGTGGTGATCGACCCCAACCATGCATTGTCGCGCCTACTGGTGCGTTATATGGACGGGGCCAACATAGTGCCTGTGGATGACCTGGCATCTGCCGTGCGTGAACTCTCACAAACGCCCGCGCAGGCACTGGTCGTCAATAGCTTACAGGTGAGTGAATGGTTGGCCCAGTTTAGCAAGGCGTCACAATTGCCCTACGGATTGCCCGTAATTATCTGCTCCGTGCCCGGCCTGCCCGATGTCGTGGAACACCTGGGCGTATCGGGCTATCTCGTGAAGCCGATTGAGAAAGAGGCCTTGCTTACCGTGGTGAAGCGTGTGTTCGAAACTTCCGGGGGTTCTAGCCAAACGAAACCCGGCCGTGCCCCGGAGGGTTCATCGCGCACGGTACTGGTCGTCGATGACGAGCCGGATGCGTTACGGCTTTTTTGGCGCATGTTGGAGGGTGAACCTTCCAATTACCGCGTCCTAACCGCGAGCGATGGACGCCAAGCTTTTGATATTCTGCGCGAACAACGCCCCAATCTCGTGTTGCTGGACCTGATGATGCCCGAGGCTGACGGGTTTGAGTTTATGGCGTTGAAGAACGCGCATGCTGACTTGCGCAACATCCCCGTTGTGATCATTTCTGCCAGTGATGCGTCCAGCCAGCCGATTGTGAGCAATGCAATTGGCATTACCCGTCCCGGCGGTCTGTCACTGCAACAATTGCTCAATTGTATTGAGACGGTCAGCAAGGTGTTGTCGCCGTTGGCTGCGTCCCCATCGGGCTAATCTGTTGATCCAGCATTCGCAGCAAACGGTCGCGGGTGACCGGTTTGCGTAGAAAGGCCGCCGCCCCGAGTTGGAGCGCCAACTCCTCCTGAGGCAGTATGGTACAGATGATCACCGGGATATCGCTGGTACGAGGGTTCTCACGCAGGCGGCCCAGCAAATCCCACCCGTCTATATTTGGCAGCATGACGTCGAGGAGAATGGCGCGCGGCTGATATTGATCCACCAATGTTTGCATTTGCGCCGGATCACGCGCGCCAACGAACTGGTAAGGGCTGTTTGATAGATAGCGCTCGGTGAGTTGGAGTGCATCCGCGTTGTCGTCGATGACCAGCACAGGCATTTGTTCCACGGCGGGTAAGAGTAACCTGACGCTGAAAGGTGTGCCGGAGGCGGCGGGCTCAATTTCGAGGCTTCCGCCGCATAGATTGGCCAGTTCGCGGGCTATATCCAGGTTCTCGCTGGTCAATGTCGCGCGCAGGTCGATGGACGTGGTTGCAGCGGCGTGTGGTTGAATGTTGACCCATACGTAGGGCGGGCTGTGCCCGGCTGAAATATTCGCCGTGCCCCCCGGCACAGTACGGATGGCGGCGGTGAGAATGTTCAAGAGCACCTGGCGCACGGTGACCGACTGAGCCTTCAGGTGGGGGAGCCCGGCAGGCAGATCACAGTTGCAGGAGACTGCCGAAGCGATCAGCAGCGGCTTCACCGTTTGCAGCACCGATGCTATTGCGGCGGAGATGGCTACTTGCCCGCTTGGGAATGATTGCTCGATCCATCGCAGCTCTTGTTCGATCCCGGCTCTATCTTCGACATCGTCGTGCCTATCACTGGTATCTTCGCTGCCGTCCGGCAGATCAGAATCAGAGTCGGAAACGTCGCTTGCGGCGAGCAGCGGCGAATTTAGGTCCAAGTTATAGTGTTCGATCAGCCAATCGGCTAATGTTTGCAGGGCCAGCCTTTCTTGGCGGCGGAGCTGGCGCACACTTAGCCCTAGATTGGCTGACACGCTGGCCTGGCTGAATTGCTCGATGAAACGATGGAATAGTGTCCGGTAGGTGCGCCATGCGTCCGCCTGGTTGGATACAGTTGCAGTGGGTTTGAGTGACTCAATGGCGGCTTCCATGATCTGCCGTAGTTGTGATATTCCGGTGGATGGGTCCAAGTTGAGCAATAGCAAGAGGGGGCTCTTACGCAACTCGATTGGGTCATAAAGATGATGCAGAGCCCGGCGCACATGGCCGACGAACGCGCGCCGGGCCGCAATGCGGGTTGTGTTTTCGGAATCCTCTGCTTTCATCTTGCGTCCAGGTGGTTAAACGGTGTAGGTGAGGCCGATTATAAATCGGGACAGGAACCAAAATGGGGATAATAACCATTGAAGTTACTAAACCCTGAAAAACACTGAGAAACAAACGTATGCTTGTTAAAACGATTGAATGGATCGATGACGCGGCCCGCATCATTGACCAGACGCTCCTGCCGACCGAACTGCAATACCTCGACATCGTGGATGTGCAAACGATGTGGGAGGCGATCAAAGTGTTGCGCGTGCGCGGTGCGCCGGCCATCGGCATCGCCGCGGCGTTTGGCTTGTACCTGGCCGTGCGCGATTCGCATGCCACAGATTACGCCGCCTTCAAAGCGGAGGTGGACAAATATGCCGATTACCTGGCCTCCTCGCGCCCCACGGCGGTGAATTTGTTCTGGGCGTTGAAGCGCATCCAGCAGCTCGTCGCCGCGCATGCTTCCGAGCCGGTGGCGCAGATCAAGATCTGTATGCTGCACGAAGCTTGCGCGATGATCGACGAAGATAACGCCGTCTGCCGCGCGATCGGCGAATATGGCGCGGCGTTGTTTGAAGGCCCCGCCTTTAACATCCTTACGCATTGCAACGCCGGCGGCCTGGCGACGGCACAATGGGGCACCGCGCTGGCGCCGGTTTATGTGGCCGTGGCGCAGGGGCGCCAGGTGCACGTCTATGCCGATGAAACCCGCCCGTTATTGCAAGGGGCGCGGCTGACGGCCTGGGAGTTGCAGCAGGCGGGCGTGCCCGTCACGCTCATCACCGACAACATGGCCGCTACGGTGCTGTCGCAGGGGAAAGTGCAAGCCGTGATCGTGGGCACCGACCGGGTGGCGGCGAATGGCGACGTAGCGAATAAGATCGGCACCTTTGGCGTGGCTGTGTTGGCGCACGAATTCGGCATCCCGTTCTACGTCGCCGCGCCGACTTCCAGTATCGACATGTCACTCGCCTCGGGTGACCTGATCCCCATCGAACAACGCAAGCCCGAAGAGGTGACGCAGGGCTTTGGCCGCCGCACGGCACCCGAGGGGATCGATGTATTCAATCCCGCCTTCGACGTGACGCCCCATCGGTACGTCTCGGCGCTCATCACCGAGAAGGGCATCGTCCGGCCACCTTATACGGATACTTTGCAGAGGCTGTTTCAGTGGAGATTTGGAGTTGGGGATTAGAGATGAACGGCATGTTTTGCATGCGAATCCCCATCGTGTGCTTAGAACCTCGATTCTTCGCAGAAATCGGGGTTTACGCGGAAGCGTGGCGATTGGAGGTAGCCAATGTTTTTCCCGTGTCGCACTTTGAGTAAATCTCCAATCTCAAACTTCTAATATGCTCAAATGGAGTTGTATATTACAAACATGTCAAACGTTTATCAAATTTTCAATGCCACCGAGCAGCCCGTCTCGTTAATGAGCCAGGGCCAGCGTATGTGGGGCGTGTTGCACATGCCGGTGGGTGCAGCGACGCCGCGCCCGGCAGTGATGATGTTGCACGGCCTCACCGGCGATATGGTGGGCCCGCACCGGTTGTTCGTCCACGCCGCGCGCGCGTTCGCGGCGCAGGGCATTGCCGTCTTTCGCTTCGATATGCGCGGCAGTGGCCAGAGCGAAGGCGAGTTTCAAGACATGACGCTG
The DNA here is from genome assembly GCA_034430115.1 of Thermoflexales bacterium. Classification (GTDB taxonomy): domain Bacteria; phylum Chloroflexota; class Anaerolineae; order J036; family Brachytrichaceae; genus CAIXPS01. The sequence continues at coordinate 22,837 of DAOUFG010000086.1, read as the reverse complement.
GCGAGCGAAGTGCTGGATGCCCAGGCCGCGCTGGAATGGCTGATCACCCGGCCCGAAATCGATGCGACCCGCATTGGCGTGCTTGGGCTGAGCCTGGGCGGCATCGTGCAAAGTATGTTGGCAGGCCGTAACCCAAGCCTGATTCATGGGTTGGTCTACTGGTCCGCTGCGGCCGATGGCGGTGCGTTCATGAATGTGGCGCAGCATACCTCCGAGAAGAACGGCACCAGCACCGACGCCTTGCTTCAAAAGGTTGCGCAAGACGGCTACATGATGTTGTGGGGCTTCCCGCTAGGGTTCCCGTTCATCCAGAACCTCTTTCAACAGCAGGATGATGCGTTGAGGGGGCTGGCGAACTATCACGGCAAAGCTCTCATCGTGCACAACACCGGCGACCCAACGGTGCCGGTTGGCCAGGCCGACCTGTATGCCCAGCACTTTGGCGAGCGGGCCGAGGTGCACAAGCTGGAAGAGAACACGCACACCTTTGAGACGCCGGCCGTCGAGCGCCAGGCGATTCAACTCACTCTGGAGTGGTTCAAGCGGCTATTCGCCGCCTGAGTCGTGCTCATTGCGCGATGACGGCATGGCGCGGTGAAGAGACGTGTCGCGTTGTGGGCGCCGTCGTGCGCGTGGTGTTTGCGGGTTGAGCCCTGGCCGGCACAGTCGGCGTGGCTGGGGCGGCCTGCCCAATGACGACCAATTCGGCGTCATCCGCCATCACGTCGTTGTGCTTCACAGGGAATTCCGCGCGCGTGTTGAGCGCCACCACGACCTGGCTTGCCGTCGCCGTCGCTTGCACCGAAAGCTGCTGATACACGTCCCACGGCCTGGCCCACTCGCTGCACATGATGGCCGGGTTGTTGAAGTCCAATTGCCCGCTATCCGGCACGATGCACAGGCGCGCTTCCAGGTTGCCCGGTTTCTCTTGCGAGTTCGGCGGGTTCGCGTCCACATCCGACGTCCACAATTGCACCCACGCGCTGAAGCGTAAGATGGAGCCTGGGGTGATGTTATTAACCACTTGATAGACGCCCGCGGAGCGATTCAACGCCCAAAAGTTAAAGTAGCGCAGGGCTGTTGCGCCGGAGTGAACGCGATAGCTATAATCGCGCGCTGCCACCATGCGATATTCCGGCGTGCGATTGATATTTGCCGCGTCCGTGGGTGACTGGCAAATGTAATACGGCTCCCAACCGTCCGGCACCTGTACTTCTTCCAGCACCGTATTTTTGCACGGGTCGTAGCGTTTGCTCCAGGGCGGCTCGAAGCCCGGGTTGGCCAGCAGGTTGGGGCCGGGGGCCTCATCGGCGCGGGCGGGGATGCCTCCCATGCAGAGTATAAGAGTCAAAAGAAGGCTGATGCGTACCGAGATTTTCACGAGAGTGTTCATTCGCTTCTCAAATGTGGCTCAAGGCTGTTAGAATTAAGAGTTTGTAGTTAATGGATCGTTTCTATCCGAAGTCATCTCTACTATAAACGCTCTGACATGCGGTTTCACTGTGCTAACGATGCGGCTTAGCATTGCCCGACCTTTGAAAAGGGCGGTGATCGAACAGGCCCAACTGCAGGAGCTATTGTTGAGATGACTTCTTTTATGCGGCTTAGGTGAGCGTAGAGAAATATGATTACTGAACGAAAAGACATGCGAAATATCGCCATTATCGCGCACGTCGATCATGGCAAGACGACCCTGGTTGACGGTATGCTGCGGCAGGCACACGTATTTCGCGATAATCAGGTGGTGATGGAGCGCGTGATGGACTCCAATGACTTGGAGCGCGAGCGCGGCATTACCATCTTGGCCAAGAACACCGCTGTCACTTATAAGGGTGTCAAAATCAACATCGTGGATACCCCCGGCCACGCCGACTTTGGCGGCGAGGTGGAACGTGTGTTGAACATGGTGGATGGTGTCTTGTTGCTGGTGGATGCGGTGGACGGCCCCATGCCCCAAACGCGTTTCGTGTTGCGCAAGGCACTGGAACTCGGACACAAGGCCATCGTCGTGGTGAACAAGGTGGATCGCCCCAATGCGCGGCCCGAATGGGTGGCCAACGCCACCTTCGACCTGTTTATTGAGTTGGGCGCAAGCGACGAGCAGGCCGAGTTCCCCATCGTCTATACCAACGCCATCACCGGGCAGGCCTCCCTCCCGCCCGCGCCGCTCACCGGCGACTTACAACCCTTGTTCGATACCATCCTGAGTTACATCCCCGGCCCGAAGGTGGACCTGGACGGCCCATCGCGCTTGCTGGTCACCTCGTTGAGCTACGATGACTACAAAGGCCGCATCGCCATCGGGCGCCTCTTCAGCGGACGGCTGACCCGCGCGCAGGAAGTGGTGCGCATCGACACGAACGGCGATCAATTCAAGGGCAAGCTGGCCGGGGTTTTTACCCACATGGGCCTGGAGCGCATCGAGAAGGACTTCGTGGAGGCGGGCGATATCGTCGCCGTCACCGGGCTGCCCGAGATCTTCATCGGCGAGACGATCGCCGACCCGCAAAACCCGCAGGCGTTGCCGCCCATCCGTGTGGAAGAGCCGACGGTGCGCATGACCTTTGGCGTGAATACCAGCCCCTTCGCCGGCAAGGAAGGCACCTGGGGCACCTCGCGTAGGCTGCGCGAGCGCCTGTATAGAGAACTGGAGCACAACGTCTCGCTGCGCGTGGAGGATGGCGCCAGCCCCGACACGTTCGTCGTGAGCGGGCGCGGCGAGTTGCACCTGATCGTGCTCATCGAGACGATGCGCCGCGAGGGTTATGAGTTCCAGGTCGGCAAGCCGGAAGTGATTTTTAAGACCGACCCCGTCACCGGCAAGACCCTGGAGCCCTACGAGGAACTGTACGTGGAAGTGCCCGAGGATTCGCTCGGCGCGTTGGTGGAGATGCTCGGCACGCGCCAGGGCCAGATGTTGGACATGCAGCACGGCGATAACGGCATCGTCACGCTCAAGTACAAAATCCCCACGCGCGGGATGATCGGCCTGCGCGGTGAGGCGATGACGGCCACGCGCGGCATGGCGATCATGCACGCGCTGTTCTATGGCTACGAGCCGCAGGCCGGCCCAATCCATCAACGTGAGCACGGCTCGCTGATTGCGTTTGAAGATGGCATGGCCGTGACGTATGGCCTGCGCAACGCCTGGGAACGTGGCGTGCTGTTCATCGAAGCGATGACCCCCGTGTACGAGGGCATGATAGTGGGCGAACATCAGCGTCCCGAAGACCTGGAAGTGAACGTCGCCAAGACCAAGCACCTGACCAACATGCGCGCGCGCGCCGTGGAACAAGATACCAGCCGCCTGCCCACCATCCGCCGCATGTCGCTGGATGACTGCATCGAGTTCATCAGCGATGATGAACTGGTGGAGGTCACCCCGCTCAACATCCGCATGCGCAAGAAGATTTTGCGCAAAGACGACCGCTACAAGGCGATGAACCGCGCCGCCAAAGAAGCGGCCGCCTCATAGCCGGCCTCGGATTGCGCGCCAACTGTTATCCCTGCCCAATTTCATTGGGCGGGGTGGCGGGCGTGCATAGGGCTTCCGCCCCATTCACCGGTGCGTTCTACTCTGCACATTGCTGTGCCCCAAAGGCGGCGTCTGTTGGCATTTTGGGCGCTACGCTGCTTGGGCATGAAATGGTACAATACTGCGGCGTGCGGGTGTAGCTGAGTGGTACAGCGTCTGCCTTCCAAGCAGAAGATCGCGGGTCCGAATCCCGTCGCCCGCTCTTCCGATTTTAGATTTTCAATTGGGGATTTTGGATTGTGTCTTGTCTGCCGGCAAAGGCCGCTGAACTACTCCTCAATCTCTCGTCTCCATTCTCTAATCTCAAAGCATCAAACCATGAATCTCAATATCACTCTCCTATCTGGTGACGGCATCGGGCCCGAAGTGGTGGCGGAGGCCGTCAAGGTATTGCGCGCAATCGCTGCGCAGCATGGGCACACGTTGGAATTACACGAGGCGTTGTTGGGCGGCTGCGCGATTGACGCCACGGGCGAAGCGCTCCCCGCTGCGACGGCTGCCGCCTGCCAGTCTGCCGACGCCGTGTTGTTGGGCGCCGTGGGCGGCCCGAAGTGGAGCGACCCAAAGGCCAGGGTGCGCCCCGAACAGGGGTTGTTGAGCCTGCGCAAGGCGATGGGGCTATTTGCCAACTTGCGCCCGGTGAAGGTTTATGACGCGTTGATCGACGCTTCCACGCTCAAGCCCGACGTGGTGCGTGGCGTGGATATGCTCATCGTGCGCGAACTGACCGGCGGCGCCTATTTCGGCCAGCCGCAGGGCCGTTCGGGGCAAGCGCCCAACCGCCAGGCGCTGGATACGACGCCTTATTCCGAGGCCGAGATCACCCGCCTGATGCGCATGGCTTTCGAGTTGGCGCGCGCGCGGCGCAAAAAGGTGTCGTCGGTGGATAAGGCCAACGTGCTGGCCACCTCGCGCCTGTGGCGTGAAGTGGCGCACGAAGTCGCCGCCGACTACCCCGACGTGCAGATCGAAGACGTGCTGGTGGATGCCTGCTCGATGTACCTGATCCGCACGCCGCGCAACTACGACGTGATCGCCACCGAGAATTTATTCGGCGACATCCTCAGCGACGAAGCCGCCATGTTGGCCGGGTCGATGGGCATGCTGCCCAGCGCATCGCTTGGTGAGGCGCTGAACCGGCATGGCTTCCGGCGCGGGTTGTATGAGCCGATCCATGGCTCCGCTCCCGATATCGCCGGGCAGGGCATCGCCAACCCGCTGGCGACCATCCTCAGCGCCGCGATGATGTTGCGCTGGTCGTTTGGGTTGCAGGCCGAGGCCGAGCAGATCGAGTGCGCCGTGGAACGCGCCTTGAACGATGGGCTGCGCTGCAAAGACCTGGCCCCGGCCAACGCTGTGACGCTGGGCACGTCCGCGATGGGCGATGCCGTGATCGCGCGCCTATAACGTTGCCCTGGCGAGCCCAGGGCAAAAAGACGAATCAATCGGAATCTACTGCGCCGATCTCGCTTTGGAGTGGTTGTGCGATGAATATACGCGCAACCACAATTAGTTAGTCGCGGCGTTTCTCTGGTTAGATAGGTCTCAAGAACTCTGTGTGATAGTGATGTTTATGAAGCAAGAGTCTTTGTTGGCGAACAAGGTATACCAGGGTGATGGAAACGGAGCGCTATTGGAGATGGTACCGGCTCATTTCGTGGGGCGGGCGCTGGATTGTGGATGTGGGGTTGGAGGTAACGCCGGGCTTTTAACGGCGCACGGTTGGTGTGTGGATGGCATTACCATCAGCGCAAAGGAACAGGAAATCGCCGCTGAGCGCTGCCACAAGGTTTATCTGGCGGATTTTGAGCAGGGTCTGCCGGAGCTTGATGGCCCGTATGACTTAGTGCTCATGTCGCACGTGTTGGAGCACCTGGTACACCCTGAGTTTTTGCTGTCCAATATCAAGGCCGTCATGGCGCGTGATGCCAGGGTCGCTGTGGCATTACCGAACGCTTTGTTTTGCACACAGCGCCTGCGATTCTTGCTGGGGAACTTCCAATATACCGAAACCGGCATCATGGATGAGACCCACCTGCACTTCTACACTTATAGAACAGGCGAAGCGCTCTTAACGAGGCAAGGCTACACTGTGCTGAAAAAACGGGTGCAAGGGGCCTTCCCATTTAGCCGGCTCAGGACCATTCTGCCCAAGCCCTTAACCACACTCGTTGACCGCTGGGTGTCAAGACGTTTCCCCAATCTGTTTGGCTTTCAAAGCCTTTATTACGCAGAAATCGCCAGGTGAGCCTTGCCTGTGCCGCCGCCAGCATCGTGATGATGACGCTGCCGTCGAGTTGGATATAGGCTTCAATGTTTCGTCCCCACACGCCGACGCCGGGCAGTTGATCGGCCCGGTGCAAAATATCTCCCCGCCACTGCCGCCGGCCATGCGCGCTGACGCTGAGCACTACTTGGACATACTCCTGGCACTCCCCCTGGCATGTTGGCGTGGGCGCGCTATGTTGAGGCTGGCGAGTTGATTATCTCCGTGCCGTGTCTTTCCGTGAACATTTACTTGTCATATCGTCATTTTGTTGCCGACGTTGATTGACATCAAGAGGGTGTCAAACTAAAATAAAAGCCACCGAGGGGTTATCTATTCACTATTAATTTCTGCACCGCCTGCTATGCCGTGCCTGAGAGGGGAGGTGATAGAAGGTCCATCCATCATTCACTAAAGCGTCAATAAGGGTGTTCAGCAGGTTCATGCATCAATTGCACTGTGTTTCCATGCCGGGCATCATTTGGTCGCGTATCAAGGAGCAGGTGACCCTTGAGAAACTTAGCTGCTGCTTTAACGCTCATGGTGATATTTGCTTGCATCCTGGTAACGATTGCAAGTCCGACTGATACAATTACCGTCACAAATTCATCGGGGGCGGTGACACGAGAGAACGTAAGTGACTCAGGCGCGTCGGTTGCAAGGGGCGCACAATCAGCTTTTGAAAAATTCGAAGTTTTTACGCTCCAGGTGGAGATTAGCATCGTCCATGGGGGAAACCATGTCATCGTGACGTTCATGGGGATTTTGAAGATATTCTTCCTGTTGGGTTTGTTGGGCATCATCCCGCTTGCGAGATATCTCGGTGGCGGTGCGCGTCGTAACTGAAATTGCCTTGCCCACCTCATGAGCCGAATAATGGGTTGGGAAACATCCTCTTGCAGCATAGTTGACAATCTCCTGCTGCCAATCGACAATCTTGCATCAATAAACCCTGATTGATACGCACTGGAGATAACATGCTAGATGCAACCCAAATCCGGCCACATTTCCCCGCCCTGGCACGCACGCAAGACGGCAAGCCACTGGTCTATTTTGATGGCCCCGGCGGAACGCAGGTCACCCGTTCGTGCATCGACGGATTGACCGACTATCTCACCCGTTGTAACGCCAATCATGGCGGCTTATTTCTCACCGGCGTGGAGAGCGACGCCATCGTGCACGCCGCGCACGAGGCGATGGCCGACTTTTTGAATGCCCACGATGCCGGTGAGGTGATCTTCGGCCAGAACATGACCACTCTGACCTTCGCCATGAGCCGCACCCTGGGCCAGATGTTCCAACCCGGCGATGAGATCATCCTCACCGTCATGGATCATGACGCAAACTACTCCCCGTGGGCGCTCATGGCGCGTGACCGCGGCGTGACGGTGCATGTGGTGGATATCGACCCCGCCGACTGCACGCTGAAGCTGAGCGATTTCGAGCGGTATTTGAATAGCCGCACGCGCCTGGTGGCTGTGGGTTATGCGTCCAATTCATCCGGCACCATCAACCCCGTCAAACAGATCATCGGCATGGCGCATGCCGCCGGTGCGCTCACCTACATCGACGCCGTTCACTATGCCCCGCATGGGCCGATCGACGTGCAAGACCTGGCGACCGATTTCCTGGTTTGTTCGCCCTATAAGTTCTTTGCCCCGCACATGGGCACGCTGTATGGCCGGCGCGATTTATTGGAAAGCTTGCCTGCCTATAAGGTGCGCCCTGCCGACAGCCATTTGCCAAGCAAGTTCGAGACGGGCACGCTCAGCCATGAGTCGATGGCCGGCTTGTTGGGCACCATGCAATACCTGGAATGGGTCGGCCAGACCTATGGCGACGGCCAGTCGGGCGGCTTCCGCTCAGCGCGCTCGGCCACCCTGCACGCCGCCATGCGCGCCACACAGGCCTACGAGACGGGCTTGAAGGCGCACATGCTGGAGGGCCTGCTGGCGCTCAAACGCGTGAAGGTCTATGGCATCACCGACCCGGCCCGGCTGGATGAGCGCGTGGGCACGTTCGTCATTCGTGTGGATGGCATGCACCCCGACGACACGGCGCGCTTCCTGGCGAAGCGGGGCATCTGTGTGTGGTCGGGCAACTACTATGCCTTGAATCTGTCGGAGCGGCTGGGTGTGGAAGACACCGGCGGCATGGTGCGCATTGGGTTGGCCCACTACAACACCGTTGAAGAAGTGGATCGCCTGTTGGCCGACCTGCGCGAAATTGCGGCGTGATACATGACGACGCCTTTTGGTTTGGCGACGGCTCGGTGAAAGCTTACTTCCGGCGCGACCTGGCGTAAATCGTAAATAACCCTCACAGGTCTTGGAGACCTGTGAGGGTTACCTCATCGGCAATCCAAAACCTTAAATTCACTCATCCCAGCGGGATTTTGTCCACGATGAACCATGCCAGGGTGGTGATGACGCCGATCAGCAGCGCCGGCTCGTGGAAGGCCTCTCGGTCATCCACGGCGTCTAGCTCGTGCCGGACCAGTCGCCATAATTGTTCGGCGAAGAGCATTGGCCCAAGCACCGCCGGCACGATCAGCAGCCATACCGGGATGACTTGCATGACCAGGAAGGCTACGATCACCCCCCCAGCGCCGATGAGCGACAGGATCATCAACACTTTGGTCCATTTGATGCCGATCAGGTCTGCCGTGTGGCGGATGCCGGCCTTTTGATCTACCACGATGTCGCGCAGTTCATTGTTCAGTTCGCCGTATACCGAGAAGAACACCACGAACAGGAAGAACAGCCAGCTATAGGGCTTGCCCTGGTCGTAGACGAAATAGGCGCACAGGAACTGCAACCCCGCCAGCGACAGGCTGTGCGAAATGAGGTCCGCCACCGGTACTGACTTCAGGCGCGCCACGCGCCAGGAATAGAGGAAAGCCAGCGCCAGGCAAAAGCCGCCCAGCAGGAAAGGCATCAGGCCGAGTAGCCCATACAGGCCCAACAGCAGCGCGGCGACCACCAGGCAGGCCGCGCGGCCCACCCCAGGTGTGATCATCCCCGCGCTGATCGGGTTGCGCCGGGCCTTCTTTTCATCCATCGCGTCGTCGGGGGCGTCTTCCACGTCGTTGTACATGAAGGCGAATCCCACTACGAGGATGTTAGCCGCCAAAACAATCACCAGGCGAAGGTCGAAATCGCCTCCGCCAAGTTTTGCGCCCATCAGAGTCGTCAAGCAAACGAACAACACGTATTCGCGATATCGGGTGAGCTGTAGCAGGCCCTTCAGGGGGCGGCGTGCCCAGCGCACCATGGCTTTGAGGCTTGTTGGCATACGCGAATTATATGGTACTTGCCAATAGCGAGTAAAATGCACCACGCGATGCACCTGAAACATCTCGTACTCAACGGCTATAAAACTTTTGCCAACAAGACGGCTTTCGACTTCAACGAGGGCGTCACGGCAGTGATTGGTCCCAATGGCTCCGGGAAGTGTGTCACTGGCGATACGCTTGTGACGCTGACGGATGGTCGCCAGGTGCCCATTCGCCAGTTGGTTGAAACCGCCCTGGCCGAGACACAAGCCGTCGAAGTACTGGATGACGGCGCGCTGACGCATGACAACTCGCGGCACGTTTCCGTGCTATCGCTCAACCCAGATACCCTACGCCTGGAACAACGCCCCGTCACTGCATTTGTCCGGCGCCGGGCGCCCACCACTCTGCTGCGTGTGCGCACCCGTTCCGGACGTGAGATTACCGCAACCCCATATCACCCCTTGTTCACGTTGGAGAAAGGGCAGCTTAATGCGCTTCGAGCCGATGCACTGAAGGTGGGCACCCGAATCGCGCTGCCGCGCCGGTTGCCTGTAAAGGGGCAATCCATCACGTTCCCCCTCATGGAAGTATTGAGCCGCTTCGATACACCCGATCGGATTTACTTGCCCAACTCGCCGTCTTTGCGCGCCTGGGCGGAGGCTGGCCGAGAGCAGTTTGGGACGTGGTCGGCTTGGGAACGGGCTGCCAAGGTGCCGCACGCGCAATTTGTGGGCTTGCTGAACGAGCAGGCCGTCAATGCGGATGTGTTGACACGTTTATCCTCCGCCATGCAGGTTGACCCGCCGCTAGAGGCCAGCATCAAATCGAGCAATTCATCCATCCTGACGCATCTCCCGGAAAAGCTCACGCCAGACCTGGCGCGTTTCCTCGGGTTGTTGATTGCCGAAGGCCGCAGCACGGTGGCGAATCAGGTGTGGTTTGTCAACGCCGACCCGACGATCAATGCGGATTACGAGCGGCTGGCGAACCAGTTATTTGGCGTCTCCGTAAGCCGTAAACATTACAAAGCAGAGGCCGAGGATAGCCTCATCTACTCCTATCCACTGCAAGTTTTGCTGGATAAGCTGTTTGGCTTTAAGCGTAATGCCAGGTCGGCTGTGAAAGAAGTCCCGGCGCAGCTATTCTTAGCCGAGGACGAAGTCATCTGGAGCTTCCTGTCGGGCCTATTTGAAGGCGACGCGTACATTTGTGCCAAAAACTGCGCGGACGGCCGTAAAGCACAGGCATATGTCGAATATGTCTCTGCCAGCGAGAAGCTCGCGCGTGGCGTCGTCTCCTTGCTCCTGCGCGTTGGGATATTCGCACATCTGCGCGTCAGGCAAAAGGCGGCCACCAACACGGTCGAGAAGCGCAAACGCCCGTATTACTCCGTTCTGATCTACGGGAACCAGCAGCTACAGGTTGCAGCTCAACACTTGCGGTTTGTCGGCGCGAAGGCGACTGCGTTGGCATCTTTGCGCGAGCTGCCCACCGTCTCGAATCCCAACCTGGACCTGATACCCGGCGTGACGCCACTCATCAAAGAAGCAAGCCGCTTGGCGGGCGTCAGGATGAAGCCTAATCGCCGGCATCACGCCAGGCTGGCCGCCTATATGGAGCAGCGTTGTGAAGCCAGTCGTGACGGGCTGCGTGCAGTGATTCGCGATGTTGAGCAGTTAGGCACAAATGCAGAGGCCGCGCAATCGCTTCTGAATCATTTGCAGCAGTTGGCCGACTCCGACGTTTACTGGGATGAAATTGCTAGCGTTGAGCAAGTGGCCCCACCCGATGAATGGGTATATGACCTGTGCGTCGCCGATACGCATAATTTTGTTGCTGGAGACATCGTCGTTCACAATAGTAACGTGGCCGACTCGATCCGTTGGGCATTGGGCGAGCAGCAATTTTCGCTTCTGCGCGGCAAAAAAACCGACGACATGATCTTCGCCGGCAGCACCAGGCGCCCGCGCGCCAGCATGGCCGAAGTGTTGCTCATCTTCGACAATAGCGACGGGTTCTTTCCGGTTGAGTTCACCGAGATCGCCATTGGCCGGCGCGCCTATCGCGATGGCATGAACGAATATTTGCTCAATGGCAACCGCGTGCGCCTGCGCGATATCACCGACCTGCTGGGCCACACCGGCCTGGCCGAGCGCACCTATACCGTGATCGGGCAGGGCCTCGTGGATACGGCGCTCACCCAGCGGCCCGAGGAACGCCGCGCGCTGTTCGAGGAGGCCGCCGGCATCGGCGTCTATCGTGACCGGCGCGACGACGCATTGCGCAAACTGGAAGAGACGAAGCATAACCTGGAGCGTGTGCGCGACATTTTGACCGAGATCACCCCGCGCGTGCACCAGCTTGAGCGCCAGGCCACGCGTGCCCGCCAATATCAGGTGTTTAGCGCGCAATTGATTGAGCTGACGCGTGCCTGGTTCAGTTTTCACTATCGCAGCGCGCGGGTGGCGGTGAACGTATCGGGCGCGGCGCGCGATCAATTGCAGGAGCGCGTGAACCAGGCCCGCACGGTGGTGGAGGCCCTGGAACGGCAGGCCAACCAGCTGCAGACTCAGCAAACCGATTTACGCGCGCACGTCTCGGAAGAGTTGCCCAGGCGCGACGAAGCCCGCCGGCATAACGAGGCCGTCTCGCGCGATCTAGCCGTCTTGCGCGAGCGCGCCGCCTCGGTCAAGTCGCAATTAAGCGCTGCACGGCGCGAGCTGGCTGAGCGTCGGCAGGCCCTGGAGGGCCTGAGCGTCCGCGCCACGCACGCTTCGGCGGTGTTGATCGGCGCGCAGGCCACGTTCACCCAGCGGCAGGCGGAATTGGAAGTCGCCGAGGCGGCGGCGACCGAGCGCCAGGCTGCCCGTGCGGCGCTGGAGAAGGCGCGCGCTGATGCGCAAAGTGAGCTGACGCGCGACGCCTCGGCCCTGAGCGGTGTACAAAATCGCCTGAACGCCTTGCGCGCCCGCCAGGCGGTGCTCACCAAGCAGCGCTCCGACCTGGCCGAGCGCGCCAACCGCGCCACCGATCAGCGTGAGCGCGAAAGTAAAACGCTGGCCGAGTTGAACGCGAACATCGAAAAAGATGCCGCGCAGTTGCGCGAGATGAACACCGAGCACGAATTGCTGGCGCGCGAGATGGAAGCCGCACGGGCGCTCACTTCCGCCGCGCAGTCGGCCCTGGCCGCTGCCGAAGCAGAAGAGAAAATGGCCAACCGGATGCATCAATTTGCCGAGTTGCGCCAGCAGGGCGGCGGCGAACTGGCGGACCAGGCGCGCGCCGCTCATTTGCCTGGTTTGCGCGGCACGCTCGCGTCGCTGGTGCACGTGTTGCCCGACGATCAGCGCGCCGTAGAAGCCGCGTTGGGTGACTTGATGAAGGCGGTGGTGATTGAATCGCCCGAAGGAGTGACGCGCACGCGCGCCTGGTTGGTCACTCAAAAAGCGCGCAATACGCGCCTGAGCGTCATCCCGTTGCCGTTCATGCGCTCGCCCGTACCCGAGCGAGCCTTGCTGGATGCTGCGTTGGTGGAGCGTGCCCGCGCGCTGCATGCCCGCCCATTGATGGAATCGATCAGCGCGCCGGATTGGTTGAAGGCGGCGCTGCAAGTGTTGGTCGGGCGCGCCTTCATCACGCGCGATATGGACGCTGCGCGCACATTGGTGGCGCAATTGCCCGAAGGGGCGCAATGTGTCACGCGCGACGGCGAGGTGGTGTATGCGAGCGGGTTGCTCACGCTTCCGCCGGGGCCGCGCACGCCGGTGATCCTGGGCGAAGAGCCGAAGCAGGAGCAAGCGCCGTTGATCGATCCTGTTGCTGCAAAGGCCAACCGCGAGCACGCGGCGCAGGCGCGCGATAGCGCGCAGCGCGCACAAGACCTGGCCCGGCGCAAGCTGGACGAGCAGTCCCGCGCCCGCGACGCCTTCAGCCGCGAAGCATCCGCACGGCGCAGCCGGCGCGACGATGCGGCCCGCCGCATCACCAGCCTGGAGGAGCAACTGGCGCAGATGTCGGGCGACGTGGCGCAGGCCGAGCGCGACCTGGCGCACACGTCGGAGCAGGCGAGTGCCATCGCTGAGACGCTGGCGCAACACGAGGCCGCCCACGCGCAGGCCACCCAACGCCTGGCGGAGATTGAGGCCGAACTGCGCCAGCACATGGCCGGCGGTTGGATGGAATCGCTCAACGCGGTGCATGCCGCCGTCGCTTCTGCGACGGAGGGATTGCGCAGCGCGCAGAACATGCGCCGCGAACGCCTGAGCGCGCTGGCCGAGGGTCGCTCTCAGCGAGATTCACGTGCGCGCCTGTTGGCGGACCTGGAAACGCAACATTCCGCTGCGCAAACAAAGTTACAGACGGCGGAGCAAGCCGCTTCCGACGCGGCGGCGCGTCTGCAAGAGTTGGATGAATTGTTACGCCCCGTTCAATCCGAGCTTGCGATGGTGGAAAAGCATCTCGCGGAGGTGGAGTCGCAACGGCGTGAGGCAGAGCGCACGTTGCGCGAGCTTGAGTCGCAGTTGAACAGCACGCTGCTAGACCTGGCGCGCCACAACGACGAACTGGAGGCGCTGTATGAGCGCGCCACGGATGCGCTGGAACTGGAAGATCGTCAGGCCGACGCGGCGAATGGCAACGGGAATCATCACGAGCCATCCCCTATGCCGCAGGCCGCGCCCGCAGAAGCGCCAACTACTCCTGCTCCGCAAGCCGTCGCGGAAGCATCACAAGCGGCGGCTACCGATCAACCGGAAGCGCCAGGCGCTGAGCCGGCAATCTCCAATCCCCAATCTCCAATCTCCGATCCTGAGACCGCCGCGATTGAACGTCGAGCATCGATCATCGCGTTGTTAGAGGCGCTGCCCGAAGTGTCCAGCTTGCCGGAGGGGATCGACGAGCGCATCACGCACGTGCGCAATCAGATCAAGCGCCTCGGCGCGATCAACTTCGAGGCGCAGGTGGAATATGAAGAGCTGAGCCAGCGCCACGCCTTCCTCACCGAACAGGTCGGCGACCTTGAGCGCGCGTCGGCCTCGCTGCAGCAGGTGATCGTGGAATTGAACGACGTGATGCAAGCCACCTTCAAGCAGACCTTTGAGGCGATTGCGACGGCATTCCAATCCACCTTCAAGGTGTTGTTCGGCGGCGGGCAGGCCCGCCTGACGCTGATGAACGCCGAAAATATCGACGAAGCGGGCATCGAGATTCATGCCCAGCCGCCGGGCAAGCGCCCGCAGGGGCTGGCGTTGCTTTCGGGCGGCGAACGCTCGCTGACGGCGGCGGCGTTGTTATTTGCCATCTTGCGCGTCAAGCCCACGCCGTTCTGCGTGTTGGACGAAGTGGATGCCGCACTGGACGAGGCAAACGTGGGCCGCTTCCGCAACATGCTGGAATCATTGGGTGAGCAGACTCAATTCATCGTCATCACGCACAACCGGCGCACCGTGGAAGCCGCCGATGCCGTGTATGGCATCTCGATGGGCGCCGACGGCGCCAGCACCGCGCTGTCGTTGAAGTTGGATGAAGCCGCTGCCGCGACTACCGAAGCGAACGGCGCGTAAAACATGCGGCAGGCCCCCTGCCGCATGTGCAATTTCTCACAATGTTGACAGCGACCCGTCGCTGGCTATGATTAGCCGCGTCTTTCCATATCTTCTCTCATCTCTACAGCTTCTTGCGTGCTCCCGCACGTCATGTGGAAGGCCCCTTGGTAGTGTGTTGGTTTGTCAATCAGTCGTGTGTTGCGGAGGTTGTCATGGGTACGATGAAGGCCGTGCGTATTTATGGTTATGGTGAACCCGATGTGCTGGTTATTGAGGACGTGCCAATACCGGCTCCTGGTGATGACGAGGTGCTTGTTCGCGTGCACGCCACCTCGATCAACCCATTCGATTGGAAGGTGCGCCGCGGGTATCTGGCGGGTTGGATAAACCACGCCTTGCCGCTTACCCTGGGGTGGGATGTGTCGGGGGTTGTGGAGGCGACCGGCGCCCAGGTGGCCGACCTGCACGCCGGCGACGATGTGTATGGCATGGCCGACGTTTCGCGGAACGGCGCGTATGCAGAATATATCGTGGTGCGCGCCTCGCACCTCGCGCGCAAACCGCGCAGCCTGGACCATCTTCACGCGGCGGCCGTGCCGCAAGCGGCGCTGACGGCGTGGCAGGCGCTTTTTCACGTCGCAGGGCTTAGCGCCGGGCAGCGCGTGTTGATCCACGCCGCGGCAGGCGGCGTCGGCCATTTTGGCGTGCAGTTTGCAAAACAGCGCGGCGCATACGTGATCGGCACAGCTTCGGGGCGCAACGTCGATTTCGTCCGTGAGCTTGGGGCCGACGAAGTGGTCGATTACGCCGCAGTGCCTTTTGAGGACGTGGTGCACGACGTCGATGTCGTGCTCGACACGATCGGCGGCGACACGCAAGAACGTTCGTGGAAAACCCTCAAGCCCAATGGCATCCTGGTTTCGATCATCCAGCCGCCTTCGGCGGAACTGGCGGCCCAATATGGTGTGCGCCAGGGGTTCATCAGCGCGTCACAGAGCGCCGACGTGTTAAACGAGATTGCGGCGCTGATCGACAGCGGCAAGGTGAAGCCTTTTGTCTCCGCCGTGAAGTCGCTCCAGGAAGTGAAGGACGCGCATGCCATGAGCGAGGGCCTGCACACGCGCGGCAAAATCGTGCTGAACGTGGCAGGGTAATGCGCGTCAATCGTCGAGGGCCAGCCTGCGCGGTGCCGGCGTGCTGCTGGCCGTGTGCGGGCGCAGGTCGGCTTCGGCCAGCACACTCACCAACGCGACGGCCAGCAAGTGATCGTCGTGCAATAGCTCGTCGGCCAGCGTATGCGGGTTGCGCCAGCAGGCTGCCGCCGGCACGCCCCATTCCGTGTGATGGGCCGTTCCGTTGTGCGCAGCTTTCTCTTCAAATTCGCAGCGCAGCAGTTGTTCGCGCAGCCGGGCGTGATCCAGGTCGCTGGAGCCGTTCCCGCCCGGCTGTGCCTGGTAGTGCCGGTAGCGGCCTGTTTCGATCAGCGCCAGCCACTGGTGTAACAATGCCGTCTTGCTTGCGCCGGTAAACTGGAATGGAATCACGCGCGCCGGGTAGCGCTTCAGCAACGCGCTCGCCAATCCAACCCCAAGCCCTGTGGCGTCGGTCACGATGCGGGCCGGGCGCCATTCGTCCAGGTATGCGAAGAACCGGCGCCGCTCGGGCGTGTCGTCCAGCACGTTTGCGCCTTGCAGCGTCAGGTAGTCCACGGTGGTGAAGGCCGGCTGCGGGGCTGTCTCGGCAGCCCGGCGGTCGAACGAGACCTGGTGAATGGCCACGACGGTGAAATCGTGCTCGCGATGCGCTTGCAGCAGGTCGGCCCCGCCCACGTCGATGGTAGCGACGTAGATGGTATGCGGGCTGGGAATGTAGACGCGCGACCGGGGGGTGTGATAGATCAGTGCCAGCCGGCGTTCGTCGAACAGCCGCCCGGTTTGCGCCGTCTCCACGTTTTCATATTCCGTCTGCACCACTGGGTGCAGCGCGCCTAGCCGGCTGATGACCTGTTCCACGTGCCGCCCATAGGCCGGGTTGCAGGCGGCCACCTCGCGCCACCCGACGATGAACACGCGCTGTTTGCCGTCCTGTTCCTGGCGTTGCGCCAATTGCAAGCGCTTTTGCGCCAGGTAGGTGCCCGTGTGGCGCGCAGTGCCGGTGAGCAGGTGCGGCGCGTTCGTGTCGGCGGTCATCGGGTCGAAGGCGCGTTCGATGTACTCGCCATCCAGGTCCTGGCATTCATCTTTGCTGAGCAAGAGCGACGCCGTGCTGCCCACGTTGGGCTTGTCGCGTTCCATGCCCGAAAGGAACAAGATGCGCGCCTGGCCCAGGCTGATGCAGTTCCCCGCGGCATGCAGCCCTTTGAAAAAGGCGTTCTCGGCGGTGATTTCCACAATGCGCCGCATGGCGTTTTTGCATTGCGGGTCGAAGGTGGGCGCAGTGTGCACGATGCCGGCGCCCTTCACGCGTTGGAAGAGGAACAGCAGGTAGGCGTGCACGTGTGCCACCGTCTCGTTTTTGCCCGATTGCCTGGGGAAGCGCCAGACATATTGTTCGCCGTCGCGCCGCAGCACGCTGGCGACGAGCGCCCTGGCCGGCGCTACCTGGTAGTCGCGCAGCGGGCGCTTCAGCACTACGCGGCTGAACGTCTCAATATCCATCAGCGCCTGTACCAGCGCATTGGTGATCAAAGTCATGGTGATTTTGCGAAAGGTGAATGCCAACGGCCTTCGCCCGTCGGCTACGATGTTGCATACTCCGTGGCGGTTTGCGCCCTGCGGCTGATCGCTTCTGCCTGCGTGGGCAGCGAGCGAGCCAAAATGCCGGCGGCCCAATCGGCGCATCGTTGGGCCTGGTTCTTGTCGCTCACCTGCACGCTATATTGCGCGACCAGGTAGGCCGCGGCGCGCGGGATAACGTGCGCCGTCGCCTGTGCAGCGTCCAGGTTGGTAGGGTAGTCCAGCCGGGTGAACACAATTGGGCTGTCGCCCACCTGGATGGGGCCGCGCGTGACCTGCCACACCGTGTCGGCGTGTACCTCACCCTCCGCCACCTGCACCAGCTTGCCGATGCTGAAGTCGCTTGCGTTGCTTGCATCGGAGGCGCGTTGCAGCCCTGCGTCGGTCACCGTATACAGTCCGTTCCTTGCCGCGTTGCTGCCCGTGCCCAGGCAGACCAGGCAACGGTCGCCCATGACCAGCGAGACGCCGTCGGTATTGAGCAGGTTGTGCGGGTCGGAGGTGACGTCGCTCACGACACAGCGCGCATCGGCAAAGGAAGGGAGCGCCGCTGGCCGCTCCGAGAGAGGAATCGGCTGCGGGCTGCGCGACCAGCGGATGAGCACCCATAGGGTGGGGCTGCTAGATAGAGCCGGTTGGCACAGCGTGGTGTGCAGGCGTACCTGGTAGGCGCCCGCGATGTCGAAGGGCACCTGGTTGGACTCGGCCAGTTCGCCCACGTAGGCTGCCACGACCTGGTTGCCGATGTGCCTGGTGCTGACCTTCATCACAGGCTCGGTCTGGCCCACGAAAGCCGAGAGGTCGATGGCGCGCAATACGCACAGCGGGTCGCTCGCGTCGAGGTCGGCCAGGGCCAGTTTCAGGGCCGCTACTATCTGGGCCTGGCTGAGCAGTGCGCTGAGTGCAGCGGGCTTGCCGCCGGCGGGGATCAGGTCGCTGGCCATCTGGCGTGTGGCCTGTACGAGTGTCGCCTGGTCGATCAGATCGGTGTTGCTGAAAATCATTTTGGGTGCCGTATCCTTCCTTTGTGATGCGTTAGCTGTTTTGTGCGGTGCGAGCGCCGAAGGTTGCCAGCGCGGTGTCGTATAGTTTGCCGGCCAATGTGGTGAGCGCAATCGTCTTGTTGTAGTCCGTCTCAACCAGTTCCCGCGCATGCCCCAGGATGAGCAAGGCGGCGGCGTACAGGCATACCCCGCCGCGCAGGTGTGGCGGGTACCAATCCACATTGGTGCCGTCGTGTTTGAAGCGCGAGCGGAAGAGGATTTCGGCGCTCGTCGCGCCCAGGGGGGACATCAAGATGAGTTCGCTCCCCCGCGCGCGAAATTCGTAACGCGCCGTGCCGCCCGACGGGGTCACTTCCAACACGCTTTCGGCGGGGGCTTCGGCTGTGAGGTCTAGCGCGCACTGCGCCGGGTTCAGGTTGCTCAACGTGATTTTCTCCGAGCGTGGCACGTAGCTCGAAAGCACGTTCAACGCATTTGCCAGCGCCTGGTCTATTTCCGCGTCGGTGAATTGCGCGGCGGCCATTTCCTGCAAAAGCGCGCGTATTTCGGTGCGATGTTCAAGGACGGTGGGTTTGCTCATTTTAGGTTTCCGATTTTCAACTTACGAATCAACACAAAGCAACAGGCTGAGCAAAGCTCAGCACAGAAACAAAGGATACAAAATGCTCCTCTCCCTGGCTCCCCTTCTCCCATGCTTAACTGATTTGCGAGAGCGTCGTTGCGGCGCGGCCATAGTATGAGGCCGCCAGCGATTGGATCAATTCGGCGCGTTGCGCATCCGGCTCTTGAAGCGAGAGTGCGTTCAGATAGAAGCTGGCCGCCATCAGGGCGATGAGCGCCTCGTGATGCGGCGGCCAGGTGGGGATGGCCGGGTCGTGCGCAGCCGGCCGCCAGATCGTGAGCGCCTGGGTTTCTGATGGCGCACCGTATATGCGGAGCGTCGCCTCGGTGGCGCTGGCGTAGATCAGGCGGTGTTTATATTGCTCGCCTGCGATGGTGATCATCACCGCGTAAGCGGCGCCGCTGCTTAGGGGAACTTGATATTCCATGCAGGCACCCTGTTCGTCCGTGGCGGGCTGGCCGGCGCAGCTATACGCTTCGGCGGTCAGGCACGGTTGCGTGGCGCTGTAGGTGGCGATGGCCGAACGCAGCGCCGCGTCCAACAGCCCTTCGTGATGGACGGGCCGGTTGGCAGGGCTGATCAGCCCAATGGCAAGTGTTTTGATTGTTTCGCTGGACATGGTTAATAGGCAATAAAGCATCTCAGGCGACATAGCGCCGGGTATAGGTTTCGCGCGTAAGCAGCCCAAGCTGGACGTCCTGGCGGTCCTGGTTGCGCGATTCGATCAGGTCGGCCGGCACGACGGGCGCGAACTGCACGGAGGTCTCGAAGCTGGGCAGGCTGACGCCGTGGAGCACCTGGGCCATTTGTAAGATGACGCGGTTGCGCTGGCGGATGGCCTCGGAGAGATAGCCGCGCCGGATGGCGGCGGCCTGGATGAGCGGCATGTAGGCCAGTTCGAGCGCGCGACCGGAGAGATTCGCGGATCCAACACCGTAGGCGATGCTGGGGGTATTGCTCAACTCCTTCACCACCTGCAAGAGCAGGTTGATCGTGCTGATGTGAATGCCGGCGGTCTCGGCGTCCAGGAGTTTCACCAGGTCGATGGTGGCGTCGGCGGGCGCGGTCCAGACTTCGCCGGGGTCGGTGCGCAGCGTGACGGTGTCGAGCCCCAACGCCTTGATGGGCGGGTTGCCCTGCACCCGCACGAGCCACATGAGCAAGTTAATCCGTTCATTCAACAATCTGCAAGCGGCCTTGATGTGCTCGATGGTGGAATCGCCCCAGCGTGAGCCTGGGCGGGGCCAGTTGCGGAAGAGGATCACGGGGATGAGGCCGTAGGGGTTCAGGAAGATTTGGGATTGACGATTTGGGATTGACGATTGACAATTGACGATTAAGGGCTCCGTTGCTCCGAGGCTCGAATTGGTTTCGATCTCGACGGTGTAGGGGGTCCAGGTCTCGATGCGGTCGTCGAACTGGACCATCACGCGGGCCGGCTGGCCGTCGGCGCGCCAGTCGAGCACTTCCACGTCGCCGGGGTGCAGGTCGCGGTAGAACACCTGGCCATCGACGTGCGAGACATAGAACGCGCCGTCGCCATCCACGCAGGCACCCAGCACGGCGGCGAAGTCGGTGGCGAAGCTGTTGGAGTTACGTAGCGCGGCGTCCAACTCGCGCTGGGCGGTGGCGTCGCCGGCATGGCATTCGAGGCCGTTGATGGTGGCGGCGGCGTGCTTGTTGAGGATGTCGTGGGCGTAGTTGAAGACGGCGCGCACCTCGTCGCGCTTGGCGGTGGAAAGGACGGTGAGCTGCGCCGCCGGCTCACCGTTGTAAAAGGCTTCGTTGGATACATAGGCCGTGAAGCGCTCGCGGTCGCGCTGGTCATAGACTCGTGGGCGCATGGTTTACCTCACCACAGAGACACATGCGCAGTACTCTGCGCCAGGACACGGAGAAATACAGGTAACACAAAGCAACGAAGACCACGAAGGGAGCGGCGCGGAGTACCGCGCTTGGGGAGCCGGGGAGCGGCTTGGAGTACCGCGCCTGGGGAGCTGGGGGGCGGGTTGTTGCGCAGGTTGGCTCGGAGTACCGAGCTTAAAACCTGCGCCTACCGGCGCCGTTGCTCCGGTGCGTTCCTTTTGTGTGAGCTGTTGCATGGGTCAGGCTCCTTTGGTTTTGCGTTTGGTGGCCTTGACCTGCACGCTGGCCGGCAAGGTGGGCTGTGTCGTGTGCGATTCCTCGGCGGTGGGAACGTCGGGTAGGGGCGCACGGCCGTGCGCCCCTACATCGCCGGCGAGGGGTGAATCGTTGACGATGGTTGCGGGAGAAGGAATGTCGTCAGCTTCGGGCTGTTCGAGGATTGAATAGCCCATGCGGCGCAGCTCATCCGCAATTTGTGGATCGCGGGTGACGCCTGAACCGCAGGTGATGACCACGCCGGCGCGCTCGCCGGTGAAGTTTGGGTTGGGGGTGACGATCTTGTAGTACATGGATTACTTCCTGATTTAATTCACCACAGAGGGGGCAACGAATGGGGAGAGCGATGCGGAGTAGGGGCGCACGGCCGTGCGCCCCTACCAGGGAAATGGGGTACTCCACTGCTCTCAGGCCCCTTGTCTTCGTGGTGCAACTTATTCATGGGGTGTACCTGGCAAGTTTGGTGATTTCGTCTTGGGTGAGGACGGCGGACCACAGGGCGGCGTGGGCAAGCTGGCCGAGCCACTGGTTGCTGGTGTACGACAGGTAGAACCCGGTGGGCGCGCCGCTCCAGGGCGGTAGCGCGGTGGCCGTGCTGCCGGACTGCACACTGTTGACGAACAGCTTCAGCCCGCTGGACGTGCTCCACAGCACAACCAGGTGCATCCAGGATGTGGAAGCTGCAGCGCCTTCGCTGTACTTGGCGGCGGTGATGTAGCGCTCGGCGCGCAGCTTGTTGGGGTTGCGCTTGGAGAGCGAGATGTACTTGGACGAACTGCCGGCCAGGTAGAACAGGTTGCGCGTCGCGCCGTCGGCCCACACAGCGGCGCTCTCGACCCGCGCCCAGCAAGAGAACGAGCCTTCGTTGGGCGTCAGGCTGGCCAGCACGGCCGGGCAGGACATGTAGAAGCCATTGCCGAAGCGCACGGCGGGAAGGTCGTCGCCGATGCCGGGGCCGCAGATGGGCGCGGTGAGGTAGGCGCCGTGGAAGCCGTGCGGGCCGGCGTCACGGCAGAGCGTGCCGGCGGTGTCGTTGAGCGGCCAGTAGGCGATGAGAGCCTCGGGGCGGGTCTTGAGCAGGCGCGGGCCGTAGGGGGCGACGGTGTTGGTGATGCGCAGCAGGCGGTTTAGAGTCGTGAGTGGCATATGAGTTTCAGAGTGCGATCTGCCTCCTGTTGGACGGGTGTGAGCAAAGTGCCGGAGCGGAAGCGCAGGAACTGCAAGCCGACCAGGTCGGTGCCCAGGAGCAAGACGCGCCCGGCATCGGCGTCGAGGGTGAGTTCGGAGCCGGCCTTGAAGACATCGCCGAAGGTGACGCCGTCGGCGGAAGCCTGGACGGTGAGCGAGGCGGTGGTCCAGGTGATGGGCATTTGGAGAGCGGAGGCGCGCGCGGCGCCGAGGTCGATGATCTCGCTGAGGCCGTCGGCGGCGGAGGCCGGGAGGGTGAAGGCGATTTCATCGACGTTGTTACGGTGGGTGATTTGCATTTTAGATTTTTGATTTCCGATTTTGGATTGGGGGTTTTGAAACCACGGATTTCACGGATGACACGGATTGGGGTCAACACGATCTTCTATACCGTGAAATCTGTGTCATCCGTGGTTATATGCATCTCTAGAGCGAAAATCATGTTAAGGCAAGGGATAGCCACAATGGCGCATCCAGTGGGAGATGTCATCCACCGATACAGCGCGAAGAGCGGTTGCGAGCGCC
>DAOUFG010000085.1:0-34896 GCA_034430115.1 Thermoflexales bacterium | reverse complement strand
AACGGCGATCGGCCCGCGGCGGAGCAGTTAGGTACTCGCCGAGTGTCCGGTCGTTTTTTTTACCAATAGTCTATGTCTCTCCACGATACCGACGATCCTTCGCCGAGTCCCAGGCCGGCGCGAGCCATTGTGCTGGCGGCTGGCAAAGGCACGCGGATGCGTTCGCGCATTCCGAAAGTGCTTCATCCCTTGCGTGGTCTACCCCTGATCGAACATGCCCTGCGTATCACGATGCAGGCCACCGGCGTGCGCCCGGTGATGGTGGTCGGGCATGATGCCGATGCCGTGCGTGCCGCCGTGGGCGACCGAGCCGACTACGTGGTGCAGGCCGAGCAACTGGGCACCGGCCACGCCGTCATGCAGGCTGAGGCGGCATTACGCGACGATCAGAGCGCGCACTTCATCATTATGGCGGGCGATATGCCGCTGATCCGCCCCGAGAGCTTGGTGACCCTGATTCAGAGCCGCGCGTCTACCGGCGCAGCGCTCAGCATGTTGACGGTGCGCGTGGACAACCCACGCGGTTTTGGGCGCGTGGTGCGCGATCAAGGCGGCAACGTGGTCGCCATCGTCGAAGAAGTGACTTGCACCCCAGAGCAGTTGAAGATCAACGAATTGAACTCGTCCATCTATTGCATCGATGCGGACTGGATGTGGGGCGCGTTGAAGCGCATCCGGCCCAACCCGCGCAAGGGCGAATATTTCCTCACCGACCTGGTGGAGATTGCTGTGCAAGACGGACGCACGGTGCAGGCGGTCGTCGGCGACGACATCGACGAGTGCATCGGCATCAATACCCGGGTGGACCTGGCCGATGCCGACGCTGCGCTACGTCGGCGCATCAACCGCGCGCACATGCTGAACGGCGTCAGCCTGATCGACCCCGCCACCACCTATATCGATCTGGACGTCACGATTGACGCAGACGTCACCGTTCTGCCCAACACCCATCTGCAAGGCAACACGCACATCGGCGCAGAGAGCGTGATTGGGCCGAATGCCATGTTGCATGATGCCATGATTGGCAGGCGCTGTGAAATTCGCCAGTCGATCATCGAGTCGTCGCGGGTGGACGACGATGCGGACGTGGGGCCCTTCTCGCATTTGCGCGGCGGCGCGCACGTTTGTGAGGGCGCGCACGTAGGCAACTTCGGCGAGATCAAGCAAAGCACGCTGGGCGCGCATAGCAAGATGGGTCACTTTAGCTACCTGGGTGATGCCACGGTGGGTGAGCGTGTGAACATCGGCGCGGGCACGATCACCTGCAATTATGACGGCGTGCGCAAGCATCCCACGACGATTGGCGACGGTGCCTTCATCGGCTCCGATACGATGCTCATTGCGCCGGTGGAGATTGGTGCGCGGGCCAGCACCGGTGCTGGGGCGGTCGTCACCAAGAACGTCCCGCCCGACACGGTCGCGGTGGGGTTGCCGGCGCGGGTGGTGCGCCATAAGGCACGCCAGGGTGATGTGCCCGAGGGCGATCAGCAGAGCTGATATGTGCCCTTTGCACCTCTCGCCGGTGTGCATTGAATGGATTACGCCAGGTTGAGCATGTCTGTCCTATTTTTTGCGCTTGCCACGTTATTGCGCGCTTTTTTCGCATTGGCCCGTAGTGCCCTGGTCAATATGCGACGTGCCCGGTTGGTGGAATTGGAGCAGCAGGGCGTCACCTCGGCGCGCGCCGTGCAAGACCTGACCGATAACTCCAGCCGGTTGCTCGCGACTGCCGAAGTCGGTTCCACTTTCAGCCTGGTGCTGGCTTCCAGCATCGCCGCGATAGAATTTATACCCTCGTTATCCGGCTGGATCGCCGGCTTGGGCTGGGCGTGGCTCTCGGGTAGCCCGGCACTGGCGGCGGCCTTCGCCCTGGTGCTGTTCTTCACTGGGATGGTCCTGTTTGTCTTTGGACGATTGCTGCCCGAGGCCGTGGCGGTGCGCAGGCCGGAGCCAATCGCGCTATCAACCGTGTGGCTTATGCAGTTGAGCAGCGTGTTGCTGTCGCCGGTGGTGCGGTTGGCGGTGATGTTGGGCAATCTCTTCTCTATTCCCTTGGGCGGGCAACGCCGCGATAGCGCCTCGCTGGTGACAGAAGAAGAATTGAAGACCATGGTGGACGCCGGCGAGGAAGAGGGGCTGATCGAAGAAGAAGAGAAGGCGATGATCCTCTCGGTGCTGGATTTCGGCGACACGGTGGCGCGTGAGGTGATGGTGCCGCGCATCGATATGGTATCGCTGGAAGTGGGCACGGACCTCGACGAGGCCATCGACGTGGTGATCACGGCGGGGCATTCGCGCATCCCCGTCTATCGCGAGACGATCGACGACATCGTGGGCATCTTGTATGCCAAAGATCTGCTCAAAGTGATGCACGACGGCATCACGCAGCCGCTTGAAAAACTGGTGCGCCAGGCCTATTTCACGGTCGAGTCTAAAAAAGTCAGCGATTTGTTGCAGGAATTGCAAAACCGCCACGTGCACGTGTGCATCGTGGTGGATGAATACGGCGGCACTGCCGGCATGGTGACCATCGAGGATATTCTGGAGGAAATCGTCGGTGAGATCCAGGACGAGTATGATACCGAGGAGCCGGACTTCCAGGCTTTGCCAAATGGCGAGGGGTACATCCTGGATGCGGGCATGCCGATCGACGACGTCAACGAGCTGATGGCGTTGAATCTGCCCACCGATCAGAGCGACACCCTGGGCGGGTTTATCTATGATCAACTCGGTGAGGTGCCAAGCGTCGGCGCGCAGGTACGCTATGCGGGGCTGATCTTTGAAGTGCTCGCCGTAAGCGACCGGCGTATCCTTAAAGTGAAAGTGACTCATGAGCAACCAAAAACGCAAGACCCAGACGCAGAGAACGAGAAGCAGGATGCGGGCCGGGAATAATGCCGGCGCTGACATAATGGCCGGGCCGGATGACAATGATGAAGCCCTCTTTGCAGAAGAGCAGCGGGTTCTTGCCGGGTTGGAAGTGGACGTGCAGGTGTTGATCAACGTGGCGCGCCACATGCGCGAGCGGGCTTATGCCCCCTATTCGGGCTACCCGGTGGGCGCTGCACTGCTGACGGCGGATGGATCGGTGTATGGTGGCTGCAACGTGGAAAACGCCGCCTATGGCGTGACCATCTGCGCCGAACGCGCCGCGGTGGTGAAGGCGGTCGGCATGGGTGAACGTGAGTTCGCCGCAATTGCCGTCGTGACCAAAGATGGCGGAACGCCGTGTGGCGAGTGTCGCCAGGTGCTGAGCGAGTTTGGCACAGACATCGCCGTCATCATTTCGGACGTGCGCGGACACTACGACGTCCTTGGCCTGGATGAACTGTTGCCCCATTTGTTCAAACTAAAAAGAGGTTAGAGATTGGGGATTTGAGGTGCTCACGTAGCCGCGGATGACACGGATGGGTTCGCCTTTTAATCGGTGAAATCCGTGCCATCCGTGGCTTGTTTCCTACTCTCCAATCCCTAATCCCAAATCTCCTTACTGCAATGAAGCGATTCATCATCATTTTGATCATCGCCGGGCTGGCAATCCCCGGCCTGGCCCGGCTGGTGAGCGCGTTGTGGGGGTTGGGGCGTGAATATGACGACTTGCAAGCCCTCCCACATCACCACGTGGCGGTTGTCTTTGGGGCGGGCATTCGCAACGGCCTGCCAACCCCCATGCTTTATGACCGTGTTGCCTCGGCGGTGGACCTGTATCGCGCTGGCGTGGTGGATAAGCTGCTCATGAGTGGGGACAATCGTTACATCGATTACAATGAGCCGGAGGTGATGCGCCAGACGGCGCTCAGGTTAGGCGTGCCGGGCCATGACATCGTCCTGGATTACGCCGGGCGCAGCACCTATGAGACGTGCTATCGGGCTGGGGCAATCTTCGGCCTGAGTGATGCTGTGCTGGTGACGCAGCGGTTTCACCTGGATCGCGCGCTGATGACGTGCAACCAGTTAGGCGTACAGGCGGTCGGTTATGTTGCTGACCGGCGCGTGTATGGCGCAACTGGCTGGTGGAGTGTGCTGCGTGAGATTCCTGCCACGCTGAAAGCTTACGTCGATCTTTATGTGACGAAGCCGTTACCCGTCCTGGGTGACCGCATCGTCATAGAATGAAAGAGAAGTGAATAGAAATGAGCGAAACAACGCAACATGATCGAACTGCCGCCCTGGCGTTGGTCAAGGAGTATACGTCCGACCCTGCCCTGGTGCGACATATGTTGAGTGTCGAAGCGGCCATGCGTGCTTATGCCGTGCGATTTGGCGGTGACCCCGAGCTATGGGGCATCGTTGGGCTGTTGCATGATTTTGATTACGAACGTTGGCCGAACCTGGATGGTTCCGGCCACCCGAAGGCAGGCGTGCCGATTCTGCGTGAGCGAGGCTGGAGCGAGGAGATTATCCGCGCCGTCCTGGCCCACGCCGCTGACCTGACGGGCGTGGCCCCCGAAAGCCAGATGGAGAAGACCTTGTGCGCAGTAGATGAACTCACCGGCCTGGTGGCCGCCGTGGCTTTTGTGCGCCCCTCCAAGAACATCGCCGACGTGAAAGTGTCTTCCGTCAAGAAGAAGTGGAAGGATAAGGCATTTGCTGCCGGCGTGCACCGTGCCGATATTGAGCGCGACACGGCTGCCCTGGGCGTGCCGTTGGATGAGCATATTGGTGTGGTGTTGCAGGCCATGCAAGATCACGCCGCTGAACTGGGGTTGGACGGTAAGCAATGACCTTTCGCCGTTGCCCGACGTGTGGGTCGCGCGTAGCGTCTAATGCGGCCAGTTGCCCCATTTGCGGGCATGAGTTCCCGCCGGCGCCCGCCGCGCCGCCCTCGCCGATCACGCCGCCAAAGCCAAAATTCACCCTGGCACAACTGCCCTGGGGCGTCATTGGTGTGGCAGCCGTGATCATCGCGTTGGGGGTTGGTGGCGTGCTGTTGTTACGTGATACCAATGGCACGCAACGCGTGACCTCCACCGGGACGGCCTTGCCTAAAACTCTTGCCGCCGGCGTCTTGAGCGCCACCCACACGGTAAGCGCTACCTGGACGGCGACGATACAGGCGCCGCCCACAGATACCCCTCTTCCTCCAACAGAGACGCCTGTGCCGATGACGCCGACGCCCGTCCCCCCGCAAAGTTACGAGGTACAGAGCGGTGACACATGCGGCGGTATTGCGAGCAAATATGGTGTTCCCCTGGCCGATTTTCTGGCGCTGAACCAACTGGATGAGAATAACTGCCTGATCCGGGTTGGGGATAAGGTGTTGATCCCGGCACCTACTCCCACTGCCGGCCCTTCGCCGACGCTGGTGCCTGGGGCAACAGAGGCCCCCACCGATGTCGCCGCGCCGACGGCGACTTTGCCGCCACAGATCATCGTGCAGGTGATGAGCGGCGATACGTGCAGCGAAATCGCTGAAAAGTATCGCATCACGGTGGATACGCTGGTGCAGCAAAATGGGCTGGATGCCGACTGCAATTTGCAAATCGGCCAGGTGCTCACGTTGACCTTCGCCACTGCCGCGCCGGCGATCTCTCCCACGCCAATCATTGCGCAAACGCCCACGCCGCGCGTGGGATATGATGCGCCGGTGCTGATTTCGCCGCAGGATGGCGACGTCATTAGTGAGACGGAAGAAGTGGTGACGTTGCAATGGCTAAGCGTTGGGGTGCTGCAAGACGATCAGTGGTATGTGGTGCAGGTGCAGCCTTCGGGCGCGATCACGGTGCCCGTCTTCGAGGTGAAGGCAACCTCGCTCAAGTTGACACGCAGCATCTTCGACGGCCAGACCGAGCGCTCGTTTGCCTGGTGGGTGCAGGTGAAGCAACTGGTGAACGTAAACGCTCAGACCGGCGAGCGCGTCTATAACGTCTTGAGCGACCCCAGCGAAGTGCGCCGCTTCACCTGGCGGCGTCCCATCCAGACGCCGACGCCAACCCCAAGCCAGTAGTTCTCTACGAGGCTACGAACAGTATGAGCGCCTGATTGCTGAGGAAATGCCCCTTGGCGGTCAGGCGCACGCGGTTGGGCGTGATCTCCAACAGCCCACGTTGCAGGCCATCGCGTAATTCTGTGGCGTAGAACTGATCCATGGGTGCCCCATAGCGTGAGCTGAAACGCGCCGGGCTGATGCCTTCCTCCAGTAGTCTCAACCCCAACATCATCGTCTCGCCGCGTGAGGTGGGTGGGTCGATCTCCTCATGGCCCATCTCCACCCGCTCACCGCGCTGGATGCGCGCCACGTAATCGGCCGGGCGGCGCACGTTCCACCAGCGCCGGTGGATGCTGGACGAGTGCGCGCCCGCGCCAAAGCCGTAGTAGGGCTCATTGCGCCAGTAGATCAGGTTGTGCGCACATGCGTGCCCCGGCTTGCACCAGTTGGATATTTCGTAGTGCGTGAACCCGTCGTTCGCCATACTCGCTTCGGCGTAGTCATACATGTCGGCGGCGGCGTCGGGGTCGGGCGTAGGCACCTCGCCGCGCCGGACCCAATCGTACATGGGGGTGCCCTGTTCCACCGTCAATGCATAGAGCGAGATGTGATCCGGGCCAAGCGCCAATGTCGCATCCAACGTGTGCTGCCAGGTGCTGAGCGTCTGATAGGGCAGGCCAAAGATCAGGTCCAGGTTCACGTTATCGAAGCCGGTCTGGCGCGCGGTGTGCATGGCGGCGGCCACGTCGTCAAAGTTGTGGATGCGCCCCAGCAGCTTCAATTCGCCCGGGTCGGCCGATTGCGCGCCAAAACTCAGCCGGTTCACGCCCTGGGCACGTAACTCGCTCAGGTAGGCCACGTCCACGGTGCCGGGGTTGCACTCCACCGTCACTTCGCTTGTCTGCGCGAGGCCAAACTGTTCACGGCAGGTACGCACCAGGTCGCCCAGCCACTCCGGGCGCAACAAGGAGGGAGTGCCGCCGCCGAAGAAAAGCGTGCTGGCTGGGGGACGCCCCGGCGAGGCAGCTTGTGCGGCGCGCACGATTTCTTGTTGGAGTGCGCGCACGTAGGGTTCATATAGATCGTTCAGGCCGACGTAGGTGTTGAAATCACAATAGTTACAGCGATGGCGACAAAAAGGAATGTGCAGGTAAAGCCCCAGGGGGAGGCCATCACTGCGAGAAACAAATCCATTACAACTCATGCTCACCCGCCCAGCGTACCACACTCGTATCGCCCTCACCCCAGCGCCGCCTGCTCAGAGCCAACCTTAAATTCTGTGCCGCTTCGCGATAGTCTCTTGACAGAATAGAACATTTGTTCTATTTTCTAGGCATCGATTTCCGCCTGGTTCAGCATCATTTTCAAATGCTGAAGGAGTGATAAAGATGCAACAGCGAAACGGCATGTACAATGACGCGCCGGTGACGATGGGAGAGATCATGCGCGCACAACGGCGCGACGCAATGAAATCCGCCGCCATGTTCATGGCGGTGGTGCTATATGGCGCTGTGTTGATCTACACCGGCGTACACAATTTCAACCTGATCAGCCGTACCGTGGCCGCGGATCAGCAAATCTTTGCAATGACGGCGCTCTTGTGCCTGGAGGGGGCTTCCATCTTCTTGCCGCTGGCGATCCATTTCTGGTTGGCGCCTGGGCCGCAGCGCATGGTGGGCTATTTGCTCTATGCGGTCAACTTTGCCATCGTCATCACCAACACGATACTCGACGCGATCAACAACCGGGCCGACGCGATGCCGGACTGGTTGCGCATGTACGCGACCTATTTTCTGCCCGCCACGCCTATCGTGATTGGGGTAGGGATTGCGTTTATCTTCCTGTTGGACCCGTCTAAGAAGATTCACGATGCGCGTGCGGCGGCCGAAGCGGCATCGATGGATGCGATGGCTTTGCACATGCGCGAGGCGGCCAACCGCGACGACGTGAACGCCGCCATTCACGAGGCGGCGGTGAAAGACATGCAAGAGGCCACCAGCCGGATCATCGGCGTACGCCCCGCGCAATTGCCGCCCGGACGCACACGCGCCAAATCCGCCTCCACGGCCAAGGGCGCCGCTGAACGCAAGCAGCGCCCCACCGAGGTGGTGGTATTGAACTCATCACAAAAGGACTTCCCGCGCCTGGCAAAGCCTGCCGCGCGGAAACGCTCTACGCGTAAGTCGCGAGGCGGATGAGTGTCACGCATTCAGCCAGCGCTCGCGTAAGGCGAAGATGGCCTCCAGAGCGCCGCCGCCTGCTGCCAGCGCTCGCGCGGAGATGCTGTAGCAAAAGCTGATCTCGCCACGCGGATCGATCTCAGCAAGTGGCATGCCTTCGCGCACGGCCACGTCATCGTGCAGCATCCCGCGCAAGATGCCATCGATAGGCGCATAGATGAGCGTGTCGTTCACCTGGGCGATGATTTCGCCGATTTTGAGTATGTCGCCGATGGCCCTGCGCCCATACATCTGTCCGGCGCGAGGCGCATAGATCATGTGCTGTGTTGCAGCAGCGTCGTATGCCGCCGGCAGGTTCGTTTCCGGCGCGGCGCTGCTGCTGTAGATGGCGCGGCCCAGGTAGTGCCCACGGCGTGTCTCGATCATGGCGTGGCAATTTTGGCCCGCGCTGAAGCCCGGCCCCAGGCCCACCACCACCGGTGCATCACCCATGCGTGTGCCGGAGTTCGGCGCATCCATGGTCGCATCGATCAGAATCGACGGGCGTAAGATGTCGAGCGCGCGCCCGGCTGGGTCTGCCAACATGGGGATGGAATTGCGTTGCCAGGTGTAAACGGATTCGTCCACGAACATGATGCGCTCCACCTGCGCCCCATCCACCGTGATGCGCGCATCGTAGAGCGCCGAGGCGAATGCCACGCTGCGCCGGATGACCAGTGGCTGTGGCAGGTCGATACACAACACCTGAAACCCTGCGCGCCACAGCCGATAGGCCACGCCGGTTCCCAGGTTGCCGGCTCCTTTTACGATCACGACAGGTAGAACACCCATATCGACGTCCTTGTTCCAACTCGTTTTTGTGCTAGTGATGCTCCATCCCCACGCGCGGCTCGCGCAATCGGCCCAGGCGCTCCAGGGCAAGGGCGAATGCGAGCCCGCAGAAGATGAACAACGCGGCAAACCCCAGGCGGTCCACGAGTACGCCTACCAGGCTAGTTAAGAGTATCATAGTGCCCAGGATCGTGTTGCCCAGCCCGATGGAAAGCGATTGTTGATCCGGCGCGGCACATTCGATCATCAGCGGGTTAGACGCCAGGTTGATGCCGGCGGTCATGATGCCGCTGATGATGAAGAGGCCGGTCAACGCGGCCTGGGCCAGCGTAAGTGACAGTGTGCCGGAGGAACTCATCATCACCGTCGCGCTGCCGCATAACCCCAACCCCATGACGCTGGCGAGGATCATCACCAATCGGTTCCCGCGATGGTCGCTCAAGCGTGCCCATACGACGTTGGAAATCAGATTGCTGGCCAGCGTGACCGAGACCAGCGTGCCAATGAAGCCGTCGTCCACGCCCAACACACGTTTGGCATAAACCGTCAGGAATGGTATGCCGGCGTTGCCAAATAGCAGCGCAATACGCATGGCGATGTAATAACGGAATTGCTGGTCGCTCCGCGTGATCTGCCAGGCCAGGCGCAGCGTGGTTTTGAAGGGCATCGTCTGTGGCACTTCTTCGTCGGGTTGTTCGCGCACGAAGCTGAGTGAGATGTAGGAGATGGCATAACCCACGGCGGCGATGGCGAAGACGACGGCGTAGTTTTGTGGAAAGGGCAGCCCCGAACGTTCGCTGAGGATCAGCGCGACCGCGCCGCCGGCGGCGATGCCCAGCCCCCCGCCGATGAACTGGCGCAGGCCGAAGATTGTGCCACGCCGGTCGGGCGGGATGATCTTGGCCGTGATGATGATGAACGGCAGCCCAGCGAACCCGGCCACGATTGAGAAAATGCTGATGCACACGAAAACGGCCATCAGCAGCAGCGCATGATCCCGGATGAAGAAAGTGCATACCACCAGCAATACCCACGATCCCAGGCGGAACACGATGCCGGTGCGGTAGGTGGTCACTTTGCGGGGCGCGCGCTGTACCCAATCGGCCAGGAAAAGTTGCGGCAGGTACCAGCCGGCGTCACGTAATGGAGAGAGCAGGGCGATCAGGATATTCGAGGTGGTGAGCTGGCTGAGAAACGCGGTCATCACCAGTGCGGAGTTGGTGAGCGCATCGGAGAAAGCGCTCAGGGCGCCATTGATCACGTGCAGCACCATGTTGGTTTGGTAGTCGCGCGCCAGGGGTGATGTTATGCCTGTTTGCCGTGTCATGCGCGCTTTTGCGTCGCCGAGACGCCGGCGTAACCTTGTGGAGTGCATTCGCGTGATTATAATGACTTCGATGCCTAACGAGGATTCAAAACTCATCCTGGTCGTGGATGACGAGCCACGCATGATTAACTTCATCCGCATGAACCTGGAATTAGAGAAGTTCCGGGTCGTATCCGCTGAAAACGGGCTGGAAGCGGTGCAAAAAGTGCGCGAATTGCTGCCCGACGCGGTGCTATTGGACGTGATGATGCCGGAGATGGATGGCTTTGAGACCCTGAAAGCCATCCGTGAGGAAAGCAGCGTGCCGGTGATCATGCTCACAGCCAAGAGTGAAGAAGATGACAAGGTGAAAGGGCTGGAGCTAGGTGCGGACGATTATGTCACCAAGCCGTTTAGCCCGCGTGAGTTGGTGACGCGCGTCAAGGCCGTGGTGCGGCGCGCGGAGCTGCCTGCCCAGGTGGAAAAAGCGCCCATCAAGGTGGATGAACGCCTGTCCATCGATTTCAACCGGCGTGAGGTGATCGTGGAAGGCAAAGCGATCAAGCTGCGCCCGACGGAGTGGCGCTTGCTCTATCACCTGGTGCAGAATGCCGGCTGGGTGGTGCCGCATGAGACGCTGCTCTCCAAGGTGTGGGGCTGGGAATATCGCGACGAGACGCAATATTTACGCCTCTACATCACCTACCTGCGCCAGAAGGTGGAACAGGATATGGCGCACCCGAAATATATCCTCACCGAGCGCGGCATCGGCTATCGGTTTGTGGACTTCAAAAAAGAAAAAAGCGCGTAAGATTGGCGGTTGTCGGCTGACGGTACTATCGCCGGCGAGCAGGTGACCGTCGGTCCATTGTAAGGTACAGATAAGCGGTCTCATCTATACTTAGGCGGTGTGTTCGCGCCTACCATGAGATAGGTGTTTTGTCTGGTGAGTGTGTTTCGCCGTCCCAAACCCGGACCGGCCTAATTGACACAACATACTACATACAACATACAAGGAGCTAAGAGGAATGAAGCGTTTAGGTATTCTTACCGGTGGTGGCGATGTGCCGGGCTTGAACCCATGTATCAAGGCGCTCGTCTACAGTGCAATTGATGACGGTTACGAAGTCTTTGGCATTCGCCGTGGTTGGGGCGGCTTGCTCAATTACAACATTGATGACCCCGCATCCCAATCGGAATGGATTATTCCATTAGATAAACAGCGGGTGCGCACGATCGACCGCACCGGCGGCACCGTTTTGCACACCAGCCGCACGAACCCCGGTAAAGTCCGCCCGGCGGATGTGCCCGAATTTTTGCGCGGCTCACAGACAAACCCCGACGATAAGGGCCCGTTCGACTTCACCCCGCACGTGTTGAGCGTGTTGGATAAGTTGGGCATCGAAGTGCTGGTCCC
The DNA here is from genome assembly GCA_034430115.1 of Thermoflexales bacterium. Classification (GTDB taxonomy): domain Bacteria; phylum Chloroflexota; class Anaerolineae; order J036; family Brachytrichaceae; genus CAIXPS01. The sequence continues at coordinate 23,233 of DAOUFG010000085.1, read as the reverse complement.
AATCGGCGGCGATGATACGCTTAGCTATGCTGAGCGCCTGCATCGCGAAGGCTTCCACATCGTGGCCATCCCCAAGACGATGGACAACGACGTGTTCGGCACCGATTACTGCATCGGCTTTTCCACGGCTGTGACCCGCAGCGTGGAATTCATTCACCAGTTGCGCACCAGCGCCGGCAGCCACGAACGCATCGCGGTGGTCGAGTTGTTCGGGCGCAACAGCGGTGAGACCTCGCTGATGGCCTCTTACCTGGCCGGCGTAGACCGCGCGCTGATTTCCGAGGTTCACTTTGACCCGGAAAAGCTGGCCGCCTTCTGTGTGCAAGATAAGAAAAACAACCCCAGCCACTATTGCATGGTCACCATCTCTGAAGGTGCCCAAATGCTGGGTGGCAAGATCGTCGAATATGGGCAGGCGGATGCTTACGGTCATAAGAAGCTGGGCGGCATTGGCCAGATCACCGGCGAGGCGTTGAAGAAGATCACCGGCGAAGACATTCTGTATCAGCAAGTCAGCTATCTGATGCGCTCCGGCGCGCCGGACAGCTTGGACCTGATGGTGGGTGTGAACTATGCCAACATGGCAATGCTGCTCATCCGCCGTGGCGCATCGAACCGGATGGTCGCGTTGCGCAACGGCACTTACACCAGCGTGCCAATTTCCACGATCATGCAGGGGTTGAAGCGTGTGGACGTTGACGAACTGTATGATAGTGAGAATTACCTGCCGAAGGTTCGGCACGTCGACGGGAAGCCGATGTTCCTGTACTAAACCAGAGTCGTAGCGTAATTCAGTTCTACACGAGTCAGTAGTCAGGTATCATGAGTCAGAGGTTCAGGCACTCCTGATCTGGCAATTGACATCAGACTACTGGCTTTTTTTTGAGGTAACCATGAGACGCATTGGAGTTTTAACAAGCGGTGGGGATGGGCCCGGCCTGAACCCGTGTATTCGCGCAGTGGTGCGCACCGCATTGGGCATGGGCATGAGCGTAATGGGAGTTCGGCGTGGTTATAGCGGCCTGATCGGCGGGGAAGTCGAAGAGATGACCGCCCGTTCGGTCGGAGGCATTATCGGGCGTGGCGGCACGATCCTTGGCACCAGCCGCAGCCCGGAGTTTGCATCACCCCAAGGGCAACTGGACGCGATGCGGAACCTGAATCGTTTCGGCATCGAGGGGCTGGTGGTGATTGGTGGCAACGGGAGCCTTACCGGCGCGCTGAAGCTGCATGAGCGCGGCGTGAAGGTGGTGGGCCTGCCCGGCACCATCGATAACGACCTGGGCGGCAGCGATACCACGATTGGTGTGGATACGACGCTGAACACCATTCTTGACGCCATCGACAAAATCAAGGATACCGCCTCCAGCCACCAGCGCGCTTTTTTGGTGGAAACGATGGGACGCGACTGCGGCTACCTGGCCATCATGAGCAGCATTGCCGGCGGCGCCGAAATGGTGCTAATCCCCGAGCGGACCATCTCATTGGAGGACGTGAGCACGACTCTGAAGGAAGCCTACATTCGCGGGAAGACGCATTGCATCATCGTGGTGGCGGAAGGCTGGCGGCCGGGCATCTCGGCGCTGGAAGCGTTCTTGAACGCGCAAAAGGCTGAACTGGGCTTTGAGGTGCGCACGATCGTGCTGGGTCATATCCAGCGCGGCGGCAGTCCCTCTGCTTATGACCGCATCCTTGCCACTCGCCTGGGTGCAGGAGCGGTGGAAGCACTGGGCGAAGGCGAGTCGGGCGTGATGATCGGCTGGGTGGGCGGCAAGATTGCCCGCACGCCATTGGCCGAGGTCATAAAACCCGTTGAAAAAGTGAAACAAGATCTAATAAATCTTGAGAAAATGATGGAGAAGTAATCTGCTGATTCGGCCCTCACTTTATCAACAGATTGCCGCTGCAATTATCGCGCTGATAACATTTATTGCGCTTTCTGCTGGCAGTGTGCCGTTATTGCGTCTCGATCGCGTGAAGCGATTGTAGGCGCAGGCGCGCTGCTGGCCGCGGGTGTGCTATCGCTCGACCAGGCCTCCGGCACCATCGCCCCCAATACCCCTCTGTTACTCGCCAGTATGATGATCGTGCTATGCTGGCATTGATCACTACCGTCCTCGGTAATATCATTTCCAACGTGCCGGCAGTATTGCTGTTTCGGCTATTGGTTGCACGCTTCCAAAACTCGATGCAATCCTGATTGACCCTGGCGGCGGCTTCGACGCTGGCCGGCAATCTGACGCTGATCAACTCGGTCGCGAATTTGATCGTAGCCGAGTAGGCGTTGTATCTGGGCATAAAACCGAGCTTTATGGCGTACCTCAGGGCAGGCGTGATTATCACCATGCTCACGCCGGCCATCACGGTAGCGTAGTTGGACTTGGTGGGCTAAAGTGATGGGGCCACCTAGCATGATATCCGTGTTATCATGGCATGCTATGATCGTATCCTTTGCGGATCAGGGCACAGAAGATATTTTCAATGGCGTGAATTCCAGCGCTGCACGCAAAGTTTGCCCAATATCTCTCTGGAAAGTGGCTGGTCGCAAGCTTGATCAACTTGACTCTGTAACGATTCTTGATGAGTTGCGTGTACCCCCTGGTAACCGATTAGAGATGCTCACTGGGGATCGTAAAGGGCAATATAGCATTCGCATCAATGATCAGTACCGATTATGTTTTGTCTGGTCCGATGCGGGGCCGGAGCACGTTTTAATTGTGGACTATCACGCTTAGCCGTGATAAGGAAGTGAAAGATGATACGTATTCCAGCGAATCGCCCACCAACACATCCGGGTGAAATGCTCCTCGAAGAATTTTTGATCCCGATGAATATGACGCAACGTGAGTTGGCTGATGCGATCCATGTGCCATATCAACGGATTAACGAGATCGTCAACAAGCGACGCGGTATAACACCGAGTACTGCACTGCGTTTGGCGAAGTATTTTCGGATGTCTGCTGATTTCTGGATGAACCTGCAGTTGCGTTGGGATTTGTATTATGCGCAACGAAATGAAGGAGACGAGTTGAAAAAGATTCAACCTCGCATGACCAATGCGAGGGCTGGAACGATCGCTTCCTCTCCTGCATAATCGTTCATGAATATGCCGCACGTCCCATACCAAATACCGGAGTCGGCGTCGTTATGCTTTCACCTGCATATTGTTCATGTGGCTTTTTGCAATGCACATGGCGAGCGATTGTGAACACTGGTAGATTCATGCACGGCGGAGTGCCGGTTTGTCATCTGCCGGTGAAAGCGGGCCGGCATGCTATGATTCGGCAGTGGGAAAAATGAGCATGGTTTGGTTGCTTCAGTGAGACGCGTTGCCGCATCACCGCCCTTTAAAGTTGCCCATCAAGACGTCGCTCGTCGCGCGTTTCCCAGCAGGGGGGAACTCATCTCGATCAGCCCACGTTGGCGCAAAGTGGTGCGCGATTTGTGGATCAACAAGATGCGCACGCTGCTGGTGGTGCTATCCATTGCGGTGGGCATTTTTGCAATCGGCACCATTGCCGGCACACAGGCAGTCATCACGCGCGAGGCACAGCGCGTGTATGCCGACACACGCGCCGCCAGCGCCACCTTATCGACCTCCTTCGATGACGACTTCGTCAAGGCCGTGCGGCGCATGCCGGGCATCGCCGACGCGGCCGGGCGCAGCGTGGTGAGCGTGCGTGCGCGTGTGGGAGATACCTTCCGCACCCTCACGCTGGTGGCGGTGCCCGATTTCAACGATATTCGCATTGATAAGTTCACGCCGGTGAGCGGTGCCTGGCCGCCCGCCAAGCGTGAGATGCTTCTCGAGCGTTCGGCGGTGGAGGATCTGCACGCCGCCGTTGGCGACACGGTGACGGTGGAACTGGCGGACGGCACGACCCGCGAACTGGCCGTCGCCGGCACGGCTTATGATTTCTCTTCTCCGCCCCCAATATTGGGCGGGACGTCCTATGGCTACATCACACTGGATACGCTGGAGTGGTTGGGCTTTGCGCGTAGCTATAACCAGCTCGGTATCGTCGTTTCACAGGATGCGCTCAATAAGCAACACATCCAGGACGTGACCGAGCAGGTGCGGGACCGGGTGGAGAAGAACGGCGGCAGCGTCTCAAATGTCCGCATCCCCGACCCGGGCAAGTCGGTGCTAGATAGCGCCGTGCAGGCCATGTTGCTGATCCTGGGCGTGTTGGGCGTCCTGACTTTGCTGGCCAGCGGGTTCCTGATCGTCAACGTGATCGCTGCGCTGATGACGCAACAGGTGCGCCAGGTCGGCGTGATGAAGTCGTTCGGCGCACAGGCGTATCAGATCGCCGGGATGTATCTGGCGATGATGTTGGCGCTGGGCGTGCTGGCGATCGGGGTGGGATTGCCACTGGGGGTAATCAGCGCGCAGGCGCTCTCGCACTATGGCGCTGGCCTGCTCAACATCGACATCGTCAACGACGGCATTCCCGTGCAGGTTCTCTTATTGCAGGTGGCGGTGGGGCTGGCCGTGCCCGTGGTTGCCTCGCTCTACCCGGTGCTAAACGGCGCGCGGATGACCGTTTACGAGGCGATCAATTCCTACGGCGTGAGCGGGCACTTTGGTGAGCACCTGTTGGACCGGCTCATCGCGCGCATCCAGTTGCTCTCGCGCCCGATACGACTGGCGTTGCGCAACACGTTCCGCCATAAGGGGCGGCTGGTGTTTACGTTAAGCACATTGACGCTGGGAGGCGCCATCTTCGTGGGCGTCTTTTGTGTGCGCGACGCGCTGAATCGCGCGCTGGACGATTCGCTGCGTTACTGGAACTACAACGTCATCGTCTACACCGGTCGCGCCTACAACGTCGAACAGTTGCAACGACAGGCGCTGGGTGTGAATGGCGTGTTGCAAGCCGAGGCGTGGGGCAGCGACAGCGCCGTGCGCGTGTTCCCCGATGGGCGCGAAAGTCGCAGTTTCGAGGTCGTCGCGCCACCGGCGGAGACGAAGCTGCTCAGCCCAATCCTGTTGCAGGGGCGCTGGCTGCGACCCGACGACATGAACGCCATTGTCCTCAATAGCGACGTGGTCGCCGAGCACCCCGACCTGCACGTGGGCAGCACGCTACAACTCAAGATCAACGATCATAAGTCCGACTGGCAGGTCGTTGGCATCGTGCGCGGTGTGCTCTCCGGGCGGATCGGCTACATGAGCCTGCCGGCCTATGGTCGCGCGGCACGCCGGTCGGGGCGCGCTAATAGTGTGGTGGTGGTGACCGATCAGTCGGATGCGCAGGCCGAAACGCGCATCGCCAAGGAATTGGAGGACCGTTTCAAGCTCGCCGGCATGCCGACCCGTTCCGCCACCACGACCAGTTCGGAACGCGCGACCCAGGAGTATCAATTTGGGCTGCTCGTCTCCTTCCTGGTAATTATGGCCATCCTGCTCGCAATTGTGGGCGGCCTGGGGCTGATGGGCACGATGAGCATCAACGTGCTGGAGCGCATCCGCGAGATTGGCGTGATGCGCGCAATCGGCGCATCAGACGGAGCGCTGGTGAGCATCATCACCGTGGAAGGCGTGTTCATCGGCGTGTTGAGTTGGGGGATGGGTGTCGTGCTCGCGTTGGGAATGGCGCACTATCTGAACGTCGCCATTGGCTCGCTGATGTTACACGAGCAGCTTGTGGATACTTTCTCGCCCTTTGGCGCGCTGCTCTGGCTGCTGATCGTGGTCGTGGTATCAGCACTGGCCAGCCTCGTGCCTGCCTGGCGTGCTGCACGCTTGAGCGTGCGCGATGTGCTGTTGTACGAGTGATCCGCGTTAGATCGGCTGCTCCACCGCTTCGCTGAGCGATTGGCCGCGTTTGAGCACGCGCACCACTGCGCCGGCTTCGGCCAGCGCGGCGATGACGGGCGTGGCGGGTTGTGGGCCGCCGAAGCTTTCGGCATCGACCACCACCGCCACCGCTCGCAGGCCGCTGCGCACCATCTGTTGCATCGAGAGCGCCCAGCGCACGTCGGTGGATGCGGAAATGGCGATGACCGTCGCCCCACGGGGCAACAACGCTCCTTCTGCACGCAACACTCGCTCGAATGGCACCACCCCATCTGCGTGCAGGACCGATAACGTCTCCATCACTTTATTGATTTGTCGCTCGCCTCGGTCGCTGTTGAGCACTTCGCGATGCCGGTTATAGCAGATCATCCCAATGGCGCGCCCCCGTTTCAGAAAGTGTTGCGCCACAGAAGCGGTCATTGAGATGACGTATTCTTCGGTCTGCGGCGGCAGCACGAAAGTTTCTGCCGTACCAGGCGATACCTCCGTCAATCCTTCGGCGGCGGGTTCTGCATCGGGCATGCGCACTTGCGCCGCGCCATCCAGGTCGAGCAATATCCATATTTCGGACATCGGGTCCAATTCAAATTCTTTCACCGTCAGGCGCATGCGTTTCATGCTGAGCGGCCAATGGATACGGTTGATCACGTCGCCCGTCATGTAGTCTCGCACGCCCGAGGCATTGGTAGTGACGTAATGCGTGCGTCGCCGTTGCGCCTCGCCGCCGGGTAAGTGCCCCCCGGGGAGCGGGAAGTCGGCAAATTGCCAGGTGGCCGGGTAAACCAGGATGCTATTCACGCGGTTCAGTGTGCGCCGCATTTGGTAGATGCCCAGTGGGTCGCCACTGCTGATGGTCATCGGCCCCAACGTGTAGCGCCCGCGCCGGCTGCAGAAGGTGGAGATGCGCCAGCCGCGCCATTGTTTGCCGTTCACCCAGCCGATGACCCGGCTGGCATAGTGATTGGGCAGGGTGGAGAAGTCGCGGACTTCCGTCCACAGCTTTGGGATGCGGCTCAGGTTGGTGAGCACGAATTCTTCTTCCAGCTTCTGACCCACCCGTGCCACGTGCGTCAAGGTGTGCCGGCTAACGCGCAGCCAGTTCACGCCCAACCACGCCCATAACACTGATATGGACAACAACGCAAACAGCGCCCCGGCGAAACTCCACCAGAGCGCCTTTCCGCTGCTCAGGGCGCCGGCCAGGGTTACGACGAATAGCAGCAGAATGACCCGGTATCTACTCATTATCCCGAAAGCTCATCCTCTTACCTTCGTGCCCGGGACGGGTGTGGTGCTCAACATCTCGTCGAGGATGCCGCCCGAATCCACATCTTTGATGCGTGCAGCCGGACTGATGATCACGCGGTGGCCCAGCGTTGCAATGGCGAGTGCCTTCACGTCGTCGGGGATCACGTAGTCGCGCCCGTGTACAGCGGCACGGGCCTGTGCCGTGCGATAGAGCGCCATCGCGCCGCGCGGGCTGGCACCCAGGTAAACGTCGGGGTGTGAGCGTGTGCGGTCCACCAGTTGCACGATGTATTGCTTGATCAGGGTATCCACATAGACCGACTTCAATTGTTCCTGCATTGCCAACAAATCGGCGATGGTGGTCACCTGTTCGGTGCTATCGATTGGATGCGCATATTGTTGCGCGTCCAAAATAGCGATCTGTTGCGCCGGGGTTGGGTAGCCCAGCGAGATGCGCATGAGGAAACGATCCAACTGTGCCTCCGGCAGCGGGAAGGTGCCTTCGTATTCGATCGGGTTCTGCGTCGCCAGCACCAGGAAGGGCCGGTTCAGCGCATGCGTCGCGCCGTCCACCGTAACCTGCTGTTCTTCCATCGCTTCCAGCAGGGCTGCCTGGGTCTTGGGCGTGGCGCGGTTGATCTCGTCGGCCAGCACGATTTGTGCCATGATTGGCCCGGCGCGAAACTCAAACTCGCCTGTCTTTTGGTTGTAGATGGATGTGCCGGTGACATCGGCCGGCAACATATCGGGTGTAAATTGAATGCGCTTAAATACGCCGCCAATGGACTTGGCCAGCGCCTTGGCCAGCATCGTCTTGCCCACGCCGGGCACGTCTTCGATGAGCAGGTGCCCCTGACACAGCAAGCAGATAGCCGTTAATTCGACAATATCTCGTTTGCCGTAGATGACTTTTTCGACGTTGTCTATCAGGTGATTTGCGAAATTTTGAACGGACTTCATTTGTTCAACCGAAAGTTAGATAGGTACCCCGTCATGAGTAATTATGCACTCTCTCGTGCCATGAAAATCATAACATGTATAACTTACATCAAGCTTAGATGACCCTGAAGCACGCCGGCGACAGACTACAATTGACCCATGCGGACACGAGAGCAACTGGAACAGATTGAATCGATCAGCCTGGCCCCCTATGCCGTCAAAAGTGCCGAATCCAAAGGGCGCGTGTATCCTGAATCGGAAGCCCCCTATCGCACGGCGTTTCAGCGTGACCGGGAGCGCGTGTTGCACACCACGGCTTTTCGCCGTTTGCAGGGCAAGACGCAGGTCTTTGTGGTGACAGAGGGCGACTACTACCGCACGCGCATCACGCATACGTTGGAAGTGGCACAAATCGGGCGCACCATCGCGCGGGCGTTGGGGGCCAACGAGGACCTGGTGGAGGGCATCTGCCTGGCGCATGATTTAGGGCATCCACCGTTCGGCCATTCGGGCGAAGCCAAGCTATCTGCGTTGATGCAAGACTACGGTGGCTTCGATCACAACCGGCATAGCTTCCGCATCGTCACCGAGTTGGAGAATCGTTATCCGGGCTTCCCAGGATTGAACCTGACCTATGAGTTTCGTGAGGGGTTGGTGAAGCACGAAACGGAATATGACGTATTGGTGCCGCATGAGTACGAGCCCCATCAGCGCGGCACGCTTGAATCTCAGGTCGCCTCGTTTGCCGATGAACTGGCCTATAACACGCACGACCTGGACGACGGCCTGCGGGCCAATATCCTCGACATCCGTGACGTGATGCAACTGCGCTGGTGGAGGCGCGCTTGCGAGGCGGCCGGGCTCAACCCGGCTGAGCCGCCCGACGATTTGATGCGCCATCGCGTGATTCGAAATTTGATTAATGAGATGGTGACGGACCTGTTGCGCGAAACCGATAGTCGTATCACGGCCTCGGGCGTGCAAAGCGTGACCGACGTGCGCAATCAGCCCGATAACCTGGTGGCATACACACCTGAGACGCGCGAGATGAACCGCGAGTTGAAGAGCTTCTTGTATGAATACATGTACAGGCACTATCATGTCTTGCGCATGCACACCAAGTCCGACCGGGTGATTGAGAACCTGTTCCGCGCGTATATCAACGAGCCGCGCATCATGCCCAACGGCCCACGCGAGTGGCTGAAGAAGCTGCCCCGCGAGCAGGTGGTGTGTAATTACATCGCCGGTATGACCGACCGCTTTGCGCTGGATGAGCATGTGCGCCTGTTTGACCCGCAAGAGCGGGTGTAGCGCTGGGGTTGATTTCGGGCTTCAGCCGGACTTCTGCTCGATTGCCTATGGTTCAACTCTACTTCGTGTGACATTCGCGCTTGCGCACTGGAATCCGCTTTTAAGTCGTTTGCCCAAAGCATTCCAATTGTGGTAATATCGATGCGCTAGCAAGTTCGATGGGGCGTGGCCAAGTGGTAAGGCAACGGACTTTGGATCCGTCATTCGTAGGTTCGAATCCTGCCGCCCCAGTTCCTCCCTTTGCCTGATGAATCAGGCGCTTTTTCCCCGTACCCTATCTGTAGATCACCCGCCACGCGACTTTTGCAAGGCCGGGGCAATGAAGGAGACATCATGCAACTGACAATGCGACCTTACCAGGGTGAGGGCGACTTCTGGCGTATTCGCGCGTTTCTGCGCGAGGCGCTGGTGCTGAACCAGTTCCGCGAGAAGTGCTGGCACGTGGTGCGCTTCGATTACTGGCGCTGGCATGGGATTGAGAACATCGAGCGCCGCCCGATGAGCGAGATGGTCTTTGTGTGGGAGACGCCGGCCGGCGAGATCGCCGCCGTGTTGACCGCCGAAGGTAAAGGCGAGGCATTTTTGCACCTGCACCCGGCTCATGAGTCGCCTGCTTTGCAAGAGGAGATGCTGGATGTCGCCGAGGCACGTCTATGCGTCATTACACCAGAGGGCAAGCGCAAGTTGCGCGTTTGGGTGGAGGAGCACGACCAGCCCTGCCGGCAAATTGTGATGCGGCGCGGCTATGTCAGGGGCGACTGGCCGGAATATATGCGCCGGCGAGAGATGGACGTGCCGATCCCAGATGCGCCGCCGCCAGCCGGCTTCACCATCCATTCATTGGGCGACGGAGTGGAGTTGCTGGAGCGCTGCTACGCTTCGGGGCTGGCATTCCACGAGAATGATATTCGCGTCGCGGTGGATAACCGCAACGACGTGACGTGGTATCGCAATATTCAAACCGCCCCTCTCTACCGGCGCGACCTGGACATCGTCGCGATTGCGCCCGACGGCGCGGTCGCGTCGTTTTGCACGGCGTGGTTCGACGATGTGACCCGCACGGCCGTGTTTGAACCGGTCGCGACCGTGCCAGGCTACCAAAAGCGCGGCCTGGGCAAGGCCGTGATGTGCGAGGCCTTGCGCCGCTTGAAGCGCATGGGCGCGCAAAAGGCATACGTGGGGTCCTACTCGATGCCGGCGGGCGCGTTATATGCTTCCATGGGCTTCACCGACTATGACCTTTCCGAGGGGTGGGATAGGGTCTGGTAGGTAGAGGTGCGCAGTCATCAGAAAAGAAGCCCAATTTTGAAGCGCCGTACCCGGCGCCAAAATCAGGCTTCTTTTTTGTGTGTCAGGGTTCCTCGCCTAGCGCTGTTTCGCCGGTTGCTTGCTGTTTTTGCTTGCAGCGCGAGTTGCGGGCTTGGCTGGGGCCGTGGTCGCTACTTTGCGCCTGGCGCTGCGAGCAGGTTTGACAGGCTGTAGCGCGGCTTCCCAAACCTGTTCCACGCGTTCCGCCAAGACGAAGTGTAGCGACTTGCGTACTTCTTCGGGCAGGTCGTCCAAGTCAATCGCGTTGCGCTTGGGCAGGATGATCGTCTTCAGCCCGGCGCGATGAGCTGCCAGTATCTTTTCCTTCACGCCGCCCACCGGCAAAACCAACCCGCGCAGGGTGATCTCTCCCGTCATCGCCACGTCGGGCTTCACGTGCCGCCCCGTTAGGGCCGAGACGAGCGCGGTGGAGATGGTCACACCGGCGGAGGGGCCATCTTTAGGTTGCGCGCCGGCCGGGATGTGCAGGTGAATGTCATGGTGGTCAAACACCTTCTGCTCGATCCCCAGGTCCGCGGCGCGGCTGCGCACGTAAGAGAGCGCGGCCTGTGCGCTTTCGCGCATCACGTCGCCCAGGTGGCCGGTGATTTGGAAGCCCTTGGCCCCGCGCATCAGGGTCGCTTCGATGAAGATCAAGTCGCCGCCCACAGGCGTCCAGGCCAAGCCGGTTGCCACGCCCGAGGTTTCGGTGCGATCCGCCACCTCGGAATAGAACTTGGGCTTGCCCAGCAGGTCTTGCAATTTGTCGCTGACGACGCGGATGGGGAATTCGGCTTTCTTCTCCGACACGCGCGTCACCAGTTTGCGGCAGATGCTGCCGATTTCGCGTTCCAGGTTGCGCACGCCCGCCTCACGCGTGTAGTCACGCATCAATTGCAGGGTCGCGTCGTCTTCAAAAGTCACTTCGCCGGGCCGCAGGCCGTTTTCTTTGATCTGGCGCGGCACCAGGTAGCCTTGCGCGATGTGCAGCTTCTCCTGCTCGGTGTAGCCGCTGAGTTGCAGTATCTCCATGCGGTCCAGCAGCGGGCCGGGGATTGTGTCGAGCGTGTTGGCCGTGCAGATGAACATGGTCTGCGAGAGGTCGAACGGCACATCCAGGTAGTGGTCGCGGAACTCGCGGTTCTGCTCGGGGTCCAGCACTTCCATCAGCGCCGCCGATGGGTCGCCGCGGAAGTCTGCGCCGATCTTATCCACCTCGTCGAGCATGAAGACGGGGTTGCGCGTTTCGGCGCGCCGGATGCCCTGCACGATGCGCCCTGGGATGCTGCCGATATAGGTGCGGCGGAAGCCGCGAATTTCGGCCTCATCGTGCACGCCGCCCAACGACATGCGGATGAACTTGCGGCCCATAGCGCGCGCAATGCTGGCGCCCAGGCTGGTCTTGCCGACGCCGGGCGGGCCTACGAAGCACAGGATGACACCTTCGCGCTCGCGGTGCAGCGGGGTGGCCTCGGGCTCCATTTCGGAATCGTCGGCTTGCCCCAGGATGGCGACTTCGTTCAATGCTTCGGCGGTCGTCGCGGTCGGCTGGGCGGCCGGCTGCGACGCTTCGGCTTCTGCGGCCAGTTCCAGGCGGCGCTTGCGCACGGCCAGGAATTCCAGGATGCGCTCTTTGATGTCTTGCAGGCCGTAGTGGTCTTCGTTCAAGACGCCGCGCGCGTGCGTGATGTCCAGGTTGTCGGTGCTGGTGATCTGCCACGGCAGCGACACCATCCAGTCCAGGTAGGTGCGGATGACGCCATATTCCGCCGCCTGGGTGGGCAGCTTCGCCAGGCGTGAGAGCTCGCGCGCGGCTTCTTCACGCGCTTCGTTGTTCATGCCGCTGGCTTCGATCTTGTCGCGCAGTTCGTTGACTTCGATCTGTTGCTCGTCGGCTTCACCCAACTCGTGCTGGATGGCCTTGATCTGTTCGCGCAGGAAGTATTCGCGCTGGACTTTCTCCATCTCGCTCTGGGCCTGGGTTTGAATCTTCTTGCCCAGTTCCAGCACTTCCAGTTCCTTGTTCAACAACTGCAACAGGAACAGCATCTTATCGGGCAAGCCTTCCATCTCCAGCAACTTTTGCGCATCGCCCATATCCATGCGCATGTAGGTGGCTACGGCGTAGGTCAGTTGGCGCGGGTCCTCCACGCTCTGGATCATTTGCGCCAGTTCGTCGGGCAGGTTTGGAATCAGCTCTGCCATCTTGGCGAAGCCCTGGCTGATGTTGCGGCGCAGCGCCTCGATTTCCAGCGTGCTTTCCCACGTTTCGGGCATCAATTCCACGCGCGCCGTCATGTAGGGGTCGGTGCTGGTGAATTCCGTGATGCGGAAGCGCTCGCTGCCCTGCACGATCATATTGACGATGCCATCGGGCGACTTGAAGATGCGCACCACCGTGGCTAACGTGCCGACGCGATAGATGTCGTCTGGTTCGGGGTCTTCTTTTTCGGGCGTCTTGCTGGCAACGAGGCCGATCGGCACCTTGTGTTGCATCGCCTCGTCGATCAAACGGATCGAGCGTGCCTGGGCGACGCGCAATGGCACCGCCGAGAGCGGATACACAATCGCACCGCGCAACGGCAGAATCGCCACCGTTTCCGGTACCTGCGCGGTGTGATCGAGTGAGTCGGAATTTGCTTGTGCTTGCGCCTCAGCATCCACCTCTGCTTCGGCTTCCGCCTCGGCAACGGCGTCAGCCGCTTCAAGCAAGCTATGGATACGGTCAATATCTCTGTCGGCCATAATCAGAAAGTTCGTCCTGGTTGGTTTCAATTATGAATGGCTCAATTCTACGGTGAGTTATCATGACTAAACAGAAGTCACGAGGCTCAGCCTGTAGAGTATCGCATATAACGCGCGAGTGTAGTTTTAAGATTAGAATTTTACGTCTCGCGTATCCCCCGGTGAACCGTAATGCGATTCCCGGTTATTATCCTTCATAACTCGCGATTTGTGTGGCTGGTTTCGGCACACACGATGTGCCTCATACAAAGGCCGGTGGCGTCGGGCAGCAGGCGCTGGGCCAGCTTCTGGAAAGATGCTGCGTCACCGGTGGTATAGAACTTGCGTAGCGGTGATTCGACGGCTTGTGAGAGGCCATGCGCGTCGCGCACGCGCATCGTTTGGCGTGCAACGGCGGCACTGGGGTCGATCAGGTTAATTTGGTAGCCCGGCTGATGTTGGGCGGACCACTCGTCGATGTGACAGCGGATTGCCTGGGATAGGAATGGGAAATGTGTGCAGCCCAACACCAGCGCGTCGGCGCCCGCATCCAGGAGCGGGCCGACGTAATGGTTGATGAGGGGTTGGCAGTTTTCCAGCGCATTTTCATCCTGCGCGGCTCCTTCCACCAGCTTGACCCAACCGGGACAGGGTTGCTCGATGACTTTAACATGCGAAGCGAAGCGCATGACCACGCTGGCGAATAACTCGCCCTGAAAAGTGGCCTGGGTGGCCAGCACGCCGATCACGCCCGTTTGCGTGTGGGTGGCGGCGGGTTTCACCGCCGGTTCCATGCCCACAATCGGCGTGTTGGGGTATAGCCGGCGCACGTGATTGAGCGCTGCGGCGGAGGCGGTGTTACAGGCGATCACCACCATCGAACAGCCCTGCTCGATGAGCCAGTTGATGCAACGAGTGGTGAGCGCGCGCACCTCGTTCAGGCTGCGCGGGCCATAGGGGACATGTGCCTGATCGGCCAGGTAAATGATCGGTTCGTTGGGCATGAGGCCGGCGATCTCGCGCCAGACGGACAGCCCTCCCACGCCAGAGTCGAAGACACCAATCACAACCCAATCGTATCACCGTTCCACGATAGAATCAGGTGAAGGAATTTACGATTTTTGATTTCTGATTTTAGATTGCGAACGAGTAGCGGCGTGGATTGGAAATCGAAAATCCAAAATCGCAAATCAAAAATGATATGAATATATTAGTCGTGGGTGGCGCAGGATACATCGGCAGCACCGTGGCGCAGTTGCTCATCGAGGCCGGGCAGCGCGTGTTTGTGTTCGACAATTTGTCGAAAGGGCATCGCCAGGCCGTGCCGGCGGAGGCACAGTTCATTCATGGCGACCTGGCGAATGTGGACGACATCAACCTGGCGCTGGACACCTCACAGGCCGAGGCGGTGTTTCATTTTGCCGCGTTGATCGAAGCGGGCGAGTCGATGCAAAAGCCCGCGCTCTATTTCCGCTCCAACGTGGGGAACACGTTGAACCTGCTCGAAGCCTGCGCGGCACATCATGTGCAACGCTTTGTATTTTCGTCCACCGCGGCGGTCTTTGCCGCCAGCGACGCGCCGCTGACCGAAAAATCGCTCATCCAGCCGGCTAATTGTTATGGCGAGACCAAGCTGATGGTGGAACAGATGCTGAAGTGGTTCAACACCGTCTATGGCCTGCGCTATGTGGTGCTGCGTTATTTCAATGCTTGCGGCGCATACGGCGGGCGAGGCGAGGCGCACTCCCCTGAGACGCACCTGATCCCGCTCATCCTGAAGGCTGCGCTGGGGCAGCGCAAGGAAGTGAACATCTACGGCACCGATTACCCCACGCCCGACGGCACGTGCATCCGCGATTACATTCACATCTATGACCTGGCAACGGCGCACCTGCTGGCGCTGAAGTACCTGGATGCGCACGAAAAGTTGACCTGTAACCTGGGTTCGGGCACGGGCTACTCGGTACGCGAGGTGATTGAGATGGCGCGTAAAGCTTCGGGCAGGCCGTTCGCAGTGTGCGAGACGGAGCGCCGGCCCGGCGATGCGGCGCGGCTGGTAGCTTCGTCGGAGCTGGCGAAAGCCGAACTGGGCTGGCAGCCGCGCTATACCTCGCTGGAGGAGATTGTCGCCAGCGCGTGGGATTGGATGTCGAAGCATCCGAATGGATACGAAGCCTGAATTGCCAGGGAACGCGGGAGCAAGGGAGATCGTGGCCCAAGCCTGGGTTATTCCTCGTGAGCAGGAGGACGGTCATACGCCCTGAATTTCGAAGTGCTCCCATCCTTCGCCAGGGTCGTGGCGATAATGTCGTGCCCCAGGTGATCATGGTGAGCTTGTCGAACCATGATCATTCGTGCCGGGGCTGCCTTAGATTTGTTGCTATTTCTCTTCCGGCGCGGGTGCCAGTTCCGGCGCCAGGCGAAAAATCTCGGGGATCAGCTCATCTTCCGACATCTGGCGCCTGCCGCTAATGCCAAGCTCGGCCGCGATTTTCTGTATCTGGCTGTGTGAGTGCGACTGTTTGAACAGGCGTACCGGGTTGTAATAGGTAGCGCGCCAATCTTCCAACGGCGTCAAGCCCGGCGTGCTGCCGGCAAGCGATTCGATCAGCTCGCGTACTTCGTCGGTGGTCCCCTGGATGACGTTCACGCCCACCGGCATGCGCGCTACGCCCTGGTTGACGTGGAACTGGTGGATCAGCCAATCGATCAGCAGCATCTTCTCGGATGCTGTTTTGGCGCCGGGGAATCGTTCCAGGTAGGCCTCGAACAAATCGGGGACCGAGCCGGGCAGCATGCTCCCGCCGGTGTAGCTCTC
Source organism: Thermoflexales bacterium (assembly GCA_034430115.1). GTDB lineage: Bacteria > Chloroflexota > Anaerolineae > J036 > Brachytrichaceae > CAIXPS01. The sequence continues at coordinate 7,082 of DAOUFG010000085.1, read as the reverse complement.
GTAGAACTCGCCACAGGTGACTTGCCAGCCGCACTGCTCGCACTTCAAGACGTTGTTTTTACCGCCCGAACCCATGCGATAGGGCTGCGGGAGGGGCGCGCCGCACTGGCGACATTTGACACGCCCAAATTGTTGTGCCTCCCTGACCTCGAACATGTCGCAGACGCGCGCGTGAATCGCATAGTGCACCTTGTCGAGCAGTTCCTCGTCCAGCATCCCCTGTGCGTCACTTTGGTAGAGACGTTGAATGTCTCTGCGAGAGACGCGCTTCGCCCAGTGAAATTTATCTTGATGCGGCATGTCAACTTCCTCCTTTAGGTTTTCTAACACAAAGCAACAAAGCGACGAAGGACACAAGGGTTCCCCATCTCTCTTCGTGTTATTTGTCCTTACGGTTGTGCTCAACAGCAACGTTTCAGCAATTGCTCAAGCTGGCTGATCGCCTCCTCTTCTTTATCGCGTATCTGCAAGACGAGATCGGCGAAGGCGTGGCGCATCGCCGGGTCGGCAATTGCCTGCATGGCTTTCGCAGAGAAGTTGTCGCTGATCACGTCGTCCATCGCGTCGCGCAGGCGCTTCACTTCGGCGTAGCAATCTGTCGCCTACGGATTGGTCATTTGCCATCTATCCGTGTAAATCCCGTGCAATCCGTGGTTTTCCTTATCTCGAATCCCCAATCTCTAATCTCCCTTATCGCGCTACCACGCTCTCCCCATCGCTCACAAATTCCACCGTCTGCACGTCGCGCAGGATGAAGGTGCGGATGCCTTGTGCCAGCCGCTCGGGCACGCCGCCCGTGTCGGCCCACACCACGTAGCGCGGGTGCGCGGCGTCGAGCACCTCGGCGTCGTTGAGCTTTGGGCTGGCAAAGGCCACGTCGGCACTGTTCAATGTGCCGCTCAAGGCATGTGTGTTGCCGATGAGTTCGAACGACGTCGTGCCATATTGCAGCCGCGCGCCGATGCAGCCATTTTCGCGTTGAACGATGGTGAGCACCACGCCCGGTTCGATGATTGCGCGGGTGCCCATCGGCACGCTGAGCACCTGGGTGCGGCCTGCACGCGCCTGGGTGCTCCATTCGTCCAACATCGCCGAAGGCTCGTCCTCTCCCTCCGGCTGGATCAGTGTGCCTACCTGGTAGCGTTGCAAGAGGGGCAGTGTATCGCCGCGGGCGTTGTCGCTACGCGTGGGCAAGATGGCCAGTTCCACCCCCTTATCCCACAAGGGCATGGCGCGGCCCATCACCGGCAACACGCCGCCTCCGCCGGCGAAGATCACTTGGTTCCCCGCGGGCGTTTGCACAAATGCGCCCGCGCCGCTGAAGGTGACGTGCAGTTTGCCATCGGGCTGTTGATACCACGCCACCAGGCCGATGGTGAGAAGAATCCCGCCGGCCAGCAGGGCCGTCCAGCCGCGCAGGTTCTTGCGGGCGAACGTTGCCAGGAGCGCGCGGGTGTTGGATGGTTGCGAGATCACGAGGGTGAACAGACCGAGCGCCAGGTAGTACAAGCTGGCGGGCAGGGCATCGAAGCCGTAGATTGGTTGGGTGGCCCAGGCGGGCAGGCTGGTCCATTCCACCAGCCGCAGGGTGAGCGTGAGCAACGCATAGGCCGGCAGCGCCAGCAGGGCGCCCAGCGAGATGGACAAGACCCCGGCGATGCTGGCGAGTATGCCCAGCACCATCAGCATCGGTTGCAGTGGCAACACCAGCGTATTTGTGAGCGGCGCGATGATCGACCACTGGTGAAAGTTCGCCAATATCAATGGCAACGTGGTGAGGTTGGCGGCCAGGGTGGGCACCACGACGTCGGCCAGGCTGCCGATGAGCTTTTGGAACCGTTCGTTGGGCAGGCGCTCGATCCGCGCGTTCAACAGGTCGCCCAGCCAGCCGGAATAGATCACCAGCCCCAGCGTCGCCGCGAAGCTAAGCTGAAAGCCCAGGTCGAAAAGCGTCTGGGGATCGTAGGCGCACATGATGAACGCGGCCGCGCACAACGTATTTAGCGTGAACCCGCGCCGCCAGAAAAGCTGCCCGGCCAGCACGAGGATAGCCATCAGCGCGGCGCGCACCACCGAGGCCGATGCCCCCGTGAGCAAGGTATAGACCACGATGGCCGGGATGGCCACCAACGCGGCGCGGCGTTTGTTCAGCCAGCGGCTGAGTAGCGGCACCACCAGCGCAACCACGATGCTGACGTTGAAGCCGGAGATGGCGACGATGTGCGAAGTGCCCGTGCGCCGGAACGCGGTCTGAACGTATTCCGGCAGTTCGTTGTCGTCGCCGATCAACACGCCGTTCAGTAATGCCGACTCTGGCGCGGGCATGACCTGTTGCGTGGAGTGACGCAGGGCGTCTTTCACTTCTAGCAAGGCTGCATATAGCGGTGTGCCCTGGCCTGTGCCGATGCGTTGCACGCGCGAAGGGTAGGCCAGCCACGAAAACACCCCCTGGCGCGCCAGAAAGTCGCGGTAATCGAACTCGGCCATCAGCGGCGGGGCGTCGAGCGTGCCCCAGGCGCGCACCACGTCACCATAATGCCAGTGGATGGCGTGATCGACGCGCAACAGCACAACGCCAGCGGCGGTGGTGTTGGATTGTTCGAGCAAGAGCCGCTGTACCTGCACGCGCAGGTAGGTGTAGTCCGGGCGTACATCAGGTTCTTCGGCCACGACTCCTTCCAGCACCACGTAGTGCCCGTTATAGGGGGCGGTGGTGGCGGTGGGTCGGCTGGCTTGATAGCGTAAGGCGCCGCACGCGATCAGCATCAGCAGCGCCGCCAGCCAGGCTCGTGAATGGTTCCAGCGCACGAAAAGCAAGAGGGCGAACGCGAGGGCGAAGGCAAATGCGCATAGCCAGACGGCGGGCGCGAACTGTGCGGCCAGCCACAGGCCGGCAGCGAAGGCGGACGCAATGAGAGCGAACGGCGATGCGCGGGTCATCGGGCGATTCCTCCAGGCAGAGTATAGGCGAAACGGCGAATCTTCTTACGCCAACGGCGCGTCGTTTGGAAGATGGCGGTGTTTCATTGATAGACGGGTGAGCAAATATACGAAATGGCATATATCATGTTGGCATTAATGCTTGCCTGATTTTTGGGGTATGGATAGATGAACCTCATGATGCGTCGCTTATGCATGAGCGCCTGTATGGCGGCCGTGTGCGTGTTGTTGGCGTTGGCTGTGCGTGCCTCTGCTGTAAATGCTCAATCTGCCGGCGGAGGGACTGACCTCGCGCAGGCGCAAGCATCGGGCGAAGATGATGACCCTGCTTTCAACAAGGTATATGCCCAGGTGAACACCACGGATGGCAAAGTGCCCGTGTATGCCACCCCCGAAGACGCTGCCGCCGGCACGAACCCTGTGCGCGAGTTGAATGGCAACGAATGGGTGACGGTGGCCAGCACTACCGAGATCAACGGCATCGCGCTGGCGCAGATCAAACCAAATGAATGGGTGACTTCGGATAAGCTGAGAATCCTCCGCCCCTCGCGCTTCCAGGGCCAATCTTTTGATAAGAATCCATCCCATCCATTCGCGTGGGTGATCAGTGCCTTCCAGCCTACGTTGGAGCCTGATGGCGACATCAACCCCGACGCGCCCACCTATCAGCGCTATACGATGGTGACGATTTATGAGAAAGCGTTGATGGGTGAAACGCTGTGGTATCGCATCGGCGAAGGGCAGTGGTGCCGCCAGGAAAGGCTGTCGGTCATCACGACCCGCCGCGCCCCCGAACAGATCAGCCGCCAGGGCCGCTTGCATAGCAAATGGATCGCGGTGGACCTGTTCGAGCAAACGATCTCGGCGTATGAAGGAGATCGCCTGGTGTATGCCTCGCTTGTTTCCAGTGGCCTGCCGCAATGGGAAACGGTGAAAGGGGTGTACCAGATTCAGTATAAGAACAAATCACAGCCGATGTATAACGCCGCCGGCGACCCGGACCTGGGCGATTATTACGTGGATAGCGTGCCCTATAACATGTTCTTCTTCCAGGATTACGCGCTGCATGGTGCCTACTGGCATGACGGCTTTGGCTATCGGCACAGCCGGGGCTGTGTGAACCTGTCGCTGTATGATGCTAAGTGGTTCTTCAATTGGTCCGCACCGGCGCCCAGCATCTATGGCTATGCCCAGGCGGATGCCTCCAACCCCGGCACTTGGGTATGGGTATATTGATTTTAATAGAACAAGTTGCCGGTGGGCAACTTTTACCTGCACCAGTGCTGACACTGGCTGCAGATCATGAGTTCTGGGTTTCCGTCTACAGAAGGCGTCTGGCCTGTTAGCGGGATGAATGGATCGCCACAGATGCCACACTTGCTGATTGTGATGTTGTTGTTAGCGACGAGTTTGAGCATGGCCTTGCGTTCAGCATGAATCTTCTCGATGTCCCATGGGACATTTTTGAGCATCCCTAGACGTCTAGCGGCATAGTTGTCCACTATGTCTTCGTATGCTGGGTCTCCAACTTCTGCTGGCCCTTCTAGCCTATCGTCCTCTCGGCGATCCAGCTCTTTGACCAGCTCGACAAGCGTGAAATAAGCTCGCCCGTGCGGCACGTGGCGAAAAAGCTCAAGCCCTGCGCTTGCAGATGCCGATAGACGTCGGTACGCAAAACAATCTGCTTACAATCTCCTGAGCCGGAGCATCTAGTAATAGAAACGGAAAGCCCCCTCGGGGCGTGTCGATCAGAGATTGACACACACCCGAAGGGTCGCATTTTTGACGTAAAGAGACCAGGTTTTTGATCAGCCGCATGCAGCTTCGTGGGTGGATAGAGGGTCGCTGTTCCTTCATTTGAACCACCTCAAGGCCCGTGCTATGGTGGCACCTGCCAGAGAACTGATGAAATCTGCCAATTGCTGATAGGTGAACCAGTGCGTGCTGCTGGCAGTGAGTTGTGTGCCGCGCTGAATGATAGTCGCTGCTTGGGTGATAGGCGTATCGGTTGGTTCCGGGGTCTGCGTTGGTGTTGACGTGGGCGTTGGTGTTGGTGTCTCGGTGGACGTTGCCGTTGGCTCCAGGGTGTCTGTTGGCTGTGGCGTGTGCGTTGGGGTGGACGTCGCCGTTTCGCCCTCCGGCGTGGAGGTCGATGTATTGGTTGGCGTGTGAGTCGGAGTCGCCGTTTGCGTCTGTGTAAAGGTGGCGGTCACAGTGGGCGTAGACGTGTAAGTTGATGTCGCCGTCGGCGTATTTGTGCTTGTGGTGGTCGCGGCTGTGGTGGGTGTACGCGTCGGCGTACTGGTGGACGTAGCCGTGGCTGCTCCAGTTGCGGTTGCCGCGCTCGTTGGCAATGGAACAGGGGTGGGTGTGCCCGTCTTCGTGGCTGTTGGTTGCGCAGCCTGTGTGGGCAACGAGGTGTTGGTCGCTGTGGGTGTGCGAGTGGGTGTAGCGGTGGATGTGCTGGTGGGGGTTGGCGTACTGGTGGCGGACGTGTAGGTCGAAATGAAGAAGTAGATGGCTGCCACGACGCTATCCTCGTAATACTCGATGCGCAGATCATGATTACCTGCAGAAAGGGTTAAGTAGGCGGTAGTGTCGCGTAGGCTGCCATCGGACCAGGCATTGATGATCTGCACACCATCCACCCACATGCTTGCACCGTCGTCTGCGCGCAGGGTGAAGTAATAGCTGCCACCATCGAAATAGAGCGAGCGTGTCCAACGGGCCGAGAAGTGGTCAGCGGCGATGCTGCTATCGGGCGAGCCGGTGCCCCAATAGAAGCCGATGGTTGAGTCGTTGCGTGTGAGCGCCGGTGACCCGCTGAGCGATTGGTTGTTCCAATAGTCGCCGCGCCATTCTGTAATCACGTACGACGCCGCCGTTGGTGTGGCCGTAGGGGTTGCAGTTTCGGTCGGGTAGACATACGTTTTCAGTGGGCGGCGCGTGGCGGTGGCGGTTGGGGTGGGACTTGCCGTTGGAGTGGGTGTTTGCGTCTGCGTTGCCGTCGCGGTAGGTGTTTCTTCCTCCAGCACCCGCAATGACGCTGAAGCGATACTCACAGGGTCACCCCCATATGCCGTAACGGACCACTGGCCGATGGTATCGATGTCGGGCGCGTCGCTGATGAATTTGAAGCGCCCCAGTGCGTCGGAGGTGATCGTTCCCAGGTCTACTGATTCTTCGGTGGATGCGGTCTGCAAATGTAATCCCAACGTGACACTGATGCCAACTGGCCAGTCAGCGCCGATCACGGTGAGTGAATTTCCTTGTCGCCAATCTTCAGGGACGACAGCAATATAGGGCATTAGCACACTCGTCACCACGGAGGTGGGTGTTGCCGTCGTAGGGGTGGCGGAAGGCTGGCAAGCTGACAGTGTCAGCGCTGCAATCAACAAACAACAGACGTAAACAAGATGCCTTTTCATGAAGTGCCTCGATGCATGCCTAGGATGCTATGGGCCATCCCAGAATCTTCTGAGCGTTATGGATCATTGGGATTTTGCTTATCCATTGTCCACACGGTTGTGTGAGGATTCTGAGAAAGTTTTTTGGATTTCTTTACATCTGGCTTGTTGTCCTAAGAGAGTGTCTTAAAAGTCAGATAGCAGCGAGTTTGAGCATGCGCCGGATGCTGGCGACATACACCATGGCTTCACCGGAAGAGACCGTATGCTCAAAGTCACGCGAGAGGCGACGAGAGCGTCCTAGCCAATCGTCGGGTCGCCGCACAATGTCGAGTGTCCAGCCGAAGTACAGCCGGACGTAGTACACGATATCTTCATACGCTCCATCGGCCCAGATGAGCTTCAGGCGGTAGCACAACGAGATTGCGTGCCGCGCATAGAGCGGTAATAGCGCTGCCCTGCCGATACATAGTCAACTCGATATCCCTCGCACTTAAGGTCGGCGTACTTCCAACTGGCAGGAGCAATACGAGTTATTCCCCCACCCTCCGCAACAATGCCAGCAGTTCGTTTCGCGACAGCCTTTAGATTGTCGCGAATGAGCAGGTATCTTGTGTACTTACGCATAGTGCCCAACTAGAGCGAAAATCATGTTAAGGCAAGGGATAGCCACAATGGCGCATCCAGTGGGAGATGTCATCCACCGATACAGCGCGAAGAGCGGTTGCGAGCGCC